>DIVA01000120.1 GCA_002435705.1 Bacteriovoracaceae bacterium UBA6144
TTTCTCATCTTGATCCGAATGTCCGAAGACACTCGAAACTTATCTCTATTAAATTGTCAAAGAACATAATTTTTTCGGAAGGCGTCGTTTGTAGCATTCAGTTTTAAGTGCTGCAAGCAAAATCTCTAAAAAAATTTCACGATGACTTTTTTTGTTTTTGGTGGAGATGACAGGGATCGAACCTGCGACCCTCAGAATGCAAATCTGATGCTCTCCCAGCTGAGCTACACCCCCGCAAAACATATCGTCGTGAGGAGCAAAGTTAATGATTCCGAAAGACAGTGTCAACGAGTTAGATAAGAAATTTTTCGATGATTAGTATCAGAAATAAAAAAGGCAGCCGAAGCTGCCTTTTTTTCTCAATCAATTCTTTAAAAGTGGTGTGGGATAGGAGCTGTTGCCCCACTCCTGGATCAACTTGCGCAACGCGCGTATTTGTCGTTTTGGATCGTCTTCCAATACCCCTTCTGATGCAGAAATAGTTCCACCTTCCCAGAAATTCGGCATTGAAGTGTAGGGCATAATCTCAGTTGGATTCGTCAGCCACTTCTCAATCCAAGAAGGACGCAGGCGAAGTTTAGCATCTTTGAGAGCTGGAGCCTGAGCTTCATCTTTTGTAAAACCAATTGTGTGACAGGTGGTACAAGCAAGCTCATTCCAAAGCTTCATTGCAGCTTCACGCTCACCAGCCTCCCACTCAACCTTGCCGAGATTTTCGAACGTTGGTTGCTCAGAATCAGCCTGAAAGTAAGCCACTATCTTATTCAACTCTTCATTAGAATAGTTAAATGACGGCATACGCACTTCAACGTAGGGACGAATTGTATGAACATTTTGAAGGAAATTATTAAACCAATCGGTTTGTACACGATGGCCTTGTTTTACAAGCCATGGCGGACCATAGTTTGGATCTTCAAAAGCTTTTGAAAGTTCACCGCCGTTGCCATCAATATTATGACAGCCTTGGCAGTTAAACTTATTCACAACTTTTTTGCCATCTTCAGCAATCTTCTCGTTAGCACTTAAAATTTTCTGACCACGCAGAGGAACTTTTGCATCAACAAGACCTAAGAGGTGAACCATAATTGATTCAATTTCCCAATCTTGAAGATAGAAGTTTGGCATTTTGTTAAGATCTTTGAATGGCTTAGGAACACCCAAATCCCAAATGCTCGGCTGCTTCAAATGCTGAGCGATCCAACCCTGACGAGTGTGGGGGACTTGCTTTTGTTGACCAAATCCGAACTGCTCAACTGGCTTAGAGCCAACTTTTGTCAGTTCAGGACCAATCGGTGGAAGATCAGCACTGAATCCATTGATGTTGTGACAGGAGTAACAACCATACTTTGAAATCGATCTTCTACCCAACTCAAGAGTTCTCTCTGAATCACTCATCCCTTCAAGTTTTTTCTTAGCGGTATCTAGTGTATCGAAAGCCGAGAAATAGTCTTGAACAAGGATTTCGTCACGAAGATTCTTATTTAAGCTTGGGAATGTGAGACCAGCGAAAGCATCATTTTTAAGATTTAATAAATAAGCCGCAATGTCGTTAGCTTCCTGATCCGTTAAACGGAAAGAAGGCATGATCGTGTCTTCCTGATAGTGGTTTGGTTTTTTAAGCCAAGACACCAACCAATCCGGATCAACTTTTGAGCCAGTACCCGTCAGATAAGTTCCTTTGCGGGCACCAACAGCGTTCCATTTGTCATCGATACCTTCAACCATGTGGCATCCCACACAGCCAACTTTCTCAATAAGCTCTTTTCCTTTTGAAGTATTACCACCTTTGTAGGGAGCGTAAGGCTTATAAGGTTTTGCTTGATGAGCCAGATACTCCACCATGGCATTAACTTCAGCTTCGTTCTTTTTCATGTACTCAGGTGCCGAGTTATTAGCCTGCATGAAAAAAGCTGGCATCTTTGATTTTGGGTTAAATGAATGAGGACTCCAGATCCAGTTCTTCATCCACTCTTTATTTGTTTTTGCAGTGATTTTTTCAAGAGAAGGACCTGGCTTTTCCAAATGATCCCAACCTTCAATCTTGTGGCATCCATAACAGCCATAGGTTTCAGTGAGCTCTTTACCTTTGTTCAGTTTATCAGCAAGCGGGATGCGCTCCACACCTTTGTGACACTTAATACACATACCTTCTGAGTACTGAAGAGGGAGCATGGGCTGAGGAACTTTGTGTGGCTCATGCCAGTGGTATTTTGCGATCCAATCTTTCTTTTGAGCCTCATTTTGAGGAATGTGTGCCGGTGAATTGAAATCATGTACACGATCACCTACTCCACCGTGACATGAGGTACAGCCAAAATCTTTAATAGGGTGAGCCGAATTCACACCAACGGCAAGCGTATCAAGCTTCGGGTGAGTTTTGTAAGGATTTGGTTGGTCTTCGTAGCCGGTACGGTCAATGAACACGTGACATGTCGTACAGCGATCAATTTTAGGGATCTGCTGGAAGTACATGTCATTGTTGTCATTAAGAATAACGTACTGACGGATTTTAATTGTGGGGTCAAGAAAATCAATAAATGGAGCATTTCGGAGTGCCCAAAGTGGATTCTTCTCAGTGCGAGCCAGGCCAGCAACAAGACGATCACGATCAGCGACTATAGATTTTACGTTTTTCTCAGCAACAGTTTTTGCCTCTTCAAGCTTTTTAAGATCAGCCATGTAGCCATCAAGCTCGCCAGTGAGAGCTTTGAGCTTATCTCGACCAGCATTTTCCCGAGCCTTATACTCATCAAATGTCTTTTTGTATTTCTTGGCTTCATCGAAGTGCTTCGCGGAGAGGGCGTGCTCGTATTTAAACTGCCACTCTCCTGACTGAGACCCCTGAACACCGTTGTACATATTTTGAACGTAAATGCGATTTTCAACGTCAGTGATCTTTTCTTTAATCTTACGAGTCGCAAGCTCGTTTTCTTCTAAGGCTTTTTCTGCTTGAACCAACTCTTCTTTTGCGGCAGAAAGTTTAGATGCATCAATCGTCCCTTCAACCTCTTTAACTTTCAAAGCGGTTACTTGGTTCTCAATATCCATCGCTTTAACCTGGACTGCTTTCCAAGGACGGATGTAGTCGTCTAAGACGACCCAAATCACAGTCAATAGAAGCAACACAGACAAGACCGCAAACACCTTATTTAGGTTGGATATATTGTAGGCCATTCCAGGTTCACGTTTCATTTTTGCTACCTTCGCTCGCGCAATTGATTAGAGGTTCAATTCAAATTCTGGCATCGCTACGATGTACTTGAGGTTAATGAACCAACGTAAGTACATTTTAATCGGGAGACTCGCCGCACTTAAGATCAAGAAGATCAAAAGGTAATAGCGAATAGTTCCCATATCTTTAAGGAATTTATGTCCCCATTTTTTTGTTATAATTGGAACAATTCCTACCAAGTAAAAACCAGTCAAAAGGATTCCAAAAATTTCACGTAAAATGATATTTTTTGGGAGACCTGTATTAAAAAGCTTGATCCACATGATTTCTGAAAGGTTGATGTTATTTTCAGCCACAACTTTATGAGCATCCCAATATTCAAACGGACCATAGAAAGTCCAGTTAGGACCACGAAGGAATGTCCCTACCTGAATGAGGAAAATCCATAGAACAATCCATCCAAACATAAATCCGGAAATAGCAAATTTTCTCTCTGCGAACGTAAAATACCCATTTCCTTTTGGATTAGTGTCAATAAAAGGAAGTAAAATGAGACCTACCAGAATAATTCCCGGCAATACAACCCCAGCCATCCAAGGGTCAAAGTACACAAGCATTTCCTGAAGCCCCAAAAAGTACCAAGGGGCTTTAGCTGGGTTTGGTGCCCATGTTGGATTAGCCGGTTCCTCGAGTGGAGCTTTGAAGAAGATTGCCCACACAATTAGGAAAACGGTACAGGCTATCCCTGCAAATAGCTCAGTATAAACAAGATTGGGCCAAGCCCAAACTTTTTCACGATTTTCAGGTGTTCCTTCAAGAGGACCTTCACCTGCAGCGATTCTCTTATCGTTCTCGACACCTTTATGGATAGCAAACCACCATGACCAGAGAACGACAGCGTTCAGAATAATAATTGGAATATTATCAGGCAGACTAATAACAGAGAAAAAGACGGGGTCAGTGAGCATCCAGCCGAAGATGACCAAAATGGACACTAAGCTGATGAGACCGAATTTTTTCGAGCCCACGATATCTGGACGTTTTACTGTGAAGAAGAAAAACGCCATAACTCCTGTAAAAGAGTAAAGCGGCGACGAGAGATAATTGATAAATTCTTTAATCATATCATTCCTTGATTTCGCTCTTAGAGGGGAGCGGAAATTCCTCCGTCTTTTCTAACACGCCAGAAGTGAACAGCTATCAAAACCGCAACAACTAGAGGGATAAATACGCAATGAAGAATGTAAAAACGAAGTAGCGCAGCTTCACCAACGAAGCGGCCACCAAGAAGTTGGAAACGAACGTCGTTTTTATCAGACACCATAACGAAGTCACCAATCTGAGCGAGAGCCGCACCAGGTCCACCATGACCCAAGAATGGAGTCGCTTTCGCCATGTTCGATCCTACGGTGATAGCCCAAATAGCGAGCTGATCCCAAGGTAAGAGATAACCTGTGAATGAGAGAAGAAGTGTGAGTACGAGAAGAATAACTCCGACGCCCCAGTTGAACTCACGAGGTGGTTTGTATGATCCAGTCATGAAGACTCGGAACATGTGAATCCAAACAGTGATAACCATCAAGTGAGCACCCCAGCGGTGAAGCTCACGCATAATCCCTAGAGGAACGTGTTCACGAAGACCAATAATATCTGTAAAAGCATACTCAGCCGTAGGGCGGTAATAGAACATCAAGAGAACACCGGTCACAGTTAAGGCCAAAAATACGAAAAATGTGAGTCCACCCATACACCATGTATAACCAAGCTGAACGCCTGATTTCTTAAGCTTGATTGGATGGAGATGTAGAAAAACGTTACCTGCAACTACTGCGGCACGATTTCTAGCGTTATTGGGTGGCCCGTGACGAAAAATTGATTTCCATACTTGGGTGTTTGCTACTTTATCTGCAAAACTTTGCTCAGACATGTCTCGCCTCGCCTATTTAAACGTCGATAAAGGCTTCTGGATTCGTCCATTCGCCCTTCTCGTAACGGTATACTTTGGTTTTATCAACAATCACTTTACCCTCTGGGTTTAGTGAAACTTTGTATCTTTCAAGTGGACGAGGGGCTGGACCTTCAAAGTTGATTCCATTGGCATAGTATCCAGAGCCATGACATGGGCACTTAAATTTATTTTCAGCAGGAAGCCACGTGGGAATACAACCGAGGTGAGTACAAATGTTTGAGAGAGCAACGAATTTGCCATCTTTTTTATAAATCCAAACACCAAAACCGTTCTTCCATCTTTCATCAACTCCCTCGGGATATTGGTCAGGAAATCCCGCAATGAAATCCATCGCAGGCTCAAACACAACATTGGGATAGAGGTAACGAAAAACAAAACTTAACAATCCAGAAACAGCTGCTCCAAAGGTTATCCAGCCTACAGCAAGAAAACTAAAGAATTCGCGGCGATTTAAACTGGTTTTTAATTCTTCACTCATGAGTGAAAACTCCGAACAAATTGGTTTAGCGATGGATTAATCCAAAGCTTTGGGGACCTAAAGGGGATGAGGCTCATTATGGGTGCAAAGTTCTATTTTTTCAATAGGTTTAGGACCTGTTTGGCTTTTGTGCTCACTTGAATGTTGGAATCTTTTTCGACTAGATTTCGCACCAAGTTAGACAATTCGACTGCTGAGGCTTTTTCAATATGAGATAAAACATTAAGTTTCAAAACTTCAGCTTGAGAACCATTTAATTGTCCGGCAGAAAACTGATCATAGGGCAGCGCAAAAATCTCTTCAATTATTCTGACTGATTCCAATGGATTATAATAAATCAAAGCCGTTGCTGCAGCATACCTAACCATTCTCTCTGACGCTCCCATGAGTGGTTTTATAATTAACTCGCCGCCCTCAATCCTGTGCGTCGCCATAGTAAAAATGATGGCCTGCTTAATACCTTCGTCAGAAGTTGTGATGAGTTGATTTTTGAGGTTATCCCAATCGATTTTTGAATCTTTTGACAAATTACCGAGACCTACTATTGCGTTAAACTTAACCTGCGGATCTTCATCATTCACAGCTTGGTTCATGAGTTCAGCAGATTGCGGATGCTTGAGGGTTCCTAAGGCAAGCACTACAAAATTACGAGTCCTAGCGTCAATACTCTGCTTATAAACTTGGATCAAGTTTTCAACAACCCAAGGCACATCCTGAGGAGGAATTTTTGATGAGGCCAGATACTTTGATAACTCATAGGCTGCAACCCAACGATTTCCAAAAGTCTTTGAATTTAATTCAGCCACAAGGTCTCTATGATTTTTTCCGGTGGATAGCATTTTTGTTACACCAAATATGATCAAGGCACCTACTAAAACAATAGCGATAGGAACAGCTATTCCAGAAAGTGGAGATTTATCTAATAATTTCTTTGTTGGTGCTGGCGATTTTTCATCGGACATACTAACTTCCTTTTTGCTATACCCAATATGCAATCAATACTAAACCTTCATACTCCTTAGCGAAAGGTTCATCTATGGCTTTTTTACTTCGCGGACTTATTTTAGTAATGGTGTGCGGGATATTTCTAACTGCAACAACTGCATTAGGCTGGGTTGAACTTGAGTTCTCACACATCCAAACGGCAATCCCAACTTTTATTTTTTTGATCTTTATACAAGCTTTTGTCATGTTCTACTTTATTGGTGTGGCCCGCTTAGTTGAAAACGTTTGGAACGCGCTCCACTCAGCAGATAACCTTCATGAGCTTTTTGATGAGCCACCCACAGACCTTGAACCCTACAAAAAGAAAGTTGCTCGTTTTGTTCACGAATCAAGCCTCAGTAAGCGCCAGACCATTCCTTGGACAATCCTCATGCTGATTTTGGGCTCTATTGGATTTTTGCTTGGAGGCGCACACGATACGGGCCTGGTCAGAAAAGTTGTCCACTCTGGTGTGATTTACGGGTTTATGGTGGCAATGATGATCGGATTCGTCAGACAATGGATCTATCTAGGAAAAAGCCACAAATTATTGCGTGATATGAAAACCCTCTTTGGGATGAGCTCCGACGCTATGTAGCCGAAGCTATTGAGATTTCAGGCCCCGGTACAAGTCATATTCTTCCCCCTCTAAGCCAAATACAGAAGTTGGGTTAAAATTAACCCATGATTTGGATATTACTTACATTTTTTGCAATGGCTGAGGTTGAAGAAGCAACCAAGCAAGAAAGCCTCCCGATCAATGATCTGGCAAATAGAGCAATCTCCACAGTTGTTGAATCAAGAGTAACTCGACAATTTGCGGATGTTCCACAAATTGCAAAATGCCTTGAAGATAGCAACAACCTTGTAAAAGAGAGTGACTTAAATTCTGGAACCAAAGAGCAGATACGAGAAAAAATTCGCCAAGCTCAAGTCAACGCATCTAATTGCGTGAAAACTGAGCTGGAAAGTGTAAAACCAGAGGATTTAGAAGCACTTTCTGAAAAACTCGGCTTGAGAGATTTTGGTTTAGTTAAGGGAAAGGGAAGCAAAGCTGTTGTAGATTTCTTTTCATCTAAGTTTGAGGATGCATTTTACGTAACAAAGAATGGGAAAAGAGATCGGATGGTCGTAGATCAATCTTTGTTTTTTGATATTTACGAATCGCAACTTGGTAAAAGTGTTTTACTTGAGCTCTCAAATTACTGCGTGAATAGCCTGAATGCTCGCCCTAGTCCAACCAGCAGATCGAGTTACTTTAATCAATTGAAGAGCAAAGAAACAGATCCTAGTAAATATACTGATACTTATTCAACTCCAAGATCAACTCCTGGCCCCAATGACCCACCAGTTGATCCAAATAAAGTATACGAAACCTTCATGCTTGAGGTGATTGGTACTTCTGATCCCCGTACAAAAGATCCAAATAAAATAAAAGAAGAACTTGGAGATGTTTATAAAACCTGCTCTTCACTTATCCCGAGTCTTTGTAAAATCTATAAAGAATGTGAATGCGAGTTTCGAAAAAACTCTGCCCTCGCCCTAGGAAAAGAGGCTCCTAATTGTATCGGCATTCCAAGCAACTCAGGCTCTTATGAGTCAATTTGCGTAGAAGGCACAACAACTGAAGTGACATTGGGATCTACAAAAATTAAAGAGCCTAATCGCGGAAGGAATTCGTGTCATGTTGAGGCGAGGCTTCGCGGATACCGAGGAAACCTGACGGCAACAAACCGTCAGCAAGCACTCCTAAGATCTGATTATGGTGGTGGGAAAGTTGTAGCGCGTAATCAAGGTAGAAACGTACCAACAGACAACGTCTATCAAGGCGGAGAGCAAGGGATAGATGATCTAACCTCATTGAGTTCAAAGGATATAGATAATATCAAATTTGGAGATGAGGTCTCTGAGGATTGTATCAATAGTCCTACCAAAGAAAATTGCGAGGACTTCGCCTATGGAGAAGATGAAACATCACGTTTTGCGAACACAGCTGCTAGTTATGCTGCTACAACTGCTATTGAAGTGAAGAAACTGAAAAGCGTTGAAAACGACAAGGACAAGCTCATTGCTTTTTTGAAGGGTAAGGGCTACCTCGACCTTGCAAAGAAAGTGGAAGATGGAGCAAATGCGAATGAAATTGTTCGCGATGCAGCTCAACGTTTCGAGTCTCAAAGAGAAGCAACTTTCGGAGAACTCTCTAAGGCCTTCGAGAGAAAGCAACTAGTGGGCGACGATGCCACGAGACAGAATAAAGTTAAAGAAATTAAAGCAGATATTCAAAATCGTGGTAATGACTTCAAACAGCTAATGCTATTTAACAACGTAGTAACAAGCTTTCTTGATATTGAGAAAAAGAATCAAGACGGTAAATATGAATCAGCAGGTACCAACGTTAGAGCATTACAACGGGAATTATCAGGAAACACTTCACTCGAGGGGCTCACGGGTCTTGCCTCAGGATCCACACAACTTGGATCAGGTGATAGCCCAATAGTCGATCAAACTTTTATTGATGGTATCCTGGGAGAAACAGATGCCATAAAAAACTCAAGGCCTAAGAACTCTCAACCCTAAATAGACTTAATCCAAATAAACACTCGATTTGTCCCCGGTGGGGTTCTTTCTCG
>DIVA01000099.1 GCA_002435705.1 Bacteriovoracaceae bacterium UBA6144
TGGTTGATAATGGAACTGATACCACACACCCTGACCTTGTGAATAACCTCTGGGTTAATACCGCTGAAATTCCTGGCAATGGTGTGGATGACGATAAAAATGGATACGTGGATGATGTCCATGGATGGAATGGGTATAACAACTCAGGAAATATTCCAGCTGGAATGCACGGGACTCACGTCTCTGGTATCGTAGGTGCTGAAGGCAACAACGGTCGTCAAGTCAGTGGAGTAAACTGGAATGTAAAAATCATGCCGATTGCTGCTTCATCTGGAGATATTGCAGTTGTCTTAAAGGGCTACAACTATGCTCTTGAGCAGAAAAAAGCATGGCTTGAGTCCAAAGGTTCACGAGGTGCTAATGTTGTTGTAACCAATTCGAGCTTTGGGATTGATGGAGCACGCTGCTCAGATGCACGCTATAAAGTCTGGAATGATGTGTACAATGCAATGGGTGAAGTTGGAATCCTCTCTGCGGCTGCGACAGCAAACCAAGCTTGGGATATCGATAACACCGGAGATGTTCCGACGAGCTGTGAGTCAAACTATATCATCTCTGTGACGAATACGACGAAGCAGGATAAACTTTTTAATCAAGCTGGCTGGGGGCTGAAGACTGTCGATCTGGGAGCGCCTGGGACCGATGTGCTCTCAACTGTGCCTGGAAATAAAACCAGCAACCTCACAGGGACTTCCATGGCCACTCCTCACGTGGCTGGTGCGGTAGCTCTCATGCATTCTGTGGCTTCGCAAAATTTTGTGAGTCTCGCCAAAGAGCAACCAGCAAGTGCGGCCTTAAAACTCAAAGAAATCATGCTTAAAACCACAGATGCTTTGAGTGATCTGAGAGGGAAAACCGTAACAGGTGGACGCTTAAATCTTAAAAATGCTTCTGAAGCCATTTCTCGCTACTAAATTAAAAGTCACTGGAATATGATCTGAGTTATAAAAGGCTCAGATCATATGCTCTCACTCACACAACTCTTCATCGCTCTCCCTATTGCACTGACTGTCAGCACCCTAGGTACTTTGGCAGGGATTGGTGGTGGCGTTTTTATGGTGCCTCTGCTCGTTTATGGTTTTAACATCCCTCTCAAGGAAGCCATCGCTGCCATTACATTTTGTCTGCTCCCAGCTGCGCTACTCTCGACATACTTTAATGCTCGTCTCAAGAACATCGACTACTTCGCCGGCATTACTCTTGAGATCCCGACCATCATCGGTGCCATTGGTGGAGCCATTCTTATCAACCATCTTCCTGTATTGCCGCTAAAGATTCTCTTTTGTGGCCTGATCTTTTTTATGGCACAAAAAATGCTCAGTCAGTCGAGGCAAGAGAGTTCACTGGCGGTTAAGCTCAACTCCATCCCCCCACTTGTGAAACGCAAAGATTATTCCGTGAGCCTCAGTGCTCTCAGCTTCTTTGGATTATTCTCCGGTGTCATCGCAGGACTCTTTGGAATCGGAGGGGGCATCGTTAAAACGCCAGTGATGATTCACATTTTTAAAATGCCGCCAAAGAGAGCGACGGCGACCGCTCTCTTTATGATTGTGTTCACAAGTCTCACCGCTAGTATTTCACATTGGAGCTTTGGAAGATTGCACTGGGATCTGGCGCTCCCCATCTCTGTGGGTTTTTTAGCGGGATCTCTTCTCGGTAATCGAATCAATACAAAAATCCCACCGGAGAGGATTAAACTCATTTTAGGGTGGATGATGCTGCTCGCAGGAATTTTCATTCTCGCCAACAGCATCATTGAACTTACTGTAGATTAAAAGCCATTTCCTGAATAATCGATCCAAGGGCATAGGGAACTGAATAGGGTCTTCTTGCTGTGGCACTTGAGTCATGGCCAAAGCCCAACTTGTGCGTCCATTCATGAAATACATTGCGGGCCACTTCTTCAGAACTATATCGATTAAAAAACTTTCGATTCATCCAAATCCTAAGGGTATTGGGATAGGTATAACCGACTGTGCTGGTAAAATTATTTGTATAAAGCTCTAGCTCTAGGTCCATTTTGTAATTAGCCCCGGGCTTGAGTTCTTCTGAACCATCTACCAAAGCTTGGTAAATCTGAGCATTGCTGAGTCCATTGTTATTGGCGAACTGCAGTTTTCCCTCAAATGTATGTTTTAAAACTCGATCACGAAACTCGCTCGTTCGGATAATTCGCTGAATGAAAATCAGAGCTTGTTGAACCTTATCTATGTCAGCAGAAGTGAAGTTGGTGTAACTGACATTGGCCCCAAAAGCCGCAACCCCCGATGGCAGTTCAGCGTCCACAGGCCCCTCTTCGACTGGAGGGGTGGTAACAACCTCGTCTGGGATCTCCTCAACCGGAGTACATCCGGCAGGCTTAATATCCGCCACCTGTGTATCTGACTCATTTTGTGATTGAGTTTTGCTACACTCCTCAGGCACCGGATCACAGGACGCCAATAATAGTAACGACACTAACATCAAGAGAGTAATCTTCAAGCGGCACCTTCCTTGGCAGCACGGTTGAAGGATGTCCCTCCCAGAACACCCCAGTATCACGTCAAATTATCTCACCATAAAATGACGCAAGCATAGTCGGGGCAAAAGCTACCCAGGATGAAACGCATAAGTAGAGAGAATCCTTGGCATGTTAAGATGAATGAACCTTTTCAAGCTCAGTCTCGTCTAACAAGTGTATCCAATTTTTTTGGATCCATTTTGGAGGTCCCATATGAAAAATATTTTTCTCACAACTCTCTTCTTCTCCCTTATCTCATCCCCTGCCATGGCACTTGGATTAGGTAAAGGAAAAGCCAAAGGAGAATTCGCTCAAAAAATGAAATCAGAGCTCAACCTGACGGATGAGCAGTTGCAAAAGATAAAAGAGATCCGCAAAAGTAGTAAGTCGAATCACCAAGAGATGAGATCACAGATGAAAGCAGCGAGAGCCGACTTACACGATTCACTGGGAAATCCCAAGGTTTCTAAAGCCGATTTGCAGCTTAAATTTAACAAGCTTGAAACTCTCAAAAGTGAAATGAGTCGCAAGCGTTTTGAAACAATGCTCAGCATCCGTGAGCAGCTCGATGAAACTCAAATCACAAAATTCCATGAGCTGCATAAAGGGCGTAAAAAAGAATGGCGATCGAAGTTTAAAAACTGGAAGAGCGAAGACGAGTAAAAAATGCTCTTTAATAAGTCCCAAGAAAATTTTAAATCTCTGTATCGCTCGCACGCAGCTAGCCTACAGAGATTTATCCAAGGAATGGTCAAGAACTCAAGTGTCGCCGAAGAACTGACCCAAGAGTCATTTCTTAAAGCATGGAAGGCCCTCCCGCAGTTTGGATTTAAGAGTACACTCAAAACATGGGTCTACTCGGTGGCCTTGAACACGGCCCGAGACTGGTTACGCTCTCATAGACACTCAATAGAGTGGAATGAAATCAATGAGACTATCGATAAAACAGAGTCTCCTGAGACAAGGGCCGTGCGTGAAGGTCTGAGTCAGTTAGACGAAGACACGAGAGCGCTTCTCATGCTTCATTATTATGATGATCTCACGCAAAAAGAAATGGGCATTATTTTAAAGATTCCTGAGGGCACAGTGAAGTCCAGACTCTTTAAGGCAAAGGGCGCACTGAAACAGATTCTACTTCAACAAGGTTTTGATGTATGAGGGATTTTGAAAAACTTGATCATTTTATGCGTGAGCATAAGCCAGCCCTAAAAGCTCCAAGTGAGATTCCACGGATTGGAAAGATAAGATTGGTACCGTGGCTTTCAGTGGGAGTCGCTGCCGCAACGATTCTTTTTTTTATAGTCTCACCCATAATCCAAGAGCCTCTTTATATGGAAAGTGTCTTTATAGCCGAGAGCATTGAATGGGAGACGGAAGAGGATAGCTTGCTGAGCTATTATGATGTACTATAAGCCATGGTTAAATTCATCTGTTACCTCATTTTTCTTATAAAAGGTTGGCGTTATCAGAACCTTCTTAATCAAGAAGTGAAGTCTTTTGTCATGGTTGGTGCTCCCCATACCTCCAATTGGGATTTTGTCCCAGCCATGAGTGTCGCCTATAAGTCTGGCAACAAAGCAAAGTTCGTGATCAAGAATGACTGGCTCAAATTCCCACTTAACCTCTTTTTTAAACCTATCGGCGCCATTGGTGTAGACCGCTCTAGGATTAAAACAGGAGAAGTCTCAAGTACCACTGATGTCATGGCTCAGCTTTTCAAAGAATACAAAGACCTGGTGCTGATGATCGCTCCAGAGGGAACCCGCTCCGCTAATAGTGAGTGGAAATCAGGCTTTTGGCATATCGCTCATAAGGCGGGTGTTCCTATCGTGCTTGGCTTTGCTGATTATAAAAGAAAAATCGCAGGGCTAGGTCCGGTCATCCATACAGAAGATTTCGAATCAGACATGAAAAAAATCATGAACTTCTATAAAACGATCACCGCGGCAGATCCATCAAAGTTTATGTTGGATCAGCGATATCTCTGATCGACAATCGCAGCACAATAGCACTCACCCAAGCTGTCATTATTCCCATAAGATGTTGCTGCCAGATTAATGGTCCAGAGAGAGCCATCAACACACTAACACTCACCAACAATAATCTTTTAAAACTCGCAAGCTGACTAAAACACGCAAGGGTAATGAGTGCTAGATAAAATTGAAAGAGAGAGAACGAAGCATTATTGGGACGGTCTATACTATAAATAAACCCCAAAACATTATTTAAAGGCTCCGGTCGAATGAATGCCAGCGGAGCCGGGAAGATATAAAAAAATGCCAGAGCGAGCAAGCAGCCAATGAAGAGTTGTCGCAAAAAAATTTTTAGCAGTTTCTCTGAAAGGATACAGGGTGGAAGCAGAAGCAATAAAGGCAGTAAACAGTATAGGTAGGCAGCAGGCGCAAAAAACGGAAGCCTTAACTCGTAATCAAAATACACATCAAATCCGCGTATAACCTGATCAGTACGCCAGTTCGTATAAAAATAGCTCACCAACGAAAAGGGCCCAACCCAGGCGAGGGTCTTGAGATAAATCCACCACTCTACTTTGAGTTTCTGCATTCTTACAAACCTGGATGATGTAAATAATATAGTGTCGAGATCGGTGTCCGTGACAACTCCCCCCGCCTCTCCTATGAGATTTATAACAAATTGTATCCCGAGGGTCCACCTATGAAGTATCTGAGTTTGATCCTAAGCTTATTGTCTTTAAGTTGTTTAGCTGAAGACAAGTACTATGGCGCCAAATCCACAGAAGCCCTCTTAAACTTTGAAGGCCGCATTCTTCTGACCCAAGCTTTAAGCACCACCGGAAAGAAACAAGCTATCAATCAGCAAATCAACCATCTCATCGGTCATTTTCAAGCCGCGACTCACCTTGAAAAATTTCGTTATCCTGGAGTACTCGGAGAGGATAATCGAATTGTGCTTAAAAGTGAGTTCAAAAATGATGAAGGATTGGTTGTAACCTACCAATTTGTCGGACGAGTTAATTTTCATCGCAACGTCTTTGGTCGAGATGGTAAAGCGATCGTGCCCTTAAACTTACCTTTTGATCTGGCAACCATCTACCAGAGAGGCGTGGTTAACGGTAAAAATCGCTGCACTGACACGACCTATGATTCAGAAGGAGACTTCTTCTACTTCTGGGATCCGGATAAGGAAGGATGTCCTTTAAAAGGCAACTCTACAGATGTGCTGCGCCTAAAAGGGCAACTACAACTGCTCCCCAACACAAAATCGACTTATCCTGAGTATGATCAACTCTACAAAAAACCAACTCTAAAAATAAGCGTCTTTTTTGGATATATTAATAAACCCACCAATAGAGATTTTGGAGCCTATGCCTTTAGAGAACAGGTTCAGATTCTCAAAGATATGGGACTTGAATTTGCTGGTGAGGAGCGGGCTGGAATTAACTGGAAAGCCCATTTCGTTGGAGAAATAAAAACTCAACTCGGCAGCAAACAAAATTTGGATCTCACCATTTGGCTAACCGACACGGATCTTGGTGCGAGTGATAAGATCTTTCACCAGGAAATTGTCAAAGCCTTTCGTGAAGACGATATCGTCGCTTACGACGGGCACTCAGGCCTCGGCGGCAACCTTGACCTCGACCTCTTGCCTCGCTTTAAGTTTAATTCAAATTATCAAATTTTCTTTTTTAATGGATGTAGCTCATACCCCTACTTCAATGCGAAGTATTTTGCAGCGAAACCAGGCGGCAAGAGTAATCTAGACATCATCACCTCAGGCCTTCCCACACTCACGAGCACCTCGGTCTCAAATATGACTGCGTTCCTTACTCCCTTTGTAAAAGGCCACCTTCCCAGCTGGCAAACGATCATGAACAGAATCGAGGCTTCCAACGGGGAAGAAGAGACTTATTTAATGGGAGTTAATGGAGATGAAGGAAATCGTTTTCGTCCAAGTCGCTAAACGAGTATAATCTCCCTAACAGGAGTTATTATGTTTGAGCGTGCTAGTAACCTATCTCGAACCCTTGCCCTACTCATTGACCTGGTAGTGTTTGCGGTGCTTCGTTATGCTTTTTCATTTATATCAAAAATAGTCGGCATTTCTCGTGATCTCACCGTGGATGAATTAAAACTTATTGAAGAGATCGCTGCACAGAATAATCCTGAACAACTTTTAGGAGCAACCCTGAGACTGCAAGCTGATGCTGGTGTACATTATGAGTTTCTCAGTTTCTTTATCATCAATCTTATCTTTATTATCTATCTCGTTTGCAGAAAAGGTGGCACACCTGGAAAACTTGCCATGGGCCTTGAGGTGCAAGATTTTAAAACCTACAAGAGACTTTCATGGTGGCAAGCGGCCCTAAGAGAGTTTGTGGGGAAAACATTTTTATGGATGATCACATTTATGTTTGGTGCTCTGATAAGTCTTGTGACAAAAAATCGCAGAGGAATTCATGATCTACTTGCCTCATCAGCAGTAAGGCAAAAAAAAGGGG
>DIVA01000012.1:0-1965 GCA_002435705.1 Bacteriovoracaceae bacterium UBA6144
TCAAGTAATCCGGCAGTTACTTTATTTCATATGGTTTATTATCATTGTCATCAAAGCAAAGAAGTTCACAGGTTAGTTGTTTCAGCAAAGATTAATGAGGTTATTCAAAATTGGGACGAACTCTGTCCTGAGTTGTAATAAGCTTAGGAGTTCGTAAATGGTAATTCAGTATTTTAAAAGGGTGTTCCTGATTGTTTTGGTCGGATTTTTGCCGGTAAATTAATCCCCTTATCTATGTTTTGTCTCATATGCGCTCCTCAGATAAAATAATTGAGGAGGTTTGGGTTGTCTTTTCTATTTACTGCCATCATGACATTACTTGTTTCACCGGGTGTGTGGGCCTGTGGTTCAGCTTGTTCAGCTTTACAAAAAGGTGTGGCAAGAAAAGTCATCCGTCTTTTAGGTCAACCCCAAATGCAAGTGGGGGATCTCGAACATGGATGCCTTCAGCAGCAAATCCCAGCTACTCCTCTAGATGCAGAATCAAGTTTAATTGCTAGCAAGAAATGGATCCATGGAGCTCCCGATTGTGACGCTCCAGGTGCTCGTGAGCCAAAGTATGATCTGCTTGAAGTGAACCCTGGCTATTTCATCATTCGACAAAATAAATGCATCACCTCTGAGGCCCCCTTTATGTATCTCATGATTGGAGAGTCAGGTGCGTTTCTTCATGATACCGGCGACAGTCACAGTGCTGATGATTTTCCACTTCGCTCCCTGATTGATGGGATCCTCGCGCGTAAAGAAAAAGAAACAGGTCGATCGATTCATCTCACCGTAGGACACGGCCATGCTCACGGAGACCACGTCCAAGGTGATTACTTCTTTTATGGTCGCCCGAACACAACAGTTGTGGGGCATGACCCAGAGAGTGTCGGTAAAGCTTTTGGGATTAGCGATTGGCCAAATGGTGTCGGAAGTCTTGATCTGGGAGGAAGAAAACTTTCAGTCATCCCCATTCCAGGCCACGAAGCCAGCAGCGTGGCTTTTTATGATCATGCCACTGGAGATCTCTTAACTGGTGATAGTCTCTATCCTGGAAATATTTTTTTATCCCAAAGTGCTTGGGGAACTTTTCGAGAGAGCGTTTCCAGACTCAAAACTTTCACAGGTAAAAATCCTGTGAGAAATATTCTCGGCTCGCATGTTGAAATGACTAACACTCCCGGTAAGGATTATCCTTATGGTTCTACTTATCAGCCTGAGGAGCATCCACTTCCACTCTATCAAAGACATCTTGATGAGCTCCATCAAATTATGCAAGGGGAGGCATCGAGTGTTCGTCGCGACGATTTTACTATTCCTCTCTAGTCCTCTTTGGGCGCATGATCTTTTAAAAGATGTGGCACAAAATATTGCGACTCAGTTACCGTTAACTTCAGTCGGCTCGCAGCAGGCTTGCAATACTCATTCTCAGGATTGTAGTGATGAAAAATTCTCGCAGGTCATGAGCGGCTACCATGGCCATTTGCTTTTCGGCCAAGGGCCTTTCTATCTCTCTCATCTTCCGCTCTACGCTCCTCCTCACAACTATCAGGCGATCTATGAGGTCGAGTTCCCAGCGAATGCTTCAAGCTTGAAAGAGGGCCTTAAGCAAAAACTAGCGAATGGAAGTTTCGCTACGTTTGCCCCCTCTTCTAATCCGGCCAATCGAGCGGAAAGTTCTACTGATTTTAAAATTCCTCAACTCACTTGTCTTGCAAAAGCCAGCGGAGACCAAGTGTTCTGGGGTGAGATTCATGCCGATCATTTTGAGCGTGGTGGAAAAAAACTTGGGACCGCGGGGCTTGTTATCAAAAGAGTGATTTATTACCAAGAGCTACCACTGGATCCCATGCCCGAGGGATCAGCTGATCCTCTTAGCGCTGGAGACTTCATTGTTTTTGGCCATAGTGGTCAGTATTTTTCTTCGAGAGTATTAGGAGTAAGACCTGGTGTTGATCAAATTTTTCCTCTTCCTGCTTC
>DIVA01000012.1:2069-3388 GCA_002435705.1 Bacteriovoracaceae bacterium UBA6144
GAAGCTCCGGCCCCACAAGACTATCCAGCGGGTCCGATGAAGAACCTGGGCCTTGGGGGCTTCGGGATGGGTGGTATGATGTCCGAGTTCGAAAAACAAACCTCAGATAGTTCAATGGGGTTTCAGCCCATAGAGGTAGGCTCTTCGAGCCTTAATCGAAACTGTCGCCCCGAAGGATCGAATCTGGCTTGTGGTGAATGTGAACAAGGATTGCAAAACCAGTTTAATGATCTCATCGCTGATATCACTGGCCAGCCCAAAAGTGGTGATCATTGGAGCGAGAGTTTTGGTGGTAAGGCGAGGATCAAGCCCGGAGTGACACTTGAGAACACGCTTGCGCGAATTAAAGACATGATGAAATCGAATAACCCGGCCGGTGGAAATGGTTTAAATTTCATCGTGATTGGTGAGTCGGAGAGTTTGCAACCCACTACGGTTCGAGATGGCAAAATGTATCCTCGCATCGCTCTTAAGTCCCCAAACTCTGAGCTTTGGGTCACATTCAATACTGACCCCAATGAGCCGACCTATTCAACGCTCGAGATCATGCGCTGGAATGGAAAGAAGGCAAAGTATGAATTTATGGAACTCGACTTTGATAAAAATAAGCGCCACATGGATGGCACAGGAGAAAAATGTATCTCCTGCCATAAGCAGCCTGATCCAAGACCCAACTGGGACACCTACCGGGCCTGGTCTGGAGTCGTGCCTTCACGCGATGACATGCTTGAGATGCACGCGCGAGACGAAGAGTACGTAGAAGGACCTGATCGTAAAATTGGCACTGACGGCAGGGCGTATCTTTCATTCCTGGATCAAGTCGTATCTGCGAAAGAGAATAAGCCCAATGATCGATTGGCCATGCTGGATATTCCTGTGGATGACAAAATTCAGTTTGCTGATCGCACACCTCCGGTTTCGCAGATGACTCCGCGTGAGCAGTTAGAGATGATTCGCCGTCGGACAGAAGAAGAAGGATTCTATCGTATTCCTCACTATCCGTATAAAGAAGGCCTTGGGCAGTCTAACTTTGATGATAAAACGGCAAGGTACACAGGGCCCTCGCAAGCGGCCTTTGATCAGATGTCAGGACAAAATTTTTGTCGCATATCCACTCGTCTCAAAGAGCACCCTGACTACAACAAGTTTAAGTATTATCTCGCAGGACTGGGAGAAAACTCCTGCAAAGAGAATATGCTCAGTGCCGAGGAGATGCAGCAATGGATTCCAGAGTCCTATCGCTCTAAGATCACGAGCCACTTTGCTGCTAATCCCTCAGTGACTCTGCGAAATTTATCACAAGTAAGAAAACCAACACG
>DIVA01000084.1:0-10950 GCA_002435705.1 Bacteriovoracaceae bacterium UBA6144
TACATTTCTATCGGTGGTGCACGTACAATCATTCCAGAATCAGGCTTCAGTTGGGCTCACTTAAGAAAGTTAGATGAAGAACCCAAATGGTATCCCCCAGTGACGAAGCCCTCAACCATTTTTAAAAAGGGTGATCAGATCCAAGTAACGATCTCTGAATTGAATCAATCAATTTGGCCTTTCATCTCTGAGGACTATAAGAAAAAAAACAAAGATGTCCAGCTCACGAAGCTTCTCCAAAACCAGAAGATGCTAGTGGCAGCTCTTGATCAGAAACCCGATGCGGAGGGAGCAACCATCGCCCTTGATCCCAGAAACGGACATGTCTTGGCCATGGTTGGTGGGTCAGATTTTTCTAAGAGTCAATTCAATCGTGTTCTCCAATCACTTCGTCAACCGGGGTCTGCCTTTAAACCATTCATTTATGCTGCTGCCTTAGAAAAGGGCTATCACCCGAGTAAGATTCTGCTGGATACACCTCAGGCACTTGGAGGGAGTACTGATAACTTAAGTTGGAAGCCTCGTAACTATGATGGAGAGTTTCAGGGTCAGATGACTTTTAGGCGTGCACTCGAAGTAAGTCGTAATATTCCGACCATCAAGATTCTGCAAGATGTTGGAGTACCGGAAATCGTAAGCTTCGTTGAGCGTTTTGGAATGAAGGTTGATCTACCTCGAGATATGAGTATTAGTCTTGGCTCATTTGGAATTAGTCTCGCTGAGCTGGTGCAAGGATATGGAGTTTTTGCAAACGGCGGGCAGAGAGTATCCATGAAGTCGATAATCTCTGTTAAAGACAGGAATGGGAAAAGTTATGATATTGGAGAAGATTTAAATCAATCCTCATCTGAAACAAAAGACCAGATAGCAGAGAGCAATCCAGATGATGTGACTGATGAAAATAAAAAATTAGATGAGTGGAAGAAAAATCTATCCTCAAAACAAGTCTATGATCCAAGACTTGCCCACGTTATGACGAAGCTCCTTGAGGGGGTCATATTGTACGGCACAGGTGCAGGAGCGAAGGAGATTTCCGCAAACATTGCTGGTAAAACAGGAACAACAAATAATTTCGTTGATGCTTTGTTCGTAGGCTATTCAGGATCTATTGTTACGGGCGCATGGGTGGGCTTTGATAACAATATGACTCTTGGGAATGGTGAAACTGGCGGAAGAACGGCTCTTCCTATCTGGAAGGATGTGATGAAGTTGGGAATTGCGAAATACGGTGCACCAGATTTTGTGGCCCCTGAAGGTATCCTCAACGTCATGGTTAACAAAGAAACAGGGAGACCATTACGAACAGGTGAAGCAAGTGGCTTTATGGAGACATTTGTTGATGTGATGGACCCTTTCTCGCAAGCGGCTGTTGAAGAGCTTAATGAAGATGGTACGCCCAAGGTTCAGGACGCTCTTGAAGATGGCGATTACTATCTAAACCAGTAATATTTTAAACTGATCCATGGATAACCTGAGTATTTAGGTAGGGCTCAGACCCTACCTTCTCATTCTGTATAAGGTTAAAAATTTGCATCTATCTGCCGATGAGACTCTTGTGCTAAATAGGCGAGGGCTCAACAAATGCATCTCACAATTAATATCGATAAACGTCTTGCGGGATTCGTTGCCTTCGTACTTGCTTTGCATTTTGTGAGTTTTTGGACTGAGATTCGTCATTCTATTGCAGTTTGGAAGCCCGAAGAGAGTGAGACTGAGATCAACGTCATCCCTATGACTCCAGAAGAATGGAGCAGCTTTAAGGCCAAAAAACAAATTGTACAAAATGAAGACTCGGGTAAAAAAGAAAAACCCAAAGATCTAGCTTTTCTCGGAGAGACAGATCGCTCTTATGACAGACAGACAGTGGCCAAGACTATCGATACTTTCAATAAAGCCGCTAAAGGTAATTCTAGTATTGATCCTCAAGCACAAAAAGCTCAATCACAGAAGAAAGCACTCAAAGACTTGAAACTCAGTGATCTCGGGGCCCAAGATCTCGGCTCTCCTAAAGTCCAGAGAGCGCCGGCCAGCTTTGCCAAGAAAGGTCTTGAAAACGGTGATGAAAAATCTCAAGGACTTTCGAGCACGAATGATTACATTGAAGATGTGGCCCTGGGGGATTTCACTCAGCTCAATACGGTTGAGTATAAGTACTACGGATTCTTTAACCGTATCCGTGGAAAACTCGAACAATTTTGGGGGAAATCTCTCAAAGATAAAGCTGAAGCTCTTTATAAGTCAGGTCGCAGACTCCCTGCCTCGGATCAATATGTCACATCCCTCGTCATCACCATGAGTGCAGACGGGCAGATCATTCAGGTACAAGTGAAGAGTTCTAGTGGTGTGCGGGAGTTAGATGATGCAGCCATAGACTCATTCAAGGCTGCTGGACCATTCCCAAATCCTCCACAAGGATTGATTGTGAATGGTAAAGCAACTATTGAATGGGGCTTTGTCGTTAAGAGCTAGGAACTAGTGTGTGTGAGTCGCTCTCAAGATTCCTTTGAGGCGATCAATTCCTTCCATAACAACATAATCAGACCAAATACTATCAAGTTCACGGATAGCTTCCACCACCATGAGTGCAGCTTGGTCACGAGAAATTTTTTGAGACTCAGCAAGTTGAGCAATAGACTTGTTGAGATGTTCGATAACGGGTGACTCATTCAATTTTGTCAGACGTTCTTCAAATGAATGAGAGATTTTTTGCTCTTTTGATTTGATGATGGCCGTATTGAGAAGCTGGATAGATTCCATAAGTGCGAATGTCCTAATCGATTCATGTAACTGATAAAGGCAGGTGCGTAGTATCTTCATCTGATGTGTGTTCGTAAAGAGAAGAAGAGCAAAGAAATAAATTTTTCATTCTCAAAATTTCAAATACGATTAAAAGTGGATTTTGCTAAATAAAAAAAAGAATGTTCGGCGCGACGAGCGCACCGAACTAAAAATTAACCTTGAGATTGGCAAAAGTTTTGGTAATCAGCAGCAGAGAGTAATGAGTTTAATTCTTGAGAGTTTTTAACCTTGACTTTGATGAGCCAGGCTTCATAAGAGCCCTCATTGATTTTTTCTGGGCTTCCTTCGACATCAGAATTTTTCTCAATGACTGTGCCGGTAATAGGAGCATAAAGATCACTTACTGATTTTATTGATTCCACCACGCCAAAAGTAGAGCCTTGGGTGATTTCTGAGCCCACATCCGGGACTTCAACGAAAACGATGTCGCCCAACGCAGACTGAGCAAAATCAGTAATCCCAATAGTTACAGTGTCGCCTTCGATCAGCGCCCATTCATGTTCTTTGGTGTATTTCAGGTTGGTGGGTATTTGAGTGGCCATTATTTATGTCCTCCTTGCACGAAAGCTTTCGTGGTGTATGTGGCAGTATATGTGTTTTGGCGAATTCCGATAAAGAAATTTTGCTGAGAGTTGAATTTATCTAATTTAACACGAGCCATTGCAACTCCTTTATTGAGTACAACGGACATGGTGCCTGATGTCACCGTTCCGATCTCTTCGCCAGCTTCATTTAAAACGGGATAGCCCTCGCGAGGGATCCCTTTTTCTAGGATAAATTTAACAGTTTTAAAGCGCGGCTTATAATCCTTAAGGGCCTCAAGGCCAATAAAGCTTTTTTTATTTAATTTTACTGTCCAGGCCAGAGCAGCATCAAGTGGGGTGATCTCGTCGTTGAGTTCATGGCCGTAGAGTGGGTAACCGACCTCAAGGCGCAAGACATCCCGCGCGGCCAGTCCACAAGGTGTTACTCCCTGTTTCATCAGTTCATCCCATAACTTTGAGATCATTTGGTGATTCCCAAAGATTTCATACCCGTCTTCGCCCGTGTAGCCAGTTCTGGCTAATATATAGGACTGGTCTTGGCACTGAGCTTCAGCAACTGAGTAATACTCAAGCTGGGGTAAGACCGGGATAATAGATTTTAAAACAGTTTCAGATTTAGGCCCTTGGAGTGCTAAGAGAGAAAAGTCTGAGGAATTATTTGTTAATTTTATGTCGAAGTTCTTAACTTGGGATTTCATCCAATTGAAATCCTTGTCAATGTTGGAAGCATTCACACAAATGAGAATCTTGGCCGGAGCTAGTTTATAAACAATAAGGTCATCTATCACAGTGCCGTTTTCGCGACAAAGGGGAGAGTAGATAGCTTTGCCAGTAGGAGCTTCTGAAATATTATTGGTCACAAGGTGATCAACGAAAGCTTCCGCCTGAGGCCCTTCAACAAAAAACTCACCCATATGAGACACATCAAACACACCAGCGCCTTGGCGCACAGCAAGGACTTCTTCTTTAACTGATGTATATTGAACAGGCATATCCCAGCCGGCGAAATCAACAATTTTTGCTTTTAGATCGACATGTTTTTGATAGAGGGAGGTTCGTAGTCCAGACATTTTTAGCCTTTTTGATTCTGAGTTGCCGTCAGAAGATTTTCAATGAGTGAAAATACAGTCATCGGTCCCACTCCACCTGGAACGGGAGTTATAGCAGATACGAGAGGGGAAACAGCCTCGAAATTAACATCTCCCACAAGTTTTCCATCAGGATTTTTACTAATCCCTACATCAATCACTACTGTTTTGCGCTTGATATCAAAATGAGTGTTATCGAGAAGATTAATTTTCCCAACGGCGCTCACCACGATATCGGCTTGGCGAGTAAGCACCCCAAGGTCAGGGGTTAACGAATGGCAGTTGGTTACAGTGGCGCCGGCGAGGTTCAAGAGCATCGACATGGGCTTCCCCACGATTTGGGAGCGACCAATAACAACGGCATGCTTACCAAGTACAGGAATTTCATAGTGATGCAATAAACTCATAATCCCTTTAGGCGTGCAGGGTATGAGAGATTTTTGGTGGACGCGACCGAGATAGATATCAGCTGTGTTTTGGGGATGGAACCCGTCCACGTCTTTTTCTGGATTCACCATCGCTTCAAGTCTTAGAGATTGTAGTTGTGGGCTAACTGGGAGCTGAATAATACAGCCATGAATTTTTTTATCAGAATTGATCGCAGACATGATGTCTTTAAATTCTTGGTGAGAGATCTTTGGGTCCAGTTGGCGAAGCTCAAAGTCCGCACCAACTTTTTCGCACATTTTTCGTTTATTAGAAATATAGCTCAGTGAGGCAGGATTATCACCGACGAGAACCACTGTCAGCTTGGGAACAATACCCAGTTTTTTAAGATCAGCACACTCAGCCTGCAGCAAGGGCAAGCGAGCATCAAGCAGGGGCTGAGCACGTAAAAGTTTTGTCATAGTTTTATGAATTTTATGATTGCAATCTACCCACATCCTAATGCTAGAAAGGAGGATATGAAAGTAATGTTTTATGTCTCACTAGGAATGCAACTTTTTGGCATGGCCGCCGTGGGACTTTGTCTCTTTGCCGGTTTAAAAAACGGAGATTATGGTCGCCTCGAACTGGCGCAACTCATAATTGGCTCCTTCGTTTTTTACGCAGGAACCTATTTAAAGGGTAAGTACAGCGCTTCTTAAGTGGACGAAGCCCTTAGAGTATTGATTTAATTTGTGAATGAAAGTTCTCGCCATTGACCCAGGCTCTGTCTGTGCTGGATTCGCTCTTTGCGAAATGCAGGGCAGAAAAATGCATTACATCACTTCGGGTGTCCTTCGTTTTAATAAAAAAGAAGACTTTCTTGATCGCATAAAATTTATTTATGAAGAAACCCTCAGACTCATGACTGAATATAAGCCAGATGAAATTGCGCTTGAAGGGTTGATCTACGTCAAGTCGCCCACCTCATTGATTAAGCTCGCCCAGGCCCGCGGGGCCATGCTGGCGGCGATTACTCAAACAGGTAAACCGGTGGCTGAATACGCGCCCACAGCGATTAAGTC
Source organism: Bacteriovoracaceae bacterium UBA6144 (assembly GCA_002435705.1). Lineage (GTDB taxonomy): Bacteria > Bdellovibrionota > Bacteriovoracia > Bacteriovoracales > Bacteriovoracaceae > UBA6144. The sequence goes on from DIVA01000084.1 coordinate 5,884, forward strand.
TGTTGTCGCCGGTCATGGGGGAACAGATAAAGAAGGTGTACAGAAACTCCTGCGGCTTCACATGGGCCCTATTGAATTTAGCACGCATGATGAATCTGATGCTGTGGCGATTGCCTTCTGTCATATGCTTTCGCGCTCTGGGCTTGGGGCTGCAAGTCTTCGTACCGCAAAACAGAAAAAATCTCGAGGCCTAGCAGGGTCTTTGAGTCACAAAGTGAAGGATATCTCTTTATGATCGGTTACATCCAAGGACAAATCGTCGCTAGCGAAGCTCAGCGTGTGATTGTGCTCACGACCCATGGCTTGGGTTATGAGGTGTATGTTCCCACGGCGCATCTTCCAGGCAAAGAGGTGACTCTTTTCATTTCCCACGTCATCCGCGAAGACGCGCAAACTCTATTTGGATTCAATTCTTTGGAAGAGAAAAGACTTTTTGAGCTCTTAGTTGAAGTCAATGGCGTAGGACCCAAAACTGCTTTTGGTCTCATCGCTCATTTAGGTCACGCAGGAGTGATTCAAGCGATAACCATGGAAAATGCCAATATGCTAAAAGAGGCTCCTGGAATCGGGAAGAAATCTGCGGATCAAATAATTCTTTCGCTTCGGGATAAAATGGCAAAACTCACCGGTAATGTTCCGGCCATGACCATGAAAGCTGCTCCTAAAGACACTCAATCTCAACAATTGATGAATGAAACACTCCAGGCTTGCCAAGAATTGGGTTATAAAGATCAATTTGTTTTACCAGTAATGAACAAGCTTTTGGCTGATAAGTCTTTTGCAAGCTCCGAGGAGCTCTTGAAAAGTCTTTTGAGAGAATTGAGGTAAGTGATGGAGCGTATTGTGGCGGCACAATCCAGTGAACTTGATCGTGATATTGAATCAGGTCTTAGACCGAAAAATTTCGATGAATACCTCGGCCAGGAAAAAGTCGTTGCGAATATTTCTGTGATGGTGGAGTCGGCAAAAATTCGTGGCGCTGCCATGGACCATGTGCTGCTTTCTGGTCCGCCAGGCCTTGGGAAAACCTCGCTCGCGATGCTGATCGCAGGTGCTCTCGGGAGCGAGATGCATTTGATTTCTGGCCCGGCCATTGAAAAGAAAGGTGACCTGGCAGCTGTCCTGACAAATTTAAAGCCGCGAGATGTGCTCTTTATTGATGAAATCCATCGTATGCACATCTCCGTAGAAGAAATACTCTATTCGGCGATGGAAGATTTCCGCTTGGATATTTTGATCGGCCAAGGGGCCAGCGCCCGCACTATGCAGATTGATCTTCTGCCCTTTACTTTGATCGGAGCCACCACTCGCTCGGGCCTTTTATCGAACCCCTTGCGCGACCGCTTCATGGCGCATTTAAGTTTTGATTTCTATCCTGCGGATGTTCTTGCCAAGATTATTTCTGCCAATGCCACCAAGCTCAACCTTGGACTCGATCACGAATCTAAATTTGAAATTGCTCGCCGTTCTCGAGGAACACCTAGGATTGCGAATCGAATCTTGCGTCGTGTGCGCGATTATGTGTTGGTGAACAAGAAAAAACAGGCCGAACTGATTGATGTAAAAAAAGCTTTGCAACTCATGGATATTGATGAGCTGGGACTTGATACAATGGACCGAAAGATTCTCAGTGTGATGAAGCAGATTTACTCTGGAGGACCTGTGGGGATTGAAGCCCTTAGTGCGACTCTAGGTGAAGATAAGCAAACAATCGAAGAGGTCTATGAGCCCTATTTGCTTAAACAAGGACTTATCTTGAGAACTCCTCGCGGACGTCAACTCTCAGACGAAGCCCTTCGCCACATTAAAGCGGACTAAATGAAACTCTTTGTTACTCTTTTGGTCGCAACCATTTCACAGCTTGCTTCTGCGAAGTTTCAAATTTACTTAAAAGATTATCAGTCTCCGCGCCTTTCTCAGCCCCGTAATGTGTTTGTTTACACGCCAAAGAACTACACCCCACAAGAAACTTATCCAGTTGTTTTTATGCACGATGGTCAAAATTTATTTGACCCTCAACGTGCTTTTCAGGGCAGAACATGGAAGGTGCAAGAAAGCTTGGACCGATTGATTGAGAATGGGCAAGTCAGACCGGTAGTCGTCGTGGCTATTGATAATACGCCTGATCGCCTCGAGGAATACATTTGGGAGCGGATGGGAGAGAGCTATCTGGATTTTATTTCTGAAGAATTATTGCCACTGCTTGAGTCTGATTTCTCTCTCAAAAGAGGACCTGAACATAGAGCAATGATCGGTTCATCTCTGGGAGGACTGATATCCTTAAGAGCTGGTCTCCATCGCCATTTTCAATTTGGATTAATTGCCGCTCTATCCCCATCCATTTGGTGGAATAATAAAGAAATTATTAATCTTTATAGAACAAGCCCGAACCTGCCGCAAAAAATTTATATTGATATGGGCTCGCGAAACGGTGAGCGCCCAGAGGATGTGAGGCAGCTTCAGGCGGTTCTCCAGTCCCGATCTCACCCCAATCTTTATGGGTGGATAGACGAGCTTGGCGGACATGATGAAGCCGCTTGGGCCTATCGCTTTCCCATGGCTTTGAAGTTTCTATTTCCCCCCAACTAAGTCAATTTTTCCCAGCACTTGACTGTCGAGGTCGGACATTGTTATCCCTGCACAAATTTCTGGGTTTCATCTAATCCAAATTGATTTAATATAGCGGGATACCCAAAAGTGGTGGGTTGTAACTATTTGAGACTGCAATGATTTATCAGAGAACACTGGCCAAAGAAGTAAGAGTCACGGGAATCGGTCTGCATTCAGGCCGCAAGGTCACGATGGTGATTAATCCTGCTGATTCGGATTATGGTATTCAGTTTGTTCGTACTGATATTCCAGGTTCAAAAGTCATGAAGGCAGATGCCACGAGCGTGGGCGCGACTGAAAATGCCACCACTATTGGATCCGGCCGCGAAGCTATTCATACCGTTGAACATCTCCTCGCCGTTCTTTACGGCTTGGGTATTAATAACGCCCTGATTGAAATTGATGGCCCAGAAATTCCTATCATGGATGGTTCAGGTGCTTCATTTGTTTTTCTCTTTAAAGAAGCCGGCATTAGAAACCTGAATAAATCCAAAAAATTTCTCGTCATTCTTCAACCGATTCGAGTGGAAAAAGACGGAAAATGGGCAACCTTCGAACCACACCACAATTTGATCATTGATTCGACCATTGTGTTCGCACATCCGGTGATTAAGACGCAAAGAGAAGTTTTTGAATTTAGCTGTGAGAATTTCATTGATCAGATCGCCCGTGCTCGTACCTTCGGTTTCGCTCGTGATGTGGACGTTTTGAAGCGCAAGGGTCTTATTAAGGGGGGATCTCTTGATAATGCTGTGGTGATGGATGATTTCAAAGTCATTAACAACGAAGGTCTTCGCTTCCAAAATGAATTTGTTCGCCACAAGATTCTGGATACCATAGGTGATATCTCTTTGCTGGGTTATGAAATTGCAGGAAAAATCACAACCTTTAAATCAGGTCATAATCTTCATAATATCCTTTGCCGCAAGCTCCTTGAGACTCCTTCAGCTTACGAGATTGTTTCAGCCTCGAATCTTAAATCAGAGACTCGTGATGCTTTTCGCCTGCCTCAAAGTATTGCCGTCGCTCACTAATTAATCCCAAGCAAGCTTTTCAACCTCTCTTACTTAAAGTAATTTAAGGCAAATATCGTTTTATCAATCGAGGATGCATGCGTTTATCTCAAGGCTTTTGGCAGACACTTAAGGAAACCCCTAATGATGCAGAAATTCCCTCACACCAATTGATGATGAGAGCAGGCCTCATCCATAAAACGGCCGGAGGTCTCTACACCTATCTCCCCATGGCCTTTCGTTCCCTGAAAAAAATTGAAAAGATTATTCGAGAAGAGCATGACCGCATTGGCTGCTTTGAGATTCAAATGCCTGTGATAACTCCTGCTGAACTTTGGAAGGAGACAGGACGCTGGGAGGTCATGGGGCCTCAGATGTTGCGCATTAAAGATCGTGCCGAACGTGAACTTTGCGTAAGTCCAACGAACGAAGAAAGTGTCACGGACGTGTTCCGTAAGACGATCAATTCTTACAAGCAGTTACCTGTTTGTTTATATCAAATTAATACTAAATTTCGAGATGAAATACGTCCCCGCTTTGGACTCTTGCGCGGCCGCGAGTTCACCATGAAAGACGGCTACTCTTTGCACATGGACAAAGACTGCTTAGATACTTTTTATCAAAAAATTTACGGTGCCTATGTCGCTATTTTTAAACGTATGGGACTTGATTTCATTGTCGTTGAGGCTGATGGGGGAGCTATGGCCGCTGGCGGTGCTAAGACGCACGAGTTTCAACTCATCGCCGATGCCGGCGAAGATACCTTGGTTACCGTTCCTCAGACAGGCTACGCCGCCAATATAGAGAAGGCACCTACCACTCGACTCAACCTCAAGCCAATGCCAGCAACTGATTACAATGAGTTTGCGACTCCTCATCAGAAAACTTGTGAAGAGGTCGCAGCCGCTCACGGTCTGGATATCACTCACACGCTCAAGTCTCTGGTTATGCAAGTCATCCGCGGAGAAAAAGTTCACTATTACATGGTCATGCTCTTAGGCGATGATCAGCTCAACGAAGTAAAATTCAAAAACGCCATGAATGCTGACCACGTCAGAGCAGCTCAAGCCGGAGAGTTAGAAGCTCTGGGTTTGATTAAGGGCTTCATGGGGCCTACTCACCAGGCAGAAAAACTCTCAATTCTCTTTGATGCCTGTATCGATCTCAACAGCTCCTACGTTGTGGGGGCTAATAAAGAAGGCTTTCACGCCAAGGGCTTCGTTCCTAGTCGGGACACGAAACTTAGCTTTAAGCAGCTCGATCTTCGTCTCGCCAAAGACGGCGACGTGATGAATGGCCAACCCATCGTCATGAAAAAAGGAATTGAAGTTGGGCATGTCTTCCAGCTCGGTGATAAATATACCAAAAGTATGGGCGCCACAGTCCTAAATGCTCAAGGCAAGGCCATAACTCCTCTTATGGGATGCTATGGAATTGGCGTCAC
>DIVA01000084.1:11028-36968 GCA_002435705.1 Bacteriovoracaceae bacterium UBA6144
TATGACGATCGTGGCATGGGGCCAGGGGGCATGTTTAAAGATGCCGATCTTATTGGTCTTCCAGTACGAGTTGTTCTTGGAGAGAGAGATTTTAACGCCACGGGAGAGATAGAAGTAAAAGTTCGTAAGACTGGTGAGACGCTAAAAGTGAAACGTGAATCCTTAGTAGGAACTATCAAGGAGAAACTTCAAAATCTAGGAAAGTGGGCTTAATGGATTTAATTATTGGCATTCATTCAATTGCAGCTGCCTTAAAAAACAACAATCGCCAGCCAGTTGAGCTTATCGCAACGGATGAAGGCCTCACTGAATTTCTGAAAAAAACTAAAATTCAGAAAAAAGAGATCAGTGCAGAGATCAAGTTACTTTCCCCCCACTTAGTTCAAGAAGAGGCTCGCGCTCTTTATAGAGAAAAAAATTTAGAGTACCAGCGTGTACCCGGAAATATATTCTTGCTGGCCCATGAATTAGAGTCTATGGATCCAGGTTGGCTGCGCTCAAAAATAGAGAAATCTGAAAAAATTCGCATTTTAGCTCTTGATAACATCTCAGATGTACATAATGGGGCCGCTATTTTACGGACTGCCAGCTTTTTTGGCGTCGACGTTGTGATTATTCCTCAAGAAAAAAGTTTTGGGCTAACTCCCAGTTTTTTTCGAATCGCTTCTGGTGCAACGGAATTTATTCCTTTAGTTCGAACTTCCAACTTAACCCGCACTCTGACTCAACTCAAAGAGGTAGGGGTGGAGGTCTGGGGATTGTCAGAGCACTCTGAGAGTGCGCTAACCAGTGAAGATCTCAAGAAAAATAAGGTCTGTTTAGTACTTGGCTCAGAAGATGATGGCCTTTCGCACAGTGTAATGAGGGTAGTTGGCAAGACATTAAGCCTGACGAGCCAAGGTGAAATTAAATCATTAAATGTCTCAGCGGCGGCTACTCTTGCGCTGCAGCTCTGTTTTCCTTCATCAGAACCTTGAATTTCTCCTTGCTTAAATATTGTCTCCCCATTATAAATTCAGAACTCTTGTACGGCTGAAACTGTATTTGATGAGCTGCTCTAGCTCAGTTGGTAGAGCAACGGTTTTGTAAACCGTAGGTCGCAGGTTCGATTCCTGTGAGCAGCTCCATAAAATGGCGTGATTCCCGAGTGGCTAAAGGGAGCAGACTGTAAATCTGCCGGCGTCAGCCTTCGGTGGTTCGAATCCACCTCGCGCCACCATTTTGTTTTTGTAGCGATTGTTAGCGGGTGTAGCTCAGTTGGTAGAGCGCCAGCCTTCCAAGCTGGAAGTCGAGAGTTCGAACCTCTTCGCCCGCTCCATTTTTCGCTTTGAAAGTTGTTGGCTCGCGTGGCTCAGTGGTAGAGCACTTCCTTGGTAAGGAAGAGGTCGCGGGTTCGATCCTCGCCGCGAGCTCCATCTTTCAATTCGGGTTCGAATGGGTGAGGGAAAGAGAATTTTATTGTCAGTGGGCATGTGGCCGACGCATACTCGGTGCACTCACTAATAGATTAAACGTTTAATTGGGACTTTTCTGAAGGAGACCATTCATGGCTAAGGAAAAATTTGACCGTAGTAAGCCGCACGTCAACATCGGTACCATTGGTCACGTTGACCACGGTAAAACAACATTGACTGCTGCTATCACAATGACAATGGCGAAGAAAAACGGTGGAACTGCAAAATCATATGCAGACATCGATTCTGCTCCAGAAGAAAAAGCACGTGGTATTACAATTAATACTGCTCACGTAGAATATGAAACAGCAACACGTCACTATGCACACGTTGACTGTCCAGGACACGCTGACTATGTGAAGAACATGATCACTGGTGCTGCTCAGATGGACGGAGCGATCCTCGTGGTTGCTGCAACAGACGGCCCTATGCCACAAACACGTGAGCACATCCTTCTTGCTCGTCAGGTTGGTGTTCCTGCTCTCGTTGTTTTCATGAACAAAATTGATATCGCAGACCCTGAGTTGGCTGAACTCGTTGAAATGGAAATTCGTGAGCTTCTTTCAAGCTACCAATTCCCAGGCGACGAGATTCCAATAGTTAAAGGTTCAGCTCTTGCTGCAGTTGAAGGCACAAATGCTGACCTTGGCGAAAACGCAATCTGTGCTCTTATGGACGCAGTTGATAGCTATATCCCAACTCCAGAGCGCGCAGTTGAGAAAGCATTCCTTATGCCTGTAGAAGACGTATTCTCGATCTCTGGTCGTGGTACTGTTGTTACTGGTCGTATTGAGCGTGGTATTGTGAAGGTCGGCGAAGAAATCGAAATCATCGGTATCCGTGATACAGCTAAAACAACTGTAACAGGTATCGAAATGTTCCGTAAGCTTCTTGATGAAGGTCGTGCTGGTGATAATGCTGGTATTCTTCTCCGCGGTACAAAGCGTGAAGATATTGAGCGTGGTCAGTGTTTGATCAAGCCAGGAACAGTTAAGCCTCACAAGAAATTCCGTTGTGAAGTTTATATCCTCACAAAAGATGAAGGCGGACGTCACACTCCAATCTTCAAAGGTTACCGCCCTCAGTTCTACTTCCGTACAACTGACGTAACTGGTGCTATTACTCTTAACGACGGCGTTGAGATGATCATGCCAGGCGATAACACTTCTTTTGGTGTTGAGTTGATCGCTCCTGTTGCTATGGAAAAAGGTCTCCGTTTCGCTATTCGCGAAGGCGGCCGTACCATCGGTGCAGGTACAGTTTCTGATATCGTTGAGTAATTTCAACTAAATCGGCCAACCAGATGTAACAGTCTGGTTGGCTTTTTTTTTGGATTTGGGTGTATAGCTCCAACGGTAGAGCGAGTGATTCCAAATCACTAGGTTGGGGGTTCGAATCCCTCTGCACCCGCCAAAGCTTGCTAACGCGTTGTGTGACAAAATCATTTCTGGACAAAATCCATTTTTTTTCATAATTGTTGTCAACTTCAGCTTTAAATTATTGAGGATCTCATGGCAGTGACTTCGAACAACGAAGGCAAGAAATGGATTCAAGCTTCCCTTGCGGTGGCTTGTATTTTTCTTGGCTATATCATTATTAGTTTTCTTGAAAAGATGTCCGAGTGGCTTCTTCTTGAATCTAAGATTCCCTATTACTTTGTTATCTCTCAGGCACTTGGCGTAATCATTGGATTAGTAGCTTATGTGACTGTTCTCAAAAATCCAGTGTCATCTGTTTTCCTCTCTGATGTATATCAAGAGATGGTGAAGGTAGTATGGCCTGATAAAAACCAAACTTGGAAATACACAGTTATCATTATGATCAGTGTAACAATAATGGGTTTTGTCTTTGGTTTTTTTGATTTTGGTGCAAATTTTTTATTAGGTCTCATTAATAAGTAAGGCAAATTTATGAGTGAACAAGTTCAAGCAGAAGCTAGAGTTCTGGCCCTTGGAGATACCCCTGATTTCAAGTGGTATGTTGCCCATGTATTAAGTGGATTCGAAAACAGAGTTACCAAGACTTTGAAAGAAAGAATCGTAAATCATAACATGACAGAATATTTTGCTGAAATTCTTGTCCCTGAGGAAAGCGTAACAGCTAACGTCAATGGAAAGAAGAGAAGCATGAAGAAGAAATTCTTCCCAGGTTATGTTCTTATCAAAATGGTAATGAATGATAAGACCTGGCACCTTGTAAAAGACACAGACAAAATCACTGGCTTCATTGGCGGTACAAAAGAAAAGCCGATGCCAATTTCTGACGAAGAAGCAGCAACCCTCACTAACTCCATGACTGAAGGTTTCAAGCGTTCACGTTCTGTGGCTAACTTCTCAGAGGGTGACAGCGTGAAAGTGATTGAAGGGCCATTTGCATCGTTTGTAGGGGTGGTTGAAGCTATCTCTGATAAAGGCAAAGTGAAGGTTAACGTTTCAATCTTTGGACGCCCCACGCCAGTTGAGCTCGAATTTGGACAAGTAGAAAAAGTTAACTAACGGGAGACACCATAGAGGTGTCGCTAATACCGAGGAGATGATATGGCCAAGAAAGTTGTAGGTTTTATTAAGTTGCAGATTCCGGGTGGCAAAGCCAACCCATCACCACCAATTGGTCCAGCCCTTGGTCAACGTGGTGTTAACATCATGGAATTCTGTAAAGCGTTCAATGCTCGTACACAGAAAGAAGCCGGAGTGACTCTTCCAACGATCATTACTGTTTACTCTGACCGTACCTTCACATTTGTAACCAAGACACCTCCAGTTACGTATTTGATCAAAGATAAGATCAAATTAGCTTCAGGATCAAAGAAGCCAGGCCACGAGGTTGCTGGAACTGTTTCTGAGAAAGTGATCTCAGAAGTAGCAAAGGCAAAAGGTCCAGACATTACAGCCGCATCTGAAGGTGCAGCTAAGCGTACGATCGAAGGATCTGTTCGCTCAATGGGTCTTAAACTCGATTACAAATAATTATAACGGGAGATCTTTTTAAAGATCGTTTGAACCGGGAAGGACATTATGAAAAAGCCATCAAAGAAATATATCGAAGCAGCTAAGAAAGTAGACGCTTCAAAAAACTACACTGTGACTGAAGCTGTAAGCCTCCTTAAGGAAGTGAGCTTTGCAAAGTTCGACGAAACAGTCGACCTTGCTTTCCGTCTTGGTGTTGACCCACGCCACGCTGACCAAATGGTTCGCGGTGCGATCGTTATGCCTGCAGGAACAGGTAAGAAGACAACAGTTGTAGTTATTACAGCTGGTGAAAAAATGACTGAAGCTGAAAAAGCTGGTGCAGATGTTGTAGGTGGTGAAGATATCATCAACAAAATCGCTGGCGGCTGGATGGAGTTTGATCGTGTCATCGCTACCCCAGATATGATGGGTAAGATTGGTAAGATCGCTCGTATCCTAGGTCCTCGCGGTCTCATGCCTAACCCAAAGCTTGGTACAGTAACAACTGATATCGAGAAAGCGGTAAAAGAGCAGAAGGCTGGTAAGGTTGAATACCGTACTGATAAGAACGGAATCGTACACGTTCCAATCGGCAAAAAGTCATTCACAGCAGAGCAGCTACAAGAAAACATGAAAGCAGTTTGCGGAGCTATCTTCCGTGCGAAGCCATCATCAGCTAAGGGGACATATCTTAAGTCTCTCACTATTAGCTGTACCATGAGCCCAGGCATCAAGGTTGATACAAACGACGCAGCTACTTTTTCAGCTTAATTAGTTTAACAGGTAGGGGTTGAAGACAGCAGGTATCTCCAGGGAATGGAGAATAAAGCCCGCCGAAACTCCCCTCCGATTTTATGGAGGACAGTTTATATGATGACACGTACAGAAAAAGACGCTGTTGTTGCCTCCCTTAAGGAGAAAATCACGAAGTCCAATGCGGTCTTCTTGACGAATCTCGTAGGTATCCCTTCTAACGATGCAGTTCGCATTCGTAAGAACGTTCGCGATGTAAAAGGGTTCATGGCTGTAACCAAGAACACTCTTTTCCAGCGTGCTGCTCAGGGTACTTATGCAGAGGCTCTACTTAAGGATCTCAAGGGTAGCAACGCTGTTGCATTCTCGTATGACGACGCTGCGGCAGTAGCAAAAGTCGTTAACGATGCAGCAGGTGAATTTGAAGAGATTGTGAAAATTAAGGGCGGTATGCTCGGTTCACAAGTTCTTTCAGCAAAGGAAGTAGTAGCTCTTGCGAAACTTCCAAGTCGCGATCAAATGTTGGGAACATTGCTTGCCACATTCAACGCGCCTGTTAGTGCTTTCGCTCGCGTACTTCACGCGATCTGTGAGCAAAAAGAAAAACAAGTTTAATTATTTTAAAAGTTTTAAGGAGATTTTATGTCTATCACTAACGAACAACTCATCGAACACGTATCTAAAATGTCAGTACTTGACCTTGCTAACTTGGTTAAAGAGCTTGAAACAAAGTTTGGCGTATCTGCAGCTCCTGTTGCTGTTGCTGGTGCTGCCGCTGCTGCTGGTCCAGCTGCTGAAGAGAAAACTGAATTCACAGTTGTTCTTGCTGACAAAGGTGCAAGCCCAATTAACGTTATTAAAGAAGTTCGCGCAATCACAGGCCTTGGCTTGAAAGAAGCTAAAGACCTCGTAGAAGGCGCACCTAAGACTGTTAAGGAAGGCGTAACTAAAGCTGAGTCAGAAGAGCTCAAGAAGAAACTTGAAGCTGCTGGCGCAAAAGTTGAAATTAAGTAGTCCTAGATTAAGTTATCTGGGGATTTTGTTCGTGGAAGTGCATCCAAAAAATGCACTTCCATTTTTGCGTTTTAATAAAGCGTAATCTTTGAAGAAATTTTGAGGAGTCAGCAATGACAAAAGTTTTCGCCCCCAACGCCTGGACGCGCAGAAGTTTTAGCAAAAACGACTACGTCATTCCACCACCATCACTCATGAAGCTCCAGATCAGCTCTTATGAGGATTTCTTGCAGAAGGATATCCCTCCTGTAAAACGTGAAGATAAGGGCCTTCAAGCCGTCTTCAAATCCATTTTTCCAATTTTTGATTTTAATAAAACAGTCTCTCTTGAGTTCGTGTCCTACACTCTCGAAGAGCCTAAATATACAGTGACAGAATGTCGCGCACGCGGAATGTCTTACGAATCACCTCTCAAGGTTACAGTTCGTTTGATTTTCTACGATCTTAACTCTGAGAAAGAAGACGGTACAAAAACGATCTCTTCGATCAAGGAGCAGGAAGTTTACCTCGGTAACATTCCTCTTATGGCGCCAACAGGCTCATTTATCTTTAATGGTACTGAGCGTGTTATTGTTTCTCAGTTACACCGTTCACCCGGTATTATCTTTGAACACGATTCAGGCAAGAAGCACTCATCAGGTAAACTCCTTTATTCAGCTCGCATTATCCCTCATCGTGGATCATGGCTTGATTTTGAGTTTGATCACAAAAACATTCTATATGCTCGTATCGATCGTAAGCGTAAGTTCCATGCAACAGTGGTTCTTAAGGCCATGGGATACAGTGTTTCAGAACTTCTCAAAGCATTCTACCCACTTGAGACTCTTCACCTCTCTGAGAAATCTTATGAGCGTGAATTAGACTTTGAACTCCTGAATGGAGCTCGTCTTGAAGATGACGTTGTTCATCCAAAGACTGGCGAAGCGATTATCAAGAAAGGCAAGAAAATCACAAAAGCCTCTATTCAGAAGCTGAAGCAGTCGGGAATGAAGACTCTTCCAGCTAAGCTTGAAGACATCATTGGCAAAGTTGTTGCTGATGACATCTACGACAAGACAACGGGTGAAGTTCTTATCGCGGCTAACCAAGCCCTGACTGAAGCCAATATTTTTGAGCTCATGAATTCAGGCAACAAGAAAGTTCAAGTTATCTACATTGATAACGTTAACTACTCTGATCAGATCAGAAACACCTTGTTCCTTGATAAGACGAACTCAACCGAAGACGCCCTTCTTAAAGTTTTCGAGCGTCTTCGCCCAGGTGAGCCACCAACACTCGAAGCTGCTGAACAGCTCTTCGGTGGTCTTTTCTTTAATGCTGTTAAGTATGACCTCTCTAAAGTTGGTCGTATGAAGATCAACTATAAGTTTGGTCTGGATATTCCGGTTGAGAACACAATTCTCACGAAAGACGATATCCTGATGACGGTTAAGTACCTTGTTGATCTCAATAACGGTAAAGGTCAAGTTGATGATATCGATCACTTGGGTAACCGTCGTGTTCGCGCCGTGGGTGAGCTTCTTGAGAACCAATTCCGCGTAGGTCTGGTTCGTATGGAGCGCGCCGTGAAGGAGCGCATGAGTATCCAAGAACTCGATACCATGATGCCTCACGATCTCGTGAACCAGAAACCTGTAGCTGCTGCGATCAAAGAATTCTTTGGTTCATCTCAGCTTTCACAGTTCATGGATCAAACTAACCCACTTTCTGAAGTGACACACAAGCGTCGTCTTTCAGCTCTTGGCCCAGGCGGTCTCACTCGTGAGAGAGCTGGCTTCGAAGTTCGTGACGTTCACGCCACTCACTACGGCCGTATGTGTCCGATTGAGACTCCAGAAGGACCAAACATCGGTCTTATCACGTCTCTTTCCACTTACGCGAAAGTTTCTGAGTATGGCTTCATTGAAACACCTTACCGTGTTGTTAACGAAGACCGCACTCTTGAGAAGAAAGTTCGTTACTTCTCTTCATTCGAAGAAGAAGGAAAGATTATCGCTCAAGCTGACCGCGCTTCGATCACTGAAGGCCGCGTGAAAGGTCACATGATTCCAGCTCGTAAACAGGGTGAACTTGCCCTTGTTGATGAGTCAGAAGTGGATCTCATGGACGTTTCTCCGTCTCAGATGATTTCGATCGCAACATCCCTCATTCCATTCTTGGAACATGATGATGCGAACCGTGCACTCATGGGTTCAAACATGATGAGACAGGCCGTGCCTGTTATCAGAACGGATGCTCCTATTGTTGGTACTGGAGTAGAAAATGTTGTGGCCCGTGACTCAGGAGCCATTCTCTTCGCTGAACATGATGGTAAAGTTATTTTCGTTGATTCAAACCGTATTGTTATCCAACGTGATAACTTTAAGGAAGATGAATCAGGCGTTGATATCTATCATCTTGTTAAGTATCAGCGTACGAACCAAAACACCTGTGCTAACCAACGTGCTCTCGTAAAAGAGGGTGATATTGTTAGACTTGGAGACGTAATCGCTGACGGTCCAGGTACACAGTACGGTGACTTGGCTCTTGGTCATAACATCCTCGTGGCATTCATGCCTTGGGGTGGATATAACTACGAAGATTCAATCCTCATCAATGAGAAGCTTCTGGCTCAAGATGTGTTTACTACTGTTCACATTGAAAACTATGAAGTTGAAGCTCGTGACACAAAACTAGGCAAGGAAGAAATCACTCGCGATATTCCAAACGTTTCTGAAGAGGCCCTCAAGGACCTCGACGAAGCGGGAATTATCCGTGTTGGGGCAATCGTAAAGCCGGGCGACGTTCTGGTTGGTAAGATTACTCCAAAGGGTGAAACTCAGCTCTCTCCTGAAGAAAAACTTCTTAAGGCTATCTTCGGTGACAAGGCCGGCGACGTGAAAGACACCTCTCTTCGCGTACCATCTTCTGTTCGCGGTACTGTGATTGATGCCCACGTGTTTACACGTGAAGGCGTTGAGCTTGACCAGCGTTCAAAAGCCATCATCGAGCGTGAAACTACTCTTATTCGTCGTGATGAGAATATCGAAGTTAAAGCTATCCAGCGCTCAGCCATTCGTAAGATTGCTGAAATGCTTGGTGGAGCAACGATCGAAGATAAACTCATCTCTGAAGACGGATCAACTGAGCTTCTTAAGAAGGGCACGAAGATTACTGAAGAAGTTCTTTTCGAAATCCCATTCGAGCTTATTGGTTACTTGCCACTTAAGGCTGAGCAGGAAGAAAGACTTTCTGAATACTTTGCTGATATCCGCAACCGTATCAACCGCGTTCGCTCAAAAGCGAATGAGCAAATTGCTAAGCTCCACAAGGGTGACGAGTTGCCACCAGGCGTGATCAAGAAAGTTGTCGTTTATATTGCGATCAAGAGAAAGCTCCAGGCCGGTGATAAGATGGCGGGACGTCACGGTAACAAAGGTGTTATCTCACGCGTTCTTCCTCTTGAAGACATGCCTTATATGGCTGACGGTACTCCGGTGGAAATCGTATTGAATCCACTAGGTGTTCCATCACGTATGAACATCGGACAGCTTCTTGAATTGCACCTTGGTTGGGCTGGTCGCGGTCTTGGAGACAAGATTTCAACTATGCTTGAGCAAAAAATGGATATCTCTCGCATTAAGGATCTTATTTCTAAGATTTATAAGTCAGCTGAGTCTGATGCCTGGTTGAAGAAAGCCAAGGATGAAGAAGTTTACCGTTTGGCTGAGCAACTTCAGTCTGGCGTTCGTTTCGCAAGCCCAGTGTTTGACGGAGCAACTGAAGAAGATATCGAAGAGATGCTAGAGCTTGCTGACCTCGACAAGAGTGCTAAAACCACACTTTTCGACGGAATTACTGGTGAAGCATTCTCTGAAGAAGTAACCGTTGGTTCAATGTATATGCTGAAGCTTCACCACTTGGTGGATGAGAAGATTCACGCTCGTTCAACTGGTCCTTACTCACTCGTTACTCAGCAGCCACTTGGTGGTAAGGCTCAGTTCGGGGGTCAGCGACTTGGAGAAATGGAAGTGTGGGCACTTGAAGCTTACGGTGCTGCTTATACTCTACAAGAGTTCCTCACAGTTAAGTCGGACGACGTTGTTGGCCGTACAAGAATGTATGAATCAATTGTAAAAGGTGAGCAAGTACTTGAGCCGGGTCTACCAGAGTCTTTTAACGTTCTTATCCGTGAGCTTCAAGCTCTCGCACTAGACGTGAAACTCGAAGAGCCAGCTACTGAAACGTTACTTTAATTTTAGAGGAGCAACAGTCACATGAAAGACTTGCTAAACTTTTTTGATAAGCCTAAAGATCCTGTTAGCGTGCAAGCCATCTCTATCAAGATGGCTAGCCCTGACACCATTCGTGAATGGTCATTTGGCGAAGTAAAGAAACCAGAAACAATCAACTACCGTACTTTCAAGCCAGAGCGTGACGGTCTTTTTTGTGCCAAAATCTTTGGACCGATAAAGGACTACGAGTGTATCTGCGGTAAGTATAAGCGTATGAAGCACCGTGGAGTTGTTTGTGAGAAGTGTGGCGTTGAAGTCACTCTTTCCAAAGTTCGCCGTGAGCGTTGTGGGCACATTGAACTCGCTACACCAGTGGCTCACATCTGGTTCTTGCGTTCTCTTCCAAGTCGTATTGGTGCTCTTCTTGACCTTACACTTAAGGATCTCGAGCGCATTCTATACAACGAAGCCTATATTGTTCTTCAGTCAGCAACGACTGGAACAGATGGCGGCTTAGAAGTGGGTTCAATCCTCACTGAGCAAAAGTTTCATGAGCTTAAGTCTGCCTCAGTGGATTTTAAAGCTGGCATGGGCGGAGAGATCGTTAAGGACCTTCTTTCTAAAGTTGACCTTGATATTCTCAACAAAGAGCTTCGCAGAGGCCTTAAAGACGCTACAACCGACCTTTCACGCGCTAAAATTATTAAGCGTTTGAAAGTGGTTGAATCTCTTCTTAAGAGCTCTAACAAGCCTGACTGGTTCATGATGGATGTGATCCCTGTCCTTCCACCAGATCTTCGTCCTCTTGTGCCACTTGAAGCTGGCCGTTTTGCCACTTCTGACCTTAACGATCTCTATCGCCGCGTGATCAACCGTAACAACCGTTTGAAGCGCCTCAAGGAATTGAACGCTCCAGAAATCATTATCCGTAACGAAAAGCGTATGCTTCAAGAAGCAGTTGATGCTCTCTTTGATAATGGTCGCCGTGGGAAAGTATTCACAGGTGCAAACAAGCGTCCATTGCGTTCACTTTCAGATATGTTGAAAGGTAAGCAAGGTCGTTTCCGTCAAAACCTTCTTGGTAAGCGTGTAGACTATTCTGGTCGTTCGGTGATTGTGGTTGGACCTAATCTTCGTCTTCACCAGTGTGGTCTTCCAAAATTGATGGCATTGGAACTTTTCAAGCCATTTATTTACAACAAACTGATTGAGAAAGGTCACTGTACGACAATTAAAGTGGCTAAAAAAATGGTAGAGCAGCAGCGCCAGGAAGTCTGGGATATTCTCGAGGACGTAGTTCAAGAGCACCCTGTTCTTCTTAACCGTGCTCCAACTCTTCACCGTCTTGGTATTCAAGCCTTTGAACCTGTATTGATCGAAGGTAAAGCTATTCAGCTTCACCCCCTAGTTTGTACGGCATTCAACGCTGACTTCGACGGTGACCAGATGGCTGTTCACGTTCCATTGTCAATTGAAGCTCAAATTGAAGCTCGTGTATTGGCCATGTCAACGAACAACATACTTTCTCCAAAAGATGGAACGCCTATTATCGTTCCCTCACAGGATATTGTTCTTGGTATGTACTACATGTCTCGCGTGCGCCCGTTCGCTCGCGGTCACAGCAAGGTGTTTTCTTCTAAAGAAGAAGCCCAGTTTGCTTATCACACCGGAAATCTCCACCTTCAGGCTCCTATCAAGATTCGTATTGAGGGCAAGCTAGTTGAGACAACCGTAGGTCGTACATTCGTTTACAACATTCTTCCAAAGTGTCTTGAGTACTCAGACATCAACAAGATCCTCAATAAGAAGGAACTTGCGAAGCTGATTGATAAAGCCTACCGCAAAGGTTCAGAGAAAGACACGGTTCTGTTCGCAGACTCGATCATGAAAATGGGTTACGAGTACGCGACAAAAGCTGGTATCTCAATCAACGTTAAAGATATGACTATTCCGAAAGAGAAGCCTGCCATTATTGGTGGTGCTCAAAGCGAAGTAGAAAAAATCACTAACGAGTATAACGAAGGTTCAATCACAAACGGTGAGCGATACAACAAGATCGTCGACGTTTGGGCTCAAACCAACGAGAAGCTTTCAAAAGTGTTGATCGAAAACCTTTCTAAGCAGGATTTCACCTCTGAAGATGGTAAAGAATCAACAAAAGCTCCTTCATTCAACGCGATCTTTATGATGGCTGATTCTGGAGCCCGAGGCTCTAACGTTCAGATCCGTCAGCTCGCAGGTATGCGCGGTTTGATGGCTAAGCCTTCAGGCGAAATCATTGAGACTCCGATCACATCTAACTTCCGTGAAGGTCTGACGGTTCTTCAGTACTTTGCTTCTTCACACGGTGCTCGTAAGGGTCTCGCAGATACAGCTCTTAAGACAGCTAACTCAGGTTACCTCACTCGTCGTCTCGTGGACGTTGCTCAGGACGGTATTATTCGCTCTGTGGATTGTGGCGCTGATGATGGTGTGATGGTTCAATCTCGCATTGAAGCTGGTGAGATCGTTGAGCACGTTGCCGAGCGTATTCTTGGTCGCGTGGCCCTTGAAGATCTTAAGGGTAAAGATGGAAATGCTATTTTCAAGCGTAACCATCTCTTTGTTGAAAAAGACGTTGCACTCTTGAAAGCAGAAGAAGTTGACCAAATTAAGGTTCGCTCAGTTCTAACATGTAAAGAGAAGTACGGTTTCTGTGCTCTCTGTTTTGGACGCGATCTGGCCCGTGGTAAGCTGGTCTCTGATGGTGAAGCAGTCGGTATTATCGCTGCTCAATCAATCGGTGAGCCAGGAACTCAGCTCACGATGAGAACATTCCATATCGGTGGTACAGCTACTGCCGGAGCTCAAGTTAACAAAACTGAAGCCAAGACTTCAGGTGTTGTACACTTTGATAATGTAAAAGTGTTTGCTCGTGCTGACGGACTTTCAATCATCATGAACAAAACAGGGGAAATTGTTATCAAGACATCTGCTGGCGTTGAGAAAGAGCGCTACCCAGCTGTTTATGGTGCTTCAATCTTCTTCAAAAACGGTCAAGAAATTAACGTTGGTGATAAGATCCTCGAATGGGATCCATTTGCTATGCCGATCATTTCTGAAGTTGCCGGTACAGTTAAGTACGAGGACCTTGTTCTTGGTGCAACTTATACTGAAAACGTCGACTCCGTGACTGGTCTTTCACACAGAGTTGTGATCGAAGCAAAAGGCAAAGAAGATCTATCTAAGCAACCACGAGTTGTGATTTGTGACGACGCTGGCGTGCCAGTGGTTGTTCCAGGAACAAAGCGTATTGCTTCTTATACTCTTCCTGTTGGCTCAAACGTTGTTGTGAATCCAGGTGATAAGATCGACGGTGGTGTGATCATGGCTAAAGTACAGCGTGAATCTACTAAGACGAAAGATATCACCGGTGGTCTCCCACGCGTTGCCGAGCTCTTCGAAGCTCGTAAGCCTGGTAACAGCTCACAGATCGCAGATATCGCTGGTACCGTTGAATACGGTCCTGAGGTTCGCGGCTCTCGTAAGATCATCATCAAGCCTGAAGATGGCAGTGAGGCAGTGGTTTACACCATTCCAAAGGGTCGCTATGTGGTTGTGAACGAAGGTGACTACGTTCGCCCAGGTGACCAGATTATGGATGGCCCAACCAACCCACACGATATCCTTCGCGTGCTAGGTGATAAGGCTGTTGCCCGCTATATTGTGGATGAAATTCAAGAAGTATACCGCCTTCAAGGTGTTAAAATCGATGATAAGCACATCGAAGTAATCGTTAGTCAGATGTTGAAGAAAGTTGAAATCACTGACCCAGGTGACTCAATTTTCGTTCAAGGTGATTCAGTCACTAAGGCAGAGTTGGCCGAAGAGAATGAACGCTTAATCGCTCAGGGACTCCAACCAGCAGAGGCTAAGCCTCTTCTTCTTGGTATCACTAAAGCGTCTCTTACTACTGAAAGCTTCCTGTCTGCTGCGTCGTTCCAGGAAACCACTAAGGTTCTTACCCAAGCTACACTCGAAGGTAAGAAAGATGTGCTCTTAGGTCTCAAGGAAAACGTTTTGATGGGCCGCTTAATTCCAGCAGGAACCGGCTTGCCGCGTTATGCTGGCTTCCAAGCGGAAGTAACAAGGGATGAAAATCCCTTTATGATGAATCTTTAAATAAAACGACTTGAAAGAGGCTTGGGGGCCGTGTTAGAACCCCAAGTCACTTTCCAAGAAATGTAGGAGATGGTTGCAATGCCAACAATTAACCAGCTTGTCCGTCAGGGCAGAACATTAACAAAGTACCGTACAAAAGCTCCAGCGCTTGAGTCTTGTCCTCAACGCCGTGGTGTTTGTACACGTGTGTATACAACAACACCTAAGAAACCAAACTCTGCTCTTCGTAAAGTTTGTAAGGTTAAACTCACATCTGGTTACGAAGTCATTTCGTATATCGGCGGTGAAGGTCACAACCTACAAGAGCACAGTATCGTTTTGATCCGTGGTGGTCGTGTTAAAGACTTACCCGGTGTTCGTTACCATACAGTGCGTGGAGCACTCGATGCCTCTGGAGTTGAGAAACGTCGTAAGCGTCGCTCACTTTATGGCGCTAAGAAACCTAAGAAGTAATCTGGAGTAAATTATGAGCCGTAAGCATAAAGCAGAAATCCGTGATGTGTTGCCTGATCCAAAGTTTGGCGACCAACTAATCACAAAGTTCATCAATTGCATGATGTACGATGGAAAGAAATCAACAGCTGAAGCTATCTTCTACGGAGCTCTCTCTATTGTTGAGCAGAAGTCTGGAGAAGAAGGTCTTAAAGTTTTCAAAAAAGCTATGAACAACGTTAAGCCAGCTGTAGAAGTTAAGTCTCGCCGTATCGGTGGAGCAACTTACCAAGTACCTATCGAAGTTCGTCCTGCTCGCAAGCAGTCACTTGCTATTCGCTGGTTGCGTGAATATTCACGCTCACGCGCAGGCAAAGATATGACTTCTAAACTAGCTGATGAAATTTTAGATGCAGCAAATAACCGTGGCGGAGCTGTTAAGAAACGTGAAGACGTTTACAAAATGGCTGAAGCTAACAAGGCTTTTGCTCACCTTAAGTGGTAATTAAAAAGTCTCTAATCCCATGAAGGGACGCGAAATCCAATCTATTCGTAATATCGGCATCATGGCCCACATTGATGCCGGTAAGACGACTACGACCGAAAGAATTCTTTTTTACACTGGCAAAAACTATAAAATCGGTGAAGTCCATGATGGCACAGCCACCATGGACTGGATGATTCAAGAACAAGAACGTGGCATCACGATCACTTCTGCTGCTACAACTTGTTCTTGGGCTAACCACATAATCAATATTATTGATACTCCGGGGCATGTTGACTTCACTATTGAGGTTGAAAGGTCTCTGCGCGTGCTTGATGGTGCCGTAGGCGTCTTTTGTGCTGTTGGTGGTGTTGAGCCTCAGTCTGAAACAGTATGGAGTCAGGGTGACCGTTACAAGGTGCCTCGTATCGCATTCATTAATAAAATGGATCGTACTGGCGCGGACTTTCTCTCTGTTATTTCAGAGATCAGAGAAAAGCTTGGTAAAAAAGCAGCAGCGATTCAGATGCCGATTGGGACTGAAGAAAATTTCAAGGGCCTGGTTGATTTGATCAACTTAAAAGCACTGGAATGGTCTGATGAATCAAATGGCGAAAAGTTTACTCAAAGAGAATTATCAACTGATGAATTACAAGAAGCCAAACTTTACAGAGATGAGCTGCTTGAGCATCTTGCCGATTATGATGATAACCTAGCTGATAGATACTTGAACGGCGATGAAATCAGTGCGGCTGAGATTGATCAAGCCATAAGAAAAGCTACAATCCATAACGGTTTTATTCCTGTTTTGTGTGGCTCTGCTTTTAAGAATAAAGGTGTTCAGCCACTCTTAGATGCTGTTGTTAAATATCTACCTTCACCTCTAGATATTGGTGCAACGAAAGCTCACGACGCCAAAGACTTTGAAACTATCGTAGAGAGAAATCCCTCTGATGATGAACCATTCAGTGGACTAGCTTTCAAGATTGCTTCAGATCCATTCGTAGGAAGAATTACCTACCTTAGAATTTATTCAGGCGTTCTAAAAACTGGTCAGCAGGTTTATAACCCTCTCGAAAAGAAAAAAGAGCGCATCAATAAACTTCTTCAAATGCATGCAAATAAGCGCACTGAGATTGAAGAAGCTGGTGCAGGTGATATCGTCGCTATTTCAGGATTAAAATTTACGACAACTGGACAAACACTTTGTCTTGATCACAAGCCAATAATTTTCGACTTAATGGAATTCCCTGAAACCGTTATTTCTGTTGCCATCGAGCCTAAAACCAATGCGGATGAAGAAAAACTTCAAACCACTTTGGAGTATCTAAAAATCGAAGACCCAAGTTTTACGTTCAGAAACAACAAAGAAACAGGCCAGTTACTTATCTTTGGAATGGGTGAACTACATCTAGAAATTATTTGTGATCGACTTGCTCGTGAATTTAAAGTTGGTGTTAATGTAGGATCACCACAAGTTTCTTACCGTGAATCAATCTTAGGAACTGCATCTGCTGAGCAAACAGTGAACCGTGAGATTCAAGGTAAAAATCAGTTTGGTCATGTCTCTCTCAGTGTAGAACCGATTGAGGACTCAAGCGAAATTCAAGTTGAGTTTGGAAAAAAAGAGCGTGGTATCCCAGAAGATATTTTCGATGCCATTAAAAAATCAATTCATGATTCCGCCCCTGGTGGAGCTCTTGCCGGTTATCCATTCATCGGAATAAAAGTAAAAATTAACGAAGTAAAATTCAGCGAAACAGATTCAAATGAAGTTGCGTATGTGATTGCAGCTTCACAAGCTTTCAAAGAAGCCTGCACCAAAGCTGGGATTGTTCTGATGGAGCCACTAATGGCCCTAGAAGTAACAACCCCTTCAGACTTTGCAGGGGATGTGATTGCAGATGTGAATGCAAAAAGAGGCCAGATTCTAGGCATTGAACCTAAGTCAGGCAAAGATGTGGTAAAAGCCGAGGTCCCTTTATCGGGGATGTTTGGGTATAGCACACAAATTCGCTCAAAGACTCAAGGGCGCGCCAGTTTTACATTAACCTTTAAAAGGTATGAAAAGATGGCTCCAAGAGAGGCAAAAGAGGTTTTAGCTAAGAGGGGTATTGTTCTATGACGCGCAGGGACTAGGGCCTCAATAAAAAATACTCGAAAGAGTACTTTACAAAAGAATCTCATTCCATTATTTTTCCGAGACACAAATTTGGGAGTTTGCATGAAGACCAACAAGCTAAGAATTAAGCTCAGAGCTTATGACTTTAACATCCTGGACGCATCAGTTCAGGAGATCGTTCAAACAGCTAAAAATACAGGTGCTAGAGTGGCAGGACCGATTCCTTTGCCTACTGAAGTGAACCGTTACACAGTTCTCCGTTCACCTCACATTGATAAAAAGTCTCGTGAACAATTTGAGATGCGTACTCACAAGCGTCTCGTTGACATCATTGAGCCAACACAACAGACGGTTGATAGCCTAATGAAGCTAGATCTATCTGCAGGCGTTGACGTAGAAATTAAGTACTAGTATAAAGCTCGAACTCGATTCGAGATAAAATTTTTATAAACCATGAACGCATCCCTGTGAAAGGGTGATGCTGTGGAGGGCGAATGTCAGAGACTACGGTAAGTCTACCTGCCATTTATGGAATTAAAGCAGGCATGACTAGAGTTTTCGACGCTAACGGAAATCATATTCCGGTAACAGTCGTAAAAATTATTCCAAACATTATTTCACAAGTTAAAACCGCTGAGAAAGACGGCTATAACGCTTATCAGGTTGCATACCATGAAAAGCGTGAGTCTCTTTTGACGGAGCCTGTAAAAGGCACTTTGAAAAAAGCTGGCATATCAAAGAATCTTACTCACTTCTCTGAAGTGAAAGTTGAGAATGTTGATACTGCAGCTTTGGGCAAAGAGGTTGCACTTGATGCTTTCACACCTAATACATTTATTGATGTAACAGGAACGTCGAAAGGTAAGGGCTTCCAGGGTGTAATGAAACGTTACAACTTCCAAGGTGGACCTGCTTCTCACGGATCACACTTTCATCGTCGCCCAGGATCAATTGGCTGTCGTGCAACTCCTGCTCGCGTATTCGCGAACAAAAAGATGCCTGGTCAAATGGGTAACGAAACAGTGACTGTTCAAAATATTCAAGTGCTCGAAGTGAACACCAAAGACGGCTACTTGCTTGTTAGAGGTTCAGTTCCCGGGTCTAAGAACGGCTTCATTAAACTCGCTAAAGCGATTAAGAAGTCGTAGGGGGAGACCATGACGGACATAGTAGTATTAAATAAAAAATTCGAGAAAGCTGCGCCACTTAAGACTGACGTAGATCTCTCGGCTGATAAAATCAATGTTCCAGTTGTACACCAAGTTGTTAAAGCAACTTTGGCAGGTCGCCGACAGGGGACCGCAGCAACAAAGAACAAGGCTCTTGTTTCTGGCGGCGGTAAAAAGCCGTTTAAGCAAAAGGGCACAGGTAACGCTCGTCAAGGATCTAAGAGATCTCCTCTTATGCCGGGCGGGGGAACAACCTTCGGACCTCAGCCAAGAAGCTACGAGCAGAAAGTTAATAAAAAAGTTATGGAGCTTGCGATTCACTCAATTATCGCAGACAAGTTTCAAGCTGGAAAACTAACTGTTGTAGATTCCGTTGAGAGCACAGGTAAAACAAAAGACATGTTCAAAACATTGAGCGAGCGCAATTTGCTGCCTGCTCTTGTTGTGACAAATGAAATGAATGACAAGGTTAGCCTAGCCACTCGCAACATCGCTCGCGCGAAGTATGCTCCGGTTTCAGGTTTTTCAGTTTATGAAGCTGTTAAATTTGAAAACCTAGTAATCGAGAAAGCTGCCTTGGAAAAACTTCTAAGTAGGCTGGTGTAATATGTTAGGTTTAGAAAACGTACTTATCAAACCATTGATGACAGAGAAAAGCTCAAGAGAAGCTGAGGCCACAAATCGCTATGGCTTCCAAGTAAATCTTAAAGCTAATAAAAATCAAATTAAGCACGCCGTTGAGAAGTTTTTCGATGTGAAAGTGTTGAACGTCCGTACTTCGGTACTTCCTGGAAAGCAAAAGCGTTCAGGAGCAAAGGGTGGATCCAAGAAGTCTTCTTCATCGAAGAAAGCTTGGGTACAAGTTCAAGACGGTCAGAAGATTGAATTCTTCAAAGGTATATAAGGTAGGTTGCCCATGACGACCCTAAAAAAATTCAGACCCATTACACCTGCTCGCCGTCATATGACGGTTGTTTCAGGCGAAATTACTAAGGGTGTTGCTCCAGAAAAGTCACTTTTGGCTCCGAAAAAGTCAAAAGCTGGCCGTAACAATTCTGGTCGCATCACAACTCGTCACCACGGTGGCGGTGTTAAGCAAAAATATCGTTTAATTGATTTCAAGAGAAATAAAACTGATATCGTTGCAAAGGTTGTGTCTATTGAGCACGATCCAAACAGAACATGTAATATTGCTCTGGTAACATATGCAGACGGAGTGAAGACTTACATCCTTGCTCCAGTTGGATTAAAAGTTGGTGATTCAATCATCTCTTCTGACTCTGCCGATATCAAAGCTGGAAACTCTAAGCTTCTTAAAGATATCCCAGTTGGTACATTGGTCCACAACGTTGAGCTAAAGCCGGGTGCCGGTGGCCAAATGGCTCGTTCAGCTGGTGCTTATGCACAGTTGATGGCTAAAGAAGCTGATTTTGCTCTACTTCGTTTGCCTTCTGGTGAGCTTCGTAAAGTTAAGTCTAACTGCCGTGTGACTATTGGTCAGGTTGGTAAGATTGAGCACGAACTAGAAAAAATCGGTAAAGCGGGTAAGACACGTCACCGTGGTATCCGCCCAACTGTTCGCGGTGTTGTTATGAACCCAGTTGATCACCCACATGGTGGTGGTGAGGGTCGTACTTCAGGTGGTCGTCACCCAGTGACTCCTTGGGGTCTTGCAACTCGTGGTTATAAAACTCGTAAAAACAAGAGAACTGATAAGTTCATTGTTAAACGTCGTAAGTAAGAGAGGAATATAAAATGGCACGTTCAATTAAGAAAGGCCCATTCGTAGACACTTACCTCTACGGCAAGGCAGAAGAAGCAAAGAAAGATCAGAAGGGCAACAAGGTCATTAAGACTTGGTCTCGCCGTTCAACAATCATTCCTGATTTCATCGGTCTCACCTTTGCTGTTCATAACGGCAAAAAGTTTGTTCCGGTTTACGTGACTGACAATATGATCGGTCACAAGTTTGGAGAGTTTGCTGAAACTCGGACCTTTAAAGGTCACACTGGCGACAAAAAAGCATAAGGACACGGGGAATTTATGATTACAGTAAAGAATAACAATATTCAGGTGAGTGCACGTAAAGTGCGCGGTGTTGCTGATCTTATTCGTCGTAAGAAAGTTGAAGAGGCTTTAAAGATTCTTCGCTTTTCTGAAAAGAAAGAAATCGCAATCGTTCTCACCAAGCTTATCAACAGTGGCTTAGCAATTGCTTCTGAATCTAAGAAATATGATTTAGATAATCTTGCGGTCGATATCATCAAGGTTGATGAAGGCCGTACGCTTAAGCGGATTATGCCTCGTGCACAAGGTCGCGCTTACCGTATTAACAAGAGATCAAGCTACGTAACTATTGGTCTTAAAGAAGCGTAAAAGGGGATAACGACAATGGGACAAAAAGTTCAACCTACCGGATTTCGCCTTGGCTATATTAAGACTTGGCACTCCAATTGGTATGTAAAAAACAACTACGCAAATATCCTTCAGCAGGATCTTGCTATCAGAAATTATGTTGATAAAGAGCTTGCACAGGCTTCAATCGCTAAAACTGAGATCACCCGCACAGCTGACCAGGTAAAAGTTACAGTTTACTCTGCCAAGCCAGGCGTTGCGATTGGTAAAAAAGGTACAGGAATCGAAAAGATTCGCAATGATTTGAAGAAAATCACAAACTGTCCTTTATTTTTCAATATTGCTGAGGTAAAGCGTCCAGACGCAGAAGCAAAACTAATTGCAGAAAACATCGCTCAACAACTTGAGAAGCGCGTAGCCTTCCGTCGCGCCATGAAGAAAGTGATGACTTCAGCATTTCGTTCAGGGGTTAAAGGAATTAAAATTAAGTGTTCTGGTCGTCTTGGTGGAGCTGAGATTGCTCGTACCGAAGGCTACTCTGAGCGTAAAGTTCCCCTTCATACTCTTCGCGCTGACATCGATTATGCTACTGCTAACGCCTTAACGGCTTACGGTATCATCGGTGTTAAGGTGTGGGTGTATAAGGGTGAGATTTATAAGTAATTAGAATTAGAGGTTTTTATGTTGAGCCCAAAAAGAGTTAAGTTTAGAAAAATGCAGAAAGGTCGTATGACCGGAGCTGCACACACTGGAAATGGAATTACTTTTGGTGATTATGCACTTCAAGCAATTTCTTGTGGTTTTATCACAAATCGCCAAATTGAAGCCGCTCGTATTGCTATCTCAAGAAATACGAAGAAAGGCGGAAATATGTGGATCAAGATATTTCCCGATAAGTCTCTTTCCAAAAAGCCTGCGGAAGTCCGTATGGGTAAAGGGAAAGGCTCCCCAGAAGAGTGGGTAGCAGTAGTTAAGCCTGGCCGAGTGCTTTTCGAAGTCGGAGGACTAACAAAAGACGAAGCTATGGCCGCTTTGCGTTTGGCAAAGTATAAGCTTCCCGTAAGAACAAGAATGGTTTCAAAAGAAGATTTAGAGCGTGAAGGACATGTTCCTCCAAAAGCTCAATAAGAGGTAATTATGATGAAGTACTCTGAAGCAGCGAAAATGAGCAAAAAAGAAATTTTGGAAAAAGTCGCTGTATTGAAGACTGAAATGTTTAACGCCAAGTTTTCCAAGCACACAGTAGGGGTTGATAAGCCTCACACAAAGCGTGTCATTAAAAAAGATATCGCTCGCTTGTTAACAGCTATGAACGCAAAGAAGAATTAAGGCGGATATATGACAACAGAAGTAAAAAACACAAAACGTAAGCTTACTGGTGTAGTTGTGAGTGATAAGTCGACTAAAACTGTAGTGGTAAAGGTCGAACTTAAGAAAATGCACGGCAAATACCACAAGTTTGTAACCAATAGTAACAAGTTCCACGCTCATGACGAGAAAGGCGAAGCTAAAATTGGCGACACAGTCACAATTATTGAATCTCGCCCACGCTCAGCCCTAAAGCGCTGGGAACTCTTAAGCGTAGTTAAGTAAGAGAGGTATCCAGTGATTCAACAACAAACAGACCTTATTGTAGCTGATAACTCAGGTGCAAAAGTCGCAAAATGTATTAAGGTTCTTGGCGGATCCAAGAGAATGTCAGCAGGAATCGGTGACGTTATTGTCGTCGCAATTCAGCAGGCCATCTCTGGTGGAAAAGTTAAGAAAGGTGACGTTAAAAAAGCCGTTATCGTAAGAACTGTTTTCCCTATCAAGCGTGAAGACGGTACAACCATCACATTTGATGAAAACTCATGTGTGATTTTAGCCAATGAAAGCGAGCCAGTAGGCACTCGTATATTTGGACCAGTGGCCAGAGAGCTTCGTAACAAAAACTTTACGAAAATTTGCTCCCTTGCAGCTGAAGTTCTTTAAGGGGATAGATCATGCAGAAGCTAAAAGTAAGTGACACCGTTGTCGTCCTAACAGGAAAAGATAAGGGTAAGACAGGAAAGATCAAAGAGATCAATTGGAAGACCAATCGTGTGGTTGTTGAAGGAGTTAACATGGTTAAAAAAACCATGAAGCCTTCTCAGCAAAATCCTCAGGGTGGAATTGTTGATATTGAAAAAGCTGTTCACGTGAGCAACGTATCAGTGGCTGATCCTAAAACAGGCAAGGCTACTAAGGTTAAAGTTCAAAATAAGAACGGTAAAAACATTCGCGTCGCTAAATCCGGCGCAGAAATCAAGTGATGGAGTAAGTCATGGCAGCTCGTTTGAAGTCTATTTATGAGACGGAATTAAAGAAAAAGATGATGGAAAAGTTTAAGTACTCCAACATTCATCAAATTCCTAAGCTAGAAAAGATCATCGTTAACAGCGTCACACGTGAAGCTGTTTCTAACGGTAAAATCGTTGAGCAAGTTGTTGATGAAATAGCCACGGTAACGGGCCAAAAGCCTGTTGTTGCAAGAGCTAAGAAATCAATCGCCTCATTTAAATTGCGTGAAGGACAGGCAATTGGTGCATTCGTTACTCTTCGCGGAGAGCAGATGTATGAGTTTCTTGATCGCTTGGTTAATTTTTCTCTTCCTCGAGTAAAAGACTTTCGCGGTCTTTCACCTAAGGGTTTTGATGGAAAAGGTAACTACACCATGGGTCTTAAGGAGCAGATCATCTTTCCTGAGATCAACTATGACAGAATCGATAAAGTTCGTGGCATGGGCATAAGCTTTGTGACCACAGCAGTAAATAATGAAGAAGGCCGTGAGCTACTAAGATTGTTCGGCATGCCTTTCCGCGAGAAGTGAGGATTAAATGGCTAAACTAAGTTCAGTTATTAAAAACAACAAACGCGCTAAGCTTGCTGCAAAAACTGCTCCAAAGGCAGCTTTGCTTCGTAAGAAAGCAATCGACCCAAAGCTAACTGATGACGAGAGAGAGGCTGCGCGCCTGAAGCTTCAAAAACTTCCTCGTAACGGAAACTTAAACCGTGTTCGTAATCGTTGTGCTCTTACGGGTCGTTCACGTGGTGTATATCGTGATTTTAAATTGTGTCGTAACAAGTTCCGCGAGCTTGCTCTCCAGGGTTTAATTCCTGGTGTGACAAAAGCTAGCTGGTAAGGAGAAATATTTATGATGACTGATCCTATTTCAGATCTACTTACACGCATTCGTAATGCTAATAAGGCTGGTCTTGATAAAGTTGAAATCCCGGCTAGCAAGATTAAGGCTGGGGTATGCAAAGTTCTTAAAGATGAAGGCTTTATTAAGTCTTTTAAAATCATCGCTAAGGGCCCAGCTGATATCAAAATTAAAGTTGTTTTGAGAGAAGGCGCTTTGGTTGGACTGGAGAGAGTCTCTAAGCCAGGTCTTCGTGTTTATAAGGGTTACCAAGATATGCCAAGAGTTCTGAGCGGACTTGGCGTTTCAATCGTTTCTACTTCTGCTGGATTGATGTCTTCACGTAAGGCAAAGACCATGAAGCTTGGTGGCGAAGTAATCTGTAACGTTTGGTAAGAGAGAGGATTATATGTCACGTATTGGAAAACAACCGATTGCTCTTCCTGAAAAAGTTGAAATTAAACTCACAGGTAATACTGTTGAGGTTAAGGGCCCAAAGGGTCAGCTTTCATATGTGTTTAGCAACTTAGTTAAAATTGAGAAGAAAGATAAATCAGTAGAAGTCGTAGGCACAACTGATCGTGTTGGTCGCTCCATTTGGGGTCTTACTCGCACAATTGTTGGCAATATGGTTACTGGTGTTTCTTCAGGTTTCAAGAAAGAGCTCGAATTCAATGGTGTTGGTTACAAGGCTGCTGTGTCTGGATCAAGTTTACAGCTCAACCTTGGTTACTCTCATCCAATCGATTACAAGCTTCCTAAGGGAATCGAAGTAAAGGTTAATAAAAACGTTATCGAGGTTCATGGAGCTGATAAAGAGCTCGTGGGTTTCGTTGCTGCTGAAATCCGTGGTTTTCGTCCTCACGAGCCTTACAAGGGCAAGGGATTGAAATATGTGGGTGAAACGGTAATCCGTAAAGCTGGTAAGACAGGCGCTAAGAAGTAATTAATAGGTGGTGAATTATGAGAAAAGTACTCGGTAAAATTAATAATCCGACGAAAGCGAAAGAATACCGCCGTCGTTTATCCATTCGTAAGAAAGTGGAAGGAACTGCGGAGAGACCTCGTGTTTGTGTAACAAAAACGAATAAGCACATTCGCGTTCAGGTTATTAATGATCTAGAAAATAAAACTTTGTTTTCTGTTCAATCTTATGGAAAAGATGCTCCATGTGAAATGGGCAACACAGAAGGTGCCAAGAAGCTTGGCGCAGCAGTAGCAGCAGAGTTTAAAAAAGCAAAAATACAAGTGGGCGTGTTTGACCGTAGCGGTAAACAATACACTGGCGTGATCAAAGTTCTTGCGGATTCAATTCGCGAGAATGGCGTTCAATTGTAGGAGAGGCATACCATGTCTGAAGAAAACACAAACGAAGTTGAATCAACAGAATCTGAATCTACTGACAAAAAAGGTAGAGGAAAGAGAGGTCCTCATAATAAAGGCGGAGAGAAGAAAGCTCCTCGTCAGCAAGCTGCACAGGCTGATGGACCAAACGTAGACCTTGAGGAACGTGTTGTTGCTGTTAACCGCGTAGCAAAGGTTGTTAAGGGCGGACGTCGCTTTTCATTTGCAGCACTGATTGTTGTTGGTGATAAGAATGGCAAGGTTGGATATGGACTTGGCAAAGCCAAGGAAGTTCCAGACGCAATACGCAAAGCCGGCCAGAAAGC
>DIVA01000084.1:37052-38787 GCA_002435705.1 Bacteriovoracaceae bacterium UBA6144
TTGCGCTCCGTTGAGAGCATTGCAGCTGTTCGCGGTGTAGAAACGAAAGGCTTGCGTTCAAGAGCTAAAGCAAAAGCTAAGGCTTAAGAGGAATTTATGGCTAACAAACAAATTACAGTAAAATTGAAAAAAAGCGTGATTGCCTGCACTGAAAAGCAGAAGGCAACAGTTAGAGGGCTTGGTTTAAGAAAAATCGGTTCTTCACGCACATTAGAAAATACACCGGCTGTTCGTGGAATGATTAAGCAAGTCATTCACATGGTCGATATCCTTAATTAAGAGGCTGTTATGTTGCACTTAAGAAATTTACAAAGCCCAAAGGGCGCCCACAAGAATATTAAGCGCCTTGGTCGCGGACAGGGTTCTGGTCAGGGAACTCAAGCCGGTAAAGGTCACAAGGGTCAAAAGGCTCGCAGTGGCGGTGGAATTAGAATCGGTTTTGAGGGTGGACAAATGCCTCTTTATCGCAGACTTCCAAAAGTCGGCTTTAATAATGCTGCGTTCGCTAAGGAATTCACTGTTCTTAATCTTGAAAAAATCGCTGAAAAATTCACAAATGAAGTTGTGACACGTGAGTCTTTGATTGAAAAAGGCTTCCTAAGCGGCAAGAATAAGAGCCTTGCAATCAAGATCCTTGCAAAGGGTGAGTTTAATAAAGCTCTCACTTTCAAAGGAATTGAGAAATTTTCTACCAAAGCTCAAGAATTGATTTCTAAGGCTGGCGGAAAAATCGAAAACGCATAATTCTTTAAGGGAATCTAATGTCGAATAATCTTTCTAAATTGGAAGAACTCAAGAAACGTGTGTTCTTCACAATAATCATGTTAGGTGTTTACCGTGTAGCCACACAGGTACCAACACCTGGTGTTGATGGAGCAGCTCTTTCATCATTTTTTGGTGGAATGAAAGGTTCGGTGTTTGGTGTTTTTAATACATTTAGCGGCGGTGCCCTTGAGAGATTCTCTGTTCTCGCGCTTGGTATTATGCCCTATATTACGTCTTCAATTATTTTTAGTCTTTTGACATACTCTATTCCTTACCTGACTGAGCTTCAAAAAGAGCCTGATGGTCACAAGAAAATAAATCAGTATACGAGATATGCAACCGTTCTGCTGTGTCTATTTCAAGGCTATGGCCTTGCAGTGGGTCTTGAAAGTATCAGAAGCCCCAACAATGGCTTGCCGGTAGTACTTGATCCCGGTTACTCATTCCGCTTTCTGACTGTTATTAGCCTTATGGCTGGAACAATGTTTGTAATGTGGTTAGGCGAGCAAATTACAGAACGAGGAATTGGCAACGGTATATCATTAATTATTTTTGCAGGTATTGCGGCAGGAATCCCTACAGGGATGAGGGATACTTTAAATCTTCTCTCAAACGGCGAGCTATCGGTGGTAAGCATGCTAATCGTGCTTGCGATCATGCTTGTGACTTTTTGGCTTATCATTTTCATTGAAAGAGCCTTCAGGAAAGTTCCTGTTCAGTATGCTAAGAGGGTCGTTAATAATCGTGTCTTTGGCGGACAGTCCTCTCATTTACCAATTAAGGTGAATATCTCAGGAGTTATGCCTGCTATTTTTACTTCAGCTTTGATGGGCTTCCCCACAACGATCTCTCAGTTTATTCCTGCTGAGAGCCCTGTAAAAAAATATTTCACCGACGTTGAGCAATTACTTGCTCCCGGTAGAACTCTCTATAATGTAGTATTTATTGCCCTGATCATTTTCTTTGCTTA
>DIVA01000084.1:38944-43821 GCA_002435705.1 Bacteriovoracaceae bacterium UBA6144
TCGCTCCTAATCTTGGTTGGTGTAGCGATTGATACAATGGCGCAAGCTGAAAGCTTTATGATTTCTCAGAGATTTGACTCCGCTTATAAAGTGAAAGGCAAATACTCTGGTGCAAAAAGGTTTTAATTGATGAAGCACCTAGTTTTCATAGGCGCGCCGGGCTCTGGTAAGGGAACGCAAGCGGGAAAGCTGGTGAGTGAAAAGAACCTAAAGCATATCTCAACAGGTGATTTGCTGAGAGGTGAAATTTCAAAGGGTACTGATCTAGGTAAGAAGGTTAAGTCTGTTCTCGATTCAGGTGAGCTTGTGTCTGATGATCTCGTAATTGAGCTCATTCATGCCAACACTGATTTAGATAAGTTTCAGTATATATTTGATGGTTATCCGAGAAATTTGGCCCAAGCACAGACTCTTGATCAGCAGGTTTTAAAAGATCGCCCAAGTTTGGCTGTTTATTTTGAGATTGATCTCAATAAATTAGTTCAAAGGCTAACAAACCGCAGAACCTGCAAGGGATGCGGCGAGATCTACAACTTGATATCCCAAGCCCCTGCTAAACAGGGTGTTTGCGACAAGTGTGGCGGTACCAATTTGGTACATAGGGATGACGACAAGGAAGAAGTCATCAAAAAGCGGATGGATGTTTTTAGTCAAAACACCCAGCCCGTATTGGATTATTACAAAAGCACTAATCGTCTCATGACGGTCAATGCCGAAAATAGCATCGAGCAGCTTTATCAATTGATTTCCTCTCGCCTGTAACGCGAGGCCGTGAAAGCGGTTGCCAACAGGCATAGGTTTCGTTATAAAGTCGCTTACTTTTTTGTGGAATTAAATTAATGTCTGAAGCGCAGGATACGATAGAAGTTGAGGGTCAGGTTTTAGAGCTATTGCCTAACACTCGATTCAGAGTCAAATTGCCTAATGGGCACGTTGTTTTGGCTCACATTAGCGGAAAGATGAGAATGAATTATATCAAGATTCTTCCAGGGGATAAGGTCGTTGTTGAAATCAGCAAGTACGACCTTGATAAGGGAAGAATTATTTTTAGAAGCAAAGGTTAATATATGAAAGTTAGATCATCAGTTAAGCCGATTTGCAAAGATTGCAAAGTAGTTAAGCGTAAAGGCGTTCTACGCGTAATTTGTAAAGGCAACCCTAAACATAAACAACGTCAAGGTTAGGAGACGAGAACATGGCACGTATTTTAGGTGTCGACCTTCCACGAAATAAAGCAATGAAAATTGCAATCCGCGCTCTCTACGGCGTGGGTCCAAAAATTGGTGCAGAAGTGTTGGCGAAAGTTGGAATTAATCCAGAGAAAAGCTCAAACGATTTAACTGAAGAAGAAACACAACAGATACGTGCTGCCCTTGAAGGCTTCACGGTTGAAGGTGATCTTCGTCGTCAAATCGGTCTCAATATCAAGCGTCTTCGCGACCTTGGTTGCTACCGTGGAATTCGTCACCGCAAAGGCTTGCCTGTACGCGGTCAGCGCACTCACACAAATGCAAGAACCCGCAAGGGCCCTGCTGTGGCGATCGCTGGTAAGAAATCAATTAAGGCAATGAAGTAATAAGGCGGATTTATGGCTGAAAATAAAGACAAAAAAGCTGGAACTAAAAAGAAAGCACGTAAGAACGTATCTCATGGTGTTTGCCACGTGTACGCTTCATTCAATAACACAATTGTTACAATTAGCGATGCTGATGGAAACGCGATCTCTTGGGCTTCTTCGGGTCATCAAGGTTTCCGCGGTTCAAAAAAATCAACACCATTTGCTGCTCAGATCGCTTCGGGCGAAGCTGCTAAAAAAGCAATGGAGCACGGTTTGAACTCAGTAGATGTTAAAGTAAAAGGCCCAGGAGCTGGTCGCGAAAACGCAATCCGTGCTCTTATGGCCGCTGGACTTCGTATTACTTCGGTAGCTGACAGATCGCCACTACCGCATAATGGTTGCCGCGCACCTAAGCGTCGCCGCGTATAATTCTAACGCGTAAAACTTTGCCTTTAAGGAGTTCGCATGAGTAATTTTTTGAGTAAAAACTGGGCAGGTATGATCCGCCCAACAGCGCTTGAAGTTGATACAGACAGCCTCAAGTCTAATTACGGTAAGTTCACAGCCAAGCCCCTTGAGCGTGGGTACGGTCTTACTCTTGGTAACTCTCTTCGTCGCGTTCTTCTTTCATCACTTCAAGGTGCTGGTATTGTTGCTGTTAAGATTGATGGTGTGGACCATGAGTTCGGCACTATTAACAATATCAAAGAAGAAGTTTCCGAAATCATTTTGAACCTCAAAGAAGTTAGATTCAAAATTCAGGACAAAGAAGAAATCACTCTTGTCCTTGAAAAGAATTCCGAGGGCGCAGTTAAAGCTGGAGACATTCAAGAGAGTTCAAATGTTAAGGTTTTAAATCCTGAGCATGTGATTTGTAACATCTCTTCTGGTGGATCTATCCGTATGGAGCTTAAAGTTGCTCGCGGTAAAGGCTATGTAACTGCTCTTGATAACAAAGATTCTTTTGATCTTCCAGTTGGATGGATCTATCTTGATACACTTTTCTCACCAGTCACACGTGTTAACTACACCGTGACTAATGCTCGTGTGGGTAAGCGTACGGATTATGACCGCCTAACTTTGGAAGTTTGGACAACGGCTGGAATTGATCCTTTGGATGCAGTGGCTATTTCTGCCAAGATCCTTCGTGACCAACTTACTGTTTTCCTTAACTTTGAAGACAAAGATGCTCCTACAGAAGTTAAGCCAGTGGCACAAGCTTCATCAAATGTCACAAACGATGCTCTATTAAAGCCTGTTTCTGAGCTTGAGCTATCTGTAAGATCTGCAAACTGCTTGCAAAATGCGAATATTAAATATATTTACGAGCTTGTTTCTAAGACAGAAGGCGAGATGCTCCGTACGAAGAACTTTGGTCGTAAGTCTCTCAATGAAATCAAAGAGATCCTCTCTGCGATGGGCTTGGGACTTGGGATGAAAGTTGATAGCGTTATGAAGCAGGTTGGCGCTCAAGACTAAGATAGAAGACGAGAAAAGGAAAAGTTATGAGACATGGTAATCACAAATATCGCCTAGGCCTAGAGCCCTCTCACCGAGTGGCCCTTATGAAGAACCTCGCTATCGAGATGATCGATCACGGGAAAATTCATACAACTGAAACAAAAGCTAAGGCTCTCAAGCCTTTCGTTGAAAAGCTTGTGACTCTTGCTAAGGAAGATACTCTTGCAAACCGTCGTTTGGCTTATTCTAAGCTTAACAACAAGGGTGCAGTGAAGGCTCTTTTTGAAACAGTAGCTCCTAAGTTTAAGCAGCGCCCGGGTGGTTACACTCGCGTTCTTAAAGTGGCTGACTCTCGTCTTGGTGACGGTGCTAGCACGGCTTATTTAGCTTTTGTTGAATAGTAAAAAGATCGTTAAAAAACATGAGCCTTCTCTGGATTAAACACCTAGAGAAGGTTTTTTTATTTCTATGAATTATAAAATCCTTATTGTGGTGGCATTGATAGGCGGAGCTTTGGGGTATTCACTCTACTCCAAAAAATCACTTGAAGCCCAGCTGGCGCAAGAGTCTGATCAGCTACTGACACAGCTTCCTTTGGTTCAGTTTGAAACACTCGAGAATGCTCCCTATCTTACGGCTGATCTCATTAAAACAGCTCCAAAGGGCATTTTTGTGCATTTTTGGGCCACATGGTGCGGGCCTTGTGAGGCGGAGCTGCCAGAACTTCTGGAGTTCATCAATCTGCGTGGTGAGGGGGTTACCTTCTTGATTATTGCTGTAAACGATGAATTACCCAAAATAAGAAAATTCATGGCGGGTCTTAAGATGAAGCCCAATGAGAGAAGAGTGGTCTGGTTGCTAGATAACGGCTCCATTCATCGCAACAGCTTTGGGACGATGAAGCTGCCTGAAACCTTTCTCTTTAAGGCTGATGGTTCAATCTTGAGACGTTTAGTCGGCCCGCAGGAGTGGCTAAAGCCCCAATTTTCCAACATGTTTCAGCCCCTCAATAGCGCTAATTGATCAAATTTTAAGCAAATCAACACATTCGCCTGTCAAGTTCCTGAGCAAGATGACGATAAGTTAGTCATCGAACGTGTGCCATGAAGGCCCGATGATAAGGAGCAGGTATGATTATTGATTGGAAAACCATTAAAGAGCTTCATGTAAATAAGAAGATGGAGCAAATTGTGGGTAAGTGGTTTGATACCGACTTTTTCTATGTCGATGAACAGGGCCGTATCCAAAGCCAACTTAAAGACAAAGATTATCATTTTTTCTCACACTTTTTTAAAGTGCAAATGTCTCACTCCTATGGCCAAGAATGGCTTGAGCAAGATGTAGAGAAAGTCTTCGAAACCATCCGTGATTCAGGCGAAGAGATTAAGGAATATAAAACCTTCTTTCCTCACGTCTATGGGATGTATGCAAAAGTTGTCGTTGACGGAGAGGTCTTGGGAGCCATTTTTTCATACCCCTTTCTCCATGATGATGTGACAGCAAAAGACATTGAAGAACTGAAAACTCACATGAAAGAGTGTGGGATTTCGCAAGAGGACGCTGACGCTTCTGTAGCCAAGATGAGAAAGCTCTATCCTCGTGAGCGCGGCTACTTAACAGAAATGCTAGACATCGTATCAGACGAGGTTGGGACTTTCCACGACGAGATTTCTAAGCGGGAAGCTCGCATCCATGAACTGGCTCACGAGGTTGGCAACAAATACCGCTACCACAATCTCATTGGTAAATCTAAGCGCATGCAGCAGATCTATCATCTCCTACAAAAGATTGCGAACTCTGAATCGACTATTCTCATTCAAGGTGAGAACGGGACAGGTAAAGAGCTTGTTGCTAAAGC
>DIVA01000084.1:43892-50669 GCA_002435705.1 Bacteriovoracaceae bacterium UBA6144
GGTGGAACTCTGTTCTTGGATGAAATCGGGGATACATCTCTTACTATGCAGGTGAAGCTTCTACGTGTGCTTCAAGAGGGAACATTCCTTCCGGTTGGTGCGACGACTCCTAAAAAAGTGAACGTGCGAGTGATCGCGGCTACGAATAAAAATCTTAAAGAGATGATCGCTAAGGGTGAGTTTAGAGAAGATCTCTACTACCGTATCAACGTCATCAACGTGCAGCTTCCTTCACTTAGAGAGCGCGTGGAGGATATCCCGATACTGATGGATTTTTTCCTCGAGAAGCGCTGTGCAGAGTCGGGCGTTCCTCTCAAGACTTTCGCTAAGAAAACGCTTGAGAAAATGATCGACTACCCATGGCCTGGTAACGTGCGAGAGCTGGAAAATGAAATCGAGCGTCTCTGCGTCCTTGCAGGTGATGATAAAATGATCACACCTGATATTCTCAACCAGCGTATTCTCGATCACGGTGAATCTCAGGAAGCTCGTGAACATGGTCATGGCCTAAAAGGTCTAAACACCAATGGAAGCCTCAAAGACGCGCTTGAGGAGCTGGAGATTCATATGATCCGTGATGGGCTTAAGCGTTGTGGTTTTAATAAATCGCGATTGGCCAAAGAGCTGGGAATTTCTCGAGCAGGTTTGATTATGAAGGTTGAGAAATACGGCCTTGATAAGCGCCTCTTAAAGAAAGCGGCTGGCGAAGAATAACATTAAGAGTCAAAATGACTTTTGAAGGGTCCGAAAGGGCCCTTTTTTTTTGCCCAGAACAGGCGAGTTGGGTACACTCATTCCACATTTCAAGGGGTGACTCATGCTCGATAATCAACAGCGTCGCGAACAACTCGCGGCCTTAAATAAAGAAGCTGAACTCGGTGGCGGCATTCAGCGCATCCAGAAGCAACATGAACAAGGCAAATACTCAGCAAGAGAGCGCCTCGATAAACTCCTCGATCCAAACTCTTTCATGGAGTTTGATAAATTTGTAGTTCATAAATGCCAATCATTCGGGATTGAGAAAACTCAGTATTTGGGCGATGGTGTCGTAACCGGAATAGGTTCTATTAACGGGCAACAGGTAGCCGTATTTTCCCAAGACTTCACCTGCTGGGGCGGAGCCCTGGGGATGGCTTACGCCAAGAAGATTTGCAAGATCATGGATTTTGCTCTTGAGAACCGTATCCCCGTTATAGGTATCAATGATTCTGGTGGCGCCAGAATTCAAGAAGGCGTGGAGTCACTGGCGGGCTACGCGGAAATATTCTGGCGTAACGTTCAGGCCTCAGGGGTGATCCCACAAATCTCGCTGATCATGGGCCCCTGTGCCGGCGGTGCGGTTTACTCACCGGCCATGACTGATTTTATTTTCATGGTGGATAAAACCTCCTACATGTTTGTGACTGGCCCCGATGTGATTAAGACCGTTACTCATGAAGAGGTGACTAAAGATCAATTGGGTGGGGCGAGCACGCATAATGAAAAATCAGGCGTGGCGCACTTCAAGTGCGCTGACGAAGATGACTGCTTCGAGCGCGTGAGAGAGCTTCTCTCCTATATCCCGGCTTCAAATGCCGTGAAGCCATCGAAGGCTTTCACCAGCGATAGCATCGAACGCACGACTTCTAAGCTTAAAGATTTTGTGCCTGATAACTCACGCAAGCCTTATGATATGAAAGAGCTGATCGTGGAAGTGGTGGATGATGGAAACTTCTTAGAGGTTCACCGCGACTTTGCTAAGAACATCTTGTGCGGCTTTGCGAGTATCGGGGGCATCAAGGTCGGTATTATCGCCAATCAACCCGCAGTGCTTGCTGGTGTGCTCGACATTGATTCGTCCACGAAAGCTGCGCGCTTTGTGCGCTTCTGTGATGCCTTTAATATTTCCATCATCACGCTGGTTGATGTGCCCGGGTTCTTGCCTGGAACTGTACAGGAGTATGGTGGGATTATTCGCCATGGCGCTAAACTTCTTTACGCTTACTCTGAAGCGACAGTTCCAATGATTACCCTCATTACTCGTAAGGCCTATGGTGGTGCTTATGATGTGATGGCCTCAAAGCATATCCGTGCGGATATTAATCTGGCTTACCCCACGGCTGAAATTGCGGTGATGGGAGCTGAGGGAGCGGTGAATATTATTTTCAGGAATGAACTCGCAGGCCTTAAGGGTGGAGAGTTTGATTCTAAGAAAAAAGAGTTGGTTGAAAATTATGAAAACCAATTCGCTAACCCTTATCGCGCGGCCGAGCTGGGCTATGTGGACGAGATCATTTTTCCTGAGAATACTCGCGCCAAGCTTTATCAGTGCCTCAAAATGCTTGAAAACAAAACTGTCACTCGTGCTCCCAGAAAGCACGGGAACATTCCACTCTAGGACCATAGTATGAAACGTGTTTTAATTGCTAATCGTGGTGAAATTGCCATTCGAGTCGCAAAAGCGCTTAATGAATTGGGCCACGTGAGTGTGGGGATCTGGACGGATAATGAGCCAGAGGCAGCACACTTGGAATACTGTCGCGAATGGGTCCATCTCGAAGGAACGAGTAATCGTGAAACCTATCTTAATGTTCCAAAAATTCTCGAGTTAATTAAAAAATATAGGATTGATGCCGTTCATCCGGGATACGGCTTTTTGTCAGAGAATGCAGAGTTCGCCCGCACCCTCGAAAAAAACGGTGTGACTTTCATTGGCCCCAACACTAAGGCGATTGAAGCCATGGGGGATAAAGCGATCTCCAAGCAGTGGGCGGAGAAAGCAGGTGTTCCCGTTGTGCCGGGCTCAACCGGTGAGGTGCCCACGGTTGAAGAGGCGATCAAGCTTTGCAACTCGATTGGCTACCCAGTGCTGCTTAAAGCTGTCGCTGGTGGGGGTGGGAAAGGCATGCGTCCCTGTTATTCAGAGAGTGAAGTGAAAACAAACTTTGAAGCGGTTCAACGTGAGGCGCTCTCTAGTTTTGGCAACGCTGGTCTTCTCGTGGAAAAGTATGTGCAGAACCCTCATCATATTGAAGTTCAAATTTTGGCGGATAAGAAAGGCAACGTTTACCATCTCTTTGAGCGTGAATGCTCCATTCAAAGGCGTCATCAGAAAATAATTGAAGAGGCACCATCTCCGTTCATCGGAACCGATGAGGCTCTTCGGAAAAATATCTGTGAAACCGCCGTGAAGCTCGCCCAGGCCGTGGGCTATGACTCCGCAGGGACTGTCGAGTTCATCATGGGCGATGACCGTAAATTCTACTTCCTCGAGATGAACACGCGCATTCAAGTGGAGCATCCGATCACAGAAGAGATCACAGGCGTTGACCTTGTCGCGAACATGATCAAGTCCGCCTTCGGGGACGCGCTCGACTTTAAATCGCAAAGTGATATCACGATCAAGGGTCATGCCATTGAGTGCCGCATCTGTGCTGAAGATCCCATTTCCATGTTGCCAGCACCAGGAAAGATCGCGGGCTTTGAGACGACATTCCCGCAAGGAATTCGCTTTGATCATTGCCTCTATCAAAACTTTGAGATCACCTCAGACTTTGATCCGATGATTGGAAAACTCATTGCGCGAGGACTCACTCGTGAGGTCGCGATCAGAAAAACACTCAATGCTCTTAATGGTCTTTTGATCGATGGTCTCAAAACAAATATTCCGCTGCTCAAAGTGATCGTAGCCGAGGAAGCCTTTAGAGCAGGTCATTATACGACTCACTATATCTCTAGTGTTAAACCTCAGGAGAAAGTCAGTGTAACTGAGAGCGAGGTGAAGCTCATGGAGAAAGTGGCTTCGATGGAAATGGGGGCCCTATGAGATATTATTTTGTCGACCAAGATCGCAACGACACTGTGATAGATCTAAATCGTGTGGTGAAGACTGAGAACATTGTTAGTTTTCAATTTAAAGACCGCACTCTTCATACCCGAAAACTTGCCGGGAAACTCTTCGGCTCTTGGGATCAGGTGAGCTGGTTTAAGCTCACGCAGATTCCTGCGGGAGAGAGTGTTTCCTCCCATGCTACAACTTATAAAGTTTATCGCGGCTTCAAGCCTTCAGGTCTCTTTGCTGGTGGGGCCGGAGCTCTCATTACTCAGATGCCTGGAAAGGTAGTAAAGGTGATGGTGAGTGAGGGGGATAGAGTTGAGAAGGGCCAGACTGTTTTGATTTTGGAGGCCATGAAAATGGAGAATGAAATCAAGGCGGGTGTAAGCGGAGTGATTAACAATCTCACGGTTAAAGTAGGCCAGACCCTGGAAAGTGGCGTTTTAATGGCAGAAATCAAAGAAGAGTAAGTTCTGGATATCCTTCAACTGTGTAAATCATAAGGGGCAATCTTTGCCCCTTTTTTTTGGTCCTACATGACTCATGGTACAATAAGGAGGTGGAGGATATCAGTCTTATGAATGATAAGCGCACCATTATTACAGTACCTGACCTAAAGTCTTTCTTCTTTCAATCCCTCGATGAACTCAATAACAAATCTCTCTGTCCTGTCCCTCAGGCGGCGATTTTTTATTCGAGCGTGGTGCTTGATCGTCATGCTTTGAGTGAATCATATTTTGAAGAGGAAGAAGGGCGTTTGCGAGAGAAAATTCTTGGCACCAAACTGCTCGAAGCCACGGCCATGAATCGCGAAGAGCAGCGGCGCACTTATCAAGAAGTGGGTGACACTGCTCTCATGCTCTGTGGGTATTTTGCAGAGTCTGTGACACGTAAAAAAATTCTTGATACTGGCTACTACCAACAGCTCGGTTACACCGCTTACTCACGTCTAAATAGTTTAGTGCCTCGGCACATGGAGATGTCTTCATTCTTTGGAGTGCTGGCGTCGAGCTTTGTGCCCTTGACGACTTTGATTGGGATGCTTGCGAGCCGTGATCGTTTTGATAACGATCGCCATCTTTTATTCCAGAGAGCTCTTAGAGACGATGCCAGCGAACAGGAGCTGCTCGCTGGCGGGATTCAACCTAGTATTAAGAAGGTGAGTTAGGTCCTACGATGACTGTGTTCCATGGACCCTTCATAAAATCTTTCAAGAAAGCCTGAAATTCATCGTAATTTGTCAGTGAAACTTTTAGATTGGCTTCATGTTGAAATTCAAGTCCTAGTCCGTGAAGAGCGGGGACTGAATAAAATTGGGCGAAGTCCTCATTCGTTTGAACTGATAACTGTTGTTGCCCATCAAGCATACTTTTTACGCGATCAAATTCTTCGCGAGAAATTCCCTCACTCCCAATTCGGTTAAGGATATTAAGGATTGCTATCTCTGCACGCTCTTTCTTGTCAGCTCCAGCACCAATATAAATTCCCCAGCAGCCTGCTTCAAGCGCTGTCACATGCACGGGTTGAACGGCATAACAGAGTCCCTGCTTGTCGCGTACCTCCACAAAAAGCTCAGAGCCCTGACCTGAGAGATGAGCGGTAATCATTTTAAGATAAATGTCTTTAACGTCTGTGAGCTTGAAGGCGGGACGTCCAATCACCATCTGGACTTGTTCGCGAGGCATGTCGATTTCAAGGCGCTTGCCGTTGATGGCCGTGAGCTTGTTCTTGCGAGGAGTCACACCTTTGCGGGCCTTGAGTGGGGCGAGTGCTTTTTCTAGTTTCGCAATCACTGTCTCGAGATCATGGTCACCGCAGTAAGTGATAAGCGTGATCTCTTCTTTCAGATGCTTCTGGTGAATTTGAGTGAGAACCTTCGGGGTCATGCCCTTTAGAGACTCAACTGTTCCAGAAGTATCGAGTGAATAGGGATGAGATTTAAAAACTAACTTATACCAATTCTTGAAAGCTTGTTTGACCGGATCTTCTTTCTGGTTTTCAAGCATGCGAAGAGTTACTTGTCTCTCATGCTTGAGATATTTCTCAGGCATGGCGGGTGTTAAAAGAGTTCCTGCGTAATGGGCCAGAAGTGCAT
The DNA here is from genome assembly GCA_002435705.1 of Bacteriovoracaceae bacterium UBA6144. Classification (GTDB taxonomy): domain Bacteria; phylum Bdellovibrionota; class Bacteriovoracia; order Bacteriovoracales; family Bacteriovoracaceae; genus UBA6144. The sequence goes on from DIVA01000084.1 coordinate 49,802, forward strand.
CGAAGTCTTGAGACTGACCATGCATGGTGAGTCCATAAGCATTCTTACCAGAGAATCCACTCAGGGCGGCTGAACGAGCTTCTAGGTCGAGCTTGAGTTTTTCATAGCTCACGCCCTTGTAGCCGTAGGTCATAAGTTTTGCCAGCATGTTGTGGCGACCGCAATCTTTTTCACCCTCGGTCGTGATGCCACCTTTAATGTAGGTATGGAGCACGAAAGTTGGCGTCATGCGATTGAGACGGTGGATGAGTTTAATCCCTGGAATAATCTCCACCATCGTGACCGCCGGATCTTGAGGACAAGTGGTCTTTTTAAGCGCCTTGGTTTTGGTTTTGTATCCCTGAGCTGTTTTCTTCACCTGCGCTTGGAAGGCGTGGAGTTGTTTCTTGAGCGGCTCAAGCTTGGTGCCCTCGGGAGCTTGCATGGTGAGATGCATGGGGCGTGAGAAAATTTCTGGGAGCGCAGTATTTACTTTATTCACCGAAGTTTCACGGATCCCCTGAATGAAGCGGTCTTCGCAGAAGACATCACCAGTCTGGGCAAAACCGTGACCTAAAGTGAAGGCGAAAGACTCAATACTCTCTTTCTCATAAACTTTCGAGGCGACGTATTGGTTTTTAATCTTAGTCACTTCAGAATCTGTGAGTTTTTTAGATAAAACAGATTTGAGTGTGTCGTTAAAAGTTTTCAAAACCTTGGCGAGATTTTCTACCGGAAAACTCGCTTTGATCATGTGACAGCCTTGGTGGGCAAAAAACATCGACGAGCCAGCCACCCCGTTACAGATGGAACTTTGGGCCACGAGCGCCTGATACAAGCGACTTGTTTCACCGTGGGCAATGCAATTAATTGCAAGATCTTCTGCTGA
>DIVA01000127.1:0-6054 GCA_002435705.1 Bacteriovoracaceae bacterium UBA6144
GAGAAATTTTTCTGTTTAATTTCTTTTTCAATCTCAGACTTCTCTTGCTTGAGTTTGGCTGATTTTGTTTGCGCCTTTGAGATTCTGCCAAATATGTCTTTCCACAGATCCACTGTCAGATCGAGCCTTACAGTTGAAGTTGAAACATTTCTAAAACTCCCTGAAGTGGTGGCAGCAGAACGCTGATCAATCCCTGTGGCCGCCGAGAGACCCACTCCTCCTTGAAACTGCTGACGGACACCGAGCTGTGCGGACTTAATGGGACTCCATACTGGGATAAAATCAAAGAGTGCACGCTCACGAGTCTCTTCATACCCCGCCTTTCCAAAGAGCACTGGCTTAAAGCGATCATCAAGGCCCTGGCTTTCGGCGAGACTAGCTGAATAAGCAGCTTCAATAGACTCCCACTGGGGAGTTTGCTCTAAACCAAGGCCCAAAAGACTGGTTTCTGAGAGCTGAAACGAAGACTGGGCAAAAAGATTAAGAGGGAAAAGAAGGATAAGTAGCTGAAATTTTGTCATAAATGACCTTTTAATCATTTGAAAATGCATTCAAACGTTTGTTTGAATCAATCGTTTGATGTATAATAAAAGGTATTAACCTCTCTAAGCAAGAAATATTAAAAATATTTGGAATTTGTACAGGCCTAGTCCAAGCCAGGAGAAATGACTTTCCAGCTTAACCTAGACATGGCAAAGACAAAGCGGGTTTCTTTTGCAGGCCATGTCTATTACAGGCATAAGATAAGAAACCTCAAACTGACAAAGGATGGATCTATGGCACTCCCGACAGAGACCCGCGATCACGCCGTGACAGAAAAAGTTCTTAACTGTGAAGTCCAAGACTCGACGGGTCTTAATGATTTTCAAAAACTCCCTGACCGCCACGGCATAGCGATTCCACGGGTTGGAATTAATCGTTTCCGCGTTCCCCTTACCTTCAAGCATCGTGATGGCTCGACCATGAACCATGACTGCGAAGCAAGTATGTATGTGAACTGCTCGGCCGGTAAAACTGGGATCAACATGAGCCGCTTGTGCTCGATTCTCCAAAACGAAGGCTCCACCCAAACAGTGAACAGCAAGTTCATGAAGTCGGTGCTGAGCCGCTACAGAACTGATCTTCGTGATAGCGATGATGAAGAAAAACTTGATGAAGCTTTTCTGCGTATAGATCTGTCATACCCTCTTAAGCAACTCTCCCTGAAGAGTAATAACTGGGGCTGGCAGTACTACAAGACCCGCATCGAAGCCAAAGAGTCAAAGAGCAAAGGGCTTGAGACATACTTAACCATCGAGTATGAGTATTCATCTACCTGTCCATGCTCACTTTCTATGGCCAAGCAATACGAAGCCGACTTTGCGGCCGGTCTGACAAGTGAAGGCAATGGTATTGGTGTCGCCCACGGACAGCGCTCTCGCGCCACAGCGAAAGTTAAACTGGCCCCCAACGCTGTCTTCGGTATCGAAGACTTGATTGAACTTCTCCGTGTGGCGATTCCCACCGAGACACAAAGCTTAGTGAAGAGAATTGATGAACAGGCTTTTGCGATACTTAACGGCTCAAACCCAATGTTCGTTGAGCACGCTTCTAAGCGCCTCTACAAAGTCTTCAATGATGATGAGCGATTGGCCGATTGGATCGTCTCCCTTGAGCACTTCGAGTCGCTCCACTCTCACAATGCCTGTGCAGTAATCTTTAAAGGTATTGAGAACGGCCTTACAGATAGCCCTGTTTTCTAGCTAAACACAAACTCTGACGAAAGGAGTTCAATCGAACTTCTTCGTCAGAGAAAATCTCTGCCATAATCCTACTCACCCCTCGCTGCGCTCTTGTGTAAAAGATGGCGTCACCTTCAAGGGTAAAAAAACTTTGGCAGTCTTCTACTCCCTGCTCTGGGATAATATTCGGGTCTCGCACACAAAGACGATTCGCTCCGAGAAGCTTATAAATTAACACTCCATGGGCCCCAACCTCTTCCCCTTTTAATGCCACATAGGTCAGATGATTGAGACGTACCCGTCGCTTCATCTCTTTAAAGAGTGCCGGCTGACGAGGAAGTGAGGGATTTAAAAGGATGGGTGTCGCTGAGTAGCGATGCGGAGTACTGATAATTTCTGATCTTAAGACCGATCGTAGGGCCAGTTCACTAGAGAGCTCTTGAAGATTTTTATAACCATGAATTTTCACAATCTGGTTATTGTAAATAGAATCCAATTTTGCTCGTAACTTAGCTTGGCAATCGAGAGCATCCAGTTCGCAGTCCCACTCTCGCAGTGACTCGGGCTCAAAGCGCATAAAATATAAAAGTCTCTGACTTAAAAGAGCATGACCCCGACAGCGGCCAATACCTCTGTATCCAAAATTAGGAAAGTTGAGAAAATCTTGATCCCGAACAATCCCTTTTGGGAGTGCACCACGTGAACAAAGAGGCGCCCCAGGACTTGTTCCTTCGCGTTCAATATCTTCGTCCAAATCAGTGACTGCTGGGTTCCCCTCGTCATTACAACTCGTAAGGAGAATTAAACATACTAATAAAACACGCCAATCCATGCGCGACTCCTGATCTCAGGATGAGTTATTTCTTCTTTTCCGTGATGAGAGAAATATTATTAAGCTTGTGCTCACGAAGCGTATCTAAAACCTTTACGAGGCGCTCGTATCGAACACCGCCATCAACTCGCAAGTTGACGAGAGTCTTTTCTTCAGCCGTTTTGAGAAAGGTTGGCAGCTCTTCTAGTTCCGTTTTCTTTCCATTTATCGCCACGGCCGTATCACTGAGCTCAATGGTAATATCTTTGAGTTTTTTCTCATCGCCTTTACCCTGAGTCGCCTGAGGGAGCTTAAGCAGCAAGGCAAGCTCTTCTTTTTTAAACACGGAGGTCACGAGAAAGAAAATAAGCAGAAGAAAGACGACATCGATCAATGGAGTGAGGTCTGCGGTCAGAGATTCTCTACGGTGGCGACGGCTCATGCTCTACTTCCCAGTCAGCTTTGGCAGAACAAGTTTCTCAAGACCAATTTCTAAGCTATCAAGCTTCCCTGTTAAAAAGTTATGCGCAATGTAGTGAGGGATCGCAACGATAAGACCTGCGATCGTGGTGATAAGAGCAAGCGAGATGCCTGAAGCAAACTCACCTGGGTTTTCGAGACCTTTAGCTGCAATGACTTGGAAAGCTTCAAAGATACCAGTCACTGTTCCCAAAAGACCCAAAAGAGGCGCAATCGTAGCGATCATTTTGATCACAGTCATTCCATACTCAAGTTCACTAACTTTCGCTGTGATCATGTCCTTGGCGTAGGACATGGCATCGCTCCCCTGAACAGTCTTTTTGACTTCCACCGCTAGCTCATCGGCCAGTGCTGCTGAATTTTTGGTGAAATCTTTAAGCACCCAAAAACGCCAACAGACCATTGAGAGTCCAATAACGTTCATGGCCACCAGAATCCAAGTAATGGATCCACCTTGATTTACATAATCAATTAAACGCATAAATAATCCTTCTTATTTGCTTATTGATACAAAGAATAGCGCATTGGAATCTTCACTGTCATCGAATCCTCGCCAATTTCTGGAGGAATAGGACGAAAATGACGAACCTCATTGATGGTCGCTAATGCTGCTTGGTTTAACCGCTCATAGGGGCTACTTTGCGTCACACGAGCGTTCATAATATGACCATCAGCACTGAGCGTAAAAGTCACCTCAACCGTTCCTGTCTGACCCAGACGCTTGGCCTGGAGAGGATAAACTTTTTTACTTTCAATCAACTGCCTGAGCTCCCCAAGATAAACGAGTTTAAGATCTTGAGTGGAAGAAGTTGGAGCGGGAGAAGAACTGGCGGCGACTTGGGGGGTACTCATTTCTTCTTTTGCGGGAGTTTGCGATTTTATTTCTTTAACAAGAGGCCTCGGTATCAGGGTTTGTGGCAAGGTCTTACGTTGAGCTTGCTCAAAATACACTCGGATACCAGAAGTTGATTGTGAGAGTGAGTGAGCTATTTCTTGAGAAAAGGTTTGAAAAAATAAAGCCAACACGTGAACGAGAATAACCCCAACCATGAGAGCATACAAAGAGCGAGGAGATGATTGGGTAGAGTCCATAGTGGTGTTTAGTATACCAAACAAATGGCTGTCGTCTATAACATCTATAAAAAAGACTAACTTGACACTTATCATACTCAAGGCCAGTGTAATTAAAAAAAACCTGACAAATCAAAGAGTTACCTATGACATCAACCATTTGGGATCATTTGAAATTTATCGATTCGTGGTGGCATTACAGAATATTTACCATCCAAGATATTCCCCTCACTATCGGGAACATCATTCTCGGGATTTTACTCCTCCTCTTGGCCCGTCGTCTGGCTTCCATCACGAGCAGGATAATTATAAAGCGACTGCAAAAAGTGGTGGAAGACCGCTCAGCGCTAAGCACTTACACCATCATGATCAACACAGCGACACTCGTGCTCTTTGTTGTCATCGCACTGACCGTTGCCGGTATTCCACTCTCCATTTTTACCGTGATCGGCGGTGCACTTGCTATCGGGATTGGTTTTGGATCACAAAACATTGTGAACAATTTTATCTCAGGCCTTATCTTAATGGCAGAGAAGCCAATCAAAATCGGTGACATCGTTGAAGTCGGTTCCACTAGTGGCACGGTGATTGAGATAGGTGTAAGAGCAACGAGTATTAGAACCATTGAAAATAAAATCTGGATCATCCCGAACTCAAAATTTCTCGAGGAAGCGGTTCTTAACTGGACGAACAATGATCAAATCGTTCGGACGGAAATAACCGTCGGTGTGGCCTACGGAAGTGACACAGAGTTGGTTCAAAAAATTTCTCTTCAAGCTATGGATGAACTTTTGCTGATTGAAAAGAATCCAAAGCCTCGGGTCATTTTTCATGACTTCGGAGATCATGCCCTGATCTTTAAGCTCGTTTTCTGGGCCGATAATACGAAGATCGATTCCTACCAAGAGTGTCGCAGCCAATTGCGATTTAAAATTGATAAAGTTTTTCGTGAACATAAAATCGAGATTAGTTTTCACCAGAAAGATCTGCACATCCGCTCTTCTATCCCCTTGGAGATTAAAAGCGTTTAGCTTTCACTCGGCGCCACCACTGCATTGCCCCCGTAATGGTTGCAACCAGACCTTGACCGGGAAAGACAGTGTCACCGAGCTGAGACAAACCAACTCGCTTAAACTGGGATGGCCAAAGCCACAGAGGGTAACTCCAACGATGAGGCAATCCCCCCACTCTTCCTCCGGGGCGTAAGGTGTAGTGGTAAAAAGTCCGGGGAGTTCCCGCCGTCAAAAATTTCTGCTCAGTGATTTGAGGAAAAGTCTCTCGAAAATGCCGCCAGATCAAATTTTTAAAGTACTCTTTTTTTTGATCATACGCCTCCCCTTCTAGATCCCACTCCCCTTCTGTGGTGTGGATGGAGAGAGTGAGCGTTTGCCATCCTGCGGGAGCACGGGTTGAATCTTCGGGGTGACTGAAGGAGCAGAAGTAATCAGGAACGCCGAGGGATTTCTCCGGAAGAACCAGGTGATAAAGTTCCTGAATGGGCTGAGTGCATTTGACGCCTGCATAAATTGTAAATGCGCTCCAGGCCTGGGTCGGAAGTGTTGAGCGCTCACCCAGCAATTGAGAGAGACTCCATCCTGTCATATTACTTACAACATGCTCATAGCTCTCACGATTCAGTTCGTTATTGATCCCTATTTCCCAATCATTGATAGATTGATTAAGAGCGGTGACTCTCTGTTGGGGCTTCCAGTTTCCCCCAAGAGCGACAAAGTGATCGAGCCAGCTTGAAAAAAGTCCTTTCATCCCTCCTCGGGGAGCATAGGTTTCTGCCGGATAAGTCATGGCCAGCGCACCAATGAGTACTGGCACTTGTGAAGATTTATTTTGAGCAGAAATCATACAGAGAGCATCAATGAAACGCTTAAATTCCACAGAGCTCTGTGAGTGTAATTGAAAATAAGTTTCCAAACTAAAAAAAAGGTAAGGAGAAAGCTTGAATCCTTTGAGCCA
>DIVA01000127.1:6118-6741 GCA_002435705.1 Bacteriovoracaceae bacterium UBA6144
ATCCCGGTAGCGATGGAGTTTTGCATGAGGCAAGTGAAAGACGATTCCGGGGTCAGCAGCAAAGACTTTTAAAGGCGCTCCCGTAAGCTCAGACCAGTCAGTCAGTGGGCGGTTGGAACCGATTCCAGAGAGTGTTGTAGCACCCACATCAAAGACAAACTGACCTCTCTGAAACCAACTCGCGCAGCCTCCGGGATAGCGATGAGCCTCGTAGAGATCGGTCTCTATGCCTTGCGACTGAGCGAGAAGAGCGGCACCAAGCCCCCCTCCTCCGCTTCCAATCACTGCTAATTTTTTTTTCATGCAACTCAGTTTAAATTAAAGCAGCTTATCGATGGCTTCTTTAACATTTTTTGACGTGGGACTCGTCATCGAACTCCAGCGCTCNNCCGGAAGTTTTTTTATTATCCGTAAGGACTTTATACAATGGGCGGCGATCGGCACCGTTCACTTTGCCTTTGGAGAGAAGAGGGAAATTTACTTTATATTTTTTTTGACAGAATTCTTTCATCTCTGCGTCACCTTCGGGCGACTGACCCCCGAACTCATTGGAGGGGACACCAAGCACCACAAGGCCCTTGTCTTGATAACTTGATTGAAGCACCTGGAGGTCTTCCAATTGA
>DIVA01000127.1:6799-63062 GCA_002435705.1 Bacteriovoracaceae bacterium UBA6144
ATATGTTTCATAAACCCTTCCTTTTGAATTTCTCTCATCATGCCACAAAGATCTAAGATTGTTCATTAACCTTGCTTAGGCGGCCATATACGGCCTGGCCAATTTAGACTAGTATAGTGACACTATGCTACTATCACCCGCTCATATATCAGGCAGTCAAATCCTTGAAGATGTCTCACAGTTAAAGTTTGAGTTTTATCGTGCTGAAAACGCCTCAAACCTGACTCAAGAGATCGCCTTCCTTTTTACAAATTCAGGTAAAAGATTTCGTCCAGCCTTGGTTTATCTCTTTGGTGAAGTCTTTGGCATAGACCGGTCACTGCTTGAAACCTACGCCAAAGCAGTAGAAGTTACTCATACAGCCTCTCTGATCCATGACGATGTGATTGATGAATCAGTAGAGAGACGCAAGAGCCCTACGCTCAACGCCTCTTTTACCAACACTCAGGCGATTTTGGCGGGTGATTATCTTCTGGCCCACGTCATCGGAGAGCTTCTCAAGACATCCACTCCTGAAATCACCTTTGACTTAACCGATGCCATCAAGAACCTGGCCGATGGTGAGTGGCTACAGGCAAAACTTAAAACGCAAGGTAGTGCTTCTTGGAAAGAACTCGAAGAGGTGGCTCGCAAGAAAACGGGAAGTCTCATGAAATGGAGTTGTCTCGCTCCTGCCAAGCTCTCTCAGCAGCCTAGAGATGTGCAAGAGCTCTGTGCTCAAATGGGTGATGATATCGGTTTATTTTTTCAAATGCTCGATGACGTAAACGATTTTAACACGAAGTCTGGAAAACCATTCGGAGCAGATATCATCAATGGTCAACAGAACTTTGTGACCTCCCATCTTCTCTCTCACTCCCCTCAGTTTGCCCAGGAATTGCGTCACTTCAAGCAAACGGGTGAGATGACTATTTTGTCTGATATTGAAAAATCTCGGCGGGTGGTTGTCGAAAAATCAATAGAACTAGAGAAGACTCTGAATGAACGTTTCGCTACACTGACGAACTCTGAATCCAGTCACCTCATAAAAGTTTTCGCTAAAATGCTAGAAAAAGTGCGGGAAGCCTTCAGTCCTTCCTAACCTTTCTGACGGTAATATTTAACCTCTCCCCCGAAGCAAGCAGACCATGGCTCTCGATTGAAAGAGTGTTTTTTCTCCCACTGCCCACTGCATGTCTCATTTGACGAGCGCTATCACCAAAAATATAAACCGAATTACTGGGAAGTAAGAAACTCTCTTCCTCACCTTTTTCATTCTCAAAATAAAAGCGGCATGTAGACCCGAAGTTTACGCCAATGACCGGAGCGAGCTTATCTTCCTCTTCTTTATCTGTGTGCCAGCTCATCTTTTTATTAGCCAAGTAATAATTCACCAACGCCGTTTCAGCGAAAAATGGAAGATGAGCAAAATGCTTGTGCGCCAGTTCCCCGCTCAATTGCACTAACCACTGAGGAAGTGCATGGGGAGTCTCCCCGAACATCTCTGCATAGTATTTATAATCTAGAGGGTTCCAATACAGCCCAAGGCCCATGTAGCGACTCACTGGATACTTAGGCTGAGCATGAAAACGGTTGGGCTTCAGGTCGGGGTGATGAAACCCTTTGACCGGATGAAGGCCGAGCTGGAGGATTTCAGCTAAATAACTCTGAGCGACTTCCCGCGCGAAGAAATTTTGGGCAACATAAAAGTCACTGCGAGGTCGAATCCATTCCATAAAACAAAGGTTAGCAAGATGAGTGATAAATTAAAAGAGCGAGAGTGGCAGCAAAAACTCCATGAATCGTATCAAAACTCAGACAATCTACTGCAATTCATTAGTCAGACGCTGGATAGTATCTCGTATCGATATATGACAGAAGCTCACATTCATTTTAATAATTCTGTCATTTTAGTAGAGGCCAAAGAAGAGAATTTAGGCATCGCCCTTAAAATCTCTGACCCTGAGATCAAAGAAGCTGTTAAATTAATGGCAAAAAGTGTGCCGAGGGAACAAAAGCCCGCATTGGTGTCGCGTATTTGGGTTGAGCTTAAGGAACTCTCTGCTGATCAGGGAGAGATCACCATTAAGAGCGAAGTTAATTGGAATCACCCTGAACATCTGTCAGACACAAAGTTAAAAAAGATCAAAACAAAGAAGCTCGTATGGGATGATCTCATGATATTTCGCAAGGGATTTCCTCTGGCTTTAGAGGAGGTCTGTGAGCTTTTTCTTTGAGGTTATATGATCGGCCATTTGATTTTAGGTGACCAACTCTTTCCACAAAACTATTGGAAAATCCAAGGTCCTGTCTTTATGGCAGAAGACTTTGAGCTCTGTACGCACTTTAAGTATCACAAACATAAAATCATTTTTTTTCTCGCTAGCATGCGGCATTTTGCAGAAGAACTCAAAGAACTTAAAATTGAAGTGGAATACTCGCCAATCAAAGAGAATCAAAAACCCTTCATCGATCGTTTAGAAAGTTGGATCAAGAAAAAGAAGATAACGCAACTCCATTGCTTTGAGATTGATGATGAATTTTTTGAATCCCGAATAGTCTCTCTCTGTGAGGAGCTAAAAATCAGCCTCAAGATTCAGGCGACTCCAAAGTTTCTTACCACGAGAGATCAGTTCAAGGCCTATCTCGCGGATACAAAAAAACCATTTATGAAGGTGTTTTACGAGCGCCAGAGGAAGAAGACCGGTATTCTCATGGACGCGAAGGGAAAGCCCCTTGGTGGAAAATTTAGCTTCGACGAAGATAATCGAAAGAAACTTCCACGGGACATATTACCTCCCCTTCCTCGGAAGATCGATCACTCACCGATTGTTGAAGAAGTGAAAATAGTCGTAGAGAAGCTTTTCAAAACTCATCCTGGTGCTGTCGAAAATTTTTGGCTCGCGACCACCCGCGAGGACGCAAAGAATTTAGCCGCTGATTTTTTCAAAAAACGCCTAGAACTCTTCGGTGACTACGAAGACGCGATCACTCCTGAACACGATTTTGTTTTTCACAGTGTCCTCTCTCCCTACATGAATAACGGCTTTCTTTCTCCAGACTTGCTCTTGAAACAAGTCCCGAAACTTCTCGATAAGGATATGCCCCTCAATAGCATCGAAGGATTTGTGAGACAAGTCATGGGCTGGAGAGAGTTCATCAATGGCATCTATCGCAACTTTAATCGCCAGCAAGCCAGTTCGAATTTTTTTAATCATGAACGCCTCCTCACTCGTGATTGGTATGAGGGATCAACTGGAATCGATGTGCTTGATGATGTGATAAAAAAGTCAGATCGTCTTGGCTTTGCCCATCACATCGAACGCCTGATGGTTGTCTCCAATATCATGCTGATGAGTGAAATTCATCCCCATGAGGTTTATCGCTATTTCATGGAAATGTACGTGGACTCTGCCGACTGGGTGATGGGACCCAATGTCTGGGGAATGGGGCAATTCTCTGATGGAGGAATATTTGCCACAAAACCCTATCTGTGTGGCTCAAATTACATTCGTAAGATGTCACATTATAAGGAAGGTCCCTGGTGTGATATTATGGATGGTCTCTACTGGCGTTTTATGGAGAAACACCAAAAGTTTTTTTCTGGGAACATGCGAATGGGTGCAGCTCTTAAAAATCTCGAAAAAATGGATCCTGAAAGGAAGAAGAGAATCTTTGATGCGGCAGAGAAATTTATTTCGCAGAAAACTCGCGCCGGTCTTTAATTTTCTTTCTCACAAACCAAACAATGAAAATGATAAAAAAGGCACCAAACATATAAAATTTGGCGGCCTGGAGCCGCTCTACGATAATTTTCCCATAGGTGGCCACAAACCATACTTGTGTGGGGACTGAGATGAGGGCCATGAGTCCATCAATGGTCATGAACTTCCACATGGGAATACCGAGGATTCCGCAGGAAAGATGACCAGGAAACCTTAACCCAGGTGTAAAACGAAACATCCCACAGCACCAGCTCCCGTATTTATCAAACCACTTTTGAATGGTTGCGTAGCCTGGCCCCTGCATTTTCTTTTTTACGTAAGGGTATTTCATCAGCTTATCACCAAGAAATTTACCAATACAAAAGACCAAAAAATCAGAGAAGAAGACTGCTAAAAAACAAACCCCCATCAAAGTGTAGACATTGACACCCACGGCTCCTTCATAAGGGGGCGGATAGTCCTGGGGATTTTGGGCGAGGTAAGCCACGAGACCACTACTCACCAGCACCAATTCTTCAGGCGCCGGAAAACCAAAGGAACTCGCAAACATAAAAACAATAATAAAGGTATAGACCCATGTCGGCTCATAAGCGTAGGCGGAAAAAAATGTAAGTAGTCCCTCAGGACTTAAATCTAAACCGAACATGAAACTCCAGTTCGTCTATTTTACTTAGGGTCTCTGCAAGAGTCCAGCAGGTCGCGTGTTTAAAACCTTAGGAATTAAAACCCCAACAGGCAGCAACACAAGGATCAGACCTGCCAACACGAGATAAAACAACTGAGTCAACTCCCACACCGCGTTACCTTCCAATAAAAAAACACTAATCGAATTGGCCAGTAGCGCTCCGCAAATCCCACCTACTCCAAAAGCAACAATGCCTACTGAAAGCAGCTCAAAGGAGAGCATCTTGATGACACGATAGGGAGAAATTCCCAGCGTTTTCTCTAGCATCATTTCTGCCTCACGCTTTTGCAGCTGATGATAAGTCATGCTCAAAACCACAACAAAACCGACGAGAATAGTGAAGTATGCCATCATCTCAAGAGCAATTTTGAGCCTCGCAAATAATCCACTCAAGCGTTCTACGAGTTGAGTGATATCAACCACAGAAATATTTGAAAAAAGCTTTTGGATTTTATTTTGAATTGACACCCTTTCAGTCTCGTTAAGACTCCCAATAGCGGCTAACCAACTCTTAGGTGCCTCCTCTAAGGCTCCCGGAGCAAAAGTAATAAAGAAATTAGGTCTGAAGCTGGTCCACTTAACGCTTCTTATGTTAACCACACGACCAATCACCGGCACACCGAGGACATCAAACTCCAATCGATCTGAAAGCTTCAATCCCAATCGAGAAGCAAATCGCTTTTCCACAGAAATAGCTGTCTCATCACTTTCGAGTTTTACTGACTCACCAAAGTGTTGACCGGAGACGAGCGTCTCTGAAGAATTAAATCCTTCTGCCCAACTTAGATTCATCATTCTCTGACGAAAACGCGAATCATTCTCCTCTTCGCGAGTCCGAAAGCGGGTCGTTGAATCATCATCGGCTTTGTACTGGCTCTCATTGATGCGCATGAGCTTTCCACGAATCATCGGAGAGAGTGCTTGTACTTCAATTTTTTGTTCACTGAAAAAGGATTTTAATTTCTCAACCTGCTCATCTTGGATATCAAACAGAAATAATGAAGGCTTACTATCAGACTCAATCGTAAACTCTTGGTTCACGGATTTTTCAATATGAAAGAGTAAGGAGAGAAGCATGGCCCCTAAACCCAATGAAATGATCGAAATCAGCGTCGTCAAGGGTTGACGAATGAGCCTTCTCAAAACAATTCCCAACTCTAGTCCGAAAGGAGACTGTAAACTCACTTGCGAGTTCAGAATCGAAATGAGGAAATTTTTAGCCAGATAGAATATGCAGGTAAAAATAATTAAAGCGAGGGAGAGAGAAAAGATAAAAAGACTTCCGACCTTCCAAGACTGAGAAGCCCAAATGGCCAATGACCAAAGTGACAGGAAGGCTAATAAGTTCCAAGGCCAGTAATCGAAAATCCCTGCTCTCTGTTTTGAGGTTTGACTCTGGATTAAAACGATCACCGGAATTTTCACTGATTCGCGGATCACCGGCATGATGGCTGAGAACAAGAAGAGACTCACCAAGGGCAGAGAACTCCAAATGCGCCAAGAAACTTTAATCAGATTTAACTCGAGACCAAACACTGTTTTGATCCCACTCAAAAGAGCGGGAGTGACGATAAGAGAGGTAAGATACGCTGAAGGAATGGAAAGGAGGAAAATAAAAAACAATCCGATCAAAAGGATGAATTGGACAGAAATGGGTCCCAACCCAAGGGCACGAAGGATGGCCGCATCCTTAAGTCGTTGTCCGATGAGTCCCCGGAATAAGTAGAAAGTCCCAACCACAGATAGAATAAATGAAACGAGTGAGATCAGTTGAAGATAGTCTGAAAAGACATTACCGGCACGTGCAACTTGCTCAGATGTATCGCTCGGAAGATTTATCCGAAGAGTGGGGTCACTGAATTCCGCTTGTAGCTCTTTTTGAATGACTTCAAGTTCTTCAATGGTTTTATTAGTTTTAAGATGCATGGAGTGGGAGGCGATACTCCCCTCTCCAAACAAACCAGTCCCTTCTAGATTTTTTCGACTTAAATAAATCCGAGGAGCTAAGGCGAAGGCACGAAAACCGAGAGATGAATCTTTTAGTACCACATCACAGAATCGAAAATTCTTCTCCCCTAAACGCAAGTACTGGCCCTGATTTAACTCAAGAGATCTCATCGTATCAACGTGCACAAGAAGACAGTCTTCTGTCGTAAAAAAGTCAGAATTCTCACTCAGATCAATCGGACCATTCGCATTATCAAGGCTTCCATAGAAGGGAAAACCCAATTCAATCACTCGTAATTCCACTAAACGTGATTCATCTTTTTTGGGATTATAAAGCATCGAGCTCATGTCTAAGATACGATAGCTAGCTGATGGGTTTAGCTTCTCATGGAAACGCTTAAGCTCATTTTCACTCAAGGGTCTACGAGCACTCATCGCCATATCAGATGAGAGAAGCTCTTTTTCTTGAGACTTTAATGAAAAAAGTAAGGCACTTTTAAGCTGTTCAATAATAAAAATACCGCTTAGACCAAGGACCAAGGTAAAAAAGACTAAGAAATAAGTAGTCCTAAAGCGCTGCAAATCACGCTTTAGCCAACTGAGCTTTTTCATTATTCCAAAACTCCATGCTGGAGATGCAGAGTTCTTTCACATAACTGAGCCAGCTCTTGATCATGAGTCACAAGGACTAAAGCCGTTTGATTCAGTTTGGTCAGCTTAAAGATCATCTGCATCACGAGTTTGCCTGTCTCTTCATCTAAATTCCCTGTTGGTTCATCTGCTAAAATAACTTCCGGCTTAGCCGCCATGGCCCGAGCAATGGCCACTCGCTGCTGCTCACCACCTGATAATTGATTAGGGAAATGATCCAATCGATGGGACAGGCCGACATCACTAAGGAGCTTAATTGCTTCTTCTTTTGATTTGTGACGTTTAAGAATGTCCAGCGGGAGCATGACATTTTCTAAAGCTGTGAGTGTTTGCACTAACTGAAACTGCTGAAAGATGATCCCCATCTTATTGGCCCTCACTTGAGCCAACTGAGTCTCATTCAAGTGGGTAATCTGTTGGTCACCAAACCAAATTTCACCAGAATCAGGATGATCGAGACCAGATAAGAGAGAGAGCAGGGTACTTTTACCTGAGCCAGACTTACCTACGATAGCAACACTCTCACCGGCCTTAACATCTAAGTTAAGTTGGTTCAAGACTTGAATTTTATTTTGTGCCTGATGATGAGCTTTAGAGATATTTTTTGCTTTAAGAGTCATAACTGATCCTTGAGGGAGAGAAATATATTTTCCGCGACTTTCTTTTGCCCTTCCGGATTGGGATGAATTCCATCGGCTAAATTAAGACTAGCCACCCCTCCTACGCCCTCAAGGAGAAAATTAACCTTTCCTACATTCTTTTGTCGCAGAAGATTTTCATACATTTTTTCAAAACGCGTCCGGTAGTCCTCGCCATAGTTTTTAGGCAGCTTCATCACAGCCAAAAAAACTTTTACGGAATGACTTTGAGCCAGCTTGATTGCTTCAGATAGATTTTTTTCGGACTCTTCAATAGCAAGCCCACGAAGACCATCATTGGCACCTAGAGCGAAGAGGATAACCTCCGGCTTCATTTTTAAGTACCACTTGGTACGAGATGTGGCGTTAGCAGTAGTAGAGCCACTAATTCCGCCATTAATCACTTTTATATCTTTACGGCCATTGGCATGAAACATTTGCTCCAACTGAGCAGGATAAGCCTCCTCAGTTTTCACGCCAAAGCCCTCGGTCAAAGAGTCACCAACAATCACAATAGTCTTGGCAAAAACCAAGTGACTAAAAAACAAACCACAAATAAGAAGAATTTTCATACAGCACCAAAAAACTTTCTGTAGACAGGTTGACGCAACCAAAACATGAAATAGAGAAAAGGATAAAGGAAGAAGTCTAACAAGACAAAGCCCGAAGAGAAGGTGATATCATCGATAATCAGGGTATGGTCCTTATTTTTTTTAATAAGGTGCAAGTGACGCCATGAAGATAAAGGAAACGGTAGTTGACTACCTTCGTCCACAAAATAACACTCCTCTTCGTTTTGAACACTCTCAGTAATCAGACTTATCCAAACTTGAAGGCCTAGGTCGATGTGCACCTCATGACCTACATTGCAGCCATCAAAGCGCAAAAGTTTCATGGGAAGGAGCGGCGGTTTGAGTGCCAAAAACAGTTTCTCATTAAAGGCTGCAAAAACAACTTTATGGGGAGTGGCCACGGCGGTAGATATTTTTAAATTCATCTTCACATGGTCGCACATAAGATAAACTAAAGACAATTACCAACCAGTTGACTCAACATTTTTTTAAGTTGTCCAAGTTTGTTAATTCATGTCTAATTTATTTTATGCAAAAAATAGCACTTGTTTATTCGTTTAAACCTTCAAGCTGGGTGAGTTGCCAAAAGATTGTTTCTAATCTTGTAAAAGCCTACAAATTAATTACTGATGACTATGAAGTCCAAGAGTTCTCATTCGTGGAAGGCATGGACGGCTTTGAATTTTATAAGAGCTTTATCGGGGTTCGAGATTTTAAACCCGACTACATCATCTTCCTCGACCACAAACCACACCCTCTCTATTATTTAGATTTTTTAAATAAAGAACTGAAAGAGATATCCCATAAACCCAAATTCATTTTCCATCTCTACGGCGACTTTACTCTTAATTTCAATGAGTGGAGTGCCATGGATAAATTCATCAAGAATCATGAGGTTCTTTGGTATGTAGCAAGCCCCAGACAGAAAAACCTCATTGCTGAATTTATCCCCGATGGACAGATTGAAATTTGTCCTTTTCCTGTGGACCCAAGTGAGTTTTATGTTGATTCAAAGATTAGGGAACAAGCTCGAAAAAAATATAAATGGGAAAAAGATGAGTTTATTTTTATCTTCACCGGTCGCTTGTCTCGTCAAAAACGGATTCATCAATTAGTCGAGACCTTTGGAAAATTCATCGAAGAAACGAATGCAAAGGCGAAGTTAGTTCTCGTGGGTGACACCGATAAACTTGGAGAGCCCTGGCTCTTCAAAGGCGAGTGGGAGTATGAATACTTTCATTACCTACAAAAAGTGATGGATAAAATCCCCGAAAAGATAAAGTCGCGGATCGAGTTTCATGGTTTTAAACCCAACAAAGAGCTTCTTCATTACTACAATGCTGCCGACTCATTGGTAAACATCAGTGTGCACAATGATGAAGACTACGGCATGACCTGTGCGGAAGCTCAAGCTTGTGGCTTGCCAGCCATTCTCACTGACTGGGCTGGATTTTCAGGCTTTAACTTGGATATCCCAAATGCGGTAAGATACATTCCTGTCCGCCTTAGCCCTCAAGCCAAGCAGATAAAACTTTCAAAATTAGTTGAGGATTTCAAAGCATCAGTTGAGGGAGCTAAGTTAGACCGAAAAATGATCGCAGAGAAATCCCTGGCTTGGACCTCGGTAAAAAACGCGAGCACCATACTTGCTGCAAACATTAATAACCTTCATCTTTTCACAGAGTTTAAACCTCAGATGAAAGTGGCATCCCAGCTCGAGTACTACTCAAAAAGAAATACGTTTACCAATTCAAAAAAACAGATCTTTAACTCTTTTTATTTAAAAGTATACCGCCATTATGTTGGAAACCCTTAAGCTACGAGCAGCGAAAAACAAAAACTTCCTCAAGGAAAGATGGGAAAGTCCTATCAACTCACAGTATGCCACTGACCAACAGGGTAAGCTGTGGCCTTCATCTGAAGAGTTTTTCCACCCACTCAATCCGATCTATTCTTGCTTTCTAAAAAAAGCATCGGATCTCGAATACTTTAACGTGATTCTCTTGCGCGATGGCGCCTACATGCTCTTAGATTTCTTCTTCAAGTTCCCGACTCCAAAACCAAATTTCGCTCAGATCATCGTACCTGCTCATCTTAGCTTTCTAGTGCCAAAGACGTGGCATTCTCATGTCCTCTGCTACAAAGTAAGAAAAGATGGCCCAAAGGAATTAACTAAAAAGTTAGTTTTTATGGCGCTTGGAAGTGAGTGCTTCATGTCATGGCCAATTTTTAAGTCTCAAATGGATTCTTGGCTTGAACAGTTTCCAAAAAATGCTGAGGTCAGCACTTTTTTTTCCACAAGAGCAGATCCTGTGGATCCTGATTTTTCGGAAAAAAAATTAACTTTCGAATTTTTGACAAAGTTTTCTCGATATTTTGAAAATGACATTACCCTACTTACAGGACCGGAGCTCAAGTCAAAGTTCTCTAAATCAGAGAATTCATTCATCAACCTTGACCTATACCAATCGGCGACCTCTCTTTGCTCAATGGAAGTTGTTGCATCAAGCTCATCTTGTCCCGTCTATCAGAGACCGGAGTACGAAGGCTTTAGCGGTAAACTCATGGGTACTTGGCCGATCTCATTTAATACACACTTCGACCTCTTCAACCTTGAGACACGTGATTCTGATTTTGAAGAAATGCTCTATGCCAAGAAGATGATTCCAGCAACAGGGGCTGCACTACCCTATCCGATTGTTCCAAAATTGCTGACTTTAATGCAGCAGCGAATTAGTATTTTTTAAATTTTTTAAAAACGTATAGATTTAAGAGATTTTTTATTCCTAACTTATGACTGACAACCTTTCCCAGGACTTGCTCTCTAGTTATTGAAAGATCTAATTTTCTAGAATTTAATGCCCTGGTGATGAGTATATCTTTGTCTTTGAGCTTAATGCTCTTATTTGTATGCCAGAAGATGTGGACAATCATTTTATCATTTTGCCAAAAAACAATGATGTCATTCACTTTATAGTCTGCTTTTGGATCCACAATAATGGATGTTCCCACTGGGATCAACGGCTCCATTGATCCCGTTACAACGTTGAATCTTATAAATGGTTCATGAGAATCCTTGAGTTTTAAGAACTCTTCCCATGTTATCTTATTTTGGTTCACCACCACTCCAGTCATCAGTTTGAAACTTGATAAACCCAAGCCCATAACTGAAAAGAATGATCCAATGAAGTGCAATCATATAAAAGAAAGAAGAGTATTTTTTATGCTCAATTGAAATCTTAAGTGACACCAGGCTCACAAGTGAAAGCCAAAGGATGACACATCCATAAAAGAATGGAGGCATAGCAATGGCAGAAAAATGTAGAATGACAAAGACTGGGGCCAACCAAAACCACCAATCTCCACCGTACTCTCTAAGGGTGCGGGCCCTGTAATAGCCGCCTTTGTAACTGGCCCTCACAATGCTCTTGAGGTTGTCCCGACGTTGATGGGCCACTTTGAGAGTCGGCACATACCACAACTCATCAGTTTGCAAACTTATCATCTTTAGCAGAATAGTTTCTTCTCCACGGACGTAATTTTCTGGAAACCTTAGACCCTTAAGCCACCAATGAGAGCGCACCCATAAGTTACACGAAGTAAGTGACGTTTCATCTGCCCTCACCGGCTTGAGCCCTGATTGAGAATGACGCCTTGAAGTCAGGCCTGTACAGAGTGGTGACTCTAAGGTAAGGGAGGTGGCCAAAGCAAGCCCCTTTGAGTCGTGAGGGAAAGTATCTGAACCGCCAATCACCTGGGCCTTAGGAATATCTTTAAGGAGCTTGAGAGCGTACGAAAAATAATCAGGAGGCACTTGGGCATCATCGTCGATAAAAAATGTCCACTCCTTGGTAACATTTTCTAAAGCTAGATTTCTAGCAGCGCCGGGTGCAAGTGGCTGACTAGAGTATAAAAATGTTATGTCGGGTTTATCATTAAGAAATGCATGAGAAAGTGGGTCTTCACCGTTTAATACAATAATCAATTCAAACTTAAGAGCCGCTCTAAAAACCTCGAGCGAGTCCAGACATTTCTGTAGGAGCGCTAGCCTATCTCGGGTTATGATAATGACTGAGAACATAACTATGCACCACCAGATTGGCCTCAAAATATTCGGAACTTCTATTATTATACGCTCAAAAAACATTGAGTGCATAAAGATGTTAGGCCATGAGTTTCAATTTTTCTCAACCCCACTTTCGAGCGCAAAGTATAACATTCTACTAGAATTATCAGAAATTCCTGCCGGTATTATGCCCAGGCTTTTTTCCAAGAAAATATCACAAAACTCAATTACCTATGATGATGGGTCTGTTCGTTGGAATGACTATTTTGGAAAAGCTCTCACATACCTTGACTATCAAACGGGCCATGCGATCATCTACTCCCCTTCCATTGACTTCATTCATGAACTCGCTTACCTGATGATTCTCTCCTTGAGTGGAAAAGCCATGGATCAGCAAGGCTTGCATAAGATTCATGCTTGTGGAATCAGCTATGCCGATAAGAATATTATCGTCTCCCTACCATCCAAAGGCGGAAAGACAACCCTATTCTTAGAGCTTTGTAAGCAGCCTGATGTGAAGTTAATCTCTGATGACACTCCAGTGATTGATTCACAAGGATCTATCCACCCTTTTCCACTCAGGGTGGGAGTAGAAGTGATTCCTGATTGGATTGCAAAAAAAGACTTTCCTGTTTTTAAAAGAGAAAAATTTTCTGATAAATTTCTGATACCTCTTCAAGATTTGAATAGATCTATCTACTCCCCTTCCAATAATCCTAACCTCTTTATCATAGGCCTTAGATCTTCTGGGGATTATCCTCAGATCTACCGGGCCACAAGCCTGCAGGCTTTTAAAGCTCTTTTTGAGCATATGATTATCGGCATAGGTCTTCCTATGGTTGTTGAGTATTTTGTAAAAAACGATCTCAAGGATTGGATTGTTCTCTTTAAAATTTTCTGTAAACGTACATTCGCTGCCATTGCTTTTTGGAGAAAGAGTCGAGTCTATTTCTTCATCATGTCTAGTGATCCCAAAGCTAATGCTGAATATCTCTTGAATCGAGTTAAAGATCTATGAATAGATCGATGCAAATCCTATTGAGTGTTTTTACCTTTTTGATACCTATCCTGATTTATGCTCCTAGTTTTCATGGGACCAGTCTGTGGGATGATCAATATTTTATTTTTGATCGATACTATAGCCATGGGTATTCCTATTATTTTTTTTGGAGGAACGCACTTTGGCCTCTCTTCGAGTCGACCACCCTCACTCTTTATAATCTTTTTGGAACAGAAACGTTTTACTGGCATCTGGTTAATTTCATTCTTCACATACTCAATGGAATATTGCTTGGTAAAGTTATCAAGCACTTCAAGCCTTCCCTTGCGATCCCGCTGACTGTCATCTTTTGGGTTCACCCACTTTGTGCACTGACTGTTGGATGGATCGTTCAGCTTAAGACTCTCATGAGTTTCTTCTTTAGCTTGCTAGCTTTTTATCTCCTGATCTCCAGGAAAGTCACTAAAAAGACTTTGCTCTTAAGCTTGCTTTTTTTCTTCTTAAGTGTGACCTCCAAATCCGCCACAGTCATGCTCCCCTTTATGGCTTTTTTCTTTTTAATTCTAAAAAAATCTTGGCGCCACCATGTTCTCACTGTTCTTCCCTTCGTGCTTATCTCGCTCCTGAGCCTCGCCAGAATGAGCTTTCATGATGATCTCCAGCTCACCATTAAAAACTCAGAGGCAACAATATCCACTTTAATTGAAACTCCCGTAGAGTCTCCGGTTGAAGTGGTCACGGAGCAACCAACAGAAACTCCCATGATTGAACCCCAGGCGGAGCCTGAGACACCCGAGGTAAGCCTCTCCACTGAAGTACAGCCCGTCCCTCCAGAGACCGAATCCATCGCCACGGTGGAGACCACTGCTCCTGATCCAATGGCCATTGATGAGGCTGAACTTACCCAACAAATTGAAGCCTATAATGCTCCCACAAAACTTAAAATTATTGCTTACACCAGCAGCTATTATCTTTCTGCTCCCTGGCTACCTATCGACTTGAGCCCAATTCATAGTAACTATCGAGGCGGGTATACTACAAAAAACTATTTTGGATTTATGTTAGTTGCTCTTTGCTTGGGTGCAATGTTTTGGAGAAAATTTACGCCTATTATTTTTCTTATGAGTCAGTTGATCATACTGACTCCATTTTTGGGCTTCATCGCTGCTCCCTTCATGACCTTTTCCATTGTCAGTGAACAGCATCTCTATTTAGCTCTACCCTTTGCGATCTTAGCTCAACTTATACTTATTCAGAAAATCTTTAAGCGTCACTCTTCTAAAGTCTTTTTTGTATTCTTTATTTTGTTAAGTGGACTCACTGCAAGCTATAGCCCAACATTCAAAAATGAAGAAAATTTCTATCAAAGAGTTTTAGAAGTTTATCCTTATGATCGTTTATCGGCCCTCAACCTGGCCAATCACTACTTCAAGTCTGGAAGAATTAGACAAGCTGTTTTTGTGCTCAATAAAGCGCTTCAGCAAGCAGAGGATATGCCTTACCTCAAAGAAGATGTCATGCATCCGTATATTTTAAAATCCTACGAGCAGATGAGTCTTCTTCAATAGTTTAGGAGAAGAGTTCTTTAAGTTGCGTATCAGTTAGAACTTCATCTGATAAATTTTTCTCTTTGAGAAATTCTGGATTATACATTTTCCCAGTGGCCCTATCACCACCATCACACATAAAGGTCACAATTCTTGACCCAACTGGAGCTTTCAGGGCGACTTTTAAAGCTCCTGACAGATTGAGCATGGAAGACATGCCCATCACTAATCCTTCCTTCTTTCGGATCCAATAAGCAAGGCTGGTAAGAGCTTGATCACTCAAAGTGAAAGCATCATCAATGTGGGCTTGATTGAAATTTTCTGTCATGCGGGTAATGCCTACACCCTCGGCCATGGTATAAGTGCCCTCTGGCTCCCAGCTCTTTTGGTGAATATAGTGACAGAGACCACTGCCGTGCGGGTCTACCAGGTGGACTTTAATCTTAGGGTCTTTTTCTTTAAAGAACTTTGAAACTCCCGCTATGGTCCCGCTGGATCCGGCGGCGCAAACTAAGTAGTCAATTTTACCATTCATCTGCTCCCACATTTCAGGAGCTGTGGTTTCATAATGAGATCCCCAATTATCAGGATTATCGAATTGGTTGGCCCACCAATAGTTGGGTGAACTCGTTCCAATTTTTTTTCCGACCAGGAAGAAATGGCGCTCATCCGGGTACATGACAGCGTCTGTCTCATGGATTTTGGCCCCATAAAGAGCAAGATTTTTGAGCTTTGAAGGATCCTGTCCCTTGGGTAAGACAACAATAACTTCAAATCCTAAGGCCTGCCCAACCATGGCAAGACCAATACCCGTATTGCCCGCCGTGCCCTCAACAATAGTCATGCCGGGCTTGAGATCCCCTCTCACGATGGCTTTCACCACCATGTTTAAAGCGGGACGATCCTTGATCGTGCCACCGGGATTGAAGTTTTCACACTTCATAAAAATGTCTCTTCCCGTCAATTGACTCAGACTTTCAACCCTAATCATAGGAGTATTGCCTATGAGCTTTAAAAGACCGGTGCTTCTAAGTTTTTTATCCAGGGAAAGATCAGACATTTTTACTCCTAACCGACACACTATTTGCGTTTTTTAGCTCAGGGCTGTAAAACTTAATTGACGCCTTACTATAGCCTCAAAAGGTATGAAATGTCCCAAAAACTGGTCGATTTTCTTTTCACACAACGCTCGATTCCAGGCCAGTTGACGCTAAATGTTCCTCAGTTGCGTCAGATGGTGGATGAAATTATCTCTCTGCTTTACCCACAGACCGGTAAGATAAAACTCATGACCCGCGAAGATGCTGAAGCCCATGTTCAGTACCTCAAGTCTCACTTGGGTCAGGCCATCTCAAGTTTAGAGGTTCTGCAAAAAGGCCTAAAATCTCAAGCTCAAGACCTCACTGAAAAATTTCTCGACTCCCTTCCTGAGTTAGCCCAACAAATTGATCTTGATGCTCAAGCTGCTTTTAACGGAGACCCGGCTGCAAGATCCATTGAGGAAGTGATTATCACCTATCCGGGTTTTTTTGCTGTGGCCACTTATCGCCTTGCACACAAACTGCATCAACTTAATATCCCTCTTCTGCCACGTTTAATGAGTGAGTATGCTCACGAAAAAACTGGAATTGATATTCACCCTGGAGCGAGTATTGCCGAAGGTCTCTTCATCGATCATGGAACGGGAGTCGTTATCGGGGAAACATCTCAAATTGGTAAAAATGTAAAAATTTATCAAGGTGTGACTCTGGGGGCACTGTCGGTAAAAAAACGCCTTCAAAATATCAAGCGCCACCCAACAATTGAAGATAACGTCGTGATTTATGCCAATGCCACTATTCTCGGTGGTGACACAGTTATTGGAGAGGATTCTGTCGTGGGTGGAAACGTGTGGATCACAGAATCCGTTGCAAAAAACTCAAGAATTTTTTATCCACCAAAGAGCGTTGATTGACCCTAAGAGGACTCTCTTTTACAATGGGTTTATGAAAATAAAATCTTTTGCTTCTCTACCCTACAAGATTGTTGCCATCCTGCTGGTGGGCACAGCCATCATCATGGCCGGTGTTTTTGCTCTTGGTATTCCGGCCAATGTCATCTATCTCTTTCAGTAAAAATTAGTTCACTGTAAAAAGACTAATTTCTGGAATAGCGCAGATTAATCCAAGTCCCAAAAGCATCACGAGCAAATAAGGCAGCACCGCTTTTACCACCACTCCAATGGGTTCCTTGAACATGCCAGAGGCGACAAAAAGATTGATTCCAATGGGTGGAGTTAAATACCCAATCTCGAGATTCACGATCATGATGATTCCAAAATGCACGGGATCGATCCCAAAATGCTGGGCCATAGGAGTCAAGAGCGGAGCCAAGACTAAGATGGCACTCATCGCGTCCATGAAACAACCTACGATGAGGAGCAGAAGATTCACAAGGAGAATAAAAGTTAATTTCGAAGAAACCATTTGAGCGATGGTATCCACCATCATCTGGGGAATCTGCTCGATGGTCATAAATTTATTTAAACTGACGGCAAGAATTAAGATTAAAAAAAGAAGTCCCAAAGTCTCGGCTGTTTCCACCGCCACACTGGTCAGCTGCTTAAGCCTAAACTCTTGATGAATTAAGACCTCCACAATGAGGGCGTACATCACCGCAATCGCTGCGGATTCTGTGGCAGTAAAAAATCCCGTATAAATCCCACCGAGAATAATCAGAGGCATCAAAAGCGAAAGAATACCCTTTTGCAGTGACTTCATAGCGAGCTTTCGATCAAAAGGTGTGCGAGCTGACTTTGGTGCTCGCCAAACAGCATACCCACCCAGCAGCGACATCAAAAGAAGTCCTGGACCGATGCCGGCCTTAAACAAATCAACCACGGACACTCCGGCCATGATAGCAAAAATAATCATAGGGATACTTGGCGGAATAATGATTCCCAAAGTTCCCCCGGTACTCAATAGGCCCATCGAAAACTTCTTATCATAGCCAGCCTCTGTGAGCGCAGGATAAAGAAGAGAGCCGATAGCAATGAGAGTCACTGGGCTCGAGCCGCTAATAGCAGCAAAAACAGAACAAGATAAAACGGCAGCCAGTCCTAATCCTCCAGGAATTGGAGCTGTGAAAGCCCGGGCCACATCGATGAGTCTTCGGGAGATAGAGCCCTTGGTCATAATCTGACCAGCCAGAATGAAAAGCGGAACCGCTAACAACACTTCCTTATCAGCAGCATAGAAGATATCTCCTATGACGACACTCAGTGGCTCTCCCGCAATGAACACGTAGCAGAATCCAGCAATTAACCCCATGATCACAAAGAGGGGCACACCAATTAAAACAGCTGAAAGTAGCAGAGGGATCAGCAGCGTCGCGCTCAATGGAGACTCCTTTCTGTTTTTTGCAAAGGCCTATAGGTAAACCAAGCGTAACGAAGTCCCATGGAAAAAAATGTCCAAGGAATCACCAACTGAAGAATCCATAGAGGAATATTAAGGACCACATGCAATTCAGCGAACTCACGACTCTCTAACACGTAAAGTGCACCATTATAAGCCAAAGCGAGACAGAAGAGACAAACAGCTGCATTTCTGAGTCTTTCAACCACACCGGAAAGTTTTCCTTTCCAAAGTTTATCCCCCACCTCAGGCCTGAGATGATCACCCTTTTGAGTCATCAGACACGCACCCAAAAATCCAGCCCATATCATCAGATTAACGGCAGCTTTTTGTGCCCACGGAAGCCCCATCTTAAAGATCTCGCGCGCAGCCACGTCAGTGATAACAAGGCCTGTAAGGATAACCACGAAGAAGGCAGCACAGATTTTTTCAAACTTCGTGAGATAATCAAAAAATTTATTCATTCATTACTTCTTTTTGAATGCGGCTTTACCTTCTTGGATCAAACGATAGATCTCAGCAGATTTCCCACCAATCTCTTTCACCATTTCTTGCGCTAAACCATCTGCAGATTTCACGAAAGCAGCTTTCTCTGTAGCAGAGAGAGTTGCCACCTGTATGCCTGACTCCTTGAGAACTTCGATCAAACTATCACCGAGCTTACGCACATTTGTACGGATCATTTTTGCCTGCTCGTTTTCAGAACCCAGCAAAATCTTTTTTTGATCAGGTTTCATCTTATCAAAAAACTTTTTTGAGTAGACGACCACAGCCGCCTGATAGATATGGTCTGTGACGGTGTAAAACTTAATGGCAGACTGCCACTCAGCGGCCAGGGTAAAGAGAGGTGTATTATCAAAAGCCTCCACCACCCCAGTCTGAAGTGCTGGAAGCACTTCAGGAGTCGAGATAGCCTGAGCAGCTGCTCCCAGGCGTTTCCAGTAAGCCAAATGAACCTTACTCTCCTGTGAGCGAATCTTCACACCCTTTAGGTCCTCAGGCTTTTTTATCAGTTTTGTTTTGTGGCCAATGGAGCGCCAACCGTTCTCAGCCCAAGTCACAAGGACAAAACCTTTTTGCTCAAAGAGTTCTTGGAATGGCTTCCAGAGATAGTTATCCAAGACGAAGTCTGCTTCTGCGTTCGACTCAAAAAGATAAGGGATCTCAAGGATATCGAGTTCGGGAATAACGGCGCTCATGGCCCCACAGGTAAGTCCCCCACCCTCTACTTGTCCGCGTCTCACTTTTTGGAGGATCTCAAGTTCCCCGCCCAGCTGACCACCAAGAAAAGTTTTTACTTTGATCTGATTTTTTGATTCTGCGAGAACACGCTCTTTAATTTCTTCCAACGAATCTGCCCAAGGCGTTCCGGCCGGAGCAATAGTGGCAAATTTAACAGCAACGTTTGCAGCCGCACTACTTACGAGGAAACTTAAGATAAACGAGAGCATTGTGACTCCTTAAAAGAGTTCGTCGATTTTTTTCAATAGATTCTGAGCTTTCTTTTTTTCTAACACGTTCTCAGGCATCAACTCTTTCGAGATGCTATCTGATGTTGCGAGCACTTCTTTAAGGGTTGCTTCGAAAGCCTTCTTGTCTTGTTTTTTTGTATAGTAAACTTCAGCCATGAGAACTTTTGTTCCCAGATAAGCTGGAGCTTGCTCAATTGAAGCTGTGAAAGCCTTGAGTGACTTATTCATGTCGCCACCGGCGAAGCTAGGAGCGACAGAATAATAACCGCCCCAGTAACGTTGAACTGCCCCATGAAAGAAAGCTGGATTTACTCTCTCAACACCTTCAACCAAAGCCTTAATACGACCTTTGTATTTCAACTGAGTGGCAATGCCTGAAAACTTAGCCCACTTCCCAAGGTTCGCAGCCGTCCAATACATGGAAGCGGCGTCATCCTTACTTAGGAGAGAGAGAGATTCTTCGAGAGTCTTCTTATTATTCATGTTGTCTGCAAATTGCGGATTCTGTGCCATGGCTTTTTCACCAAAGAGTGCACCCTTCTCCCACAATGATTTTCTCAGCTCTAGATCCTCTTCATGAGCATCCGCAAGAAGATAGTAGGCATGTGTGAGCGCCTGGAATGTTTCTCTATCAGCCTTGTCAGTGCGTGAGAGCTTCTCCCAAGTATTTATAGACTGCTCTAACTCTGCCTTGATGTGGCGATTAGCCCAGAATTTTTTTGCCTGAACCTTAAGAGCTTGGGCTTCTTTATCATTTAAACTTGAAACGGAGTCACTGGACTCAAATCCCGATTGGCGCTTTGAGGCGCAACCACCAAGAGCTAACAAAAGAATGCACAATACGTAGTATTTCATTTTTCACCTCACATATATTTTTATTAAGTCTGCCTGTGAGATGAACGAAAATCAATCCAGAGCTTATCTTACCTGACCAAATTTCACAGTGAATCCGAAACTATATTGCACGTCAGGCTTGGAAGCTCCTGTAAAAATCCATGTCGCACTTGCATTAAGAGCAAAATTTTGCGCAAAGGCAATTTGCAACCCTGTGCCAGCATAGGGATCCCACTTCACTCCCGGCTCTTTGACCTCCACAACTGAGGTTGAGGTATTAGTGATGGTATTTTTTTCATCACTTCCACGAGCACCGGCACGCATAAAAAAACCAAGATAATTTGAGAGGGCATAAGTTGAGCGAAGACCAATCATAGCGCGTCTGATCTGATCCTCAACCTTGAGGTTCTCGCTCGGATAATCTCTTCGGTCGTTAGACTGCGTGACCTCGAGTTCAGCCGAAAGAAGTGTGTAGCCAGCCAATGCTCTTAAACCAAAAAAACTTCTGGTGCTATAGCGGGCCGGCTCAGGAAATTGATTTTGCGTATGCTCTACCCCAAAAAGTGGCTCGACTCTCACACTGGCCCCAGACTGAGCCTGGGACAGAGACGAGATAAGAATAAGGGAGAGGATAAATAATATTTTCTGCATTCAAGATCCTTTTCTCCCCTTATAATAAAACATAGACGAGGCAATCGACGATCATGGCAAAAGATTCCGACACTAGCTCCACTTTAAAAGTACTTGTGCTCAATGCAGAGAATCTTTTTATTTTCATGGAGCACTGGAAAGAAGAGCCGATTGCTCAAATGAATGAGATTCAGTGGCAAAAGCTAAACTCAGGACTTATTGGCAACAAAACGCTCTCTAAAGTTCAAGCCCTGGCCACCACCATCGAGAAAATCTCACCCGACTTAATCATGCTGACTGAAGTCGGTGGAATGCTTTCACTCGAAAATTTTAATCGCTTTTTTCTCCAGAATTTCTACCAGCCATTTTTACTTGAGGGAAATTCAGACCGTGGAATTGATATGGGCTTTCTACTGAAGGCTCCTTGGAGCGGCAAAATCCACACTCACAAAGATTATAAACTCCCCCACCCAAAATATACTACCTTCTCACGAGATGTATTAAAGCTTGAAATTTCTCTCAATAATCGCCTCGTGGCCAATGCTCTACTGGTTCATTTAAAATCTAAACTCAATTCAAAGGGCGATGACTTTGAAGGACGAACTCGCCGAGCGGTAGAGGTTTTGGGCTTAAGTGAAATCATTTATCAACTGCCCCAGGATGTACCCTTGCTTTTGGGTGGCGATTTTAATGGAATGGCCAGCGGGGCAAATCCTGAGCCTGAGTTTTTACCACTTAGTCACAAAAATAATTTACAAGATGCCGCTCTCTTCGCTGGAATACCTGAAAGTGAACGCTTTAGTTATGTCTACTTTAACCACGGTGGGGTCAGAATTGAGCAACAGCTTGATTATCTATTCCTAAATCAAAAAGCTCAAGAATACCTCGTCAAAGAATCTGTGACTTTTCCAAGATATACTGGATCAGAGGGACAACTGATCCCGCTCCCCCAAAGATCTTGGCAGAAGATACTCATGCCCTCCGATCACCTCCCCCTTTACGCTGAATTTAATCTTAAGATTCAATAGGCTAAATTTTAGCCACTAGTCTTTCTTAGTCAGCATGATAAATTGGAAGGAAGGAGATCATTTTATGCGAGATAAATCGAAAGAGACCGGAGAGAACGTCCATTTAGAAATTTCAGAAAATTTTGGAGTCGATAAGGCCCTCAAAAAGTTTAAACGTCTCTGCGACAACTGTGGCATTGTAAAAGAATACCGCGACCGGGAGTACTATCAGAAACCTTCCATCAAAAGTAGACTTAAGCGGGAAAATGCACAAAAAAGAAAAGCTAAAACGCTAAGTAAGAGTAAAGTCACTCGTAAGTTTTAATTTACTGCTCTTTAATAACCGTGAGCTCGATCAAGTCTTTAACGATCTGATCGAGAGTCTCACTCGTGACACTATCACCGAGCTTAGATTTAACTTCCGAGACCTCAATCCCCTCCACCAACATAAGAAAAATTTTAGCCACTTGGTGATCAAGCTTATAGATGAAATCATCGTCGTTATACTTGATGATACTAACGAGCTCATCTGAGATTTTTTTAAAAAACACGTCTTCCATTAGTTTATATTTCATCGTTCTTCCTGATTAAGTATGAGCCTATTATAATGTATTTTATTTTTGAATTCTCAAAAAAAAGCTTCGCATCCTCTAAAGTTTCAACGATGGGCTGATCCATGAGATTCAAACTGGTGTTCAAAACAACCCCTAACCCATATTTTTCATGGCACTTTTTAATTAAATTATAATAAAGAGGGTTCTGTTTTTCGCATAAAGTTTGTAGTCGACAGGTTCCGTCAACATGAGTGACCCCTGCCAACTTTTCGCGGTAGTGAGAACGAACCTGAGCACAAAATGTCATGAAGGGGGAATGGAAGGTGTCATCCACTTCGAAATACTCAGTGGTGAGTTCTTTCAGCACACTGCCGCCATAGGGGCGAAATTTCTCTCGGTATTTGACGAAATTATTCAGATGATTTTTTATATCTGGGATGTCAGGTCTGCATAAAATACTTCTATGACCTAATGCTCTCGGTCCCACTTCGGATCGTCCCTGCATCCAGGCTACAATTTGATTTTTCTCAATCAGACCTGCCGCTCTCTCGATCACATCTTCACACTTTTCAACAATAAACTGACTGAAAACTGATGGAACTTTGTCTTCATGTAGCTCAACGGCATTATGAATGGGGCCATAGTAGGAATTGATTGTTTCGATGGGAGCGACCTTGAACTTTAGATCTCCACGTTCGAAAGCCAACTTCGTTGCGCATCCGAGAGCTATCCCTTCATCATTAGGGAATGGAGGAACGTACACCTGCTTATATAGCTGGCTTTGCACAAGTTTCATGTTGAACAATCCATTGAGTGCACAGCCGCCAACCAAAACCACGTTATCAAACTGCGGATACTTTTCTTTGAGCTCTTTCATGCGCTTGAGCATCCCTACTTCAAAATGATGCTGGATGCTTGCTGCGACATTTGCCGATCGCTGAAATGATTCTTCACTTTGAGAGTCGAATTCTATTTTGGATTTAAAAATTTTAAAATCTTCAAGGTTGAGAGCCAGAAGATACTCTCGCATATCTTTGATCTCTATGGATTTGCCATAGGCTGACAAACCCATAACTTTACCGGCCTGGGTCCAGTTATTGAAAATCAGCTTGGCAGTATACTCAAAATGACTTCCAAAGCTTGCACTAAAGCGCAGTTTTCTTTCAGTAAAAAACCACTGTTTGGAAAAAAACTTTTCTAAGGGGGTGATCTTTCCATTTTCAAAAGCATAAACAGAAAAATACTCTCTCCCTTCTTCCCTATTCTTTTCAACAAAGTCCCATTCTAGGTCTGCGGTAGAAAAAGCACTCTTCTCACTTCCGGCCCCATCAGAAACCACAATGAGTGCTCGCTCAAAAGGCATCACAGGAAAAATGGAATAAGCGTGCGAAAGATGGTGTGGAGTAAAGCCAATTTTTGAATTATGTAAGGAGGAGGCCTTATGGAGACGAAACCCCTGTAGGAGAGCCCCATAGTCGGGCACTCGCCCATCAACCTCTGCTTCAGTAATCCTGGGGTGCTCACCAAAGCAGTTTTGGACCAAATCCTCATCTTTAAGACCTGCCCACTGTTGGGGGGAGACTTTTCTAAAGTACTTAAGTGCGGCAAAGGGAAAGCCACCGACATTCTTACGGCGCCCCACCCTTTCGCTCAAAATAATCTCTAGCTTCTTGAATTCACCGCTTTCCAACAAAAAGTGGCACACGGATGAATCATGGTGTCCGATATTAATCCCTATCATTTCAAGTGCTTACCTTAAAAAAGCCAAATAAATCAGAGAGATGTTTTTGAATTTCTCTGCACGTGTTAACCTAGTATGTATGAGATAGATTGATTTGAGCAATCATTTATACTTATAAAATGTCCCCAAGATACCGAAAACATTTATAGATTTTGTTTTGATATGCGAGACTTATTAAGTACAAATATAAAGATAGAATTAAGATCATTTCTAAAAAAGATTGGATTATTATGATTAAAGACAAAAATACACCAGGCACCTCAGACGAATCAGAGATCCTTAAAGACTACGGTCTTGCAGTGGGCAAAATCACAAGGGTCAATCTGAGTGTAAACGGATCTATTGAAACGCTTCTCGTAAGCGCTAAAGAAGCCGCTGCCGCTGCTGAATAAAAAGAGAGTCCCTTTATGAAAACTGACAACCAGCTAAAAGATGAGTCGAGTGAGAACATCGAAATCGTTAAAGATTACGGCTTAAGTGTTGGCAGAATCACAAAAGTGGACCTCTCTTCAAATGGTTTATTTGACGTCTTGGCTGCAGCCGCTGCTGCTAAAGAATAATGACTTGTTACTAAAGTTTTTATTTCAATGATTACTTTTCCAATAGCAGCGCCTGAAACCATTGCTCTTTTGGAAAAACTCTACCCTGAGTGCTTTAAAGGATCTCCCAAACTCACAGCTATTGAAGCCATGCAAATGCTCAAGGGGCACATGGTTCAAACATACAAAAAAGGGACCACAAACCTTACCCTTGAACATCTCGAGCATTGCGGTTTTAAATTCATCTACAGTTACACCAGACAGAATCTACACTTCGCTGAACAACCAAAACTTTCTGATATGTACCCGCGTCTTGAATCCACGAGAGAGGCTTATTACTCAAGCTTTCACAGCTCAGGACAGGCAGCCATATCCTCACTCTTCATTGGAATGTCGCAAATATGGACCAAGTTCCATTTGCATATCCTGAGTAAGACCTACTTTGAAACACCTCTGGCCTTAAAGCTTCTGAACAAAGGCAATGAGAAAAAAGAGGGAGAACCCTTTCTTTTTATCGATAGTACATCCCTTGAGCCCGAGCACATCACCAATCTTTCTGAGCTCATAAAATCATTTAAAATAATGATCATTGATACAAGTCTTTGGGCCTGGAATGACCCCCTTCTTCAGAGCATGATTGATATCGCTGCGGGAAAGATTGATCTCTTTCTCGTTCGCAGTCACCTTAAGCTTGACTGTTTGGGCGGTGAGTACTCCACGCTTGGCTCCATCGTCTATCTACCCAATGATAAAACGGAACACAAAGATAGAGATGAGATGGTTGAATATATCCAGGATGCGAGCTCTTCTATTGGCGCTTGCCCTGGGCTTGATCAAATCTATCCTTTCTATAAAGAGCCCGAGTTTCATGAACTCACCTTGAAGCGTATTCAAGAGATCAAAAATTCTCTCAATCGCATCACTCCCCAGCTCACACCGCTGATTGATGCATCAAAAATCTCTTTCGAAGTTCCCTACCATCGAATGTTCTTTTTCATGAATCTAACCTCTCTTAATGAAGATATAAGAAAGCAGATTTTAAAATTAGTTCGCTTGGACTCTGGGCCTGTGGCCATGATTGATAGCTATGGCTTTGACTTCCCTACAATTCTTGTAACCAATGTCAGACTAAAAAAAGATGAATACTTCATTCGCATGAATGGTCACATTCTCGGCGAGTCACGGGATGCGGAGGTGATCGAAACTCTTTCTCGCATAATTCAGATATCAAATAAGAGCGCCATCCCTTATTCGATAAAGAAAACCGGAGCCTGAGGGACGCCATTAAACTCATGATTCCAAGCCACGGAGTAGCCTGGAATTTTTTCTAGCACTAACCAATCTCCAGGCACAATCGAAATATTCCCAGGTGTTTGCTTTAGTATGATCTGATCACTTTCAAGTGCATTGGATGATGAATAAATAAGTCGCTTATAAGAATAAATTTTTTCGTGTCCCAAGTTGATAAAAGTATAACTCATCCCACGCGCCCACTTCAGATGAGCGTCGGGGGAAAGCTTTCCAACTAAATACAGATCCCCTTCCTTTTCAAAGATTGAATCAATTTTAGAAAAAGCAGAGCCTGCCGACTCTGAAAACCATCGACCGGGTTCTAGAGCGAGTTTGGGCTGCTCATAGATCTCTTTAAGCATCTCGAATGAATCAATATTACAACTTGTCAGCCCACCGCCCAGATTGATGAGTTTGAGATTGGGAAAATCTTGAATGATTGGGTTCATTGCACTACGGATGCCATTAAGCTCTTTTCCGGTAATGACGCCGGGACAGTGGCAATGCAAAAATTTAATACGTTTCTTTAATTGTGGCGGCAGCTCGGAGACCTGAGAGAGAAGAAACCCATAGCGAGAATGTCCACGCTGAAGCAAATCATAGGGATCTAGCCTGAGACCCAGATTTACTTTTTCTGGATAATCGTAGGACAAGTCTGTCGTGTTATCCAAGGTGTAATAGATAAGAGCAGCAGCATCGAGCGCCTGACTCAGCACCTTTGTATCGCCATTCGTAAGCCACAAGGAGTGCTTGAGGCCAATAAGAGGGCGGATGTAGTCGAGCTCTCTTAGAGTGGAAATGTCCCAACCATCAATAAATGGTGAAATCGTTTTCAAAAAATCATGGGAAGGGAAGGATTTCACAGAAAAATGCACTGAGTAGCCTGATAGATCAGTTGATAATTTCTGGCAAGTATCTAGGATCTTTGACTGATCAAAAACGAGCCCATAATCAGAGCGAAAATCATCTAATTTTAAAGCTAACTTCTTAATAGTTTTCAAATCGTATCCTTAAGTTACCACTTCAACTAAATATACCTTCATAAAAATTTAACATGAAAGTACAATTTATGGATGAATCAATGGGTCTATGATCGAAATACAGATTTTAAGGTCTTTGGACTGTCCATGCTCTTTGCCATTCTTTTGGGCATGGCATTCCCCCACTTTGATTTCTATAACACAATGTTTGTGTACGTCTTCATCGACATCTCCCACAGCTTCACTACTTATTTTTATACACTCTCCTCAGATCGGATCAATAATAGCCATCATCGCTATTTTTTCTGGGGAATTTTAGCGCTCGTCTTTACCCTTTCCTGTACTTTGTTTGCGATCGGAATGGGTAAATGGATCGTGAAGATGTATACCATTGCTTCACTTTATCATTTCATGAAGCAGTCTCAGGCGTGGATTTTCATCGTCAGCAAAAAAACAAGACCCAAATCAAAATTTGAAGACCGTGTCAATTTCTGGGCGAGTTACGGAGCGGTTTGGTGTCCCCAGGTTATTTCGATGACCTTAGAGAGACCGACGCCATGGTTTATCGAGGGAGATATCCCTGGACTCCCTAGCTACTTTAGAGAGATATCCCTCATGGCCGGTGCTCTGGTAGCCATTCCTTACCTGTGGATTGAAATTAAACGCTGGAGAGAAGACAAAATTATTTTATGGGGTAAGCACCTTCACGTCGCTTACGGCTGCTTAGTGTGGGCATCAGCTAGGCTTGGCACTCTCAGTTTCTTATCCGACTCAATCTCCCCGCTTATGATGATGGCCTGCCACTCATTCCCCTACTACTACCTCGGTCATCGATACATTCAGAAACGTTCAAGTCTTAATGAAAAGTTCTGGCCTTATTTTAATAACCACTACCTATTCATCTCTTTCATCTGGGTGACCTGTATTACTCTGACATCTTTTCAATACATCTCCGTCAGATATATCTACAATAAACACTTCTTTGTCTCTTGTATCTTTATCACAATCGCTGTGACTCACTATATTTACGATAGCTACCTTTGGAAAAAAGATACTCATCCAGAGGGTTCGAATATTTTCACAAGCTAAAGTGGGATTAAATAAGGATCACGAGACTGGTAATCAGACATATAAGATTTGTACACATCCAAGTACTCTATCTCACCTTTAGGTTGCCCCGTATAAAATGGATACCAGAAGCAACAAACAGCGGCGTATTTGAGATAGAATTCCGTTTGACCTAAATAAGCTGGAACTGCACCTGATTGGAGCTGCTCAAATTTTTTAACGTAGGACTGCGTAGATAAGTAGTCTTGAATCTTTGTTCTAATTTCCAATCTCTCAGCACGAGAAAGTTTGGTCAGATTTTGGAGGGCCAAGAAGAGGTGTTTCGTAGAAATGGTAGGAACGTTCAAGTTATTGAGCACCACTGGAATCAGACAACCATTCACGATTTCGACAAAATCAGGATGTCCTCCCCAATCAGAAAGAATCGGTCGTAAACCTTGGGCCAGGGACTGGGCCACACTGATTCCAAAATCTTCGTCATGATAACAGCTCATGGTAATGACATAATCACACTTGGCATTTAAGGCCAGAATCCTCTCTTGGTTTAAAAAACCATGATAAATAATTCCTCCCTGAGACATCTCTACCAAACGATGGAATTCTTTTTTATATCCTTCAAAATCGATTTCAATCCCGTGGAGATGGTATCCCCTGTCGTGGAAATCTCCTGCAATATGCAACTTTAGATGAGGGTTTAATTGCCTTGCCTTCATGAAAACATTCATGAGTTCAAAAATATTTTTCTGGACCATTAATCGACCACAGTAAACCAAGTGGATCGCAGAATCGTCTTCACTAGAGGCATCCGGAAGGTCAGTAAAATGCAGAGAGGAGATCGGATAGGGCATCTTTTTAATAAGCGCCCCTTTCACAAAGAGAGAGAGCTGCTGGCACTGGCGATGAGAGGCCGCTAAAAGTATCAATTTCTTATTTTTCAAGGTTTCACTAATCAGAGGCCAGCGGGCGAACTCCACCGTCATGTTGCCATAAACTGGAATAATAAAAGTCAGATCATTTAAACCAATCAAATCTTCGATAATTCTTTGGTAAATCATGTTGTCAGAGACCAGGTAGACATAAGTCTCATGAGTCATGGAATTTTGCTCAATCAACTTGTAATCAGTGGGCTCAACGCCCCCATTTCCTTTACACCACACAATTTCTGGTTTTAGAGAGAAAGCTTCCTGGACGGCACTCACGATAACATTACAGCTATACCAAAAATGGGTATCACCATTAAAAAAAACAAAGAGCTTCTTAGGTTTCGTCATCGCTTAGGTCCACCCCATTACTAGTATAAACTGAAGCAAACTCAATGGGACAGTTAAAAAAAAGCCCCCACAGAATGTGGGGGCGAGAGAGGATGACCATCGGACTAAAAATTAACGAGAGAGGCGGGCTTTTCTTTTGTGCATGTTGAACAAGAGATTATTCAATTTCTTCTCTTGAGAAGAACTAGGACGCTGCTCTACATAATCGAGAGAAATCTCTCTCATGGTGCTGGCAGCATCTACAGAGAGCATGGCGCGAGCTGTAGACTTCACATCAGACAAAGCAAGAGCAGGAGCCGGGAGGATATTCTGGATCTGGTTTGTGAGGTCGATGAAGAAAGCAAAACCGTTCTGACCGGCCTGAGTGCTGGTAAAAAGACCAGCCGCTCCGACTGAATCGTTGATCGCAAACATCGGAAAGAAATTAATTCCACCCATCGACTGACCTAATGAATCAAGACCTGAGATCGGAATCGCCACACCAAGAGCATAAGCGTTAGCTGCGGCTGCCACATAAAGCTTAGCACGATTCCCGAGATCAATTGAAATCGCTGAGTTCGTACCAATTAAAGGAGCCAGAGTACCATTAGGCAAAAGGGCCGGACCAACATTAAGCTCTCTCATGACAGTAGCATTGATTTCGACCACAAGCTGAGTTTTAGAACCAAGGACGGGAACCATCGACACAGAACCAATTTGTTGTTGTGTATTTGGCTTCATGATTGGGATCTGCAGGCTTGGAAACATGATATTACCAAAATCAATATCTGATGAAATCCTAAGATTTACATCCTGACCATTAAGCGAAGTTTCAACCTTCACCCCTTTAACGATTTGCACACCATTGCCACCACAGGAGGCAAGGCCCACAAGCGCAAAAGAAACTATCGCAGACTTAATTAATCGACTCAAAATCATAGCATTACCCCAGAAGGACGTCGTCCCAC
The DNA here is from genome assembly GCA_002435705.1 of Bacteriovoracaceae bacterium UBA6144. Lineage (GTDB taxonomy): Bacteria > Bdellovibrionota > Bacteriovoracia > Bacteriovoracales > Bacteriovoracaceae > UBA6144. The sequence goes on from DIVA01000127.1 coordinate 37,338, forward strand.
GGGTTGGATTCACGATTCGCTCTCCACTTACGTCCAGCTGCAACATACGTCCCACACGAATCAAAAATCCACAGAATCATTTTGGACTGGCAGAGCCATGATAGGCCTCGAAGTAAATTTCAAGTGAAAAAATTAGAAACTCGAAAGAGTTCATGGACTTACCTTTATATCAACAAGTGCTCTCTGCTCGTCAATTCGTCTTAAAGATGCCAAACTAAATTGGCAAAGCGAGAATTACCCCTATGAAATCAACTCTTTTCTTTTTTGATTACTTAAGCCCCTTCTCCTACTTCGCGTGGAGAGAATTAGACAAAATACCCACTCATATAATCTTCAAACCAACCCCGCTTGGGCCCCTGCTCAATCATTGGGGGATCAAAGGGCCGGGCGAGGTGCAACCCAAACGTGAATTCCTCCTCAAGCAATGCCTCCGTTTCTCACACACTCACTCCATTCCCTTTACCACACCTAAAACGCATCCTTTTAATTCCCTCTATGCTCTAAGGCTCTCTACTCGTGCTGCTGGCGGTGATCAGCAGTCACAGGTCATAGCAGCTCTCTGGAAGGCTGGCTGGGTGGATCGGATAGATATGGGTGAGCCAGAAGAGCTTATTCTGGCACTCAACCGAGCGGAACTTCCCGGTCAGGAAATATATGAAAAAAGCTTCAGCGCTGAAGCTAAAAAAGAAGTTAAATCCAATATCACCGAGGCGACAACTCAGGGGGTTTTTGGAGTACCGAGCTTTATTCACGAGGGAGAACTTTTTTGGGGGCATGATTCCCTAGATCAACTCAAACGTTTTATGCAAGGTGAAGATAATCTTGATCATGAAAAACTCAAGATGCTCCTTCTCTCCACTCCCAGAGCAGCTCAACAATCAATCTAAGAGAATACAATGCCTCAAAACTTTCATGACACACTCACTGATTACCTCATAAAAATCATATCTGAAACGAATGGAATCTCACTGGTTGACACCCTCGAACTCTGTGAGGTGGATGAGAGCCTTGATTCCAATGGGCTTATCATTAAAACCATTCATGAATTCAAAAGACTCCTCAGTGGCTTTCGAGACAATGAAGTTGATATAAAAACACTGCTCCATCACCCCGTCGCAAAATCACTGGGTCAATTTTTAAAACGTTTTCCATTACCCTACATTGAAGAACACATCCACTTAACAGGCTCACTTAGTGCTGATTTCATTCACCCGCACTTGATGCAACTCATGACAGGCCCACTTGGTCATCTGGTAAAAGAAAAGATTGATAAGATTTGGGGACCAGGCAGCAGCGACATCAAAACCGTTGAAGATGTTGATCGATTAATTCGACTCAAAGAAGATGAATACTTTGATCGTTATTTAAAAATCCTCATTCTCCCAAAACTTATTCTCACCAGTCAGGATATGCACAGAAAAGCGGCCTTGCACATGGCGCAGGAATTAAATAAAAAATATAATGTCGGGACAATACGCCTAAAATTCACTCTCTCTCGTGCTTCGTCCTCGGACGAAGAAACCATTCCGGGTCTTCCACAAGTTTCAGAAGAAGAAGTCGTGATGGGGCTCTATCAAGGATTCAAAGATTTTCAAAAAGAAGTCCCCTCCTTTCAGTTCATTCTGAGCCCTTGCTTTAGAAAAGAATCACACTTTTTTGATTCCAAACGTTTTACTTCAAAGAAAGACCATTTCCTTCATCAGTGTGATGAAATCCTGCATCTCTTGGATAAGCATCCTGAACTCACGGGACACCTGTGTGAAGTCGATACCGTTGGTAACGAGCGTGACCTTTATCGCAAGGGGCATTTCCTTGAAATGCAACAAGGCTTTAGAAAACTTCACTACAAAGGGTTCTCCATTCGGTCGCACCACGGAGAAACTTGGCACACTCTTCGGAGAGGGGTCCAGGCCGTTGATAATGCACTCAATATTTGGCACATTGATACGCTTGAACATGGACTCTCCTTAGGTATTAATCCTAATTACTACTTCCACTCACTCTACCTACGACTTGTGGCTAACAATGAAAAAAGCCAAGGCATCAAAGAAGGAAGCTCCGACTATAAAGAAGTCATGGAGATGGATTGGCGCGAACACGACTCCATCCGTGAAAAACTCATCTCGGGTGAAAGACTTGATGAAAAAGAAAAAAAACTTTTTGTTAAAGTAAAATTTCATACTGCGCGTGAGGTTGAGCACTACCAACATGATGTTCTTAATCGCATGATTAATAAAAAAGTTTCTGTGATTGCTCTTCCTTCCTCTAATAATAAACTCACAACTTGCTTTCCAGACTATAAGGACCATCCCTTCTCTTGGTGGGAGAAGAAAGGAGTACGACTTGGAATTGGAACTGATAACTATGTGACGCTTGATACTGACTACATCCAAGAACTTCTGATTCTCCTTTTCACTGATCCGGAGAATCTTAAAATTACCAAGCTTCTCATGGTCGCGACGGGAGAAACCAGACGTCCTTATCTTTCTCAGATGCTATGGAAAATGCGTCAGTCGAACTAGCCTTCTAAGGAAAATTCATTCATCAGTTCTTGCGCTATCGGATTCATCATCTTGCGCTTTAAGGCGACCATCCAGAGTTCCAAATGAATAGGAAGCTGACCGATGATGTGCAAATCTTTCTGCTTTACCCAGTACTCGCTGGAGCCCTGAGTAAGGAAAGTGATACCCTTACCCTCGATCGCTAGATTCTTGAGAAGGATATTCTCATCTGTCTCTAATACGATATTCATTGAGATTTTATTTTCATGATAGAAGCGCTCAATTTCATGACGAGGTCGTGAAAGGGGTGAAAAAACCAAACAAGGAACATTCTCTAGGCTTGAGGGGAAATCTTTTTTCAAGGGAAGATATTTCTTGTGTCCCACCACAAAGAGTGGTGAATGAGCGACTCGTTTCTGAAGTAGAATTTCTTTTTTGGAGTGAGGGCTTGGTTGCTCCATCATCAGGACCAAATCAAGTCGATGCTCGAGTAAATCTTCAATGAGAGTTTGGGTATTATTATGTGTGACCGTCGGTGCTGCGCCCTTGATATCAAGAGCATGAGAGAGAAGATTGGTAGCGGCGTAGTGAGGAACCCCTTCCTCTATACCGATTTGAACGCTGGTGACATTCTTCTCTTTTCCATCAGAGAGAGTGTTAAGCATTTCTGAGCCCATCGAAAAGATGTCTTGCGCATACTTCAGAGCGATCTGACCAGCTTCTGTAAGGACTAAGCGCTTTTGCTTTCGCTCAAACAAAGGACGCTCAAGTCGCTCTTCAAGTTGTTTTAATTGCATCGATAGGGAGCTCTGTCCCACACGCAACACCTCGGAGGCTTTCGACAGTGACCCTGTCTCGGCAATAACTTTAAAATAAAGAAGATGATGATAGTTTAGCCAATTCATAATTTTATTCTTTTCATAATCTCTATTACGGCTTCGTGGATAGTTATTTTTTGTTCTTGAATGGCCTGAAGTTGAGTGGCGAGTAACTCCTCTCCCACCTTTAACCTCAGGCGCTGCTGAAACTCTTGATGAAGCTCTTGCTCAAACCAATAATTAAGCTGCTTCGTCCGCTTTTGAAGGATGAGATCTTTTTGTGTTTGAGTAAATTCCTGAATGCTTTTCCAAATCTCAGAAAAACCACTCTTCTCAAGGGAGCTGCAACTGAGTACCGGAGGATGCCACTGATCAGAGCGAAGGATATGAAGGGCATTTTGGTAATGGTGTTTCGCTGCTTGTGCCAGATGCAGATTATCTCCATCCGCTTTGGTCACCACCACCATGTCAACGAGCTCCAAGATACCTCGTTTTATGCCTTGTAAATCATCACCTGCTCCTGGTTGCAGGAGCATCATGAAACAGTCAACTAGGTGGGCAACAGTTGTTTCACTCTGCCCCACCCCAACAGTTTCAACAATTACCACATCAAACCCAAAAGCTTCACACAGATGGATTGATTCTCGTGTTCGTCGTGCCACCCCCCCCAGCGCTCCTCCCGAGGGAGAAGGACGAATGAAAGCTTCAGACGAGCGGGCCAGAAGATCCATACGTGTCTTATCACCCAGAATACTGCCTCCAGACACCTGAGAGCTAGGATCGACCGCGAGAACAGCTAATGTCATTTTCTTTTCAATCAAGCTCATCCCAAAAACTTCTATGAAACTTGATTTACCTACACCTGGTGTTCCCGAAATGCCTAAGCGAATGCTTGGCTTCTGCGCTTTGATTTTTTTGAGAAGCTCATGAATCAAAGACTGATGATCTGAGCGCTGAGACTCGGCCAGGGTAATGGCGCGTGCAAGTGCATTTTTATCTCTTCTCGCAAAACCTTCGACCAGATCTTCAAGAGTCCATGTTTTCACTGACTTTCCTTTTGAACCTGCTTTAAGACTTCTCTAGCAGCATCAGCGATGACTGTCCCAGGTCCAAAAATGGCTGCCACACCGAGAGCTTTGAGTGCAGGGTAATCTTGTGGAGGGACAACTCCTCCAACCACAACCAGAATATCTTCGCGGTTGTTTTTCTTCAGGGCCGCGATCAAGGAAGGTACTAGGGTAAGATGCCCGGCCGCAAGGGATGAAACTCCCACGATATGTACATCGTTTTCTGCTGCCTGTGCAGCCACTTCTTCTGGCGTTTGAAACAGAGGTCCCACATCCACATCAAACCCCAAATCTGCAAATGCAGTCGAGATGACCTTTTGACCTCGATCATGACCGTCTTGACCCATTTTGGCGACGAGGATTCTGGGTCTTCGCCCATGAAGTGAAACGAATTCTTCAATCGTCTTTTGAATATCAGTCACGTCTTTCTTCCCTTGCTGAATTTGCCTGAGGTAAACACCTTGAATGGTCTGAATGTCGGCTTTATGGCGACCAAAAACTTTTTCCATAGCTTCACTCATCTCACCCACTGTGGCGCGATGACGAGCGGCTTTAATCGCAAGGTCTAAGAGATTGCCTGTCCCGCTCTCACAGGCCTGAGTTATAGCACTCAGGGCCTCTTGCACTTTTTTCGAATCCCGCTGAGAGCGAAGTTTATTTAGCCGTGCAATTTGTGACTCTCTTACGGCGTTGTTATCAACCTTCAACACTGGTACATCTTCTTTAAGAGGAGAAATGAATGTATTCACACCTACTAGAGGTTGTTCTCCAGAATCAATGCGTGCCTGAGTACGTGCTGCAGCTTCCTCGATTCGTCTCTTGGGTAGCCCCTGAGCAATTGCTTTTGTCATCCCACCTAGACTTTCTACTTCTTTCAAATGCTCACGCACTTTTTTTATTAATTCCTCGGTCAGCGACTCAACATAAAACGAGCCTCCCCAAGGATCAATAAATTGAGTCGAATCGGTTTCTTGTTGAATGAAGAGCTGAGTATTACGTGCAATGCGTGCCGACTGGGCCGTAGGAAGTGCCAAGGCCTCGTCTAGAGAGTTCGTGTGGAGTGATTGCGTGTGACCATGAACTGCGGCCATGGCTTCAATCTGTGTGCGTACGACATTATTCCAAATATCTTGAGCGGTGAGACTCCACCCTGAGGTCTGGCAATGTGTTCTGAGAATTAAAGACTTGCTGTTTTTAGGTTCAAACTGACTGACAAGCTCACACCAGAGCACGCGAGCGGCTCGCATCTTAGCAATCTCTGTGAAGTAATTCATGCCAATCGCCCAAAAGAATGAAAGTCTCGGAGCAAATTCATCAACGCTGAGACCACTTTTGAGACCTTGCTTTATGTACTCCACACCATCGGCTAGAGTATAGGCAAGCTCAAGATCAGCCGTCGCTCCCGCCTCTTGCATATGATAACCAGAGATAGAAATAGAATTAAACTTAGGCATGTGCTTTGAAGTGAAAGAGAAGATATCACCAATGATTCGCATCGAAGGAGTCGGCGGATAGATGTAAGTATTTCTCACCATGAATTCTTTCAAAATATCATTTTGAATGGTTCCGCTTAAATCACCGAGTGCAACTCCTTGCTCTTCTGCGGCAACACAATAAAGCGCAAGGATAGGGATCACCGCCCCATTCATCGTCATGGAGACACTCATTTTATCCAGGGGAATACCATCGAAGAGCAGCTGCATATCAAGAATAGAGTCAATGGCCACTCCCGCCATACCAACATCACCCGCCACACGCGGATGATCAGAGTCATAGCCTCGATGAGTAGCCAGATCAAAAGCAATCGAGAGACCCATCTGGCCTTTGGACAAATTATCTCGGTAGAAACGATTGGAATCTTCCGCCGTTGAAAATCCTGCATACTGGCGAATCGTCCAAGGCTTACTCGTGTACATGGAAGCGTAAGGGCCACGAAGGAAAGGGGCGATCCCAGAGAAAGCCGGAGCAACGGGGCGAGCTGGATAAAATTCTAGGAGCTCAATCCCCTCAGGTGTCACTCTCAATGCTTTGGGGCGGGCTTCTATCGACTTTGGTTTTTTATAAGAAAGAGTTGAAAAGTTTTTCATGCTTCACTTCCCATTTCTATCCAGCCCACGAGCTCAGAGAGTTCACTCAGGATATCTTGACCAGAGTAGATGTTCACACATCCTTCTAATTGAGTTTTACCGGCGAGATACGTTCGCTTAGAAACGTTCGAGCACTTGTTGTGTTGGTCATCACTTGTAACCCATGCACTCAAAGCTGACTGACTCATCCATACTTTTGCCTCTTCAGGGCTAAAAAAGACTTTTTCTGTTACTTTGAGCCCCAGGAGTTCAAAATAATTTTTGGTAAAATTGGCCCGCGCTTGCAAACTCGCATAAGTGCCCACAATGGCCATTCGCACTTCAATTTTTTTCTTTAGTTTTAATCGCAGCTCTTCAAAACTGCGGCCAAGCCGAACATGATCAGACCTCTCCCAGCGCGAATGAAGGCTCACTTGTGCCTTGGGGAGAGCAAAATCATTAACTCCCGCTTGAACTAAACGTCGCTTGTTAAACTGCGTGGTGATCTCCTGCCAATTTTTCTGAGCCAGCTCTCGCATTTTGTTTTCATCTAATGGCTGAGCTTCTAAACTTTGCATAAAAGCCCAAGCTTCACTGATGTACAGCTCAGTTAAATTCTCAATCGTGAATGAACCGAATGCCGGATCTTTAATTTCTGATAGCTTCGATTCATTTTGTAAAACTAACTGCGAGGTTAACCCAAGTCGGCGTGCCTGCAATCTTTCAGTCTCATCCAGCCGCACTAATAAATCAAAAGGCAGTGACTCTACCACATCACATCCGCTCAGATACGCGGCAGACAGTGAGGTTGCGTTACGGAGAATATTTGAATGGTAATCAAAAGCAGTGAAACTTCTCCAAGGCGCGCGTCCGATAATTTTAATGTCTCCCAGAAGTTCTTTTTTATCTAAGCTCTCTAGCACCGACTCAAGCATGAGACTGAGGGCCCTCTTTTTAGCGATGGATTTAAAAAAATCCGTTTCCATCTCAACCGCAATTCCCACGCGAGGTTCTTTTTTTTCATCCTGGGCCCAGCGGATAAATTGATGGAGAAGAAATCCCAGCTCATGAATACCATGGGCTCCCCAGGCAGTGAGCGCTTGTGCATGAATTACTTTGGTCCCAAGGCCCGAAAGCTCACCCAGTCCCCAGATTCTACCTTTAAATGCTTGAGCCTGAACAAGGTGTGTCCTCACAAACGAGCGACACTCCTCAGAGGACCAACCTAAGAGAAATGGATCTAAGATAAAATCATACACACCTAACTCTAATTCTTGGTTAAAACGATCCCATCCAAAATCCTCAGCTCTTGTCAGAGTCAGAGACAAGGCTGCCGTAGCAAACTGCTTGATAGAAGCAGGATCAGCTTGATTGGAAAGGATGGGGGCCGAAAGTCCCAGACCAATGGTTTTTTTCAGACTAGGCTGGTCAGTTTTAAGTTCTTTAGCTACTAGTTTTTGCCAGTTACTTTCGAGTTCGATGAGTTTGTCATGATGGTTTGTCATACCGGAAATTCTAGCAAAATTACTCTCTACTCGTCCTCCATAAAGCAGCTATAATGTAACGAGCACAAGGAGATAAGGGTGTCGTTAACGCTTTTGGTAGAGTCTAATCCTCGTATCATCGACATCTATATGTTGAATCTCTCCACTTATGTGGGACTCGACATCATGGTCGTCAGCACAGTGAACGATGCACTGCAAGTTTTGGATAAGCAGCCCTTCAAACTGATCATATCTCGGGCCAGCATGGAGCAAAAAAACTTAGCCGAGCTAATTGCCGACAAAATGGGACAACTTCAACTCACTATTCCGCTCTTTGTGATCGGCCATGGAGTCTATCCGAAACTAGCAACTGGCGTCCTAAGTGGGAGCCTGGATCTCAAAGGTGTGGTGAAGGGAGCCGCACAGGCGTTGGGGATCACAGCGCAACAAATGGCCCAAAAGAAAGTCGATGACTTCTTCCCTATTCATTCACGATATATTCAGATGATTAATTTTCCAAACACCGATCTTTATGAAAAAACGGCTGAAGGTCAGTATCGACTCATTGCTCAGTCACATAAAAAGCTAGACCACTCCACACTGGCAAGAGACACATTTTTTTACGTCCAAAAACTAGATCGCCTGCAGATGGTAAACCTCATTACCTCAGAGCTTATCAGTCTGCTTGAAGACAAAGACTTAAATCCAGACGAAGTTATTCAAGCGGGAGCCTCAAATCTTGAGCTCCTATCGAAAAAACTCATGAGCATTGGTATTACCGAAGAAACTATTCAGTTAGCTAAAAAAAGTATGACCAGTCTTTCACAAAACGTGAAAAAAAATAAAGAATTGGGCAAACTTCTTCAACGAATGCTCTCTAACCAAGCTGGCTATCTATTTCGCCATACCCAAGTCGTGACTTACGTCAGTCTTCACATTGTCAAACACATCGACTGGGGAACACCCGAGCAGGAAGATAAGATTAATTTCATTTGTTTTTTTCACGACATTGCACTCGAGAATGACGTACAGGCTAAAATTAAAAATAAAGAAGAGCTTAGAAAATCGACGCTTGATACACGAGAAAAAAATCTGGTCGAAAAACATGCCCAGATTGCAGCAGAATTAGTTCACAAGTATCCCCATGCTCCCATGGGTGCGGATCAAATCATTCGTCAGCACCACGGGATGCTCAATGGAGCCGGATTCTCTGATCATTTCGGGGCCAATCTCTCACCTATGGCCATTGTTTTTGTGGTAGCCGAAGAATTCACAAGAATCATTATCGAGAAGGAAAATGGGCCCTATGACGTCAAAGAGATGGTCAAACATCTTAAAACAGCTTTCCCAACTAGCCGCTTTCAAAAAATGATCGAAATCGTCGAAAAAATCACCTTTTAAGATGACCCTTCTTAGGCCTTTATTAGGTTAAGTTAAGAGTGAAAACTGCCGAAATAACCAGCATGAAAGACCAACGCTGCCTTATCTGTAAATACCTCGGTGACCATTCAGAAAAACACCTTAGCCGCGATAAGATTTATCGTGAGCGCGGGCAGGATATCGTTGTCCCTTTATGTTACTCACACTCGTGGGAACTTTTCCGCATGGGACAGAAAAAATTTCTCAACCAATACAAATCTAACTTCATGGCGTTCTTTGGAACAGAAACTGAAGCTGCGCTGATCGAGTATGTCAAAGGTGAAGAGAATAAAGGATTTGGTTCCTGGATCGCCTAGCTTCCTCTTAAACGAGTGCTGCAATATAGGCTACCCATGCATCACAATTCTCTCCAATCTCACTTGGAAGAAACTCTCCATTTCCTCCGCCCTCATCATCGTCGCCTTCCCAAAAAACCATGGAGCGGCTGAATCCTGCCTCGCTTAAAAGCTCACGAAGCTCCACAATAGTCCAAAGTCGCCACTCGTAGGTGAAAACATTCTCATGCTTCTTTCCTTTAGCATCTCTAAAATGAATGGCAAAAGTACATTCGGAATTAATCGGATTAAAACTCTGGCACTCCCAATAATAAGTGAGACCTTTTAATTTTTTTGTATCCGTCACAATCTTCTGACTTTCTGGGCCACCAAAGAGATCCAAAAAAAACATTCCCTGCTTTCCCATCCCATCTCTGACAGTTTTGAAATACTCGAGAAGAGTTGAGCGATTTTTAAAAATAAAATAGCTAAAATTAAAGGCACAAACGACATCAACTTTAAAATCTCTTTTATCGAGAACGTTCGCTTCAAGAAACTTTACGCGCTGTCGTGCTTTAGGAGTAAGTTTTGAAAGATGCCGAGACTTACCTTCTGCAATTGGTTCAGGATCAAGATCAACGGCAAAGGCCTGTGACTCACTAGTACGACGAGCCCAATCACACGAGATGGCACCAGTACCACAGAAATCTTCTCTGAGAGTGGTGGGAAAGCGTCCATGGATTTTTTTAAACCATAAACGCATGAAATCCACTTCTGACTCGGGGTTTTGTACGGAGCGCTCGTACCAGTCATACTTGAGCTTGATATCTAGGTCTTTCATATTTTATCCATTCTGGTGCAGATACAATCTCAGGGGATGCTTCTCACCGATATATTTTGAAACTATTTTTTCAAAAGATTTTTTATCTTTTTTCCATAGATCCCAGCGTAGCATTCCCAGAGATTCACTCTTCTGGTCAAACAATTCCAGGGCCTCGATGTAGTCCCTATTCAGTCGTACAGACTGAATTTGTGACCACTTTATTCTTCTTCTTTGATTAAGGTCTGTCGACTTGATTCTAAGTTTATGAGGAAGATCAATTCCTTCAAAAGTAATGGTAAATCGCATTGGAGTTGAGCGCAGGGGCATTTTGATAAAGAAGAGAAAGACGACAAATAGCTCCGCATAGTTGATAAGCAAATGCAGATTACCTAGGAACCCGATCAGCATATCCAAAAGGAAGTTTATCTCGCTGGACTGTTTCAATAAATACTTCATCAGTTCTTCATAGAGGCCCGTGTACTTAATGAGCAAAGGAAGAAGATAGAGGAGTATCAATTCAAAACGAGGCTCTTTTTTATCAAACTCATAGATCTTGCTCATCTTTTCAAGCTGGACCTCAGGGGGTAAACCTGCGAGGTGTCTGACCCTTACATCCTGGGCCTGGAGTTGTTCGAATTTTTTTTTATCTTTGAAAGCGTTAATTCTGCGGCGAGCAGCTTCTTCTTCAGCCTTTAGTGGGTCTTCTGTAGGAAGATCATCTAGTGAAATTCCTACAGAAGTAACATCATCTTTTGATTTATCGTCACTCATGTCTAGAGCATGTCAGAGATCAGATTCAGTGACTCCTCAACGACAGGATCTAGACGTAAGCCTTTTGAGAACTCATCAAACTTCTCTTGGGCCACGGCTTCTTTAATAGAATCCAAAGACTTCACAGCAAAAGCCTTGGACTCTTCTTCTTTCTCCATTGCATCAGAGCGCTCTTTGAGTTCTTTACGCTCTTTCATAAACGCATCCATAGAAAGATCTTTGATCGTAGATTTCTTACGCTGTTGATACCAAGCAAGAGTTTCGTTCATGCGCTTGAAGCGAGGATTTGAATCGACTCTCTTTTTAGAGTTATTACTTAGTTTCTTTATTTCTATTTTTTTAGGCCATGCCTTAAAGGCAACTGGCTTTACTTTTGACCATGGGATTGAGTGCTTCAAGAACTGCTCACCACTTTCAAGGTGGGCATACGGGTCAGGAAGAACAATATCAGGAGTCACACCCTTGTATTGCGTAGATGAACCGTTCACTCTGTAGAATTTCTGGATAGTAATTTTTAGAGCACCTAAGGGTGAGTAAGATTTTGCGATGGGTGAAACATAATTATCCAGATCAACCACTAGCTGAACCGTTCCTTTGCCGTGTGAGAACTCGCCTCCCACGACTAAAGCGCGTCCGTAATCTTGTAGAGCTGCGGCCACAATTTCTGAGGCAGAGGCAGAGAAGCGATTGATGAGAACGATCATCGGCTTATCAAATTCAATTCCCGCATCGTTGTCAGCTAGAACTTCTACTGAGCCCGAGGCCTTAACTTGCACAATCGGACCCTTATCGATGAATAGACCAGAGATCATGCGTGCATCTTCAAGAGCACCTCCACCATTATTACGAAGATCAAAGATAAGCCCTTGGACATTTTCTTTTTTCATGCGCACAAGTTCTTTGCGGATATCGTCAGTGCAATTGCGGCCGTTACGATCATTAAAATCACGATAGAACTTTGGAAGGGTGATGTATCCAATCTTATTTTTCCCACCATTTGATTCTAGGATTGATCCTTTCACGTAAGACTCTTCGATCTCAACCACATCACGTATGATAGGCACTGTCTTAATCAAGCCATTGGGTTTTTTAATAGTAAGCCTAACTTCACTATCTTTTTTACCGCGGATAAGTTTAACGGCATCACGCAGAGGCATGTCTACAACATCGACCGGCTCTTCTTTTCCTTGCCCTACTTTTAAGATCGTATCTTCTGCATCCAGCTCTTTGGTTTTCCAAGAAGCCGAACCAGGGACAACTCTCTCGACTTTAATATACGAGCCATCCTCTCTGAGAATAGCTCCAATCCCTTCAAGCTTGCCGGTCATGTCGATGTCAAAATCTTCCTTCTCATCAGGGATGAGATAGTTGGTGTGAGGATCGTAAACGCGAGCGATTGAATTATAAAACTTTTCTAGTTTATCCCCCGGTCTTTCATCCTTGAGACGCTGAAGAATTTTCTTGTAACTCTCAGCTGTCTTCTTGCGGGCTTTTTCTTCTAGCTGTTTTTCAGAAAGTTTTTTGAGGTCCTCTCCATCAGCTGAACTTTTTTTCTTATTTTTCTTATTTTTCTTTTTTTCTTCCTGAGCTTTTGCTGGGTCCTGATCGCGCTCTTCTTTAAGATCCGCCAGACGCCCCATCACATCATACTTTAGAATCTTTGCCCAATGGGCTTTGAGTTCCGTTTCATTCTTTGAAAAGACTCTTTTTTCTGGGTCTGACTCGATGGTTTCTTTTTTATTGTAATCCAAGGGCTTTGAGAGCAATTCGTCGATCCACTTCTCCACCTGAGGGATGCGCTTGTTCATGAGCGTAGCCGTTGACTCCAGAATCGTCAGACGTCCACTGGTGAGCTCATCATCCATGCGCGTTTCATAGCTCTTAAGTGCGCTCACATCATCTTGAGTAAGAAATTGCTTACCGAAATCGATTCGTTCGAGATAGAGCTTAAAAGCAGCCTTTGAGAGTTCGTCATTGATTGTTTTATTCGCAAGATGCATGTTCTCGAGTGCACCCTTTAAAATATTCCCAAGCACCATTTCACGGGTGTAGCTTGGCTCTTTTTTCAAAGCACCCATGACTGGTTTTGATTCTTTTTCTGAAAGAGAGAGGCCTTGAGCAAAAACTGGAAGAGCAACGAACAAAAGGGGAGCAAAAAATTTCATGATATCCTCATTCGTAAATGGCTAAAACCATTTAAAAAAACGTTCATCCTATTTTGACTCCCACAGAGGTTGGGAGCAAGGACAAAACACGCAAACGAGTGATTTAATTATTTGAAACTTTTGAGACTTGCAAAGAACTGATCTATTTCCTGATTTTTTTGGTCGCTTTTTTCGCATACGTCCAATTTCTCTCCATGCATCACCAGAATCCAACTTGGCTTGCAGTTCTCTGGATCCTGCGGGAGCTCGTACTGGACTTTAAACATCATAGAGGCAAATTTCTGCTCAAGACTCTCTGCCTCGGGCCTTGAAATCTTTTTCATCTCCTCACTATTGGGCACACCCAGAGAGATATAGAAATCCCCGGAGTTCATTCCCTCAAGTCGCATAAGTTCTTTATCTTTTAATCTCTGCAGAGAGACAATCGTTTTGCCACGGCGTAAATCGTTATTGCTTTCTGGAGCTTCGGTGAGTTGTGCTTGCGCACTAAGACTAAAAAACAAGAATACTGACAGGAGCATATTATCCCTTTGATCAGACTATTCTAACGGATTTTCTTTGCAAATCCAATCACACCTCATGCACCCTTTTCTAATGAATCTTTACCAACTCGCCAAACCTCTTCTTTTTTCCTTGGACCCTGAAAAGGCGCACCACCTCACCCTTCAGCTCACCTCACTCATGCCGCAACTCGCAGACCTGTGGAGCTCTCCTCCACCGGCAAGCTTAAGCTCTACCCACTGGGGCACACACTTTGCCTCACCTTTAGGACTAGCGGCGGGTCTAGACAAGAATGCTCAGTCATTAGATTTTTTTGCACGACTTGGATTTGGGGCGCTTGAGTGTGGAACCGTGACACTAAAGCCTCAGATAGGTAATCCACTGCCACGCATGTTTCGTTACCCGGAGGAGTCCTCACTGAGAAATTCGATGGGTTTTCCCAATGAGGGGGCAGATCATCTTACTCGTCGCCTTCTTAGCAAACCACAGCACACGCGTCTTGGTGTTAACATCGGTAAATCCAAGGATGCGACAGCAACGGAAGCCATCGACGAATACCTTAATCTTTATGAAATCTTTGCGGCGCAATCCGATTGGATTACAGTCAATATTTCATCACCTAACACGCAAGGCTTAAGAGATTTGCAAAATCAAAAATGGCTCGAATCTCTTTTGGGAGAACTCTCCTCTTTACGCCAACGCTACCACACTCCCCTGCTCGTGAAGCTCTCCCCCGATATGAGTGATGAAGAGCTTAAATTGGTGACTCTCACACTGATCAAGCAGAAGGTAGATGGCATCATCGCCACGAATACCACTCATATGCCCGACAGAGGCGCGGGAGGCGTGTCAGGAAAACTCCTCAGAGTAAAAGCTCATCAAAAAAGAAAATTCATTCTAGATCTATGCCTTGAAAGCCAAACACCAGTGATTGGCGTTGGAGGCATCGAGAGCTTTGAAGACATTCTTGGCTTTTGGGCCGCAGGTGGAAAACTTTTTCAAATTTATACGGCTTTTGTCTTCCACGGTCCCGCTCTTGTGGGGCAACTCCATCGGGCGATTGAGCAATTCATTAAAAGATCAGGACTTAAAAACCTTGATGCCTTCTTTGCACTCACAATCCCTGAGCGACAAAAAGTCATAGGTCTCTATGGGCACTGACCATTTTTTTCTGCGGGCCTCAAGAGTCTTTTTCATTGTATTTGTGAGCCTCAGTATGGTTCTCACTTTTGTCTTCTATTTTATTTTTCAACGAGATCTACTTGCGGCACTTAAAATCGCAGGTATCTTCTCAAGTCTAGTCGCATTTTTCATGTCTATGCATCTGGCCCGAGAACTAAAAGAAGAGCTCTTGGAAATTACTTCAGGGACGAAAGATAAAATGAAATCCATGAAGTGGTATGAGGATGAGATACTCCACCAACTGCGCGCCCAAAGATACAGAGAAATGCCACCCCAGCAAGAGTGGCGCGTCTTTGAGCCGCGACTACTTTCACAGACGATGGGCGGCAAGGTCTATCTTAAAACATCAAGTTTTGAGATCACCCTCAGGGGACCCCGAGGGTTTGTGCGAATCATGGGATCGCTGCTCGATCTGAAGAAAATTTTTTTCTAGTTTCTCGTGATCTCAGTGACCTTATAGCCCGCATCACTCACAGCTTTTTTGATTTCTGTGTCTGTGAACTCGGCAGAAGACTCAAAGGTCGCTTTCTTGTCTTTGGCACTCACAGAAATATTGGAGCATTTACCAGTTTTCTTAAGGTTCTCGGTAATCTTGCCTTCACACATCCCACAGCTCATTCCTTCAATTTTAAGGCTGACTTGAGCGGCCAAAGCCGAAAATGAAATGAGGGTGGCAGCGATGGTAGCTAGTATAATTTTCATGTTATCTCCATAAAAAATGTTTAAGATGCATATTTTTCTCATTTAGCTGGACGATCACCGGTATCATCTCATAAATACTCTTCATAATGTACATGATGCCATCTTTCAAAATGAAAAAAATCTGGGACAAGTTAGGAATTATTGTCTCTGCTACCTGTGCGGTGCACTGCTTATTGGTGGGACTACTCCCCTTTGCACTGCCACTAATGGATACGTTTTTTCATTCCCCATGGTTTCATATTCTTTTTGTCGTCATGGTCGTGATCATTACCCCCATGGCTTTTGGCCTCCATTTTCAGCGCCATGGTTTTAGTTTTGTCATTAAGCTGGCAGTCCTTGGAGTGGCCCTTATTATTTCTGGCTCTCTGCTTGAATCCT
The DNA here is from genome assembly GCA_002435705.1 of Bacteriovoracaceae bacterium UBA6144. GTDB lineage: Bacteria > Bdellovibrionota > Bacteriovoracia > Bacteriovoracales > Bacteriovoracaceae > UBA6144. Next base: position 53,490 of record DIVA01000127.1, read on the forward strand.
ATTCAAGTGAACTAATAAGTCATGGCCTAAGTATGTTTGGGTCGTTTTCACTCGTATCCGCGCATGTGCTTAATCTCAGGCACCATAGAAAACATAAACATTGCTAATCTTTTCATGAGACCAAAACGAAAAAAGCCCACATTCGTGGGCTTTTTTGTATTTAAAAATGAACGCGCAAGTTTATTACTTCTTGGCGTATTTCTTCTTAAAGCGATCTACGCGGCCTTCAGTATCCATGATTTTCTGAGTGCCAGTATAGAATGGGTGTGATGCAGAAGAGATATCAACTTTGAAAAGTGGATACTCTTTACCTTCAAACATAGTCTTGTCTGTAGTTTTAACTGTTGATTTTGTGAGCACTTCAAAGTCACTTGAAACGTCTTTGAATACTACTTCACGGTAATTAGGGTGAATGTCTTTTTTCATAGTTCTGATCCTTTACAGAAATTTAGTATCAGGGAAGGTATGGCACGACAGAGAACTTGTCAATGAATCCCGGCTCTTTTGGCAACGCGTTATTTCTTAGCAGATCCAAGGACGATGGAAGCCAGGTCGGCTTCAGACATGTCTTTAATCATCTTCAGGTCACGCTTGTCTTCTGGCAGGGTGAAATTCTTTGTTCCCACCTTTACATAGAGACCGTACTTTCCTTCATAGATGGCGGCTTTTTTCTTTAATTTCGCCACCAAACCAAAGTCACGGATAAGTTTTGAGCCGCGAGGAGCTTTCTTCTCTTCTGCGAGAATCTCGAGAGCACGCTTAAGATCCACCCCGTAGAGGTCATCGTCTTTTTTAAGTGAACGGAAATTCCCATCATGCATGACATAAGGCCCAAAGCGCCCGTTATTGGCAAGCACAGGCTTTTTTGTTTCTGGATGAATGCCAAGCTCACGAGGAAGCGAGAGCAGCTTCATCGCCTCTTCCATCGACATGGCTTTAGGGTCCACGTTCTTGGGTAAAGAGGCGCGGCGAGGAGTTGGGTTCTCGTCCGTCTTCTCTCCGAGTTGCAGATAAGCACCATAGCGCCCGACCAGGCAGTAAACGTTTTGTTTTGATTTAGGGTCTTTGCCAATTGGAGTTGGTCCGTTCTTCGACTGCTCAAGCAGGTCCGTGATGTCCTGGGGTTTCAGATCCGCCGGAGCGATGTCTTCAGGGATGGAAGCATGAACCTCCTCCTTGCCCGTTTTTTGAATCACGTAAGGACCAAAGCGACCCACCTTGATGTCGATGATTTCACCGTCACGCTCAATATGGATAGTGCGCGACTCTTCGGGCTTAATTTTTTTATCCTGCTCTTCGACTTTCTTTAACAGGCCTGCTTTGCCTTTATAGAATTTAGTGAGGTACTTAATCCAATCTTCTTGTCCGTAAGCAATCTTGTCCAGAGACTCTTCCATTTCACTGGTGAAGCTGTACTCCACGAGGTGAGAGAAATGGGTCTCTAGGAGTTGAATAACGGCCATTCCTGTGAATGAAGGAATAAGAGCATTTGCTTCTTTTCTCACGTAACCACGATCTAGAATAGTTCCGATAATCGAGGCATATGTTGAAGGTCGTCCGACGCCTTCTTTTTCAAGATTTTGTACGAGAGACGCTTCCGTAAAACGCGCCGGTGGTTTAGTCTCATGACTTTCTGCACTCGTACTCACGGGCTTAATCATATCCCCTTTTTTCAAAGGAGGAAGAATGAGTTCTTTATCTTCAAGGGCCGCTTCCGGATCATCTGAACCTTCAACGTACACGCGCAAAAAACCGGGAAAAAGAATGCGTGTGCCAGAAGCTGAAAACTCAGCCTCACCCGCTTCAGCGCGAATCGTGACACTTGCCTTCTCGGCTTCTTTCATCTGAGTGGCCATGGTGCGCTTCCAGATCAGCTCATAGACAGCTTTCTCTTTACCAGTCAGTCCTGTTTTATCAGGATGCATAAACTCCTGACCCGCCGGGCGAATAGCTTCGTGGGCTTCTTGCGCCCCTTTATTTTTGGCGGAGTACTGACGCGGCGTTGGACTTAAGTACTCTTTGCCGTAGAGCTCCTCTACCATCGTGCGGGCAGCTTTGATCGCTTCCCCGGACAAATTCGGAGAATCAGTACGCATGTAGGTAATCAAACCTTCTTCATACAAGCGCTGAGCAATTCTCATGGTGTCTTTAGAAGAGAGACCTAGCTTACGGTTACCTTCCATCTGCAGACTTGAGGTGATGAATGGAATGGCCGGATTGGATGAGAATTTCTTTTCTTCAACGCTGGTCACAGTCCATTCAATTTTTGCGACTTTATCTGAAAGGGCTTTAGCTTCTTTTTCCCCAAGAAGAGCGACTTTTTTAGGATCGTGCAGTTTACCGGTAAGACCATCAAAGTCCTTGCCACCAGCAATCCGTAGCCCTTTGAGAGAGTGAAGTTTTAATTCAAATGTATCTTTTTTCGATTTTACGGGATGGGCGGAAGCTTTGATATCCCAGTAACTAGCACGCTTAAATCGCATACGCTCACGTTCGCGCTCACAGATCATCTTGAGACCCGTCGATTGAACGCGACCTGCAGAGAGACCGTAAGCAATCTTTTTCCATATTAATGGAGAAAGTGTGTAGCCATAAAGACGATCGAGAATTCGGCGTGCCTCTTGAGCCCGCACGAGGTTCTCATCCACGCTGCGCGTATCTTTGAGGGCTTTTTCGATCGCCGTTTTAGTAATCTCATGAAAAACCATTCGTTTCACAGGAACTTTTGGCTTTAAGAGTTCAAGCAGGTGCCACGAGATTGATTCTCCTTCGCGGTCTTCGTCGGTCGCGAGGTAGATGATCGAGACATCTTTCATTTTCGCTTTGAGTTCGCGAATGATTTTAGCTTTATCTTTAGGAACTATATATAAAGGAGCAAAGTCTTCTTCGGCATTGACGCCAAGCTTAGCCCACTCTTCTTTTTTTAACGCAGCTGGAATATCAGAAGCCGATTGCGGAAGATCGCGCACATGGCCCATACTGGCTTCAATAATATAGTTTTTCGGCAAAAACTTACGAATTGTTTTAGCCTTAGTGGGCGACTCAACGATGACTAAATACTTCTTTTCCATTGATTTTTTACCTAGGGGTATTATCAATGAATAAGGGCGAAGCGTCTTGCGGTCAAGGAAATAAAAAAAGTGCCCACATCGGGGCACTTGATCAAAAAGTTTTTAAGCTCGGTTTAATCGCGATGCTTCACGCGCTCTTTTCTTCTCTTCGCGCTTGAGTTTTCTCTTCTTGTTCCACTCTTGTAATTTCACTTTAAACTTCTTGCCTGACACGTAGCCCGAGGCTCTTGATTTCATGATTTGATAACTCGACCAATTCGTGGCAGTTGAGCAGAACTGGCGGAGATCTTTGTCCGCTTCAAACTTTGCTTGAGTATTTTTGTTTAAACACACAGCTATAGATATCCCAAGTCCTGCATCAGCCGCTAGAACTGGGACCGCATAAAGACCAGCTAGAGATCCAGAAATTTTTGAGAGAACAATTTGTGGCGCAATAATTTGGGCGACCACTCCTCCTGCCAACTCATGAATCTTTGGAAGAGCTTCTTTTGGATTGGCCAAGCTGATCTCAGGATCAAAACTTGCGTTCATGAAAATGTCTGAAATTTTCTCACTGGTGAATTCACCGATGATCGGTTTGAGATCTTGAAATTCAGGATGATTGTTGATTAACTTTGGATCAATCTTTGAAGGATCAAGTTTACTCATATCGACCAGAGACCAGTTCATCTCAGCGATGTCTTGAGGGATCTCAACCCCTAAATCAAGGGCCACGAGGGTGTCTCGAAGGATGATATTTGATTTCTTCTCCATTAATTGCTGAAAACTTAAAATCAAGAGCTCAACAAACTCCTCTGGAGTCCCAGCTTCTTTATAAAGCTCATCAAAATCCGCTGAGTTTTTAAGCAATAAATTATAAAGAGCCACGATGTCTTGATTCTTTTCTTGTTTCTCGAAAAGACCTGTGGTGAAACTGCCTGCTTTTACAAAAGGCTTAAGAGTTTGCACCGATAACCACACTGCACCTCGCCCAACACCACGACCGACTCGCGTCAGCAGCGAGCGTTTCTTTTGAGGGCAATCTGAGGGAGCTTCGTTAGCCTCCGAGACCTCTGCGCCATCAAGCGCCAGGGATTTAATTTCATCAGAAACTTTTCTCATCATCTCTTTTGTATTCTCATCATGACGAGCGGAGTTTTGCTCACGATCTAGGTCATCGGCCACACGCAGGAGGTCTTCACTTGAGGGAGCTGAGGTGTCTGCATAGAGTGATGAGGTCAAGAGTGAACCCATAAGAAGACAGAGAAAAATATGCTTTTTCATAAGAGATCCTTTGTTTTTCAGATATTCTTGCAAGCTACAGGCCAGCGTATGCGTCGATTTTTTGATGAGTTGCCAATGTTAAGTGTCTATTTTTTAGACACCCTTTCATAAGTTCTTATCATCAGCCGATAAGACCTTTATATGACTCCCTTAGTTCATTATCTTGTGGTTTCAAAAAACACGGCTTTCCGTGAGCTCACAAGATTTATCCTAGAGTGGCAATTTGACTGTGTGGTAGAAACCTGTGCAGATGAGAGTGAGGCATTAAAATATCTCAAAACAATTGAGATATTCCCCCACATGATCCTCTATGAATACGAGTCCGATGCTTTTTTGGTAGAAGACTTTATCGTCTATGTGAAAGAGAGTCATAAGCCGGTGCATTTTTTAGTCATGGCAGAAAAGATCCAAGAAACGATCTTGCCTCACTTTCAAAATCTCAAACATTTTCACCTGACAAAAAAAGAAAACATGCTCTCCGATGTACTCGAGATCTCACGTGGGGCTTTCATCAACGTCATCAAACTCAACGCTCAACCTATGTGCCGGATTCATTTTGACACACTTGATGCTTTTGATGGAATCGACAAAGACCTCTACATTAAACTGCCCTCTGGAAAGTTTGTTAAACTCTTTGAAAGTGGCATGAGTGGCAACATGGATCGACAAAAATATCGAGATAAGGGCTTGGTATTTTTATGGGTAGAGAGAAGCACTTGTCAGTGGATGGTCAATCAAATCGAAAAGCAGTTTCATATTTTCCTTTCTAACAAGGGCTTCAAATTCATTCTTCGAGGTCCTGAGAGCACAAAAGAGGAAGCCTTTGATCAAAAGATAATTCGGGTCTGTGATGAATTACACATCGACCCAGAATTCAAGCAAGAGATCACTTTGATCATGAATAAGATCATGGAAGTGGTTCAAAAAGATATTAAACTCACAAAAATCATTCAAATGATTCAAGCCGATGATAAGTCCGTGAGTTACTTCGCCAAGAATCTGCAACTCACCAGTTTCATCTCCTGTGCTCTGGCCAAAAAACTCGAATGGCATTCAAAAACAACATTAGAAAAACTTGTCTATGCGAGTGTACTTCATGACATAACGCTGGCAGCCAAACCACACTTACAGCGTTTGTCAGGACTTAAGGAATTAGAGCAAAGCGAGATCAGCGAAGAAGAAAAAAAACTCTTCCTCAATCACCCTAAGGAAGCCGCTCAATTAGTAAAAAACAACTTCAAATTTGCTCCCCCAGAGACGGATGTCTTGGTACTTCAGCACCATGAGCTTCCCCAAGGGCGAGGATTTCCAGTGGCCGTAGCAGCAGAGAAACTCTCCCCTCTCACTCAGCTCTTTATCGTGACGCAAGATTTTGTTCGTTACGTGATGAACGAGCAAGACCCAAATCTGGAAATGTATTTTTTACGAGCTGAGACCCGCTTCGAGCAAAACGTATTTCGCAAATACATCAGCATTCTGAAAAAATTAAAAGCTGGCCAATAAAAAAAGGGCCCCCGAAGGAGCCCTTTGCGCGTTCGCTTAGCGAATAAAAAGCATGTCGTAATACTTAGGCAGTGGCCAAGTGTCCTCAGGGACGATCTCCTCGACTTGATTACAAAGCTTAGAGATCTCCTCACAGATCGGCATAAGCTCTTTAGCAATCTTCACAGAGAAGTCATCTTCGTTCATTGAATGGTGGAACTTATCGTAGCCTGCAGCCAATGAATCTTTCTTGGCGACTAAGTTCTTCACGACTTCAGAGAGACGCTTGAGCATGCCCTCTTCGACCGATGAGTCAGCTCCCGCTGCCTTGAGCTTTGAGACCGTCTCAGAGAGCTGTGCTTTATACGAGATCGCACAAGGAAGGATTTGCTTGTTCACCATGGCTTCTTGCGTACGAAATTCAATCTCACGGCACTTGATGTAGCGCTCAACCATAACGTTGGCACGAGTCTGGAGTTCGCCCTGACGGAAAACGCCACCCTCAACCAAGAACTTAACCTTATCGGCTTTCTTAAACACTCCAATCGCTTCTGGAGATGTGCGGAAATTCCCCAAACCACGCTTCTCTGCTTCAACCACCCAGTCTTGTGAATAGCCGTCGCCGTTAAATACGATCTGGTGAGCATTCTTATACCACTTATGAGTCACAGCGATGAGTGCCTGATCAATGGTTTTCCCTGATGCTAACTCTTTTTCAAGAAATGCGTTCGTCTCAGCAAACACATCCGCGATAGCCGCATTCAAAATAGAGAGCGGATAAGCGATAGATGCAGAGGATCCACAGGCACGGAACTCGAACTTGTTACCAGTGAAGGCAAAAGGCGATGTACGGTTACGGTCCGTGTTGTCTTTAAAAATATTTGCCAACTGCTTCGCACCGATATCAAGCGTGCGCTGAGTTTCTGGTGTGTACGCTCCACTCTGGATCATCGCGTCCATGATCTTCTTGAGCGTGTCACCGAGGAACACAGACATGATCGAGGGTGGCGCTTCATTGGCACCTAGGCGGTGATCGTTGCCATGACTTGCAATGCCCATGCGGATGACGTCAGCGTGACGGAACACGGCTTCAACCACGGTCGCAATAACAGCAAGGAAGCGGTAGTTCTCATGAGGGTTCTGGGTTGGCTCAAGAAGATTCAAACCTGTGTCTGTCGCCATCGACCAGTTCAAGTGTTTCCCGGAACCGTTCACACCAGCGAAAGGCTTCTCGTGCAACAAGCACACGAAGTCGTGCTTAAGGGCGACAGTTCTGAGCACCGTCATCACCATTTGGTTATTATCAGCTGCAGTGTTGGCGTCCTTGAAGATAGGAGCGAGTTCGAACTGCCCTGGTGCCACTTCGTTGTGACGAGTTTTTGCTGGGATCCCCATTTTGTAGAGCTCAATCTCCACTTCTTGCATATAGGCCAGCACGCGGTCTTCGATCAAACCAAAATAGTGATCTTCCAACTGTTGGTTACGAGAGGTCAGAGAGCCCATGAGCGCTCGGCCCGTCATCACCAAGTCTTGGCGGGAGAAGTAGAAGGCTTTATCAATGAGAAAATACTCCTGCTCAGCTCCACAAGTCGTGTAAACACGTTGCACGTTTGTTTCACCGGCCAGATGACAGAACTTAACCAATTGCTCCCCGACTTTGATGTCAGAGCGCAGAAGTGGAGTTTTGGTATCAAGAGCGTCGCCTTTATAGCTGATGAAGGCGGTAGGAATCACCAGTGTTTTACCGTTTGAGGACTCACGAATAAAGATCGGAGAAGTGAGATCCCAAGTGGTGTAACCACGGGCCTCGAAAGTGGCACGAGATCCACCGTGTGGAAATGATGAGGCATCCGGCTCACCTTGCATCAACTGAGACGCAGAGAGGGCTTCCAGAGGACGATCGTTATCAAAACTTAAAAAAGCATCATGCTTTTCAGCCGTGGCACCAGTGAGAGGCTGAAACCAGTGACAGAAGTGAGTGGCTCCCTTAGAGATGGCCCACTCCAGCACGGAGTTTGCGACTTTACTCGCAAGAGGCTTATCAATAGTTTTCTTACCATTGATGACCTGATTGAGATTTTCTTTGTCTTCTTGTGACAAACTTTTTGAAAGGTGAAAGTTGTAAACATTCTCCCCGTAGTACTGACTGACTTTAAGATAGCGACCCTGTTCGTTGACAGGGACCTCACACTTTCTGGGTTGACGATCGTAGACTTTATTTTTGGCGTCGTTGCGCAAGGACATAAACCTCTCCTTCAATGAATTCAAGTTTTGTTAGACAGTCAGTCGTAGACTTTCAGTTGTGATTTATTTTATGTTAAATCCCTGTAAGAGAGTAAGAATTTTTAAAATTTCTCTTTATTGATTGAAACAATCAGGAAAGTCGTTTCGTGAAACAGTCCTTCCCACTCTTTATCCTTTCCCTTATGAAGCGCCGCCCTTGGCACTACGTGGGTGGAATCGTCTCTGTCATTATCCTCGATGCCATCGACATGGCCCCTGCGCTCATCGTGAAACATATCACCAATGAAGTGCAGCATCGTCCTCAAGAATTAGATGTTGTCAAATTTGCTCTCCTTTTAGTGGCTGCCTATTTTGGTATCTCAATCCTACGACTCACCTGGCGCTTTTGCTTAATGCTTCCATCCAGAACACTAGAAAAGGAACTACGAGATGAGGCTTACCAAAAACTTCTCCATGCCAATTACAATCAGGTGGCACAACTAAAGATTGGTGATGTCATCAGCACTCTCTCTCAAGATGTCTCAAATATTCGCATGTTCATGGGGCCAGGGATTTTGATCTTTTTTGACTCCTTGGCCTATATCATTTTTATTCCCGCAACCCTCTTTTATATTCTGGGTACGGCCGCTTTCTATGTGCTGGCGCCTTTTGTGATCCTTACTCTCGTGGTCTATAAGGTTCAAAAACCAATCGAAGAAGGTTATCAGGATATTTCTCATCAACTGGGAGACCTGTCGCAATACATCTACGAAGATGCCTCTGGTTCAAGATTTTTCAGAGCAGAAGGTTTACTTGAGATTCGTCGCCATCGCTATCAATTACTTCTCTCAAAACTACTAGGACGCCAACTCGGCATCACGAAATGGGAACTGGGTCTTGATGCGACACTACAGTCAGTCATACAAACCAGCTACCTCACTGTGCTCACTCTGGCCTTCATGGGACATGGTGAAATGAGCCAGGGGCTGGGTGTTCTCACCGTTTCTATTCAACTCTTAGATAAACTGCTCTGGCCCTTGATGAGTTTTAGTTATTTGATGAATCTCTTTCAGCAAGCAAAAGCTGGTGCCAGTCGATATCAAGACATCATGGCCCTGACTCATAAGACAACAGGTAATATTGCCCTTGATGGAATGGTTAATCGCATTGTCGTGCAAAACCTATCAGCGAGAAGCCTAGATGGAAAAACACTCCTGAGCCAAGTGAACTTTGAAGCTCATAAAGGTGAACATATTGCTCTGATTGGTAAAGTAGGATCAGGCAAAAGTCTTATGCTGCAAATTCTCGCGGGCATGTGGGAGATCGATTTTTTAAGTTTTAGTGAACTAAGTTTCAACGGCCACTCCTTTCATCAACTCAAGCGTCAGTCTCTGTGGAATCAGCTCTCCTATATGCCTCAGACGCCACAAATTTTTAACCGCTCTCTCGCAGGCAACATCTCCCCCATTCAATTGATAAACCCACAAGAGATTCAAGTCAGTCTCGAGCGCGCTGATTTGAGTCAAGATGTTGC
>DIVA01000109.1 GCA_002435705.1 Bacteriovoracaceae bacterium UBA6144
AGAGACTGGTTCAGCCGCGTTGGTGGGCTTAGCGGCGGGTTTATCGATAACCTTTTGTAGAGTACCGGAGCCAAAGAGACTGCGTTTGTGTTCCTGCTCTTCTTTCTCTCGGCGGTCCGCCAACTCTTCCAAAGAGACCATCTGAGTTTCTGTTTGTGTAAAAGCTAGATTGAATCCCAAAATTAACAACAAAATCCACATACTCACCTCGTCTCTCTATTAGAACAAGGCTTAGATTTTTGACCAAGTTGAAATTTTTAAGGGAAAAAAAGAGCACTCCCTTGAGTGCTCTTTAATTTGACTAGGCGAAAGCTTTAAAAGGTCGGCTATTCGAAGCGCACAACCTGACAACTCGACTTGTCCAATTCGACAGTGAGCATGCTTGAAGATCCATTCTCACGCACCTGCACGTAGTGAGTGATGGTATCGCCCGTAGAACGTGAACTAAACAGACGAATCATGACCTGACCGCCTGTCATCTGGTGGTAGAGTTCATAAGCTTCACTAGCGGCTTTAAGGGCCTCTGCACGGCAGAGCTTGGTTTGAGGGTTGGCCAAAGCGGCAAAGCTTGAAAGAGTGAAGATAAAAGCGAGTAGTGTTTTCATGTGTGACTCCCGTTGTGGTTGGTGGAGTCACAATAATTTAATTGCGCAAAGCGCAACAGGTGACCTAGTAATCAGTTCTCACAAAATTGTCACAATCTTTTCACGGCCGTGAAATCAGAAAACCTTCAAAACATAGTTCAATACCGTAAGACCAAGGCCAGAAACTACCGGAATTGTTAGGTTATCATCGATATTGAAAGCCGAAAGCATCTCGGCAATAGCCCCCACTAAGCCCCCTACCACTGCAAAGATAAGAAGGTTGATGCCACTGGCCTGATAATAAAGCCCATAAAAAAGTGTAATCAGATAACAGGTGAAAAATCCGGCCATCGCTCCCTGCAGAGACTTATTAGGCATGATTTTATCTTTGCCGTAGATGATCCCAAAAAAAGAACAGATAGGATCAGAGAAAACAAGAAACATAGTGGCCAAAAGAGCAATCTTCTCTGGAAACAAAAGAAGGGCCAGCGAAACTCCGAGGGCGTAGAAAGGCATTCCTGTGAAGCCATCTTTTTCACTAGCGCGCATGAAGGGCCCCATTAAAGAGATCACTACTTCATTAAACGGGCTCCAGCGAGCGCGGACAATATCAACTGTAAAACCAGTGACTGCCACAGCTAAAATCGCCCAGCCCCAAGTCATGGCCGACTGGCCAGATTGGTAATAAATGAAAAGACAGAGAGATCCCACACCCATGTGCCAAACTTTTCGAAGAATATGGAGGTCTGATCGCTTCGCTAGCACACGATTTAAGGGGTTTAGTGAACTCATAGCAAGGTATCCTTTACTAAATAAATAACACTTACATCTTGCAATCTCTTACAAAGTTTTCACTTTAATTATTTTTAATGGCTGAGTCTAGGGGCGAGTACTCTTTTCTGACCTTCTCACCGGTAAATATAAACTCCTCTTTAAGAAACGCCCATAACCTCGCTATAATACAGGGTAACAAGGATGTAAGATGATCAACACTGGCATGGGTGATGCGGGCACGAAGTCCGCACAGGGCCTGGATACTCATAAAAAAATTTGGGCCATTGGTGGCGGTAAAGGTGGTGTGGGGAAAAGTATGGTTACGGCCAACATCTCCATCTGCATGGCGCTCATGGGCTACAAAGTTATTGCTGTCGATTTAGATTTAGGTGGGGCCAATCTTCATACGTGTCTAGGTCTTCCGATTCCGGAACTCACTCTCTCTGATTATGTTTCAAAAAAAGTCACACGCTTCGAAGATCTTCTCGTGAAGACTCCCATTCCGAACTTGATGATCATCTCTGGTGCACAAGATGAGATTGGTATCGCTAACCTCAAGCACATGCATAAAAATAAAATCATCAATAAGCTCCACGAGATGAATGCGGACTACATCCTCTTTGATCTCGGCGCAGGGACATCATTTAACACGGTGGATTTTTTCATCGCCGCTGATAAAGGGATCCTCGTCTCTCTGCCGGAGCCTACCTCCATTGAGAATACTTACCGCTTCATTAAGACCGTTTACTATCGCCGTTTAAAAATGCTCGAGGGCTTCCTGGATATTGAACCGCTGATCAATCAGGCCATGAATGCGAAACTCTCGAGTGCGAATAGCTCTCCTAGTGAGATGATCCGGAAAGTGATCGAAATCAATCCGCAGATGGGCATGCGCCTGAGACAAGAAATTGCGCGCTTTCAACCCTCGCTGATTTTAAATCAAGTGCGCTCGCAAGCGGACATTGATATCGGCTTCTCGATCCAGAGTGTTTGTCGTCGCTACTTCGGGATTGAAGTGGATTATTTGGGCTACCTCGATCATGATCCGGCAGTTTGGCAGTCAGTGAAGAAGAGAAAGCCACTTCTCATGGAATTTCCGAATTCAAAACTTGTGCATCACTTTGACCGTATTGTTCATCGCCTCTTAGGCGTCTCATAAGAAAAGGCTAAGCATGGATCTCGAAAAAACAAATTACTACGAAGTGCTAGAAGTTCCTGTGGGAGCGAGTCCACAAGAGATTGAGCGCGCTTACACAAGAGCGAAAAACGCCTACTCTAACGACTCCCTGGCCATGTACTCTTTGATGACGGC
>DIVA01000018.1 GCA_002435705.1 Bacteriovoracaceae bacterium UBA6144
GAAGAAGGTCCCAGGCGCGGCGGTGGTCGTGAGCTGTGACCTCAAGGAAATCCCAAATTTTTTCTTTAATCTTTTGATCGTGAATCGGAGCGATGAGCTCGACTCGATTGTGCAGATTCCGGTGCATCCAGTCCGCGGACCCAATCCAAAACTCTCCTTGGAGTGGATCTTTATGTCCCCCAGAGAAGTAAAAGATTCGGGAATGCTCGAGAAAGCGACCGATGATGCTGGTCACTCGAATTCTTTCTGACAAACCTTTTACTCCGGGCTTCAGGCAACAAAAGCCTCGCACATAGAGATAGATATCCACTCCGGCACTAGAAGCCTCATACAGCGCTTCTGTGATGACCTCATCCTCAAGACTGTTCATCTTGGCGATGATAAGACCTCTGCCATCTTTTTTCGCACATTGAATTTCATTTTTAATCTTAGATAAGAAGGTCGACTTCATATTAATCGGTGCCACCATCATGTGGTGGTAATCCGTCTTAAGTGAACTTCCCGTGAGGTAGTTAAACACCTCGATGACTTCATGAGTGATGCGTTTATCACAGGTCAAAAGTCCCATGTCCGTGTAGAGCGAAGCGGTGGCGACGTTATAGTTGCCGGTCCCCACGTGCGCATAGCTCAGGATCTCGCCATCGGTCTCTTGGCGCACAACCAGTGAGATCTTCGTGTGTGTTTTGAGTCCCAAGATTCCGTACACCACGTGAACACCAGCATCTTCAAGCTTGTTGGCCCAGAAAATATTTCTCTCTTCATCAAAGCGCGCCTTCAACTCAATCAGACACACCACCTGTTTGCCAGCCTCGGCAGCTTTGATCAGATTTCTCACAAAGGGCGAATTATCCCCCGTGCGATAGAGAGTCATCTTGATCGCAAGCACACTGGGATCTTCGGCAGCTTGAGCAATGAAGCGCTCAACGGTCGCTGTGAAACTCTCATAGGGATGATGCAAGAGAACATCTCCATGACGGATGATTTGAAAGACATTGCCTTCTTCTTGAAAGGACTTCGGCACGATCGGGGCCCAAGGACGATACTTTAAGTGTGGTAAATCAAGGTCCACAATAATCTTAAACGACGTGTAGTCCATGGGATAATCGATGACGTAAATCTCGTTATCTGAAATCTCAAGCGACTCTTTGAGAAAACTCAACATCGCCGGATCTGTGTCCTTGTAAATTTCAAGTCGCACACACTCCGCAAGCCTTCTCTCCTTAAGCCCTTCAGCCACCTGGCTCATGAGATCCTCCGCCTCATCGTCACGGTGATCGATGTCTGCGTTTCGTGTGACTCGAAAAGGAATGATCTGCTTAATCTCCATGCCGGGATAAAGGTAAGAGAGATTATTTCTCACGATCGAAGTCACGCGCACGAAACGAAACTTGCCCGGAGCATCCGTGGGCAATCTGAGCCAAGAAGAAACGCCCTGTGGGATCTTGACCCGCGAGAAGATCATGGATTCCGACTGGGGATTGCGCAGGATCACGGCCAGGGAGAAAGAGAGATTTGAAATGAAAGGAAAAGGGTGCCCCGTATCCACAGACAAAGGAGTGAGAACGGGGAAAATTTTACGGTGGAAATGATCATCACAGTACTGCTTGTCTGTGGGATCAAGGTCCTCGTAGGTGTGAAAAGAGATTCCCTCTTTTTCGAGAAGCGGAATAAGAGATTTAAAAATTTTCTGCTGGTTCTCAATGTCTTCTAAAATATGTTTGCGTGTGGCGATGAGTTGCGTCTGCGGCCCCATGCCATCAACCGTCTTGTGCAAGAGTCCTGACTCGAACTGCTTTTTCATCCGCCCGATGCGCTTCATGATGAATTCATCAAGATTAGCTGCGAAGATGATCAAGAAACGTAAGCGCTCAATCAATGGCGTCCGTTCATCGGCAGCTTCATTTAATACTCGTCGATTAAACTGCAACCATGAAAGATCGCGATTAAAAAAATGGGTGGGATCAACGTTAAAATCGATCTTTCGGGGCGCACGCCCCTTCTTGGATTTATTCTTCATGCAAGACGTTTCCTGAGGCTAGATTAGAGTCTTCTTATTCTAAACCCGATTGCTGCAATCGCAATGGCCACGAGCGGATTAATCCAATTAAAAAAGGCATAAGGAGCATAGGACAGAGTGGCTATCCCGAGTACTCCACTAAAGTAAGCCCCACAGGTATTCCAAGGCACGAGCACTGAGGTCAGAGTCCCTGCGTCCTCAAGAGAGCGTGAAAGATTCTCTGGCGCGAGCCCTGCTTTTTTATAGGCATCCCGAAACATGCGTCCCGGAACCACGATCGCTAAATACTGATCCGCCGCCGTCACGTTGATGGTAAAGCAGCTTGCAATCGTCGCCGCAATCAAACTGGCCGTGCCCTTCACTCCACTTAAAATAGCATCAGCGATGCGACCGAGCATCCCCGTCATCTCCATGATGCCCCCGAAGGCCATGGCCATGATAATTAACCACACCGTATTCAGCATGCTGCTCATGCCACCACGCGAGAGCAATGAATCAATCGTTGAGACACCCGTTTCCAGCTTGATGCCTCCGTGAGCGATTTCAATGGTGGTCTTCCAGGCATTAAGAAAACTGAAAGGCTGTCCCGAAAGTTTGGCCAGTAAATCCTGTTGAGTCAAAAGGGCCAAGAGTCCTCCTGCGAGTGCCCCCAGAAAAAGGGCGGGAAGCGCAGACATTCGTTTCGCCACTAGAAAAATAACCAAGGCCGGCAGGAGAAAAGCAATGGGAGAAATCCAAAAAGTCTCATCTAATGTTTTCGTGATCAAGTCGATCGAAGCACGATCGAGCTCGCCAGCACTTCTGGTGAAACCAATGATCGTAAAGAGAATGAGGGCTATCGTTATAGAAGGCAGCGTGGTGTAGAGCATGTAACGAATATGAGTAAAAAGATCTGTGCCCGCCATCGCAGGAGCAAGGTTTGTGGTGTCTGATAAGGGAGAGAGCTTGTCTCCAAAATAAGCGCCGGAAATAATCGCACCGGCCACCATCTCTTCCGGCATGCCAATCGCTTTGCCAATCCCCATGAGCGCAATCCCCACCGTGCCTCCGGTGGACCAGCTGGAGCCCGTGGCGATCGACACCAGCGCACAGATAAGACAGGTCATAGGGAGAAAGAAATAAGGATGAACAATTTGAATGCCATAATAAATCATGGTTGGGACAACCCCAGAGAGAATCCACAGCCCGATCAGCATCCCGACAACCAGAAGAATTAACACCGCTTGCATGGAAAGCCCGATCGACTCGATGAGTTTATGTTCCATGCTTTTATAATCAATTTTTAAAACAACCAGTCCTAAGAGTGCAGCAAAAGCGGCACAGGCCATAAGAGCGAGCTGGTTGGGTCCAGCCGTCGCGCCATCGCCGAAGAGCTTGATGTTCAATGCCAAGAGCCCAATCAAAAGAATAAGAGGCAGAATCGAGAGAAAGAGGCTTGGGCGTACAGGCATAGGGTCTCCAGGCGAGTGTCTAAAGTCTTAACAATTAGTCTCATGGTGAATGGAATTTATTCACTTTCAAAGCTTTCAGACTAGAAAAGCCGAGACCCACTGGCAAGGCTTAAGTGATTGAAAAATCACCTTAAAACCTCTCCCAAACGAGGTTTTAAGTGTTTAAACGCTTCTGGCACGAGACTTGAAGTAGTCAAGGCAAGGGTGAAATTTTTACAGGGAGAATCTTATGAAAACAACTAAGCACTGGGTATGGACTATGTCCGCCCTGGCCGTCCTGGCCACACCATTGGCCTATGATCAACTTGAGCAGGGTCTTGTGCATAAACAAGCCTACCGCTCCATTGCCTCGGATGAAGTCACACCTCCGAAGTATCCAAACCTCACTCGCCTTCAGGCGACTTTGGTGCAACAGAACAACACTGTGATCAATGTGACCGTTAATGATCCTGAAGTGATCAAAAAATTAAATGATGATATAAAAGCTGAGCAAGAAAAAGCAAAGCTGCTGCAATCTCAGCTGGATGAATCCCATAGTTCACTGGCGCAAAGTCTTGAACAAAATACTCAAAGCCAAGCTCGCATCAAAGAGCTCGAAGAAGCCGTAAAACTTCACGTCACTCGCATCGGTGAACTTGAAGCTCAGGTGAAGTCCATGGAGTCTTCAGCCGAAGTCAACGCCCAAGAACTCGAAGCCACTAAGCTCGCTCTCACGGAAGCTAAAACTGCCGCAGAAGCAGCCGTGATTGCTTTAGATGAAGCCAACAAGAAAGTCGCCGAGGCCCGCGCTGAGATCGAAAAGCGTGACGCCATCATCGCCGAAAAAGAAGCCGAACTAAAGAAGAAGAATGAAGAACTTCTCACCAAAGAAGCCGAAATCGCTGAGCGCGAAGAACGCCTCAGTCATAAGCGTGAAGAGCTCCGTCAGCAGAAAGAAAAGCATGACATCTTTGTGTGCGAGTCTGAATTTAAGTTCACGGCCCTCACCAAGCAGATTGAAGAATTAAACGATCAACAGAAGCAGTTCACTCAAGTGATGCTTGGGCTGAATCAAGTTCTTCTAGGATTCATGGGTCAGATGAACCAACAATCACAACAAGGTCAGATGGGCCCTTATGGTCAAATGGGTCAAGGCTACAACTATTTCGGACAAGGCTACATGCCTAGCACCTACGCCTTAGGACAAGTGCAGTCTCCTTGGCAGAACGCNNGGAATGCCTCAGATGGGAATGCCTCAGATGGGAATGCAGCAACAAGCTCACCCCCTGATGATGCAGCAGCAGTCTCCTTACTACATGCCAGGCTCATTTGACTTCGGAATGCCAGGGATGATGGATGGGAACCGCTCACAAGTAGAATTTGGTAACTTCCAGGCGCAAGCACCACAAATGCAGGCCCCGGTGGTTCAGGCCGGAATCGCTCCTCAAATGTTTAACTAAGCCCTCTGTTCTCGATTTCTCCCCCCCTTAAGAGCCCCACTAATTTAGTGGGGCTTTTTTTTCTTCATTTTATTGAAATTGGGTCGACAAGCTCTCTAACGGATCCTGCAACCGTGAGAGACATATGAATGAAATAGAAAAAGCTAAGGGTAAAAAATCCTTGTTTAAAGTGTGCCACGCCTGTGGTCATTGTTTTGAAACCCCCGTCGAGCCAGATAAATGCCTGAAATGCCAGAAGGCTTTTCTGCCTCTTCAATATTTTGACAAGATTCACCAAAATAAGAATGAAAAATACCATCTGCTCTTTGAAAAGAGTGATGACCTTGATGAAGAAACTTTCATTAAAGGACTCTACGTTTTGTGGTGAGTTTGTTAGTGTTTTTTCATGACGCAACAATCCCTGCACCCGGCCCTTCAGCGCTTACTTGAAAAAAGAGGACTCAAAGGCGACAAAGCTCAAGAGTATCTCTCCTGGAACCTCAAAGACATTCCCGACATCACACAGATGCACGATATGCCTAAAGCAGCTGAGCGAATCGTGCAGGCGCTCTCTCTGAATGAAAAGATTGGCATCTACGGTGACTATGATGTGGATGGGGCCACCTCCTGCGCTCTCCTCTTTCATTTTTTTAAAATGCTTGGTGTTCACGTCGAGACCTTTCAACCCTCTCGCTTCGTCGAAGGCTACGGCATTCACCCTGTCTCAATTGATAATGCCATTGAGAAAAATGTGAAGGTCTTAATCTCGGTTGATTGTGGCATCTCAAATATTGAGACAGCAGAATATGCTCTTCAAAAAAATATCGACCTCATCATCACCGATCATCACAAAGATGCGGCGGCTCACATCCCTCGTGCTTTCGCGGTCGTAAATCCCAATCGACGTGATGAACCAGAGTCAGAGCTGGGTTCACTGGCCGGTGTGGGGGTTGCCTTTGCTCTCGCAGTGAAGATCAGAGAACTCCTCATTGCTTCTGGACAAAAAGTAGAGAGCATCTACTGCCTTCTTCCTTTTGTGGCGATTGGAACCATCTGTGACCTGGCCGTTCTCACTCCGCTGAATCTAAAGCTCTCTCGCCATGGTTTAAAGCAGATTCCCACTTGTAAGTACCCAGGGCTCTTGGCTTTTTTTAATCCGGAAGAACTCAAGGCTGAAGTCACCAGCGAGAAGATTGCCTTTAACATCGGGCCGATGATTAATTCCAAAGGCAGACTGGATCATCCTGAAAGATCACTCCTACTACTCATCGCCAGCACAACAGCTGAAGCCCGAGAGCACTACCAGCATCTTGAGATCTCCAATCGTGACCGCCGAATTATTCAGGCCGAAGTGGTTGAGAGTGCCAAAGAAGTCGTAAAGTCGACCATGAATAGCCAAACCGCTATCAACATCGTCTACGCTCCTGAGTGGCACGAAGGTGTCGTCGGGATCGTGGCGAGTAAGCTGGTTGAACTCTATGGTCTGCCTGCTATCGTTCTGACAAATGCCGAAGAAAAAGGGATCATCAAGGGATCTGCGCGCACGGCCGGTGAGTTAAATATTTTTGAGTGCCTGGAAACTTGCCGTGACCTCTTTTTAAAGTTCGGCGGACACAAAGCAGCTGCGGGAATGTCGTTTAAGGCGGAAAACCTTCCACTCATCAAAGAGCGTCTCCAGAGTGTTATCGCCAAAGTTCCAGAGATCCTCAGAGTGAAGCAAGAACGCTGGGACATTGAACTCACTCCCGATGAGATCTCACCCCAATTGGTGCGCGACCTTAACCATCTAGAGCCCTTCGGTAATGGCAACGAGAGACCGGTCTTTAGAATGAAAGGCGTAAAGCTCGCTTCGTTTCGGATCCTTAAAGACGCTCACGTCAAATGGACCTTTTCACCACTTAAAACTCCCCAGACTCACTTCAGTGGGATCAGCTTTAATTACTTGGGCAAATGGAACGAGCCCTCTCCCGATGATGTTTTTCAAAATCAGGAGAAGACACCTTTCACTCTACAATTTGGCTTAGGGATCAATCGCTTTAACGGCAATGAGACGATTCAGCTTCAGGTTGAGAAAATTCTTATCTAGCCTTCGAGATCGCATCGCGCAGTTTGATAAATTCTGCTTTGTCGGTGGCCTTTAGTTTGCCCACCACTCGCATGACAGGTGTTCCGTCAGCGCGCGAGACATTTTGCGTGAACTCCATCTCTCCATTCGTCATGACGTATTCAACGATATTCACTTCACCTTTTGCAAAGTACAGCTCTACACGCCATTTATCCCGCTTTTCAGAATGGAAGAGATGGCGTCCAAGGTAGGAGCCATCACGATGAGTCATCACGTAAACCAGAGGGTTTTCAGTGCGAACAGAAATTGAAGGAAAGACATCAAGCTTCACTCCCTTACTTGGCCCTGTGTAAAACCAGGCATGAATTTTTTCACCCTGGTTTTCCACGACAGTATCCAGAAGAATTTCTGCTTCACGGATGACCTCATTTGTCTTGGCATCATACTCGATAGCCGAACCAGCAAAAAAAGACTCACTCCCCTGCGGACGCGAGAGATGAGCGCACCCCACGAGAATCAAAAGGACAAAGAGAAGTGATTTCATGCTGACTCCTATTCTCTGATGATCTGAACTGATTGAATCACAACATCTGTTTTCGGACGATCCATCATGCCGACTGGTGTTCTTCCAATACTCGTCACCACTTCCATGCCTTCAACCACTTCACCAAACACTGTGTGGCGACCGTCGAGGTGTGGAGTCGGTGCAAGAGTGATAAAGAACTGTGAGCCATTTGTTCCAGGCCCAGCATTGGCCATGGAGAGAATCCCTGGACCTTTGTGACGAAGATCACGGTCAAACTCATCAGCAAAACGATAACCAGGACCTCCGCGGCCTGAACCTTCTGGGCAGCCACCTTGAATCATAAAACGATCAATCACTCGGTGGAAGATCAAGCCATCGTAGAAGTTTCCACCACGAGCGTGCTCTTGGCGACCTTCAGCCAGATTTACGAAATTCCACACGGTCTCTGGGCACTTCTCAGTGAAGAGCTTAATTTTAAAATCACCCATAGAGGTTTTAAAAAGCGCCGAAAGAGATTTTCCTTCTTCGCGGTAATCTGATTTCTTAATTGATTTACCAAACATCTTATTCCTCCATTGTTCTTATATTATAGCCCGTCGGAAATTCTGCAGGGGGATGATTGACGACCCAAAGAGTGGCCCTCTCTTGCGGAAAGAGCACATCAATCGGAAGTATAAGCCCAAACACCGTTTCGCCGGATTTAGTTAAATTCGTTAGACTCTCAAAACCATAACTAAAGAGACCAACCTCCGAGAGTTCTGAGTCACTCACCCATTTTTCCAACTGAGTGGAGTCGAAGCAAAGACTCAAAAGAATAATTGGGTCTCCTGTTTGTGCTAACTTCCTGAGCCAGCGCAAGGAGTTTTCTTTCTTATGGATCTGATCCCACCAAACCAAGTGCACGTTCCCACGGTTTGGGTAATTAAATTCTCGGATGCCCGCTTTCACCTGCTCCATGGACTGAAGAAAGATGGCCCCTTCTTCTCTAGGAGAGATGAGCTTATTGCCGTACTTGAGACGCAACTGACGGTTAAAGTGTGCCTGCAGCTCTACGCGCTGCTGATAATTGAGTCCGTGAATTTTCTCAAGAGCTTCATGACTCACAAAGTGGGCTGAAAAATCCCGTGAACACTGTGCTGACACATTACCATTGGCCCAACTCGGAAGTTCCGCCAGCCAAAACTGCTCAACCCCACCTGTCTGATAGGGATCAACCGTAAACTCTCCTCCACGAGGTGTGGAGCAGGCTGAGGCAAAAAAGAGTAGAAGAAAAATGAATCTCATTGGGGAGACTCCTTCGGAGAAAAAAGTGTAAGAAGATTTTGCAAGATGGATTCTCTCTGCGAAGGATTCTGGAGCGTGAAGAATCCAACCTCAGGATGGATGCCTCTGTCATCTCCCCCTCGTTTGCCATCCAGACTCAAACGCAGATCCAGTCCGAAGAAGCGAGAGTGATCTCTGCTGCGGCCACAGGCCCCCACCACAAAATCGACGCTAATCGTTTTAATGTCCATCTGATTATTTTCAACTTGAACCTTCGCTTCATTCCAAGGACTCGTCTCTAGAGTGAGAAAGGTGCGACTCTTATCAATCAGCTGATCCGCCGCCGTGACCAGATGAGCACTAAAGAACACCAAACGAGGAATCGGCTCCGCTGGTTTTACTTTTTTTACTTTCACAAAATCATCCAACTCTTCCCAAGTCCGAAGCTCTCTGTGGTACTGGGCTAACTCTTGCTCATGCTCTCTTTGGGCGTGGGTCAAAAAATCATTGAGTAACTGGTCTCGCGTTTTTTGCAGGTAATGTTCAAAGGGTGCGCCCTGGTTTGTGATCAAAAAGATACGACTCTTACTCTCACTCCACCAAGCGGAGAGCTGCTTTAAAATTTGCGCCGCCACCATCCCATCACCAACAATGGCGATTTCATGCTGCGAGAGTTTTTCTTGAAGCCCACTCAGTGAGTCGAGAAAATACAGACTGCCCTCGCGAAGTCTTGATTCACCCACACAAGGCCCACCAGGACCGATATGGCGCACCAACTGAGGCTCTGTCGCATCGATGATGACATCAAAGTCTTCAAAGAGCTCAAGGCGACTCTTGAGTGACTGCATGAACTCACTGGAAAGTTTCTCGAACACCTCAGGCTGTTCACTTTGAATTGTTTCTACTCGTTCAATCGGATTCACTTCATAAGTTACGCGAAACAGATCAGCAAAACGAGTCCGTGCCTGCGGTGTCTCTCCGGCCGTTAAAAATCTTTTGGTGATTGATTTAAAGGGCGCTGGAATAAGCACATCTTGTTCAAAAAGTTCTTTTTCAAGACTGGATGCAAGCGCAGATTGCCAGAAGAGCCGTACAGAGGCGCCTAGGCGGAGTAGATCTTGAGTCATGTGGAGGGCCTCTGCGGAGGGGCCCAGAACTGCAATCTTCACTAAGAGTCCTTTCGAGGACCCTTAGTTTAGATCATTTGATTTTTAAAGGAAATAGACTTTATGTGAGGCGTTGTCTCGACAAGAAAACTCTGCATACTTGTACATAAACTCAATGAAGCTCTCAAGCGCCTTAAAACTTGGAAGCGTTTGATCAAACTCCCCTCCACAGCGCCAGTAAGCTTCACCGTTTTTATCGATGAACTCCGTCGCATGACGCAACTTTACGACAATAGGAAGAAAACTTGTCTTGGTAAAGAAGAGCTTGAGCGTTACTTCAGACTGCGCCGAGAACTTATTCTTGGCGTTAGTTGAGAAAGGAACTTGAAAGAGGCAGCCCTCTTTCGAGATATCGATGAGTTTTAGAGGATGACCTGAGCCATTATCATCAATCACAGCGTCAACACCGAGGAATTCATCAAACACAACACGCTCAAAAGTGCGGCGCTTCTTTTCAATGCTCTCGCGACGCTTTTCGCTAAAATCAAAAACTTTTTTATCTGACATAGATCTTTCCTCCGATTATTTTCCTATCGGAGAGCCGCTTTAGGGTCTTTAAGCCTTTCAGTTTAAGCATTTAAGATGCTATTATTTGCCGGTCAGGAGACATTATGGGTCAAGTATCCGAGCAAGAAATTCAAGATTTTCTCACTAAAATTGAGTCCTATCTCGATGACATACCCTCGAGCGAGCGTCAGAGTGGATTACTCGAGTTTAAAAATAAGCTCCAGAGCTACCAAGATGCTCACCCTCAGTTCAATTTTTTGCAGCTCAAAATGTCTCTGGGTGGCCCTCAGTTGGTGGCCAACCAGATACGCCTCAATCAGAATCAGCCTTTACGCACAATTAAATCCCAGAACGTTAATCGTTTTGCCCTGATCTTTTTTGCTCTCTCCTTTTTTACCTTCACCGCTCTCATGGGTGTGGTGTGGTGGAAGCTCACTCCCTTCTACTCTTCAACAGAGGAGAAGATTGTGGTGCTGGGAGGATTGATTGAAATCGACCGTCAGTTGGGTCAAGCAAAAATCGGCGACTCCTTTGATTTCGGCGCCACCACCTACAAAAACATTTTTGAGGGCACCTTCGAAGTGCCGGCCACGACCACAGAAGATGTCACACTGGAGTTTGATAAAGCCCAGCTAGAACTCACCTTCACACAAGACTCTCGCATTTCATGGAATTGCAAAGTCTCTGATGAGCCTTCTGACTCATTTATTAAGCAAGAAAAAGAACTGGTCACCATCAGCCTCGTCGG
>DIVA01000119.1 GCA_002435705.1 Bacteriovoracaceae bacterium UBA6144
GCACTGAGCTTTTGATCCAAAAGCATTGAGCTGATGACTCCAAACTGTGGGTGAATCGGGAAATCCATGGAGAAAAATTAAACGTGTCATTACTCCATCTTAGCAGAATATTTTGAGCTCTTGGCAAAAAGCATAAAAGCAGCGCTATAATAGGGGCAGGAGTCATGCCCATGATTGTTCGTAAACCTAACTTTGAATTCCCGCAAACAATCTTAAAGCACTGGCTCGATGACTGTGCTTTTAAAACACACTTGTGCAACTCTTTTACTCTGCTATTTCCCACCGGAGAAAGATTCTTTGTCCGCTCACTCTCCCGCTTCGTTCCCCAGATAAGTGACGAGAAGCTTAAACGTGATGCCAAACTTTTTATGCAGCAAGAAACTCAGCATGCAGTGGAACACGAAAAATTTATTCAAAATCTGCGTGACCAAGGCTACGAAGTAGATCAGACACTTCGATTAGTGGAAGACGTCATCACTCGCTTCATTGAGAAAAGTACTTCTTCGGAATTTAAACTTTCCCTGACAGCGGGCTTTGAGCATCTCACGAGCCTTTTGGCCGAGATTGGATTAAGTGAAAATTTTTTTGAAAATTCAGATCCTGTCATGAAAAAACTTTTTGAGTGGCATGCGCTAGAAGAAATAGAACATCGTGCTGTAGCTTTTGATGTGCTTCAGTCCACTGATCTCAGTTATGCCAACAGAGTGGCTGGTCTGTTGGCAGGGTACTTAATCCTCTCAGGACTCGTGGGCCTTGTGACCACTCATCTCCTTTGGCAGGATGGTCTTCTTCTCAAACGTAAAACGATTAAAGATGCTCTTGATGTCTTCCTGTTGAAAAATGCTCTTCTCCCTAAAGCTATGGGCATATTCTCTCGCTATTTACATCCAAAGTTTCATCCGCTGCAAGAAAACCTAAGTGACCTCATTACCCAGACACAGTCTCAGTGGGCTGAAGGTGTCGCTTGATGAATCAGGCGAATATTCAGCGCTACCAAGAAATCCAGCAGCTCGCCTATCAAGCCGTGACAGAAGCACGATCCAAACTCAAAGTTGGAATGACGGAGATTGAAGCAGCTCAACTCGTTGATGATTTCTTTTTATCTAAAGGACATGATCTATTTTTTCATCGAGCTTTTGCTTGGTTTGGAGATCGCACCGCTTTCAAAGGATTCAAGCGTCCGGAGGAAAGCCTTGATCTTGGAAATGCTTTCATGCCCTCAAATAAAAAACTAGAAGACAACATGGCCGTTATTCTTGACGTCGCTCCGAGCGTTGAAGGTCATGCCGTGGATATTGGTTACAGTTTCTTCTTTGGAGATAATCTCTCTCATCATGAAGCACGGGTTCTTCTAAAAAAATTTCGTGAACTGATACTCAGGCAAGCCCAAGAGCGAAAGCCCATTAGTCATATCTATCAATCCGTAGAAAAGTTAATCACTGATGAAGGGTTTAATAATTGCCATGACCTCTACCCTCTCGGAGTGCTTGGTCATCGGATTGGGAAACTTCCCTTTTTAGGGCTACCAAAACTTAATTTAAGACGGTTTGCACCTCAATCCTACGCCTACCTTGCTAAGGAAGCCCTCTTTGGCTCAACCGTTATGAAGGCGAACGAATCACGGCCACTCTCTCAGGGTCTTTGGGCGATAGAGCCTCATTTTGGAAATTCTGAGTTTGGTGTAAAGTTTGAAGAAATTCTTGTGGTCGAACGTGATCGAGTCTACTGGCTGGATGACAATCTTCCGCACATCACCGAAGTTTAAGCACACTCATAAGTTCGATGTGAGGCGTGTGAGGAAAAAGATCAATGGGTGTCAGACTCTCTACTTTCCATCCATTGGCCTGAAAGTCTTTTACATCTCTTGCCCAGGTATTAGGTTCGCAAGAAATATAAAGAACTTTCTCGAGCTGCTTAAGTGAATTGAAAAGACCTGCGCGCATCTCAAGACCTTCGCGAGGAGGATCCACGAGGAGAATTTTGGCTTGAGGTTGGCGGCGAGAGAGTTGCTGCCAAACGCCCTTAATATTCATATCAATTTCCATGATCTGAACACCCGGCATTTTTTTTGATCTCAGTTCATCAATGGCCACTCCCCGCACTTCCGCAGCCAGAATATTTGTAAAACCAATATTGGAAATGGCTTCGGTGAGATTACCTGAGCCGCAAAAAGCCTCAATCACTGGATGCTCTTTAGGTGCATCTTTAAGAACTTCTTCTATCCACATTTTCATTTTGATATTTTGCTCAGAATTGCCCTGACGAAATGGCCTGCGACGATTGAGTTGAATGTCCGAGACAGCTTGATGATCATCCATTTCAATGTAATTCCAAGGATGAGTTCCAGTGGAACTCCAGTCAGCTCTCGGCAGGTGACTTCGCAGCACTTTTAAGTGCTCTCGCATTTGAGGATTGAGCACAAGACAGTCTTCAATGGCATACAGATCATTGGTTCCTTCCGTTACAAAACCTATACTGACTCCATCTGTTTTAAACTGAGCACGGTTGCGATAGCCAAGATTTTTATCGGAAGCAATAAGGGAGAATCTTTTTTCCACTGGAATATTATTTTTAGAAAGAAGGAAATCGATTCTTTTCTCTTTGGCCTGAACTTGTTCCTCGTAAGAGATGAACATCCACGGACAACCACCACACTTCTTACTGCCGTGATGAGCACAGGGCGCAGAAACGCGATGCGGAGAGGGAGAAATAATCTCTAGAACAGAAATAACGTCGTAATTTTTTTCAGTTCCTGTGAGTCGAAAGCGAGCTGTTTCGCCGACCCAAACTCCCTTGGCAAAGAACATTCGGCCATCGGGGTGATCAACCACGCCATGCCCCTTGTGTGAGAGCACTCGCACCGTGGCTTCAAAGAAGTTCACGTTGCAACTCCGAAAGTGCACGCACAAAGCGGGCCTCAAATTGAGAGCGCGGAAGCTTCACTTTGGTTTGAAAGCGCGCATCCTGTACAAGCTTTAACTGCTTGGCATTCCAATAAGTCTGAAGATTTTTGAGCGGTAACTTATCAGTTAATCCTCGATAGGCCCGAGGATATCCCCACGTCTCTCCCTTCAAACGACTCCATCCATCCACTAACTCAATGGCCACTTCGGCTTTCTCAGCTTCTGTGAGATGAGTGGTCTGTGCAATCTTTGATCCCCAGTCCTCATGGAAAGGCCCAACGCCGATGAGGAGCTCAGAATGTGTACGAAGACACTTTGGATTTCGAAGCGCGAAGTTTCGATGACCATCAGCTGAAACATGTTTTTTATAGTACACGCATGCTAGCGCCCAGAGAGTTCCAGCTTTTTCAGATAACTTGTAAAAATTCATCAGTGGGTCTTTTGCGCTCAGGCCACTGACTTCAACCACACGGTCAAAGTCACCCAAGTTATGGGATATGAGGGCCGTCAGGCCGCAGAAAGTAAAGGGATCAGACTCCAACCAAAATTGAGCGATTTTCAATTCGCGATCCATTTCAAAACTGATGAGATCAAGCAACTTCTTGGTGTAAATTTCATTTTTTATTTTCACCGCGGCTGCATAAGCCCCGACAGCTACAGAAAACCAAGTCCCTTCATGCGTGGATAGTCTTTGCTGGATATTTGAAGTGCCAATAACCTTTCCTGTCACTTGGGAGTAGTCCCAAAAAAGGGACTCGAGAGTGGTTTCCCACATGCTCTCGACAAAATCCTTGGTCTCTTTCTTGTTCCATAGGTGTTGCCTGAGGGCGTTGTCGACATCAGTGGGACAAAAAGAGCCTGCACTCGCCCAGTGAGCCGCCATACAAAGATCGAAGTACTCAGCTATGTTGGCAGGATTTGATTTTTGTTTAAGTATGGTAATGAATCTTGCATCCTGCTCTGGTAAATTAAAGACAAATGGACACGAGGAGTGAACTTGAGAAAGCAGAGTTTCTGGGGCTATTCCGTAGTCGCGCATATCTTGTTACTTCAGGGTTGCTCTTCGGGGCAAATTAACCCGTCGCACACGAATGAGAAAGCACAAAATGAAGGGTTCTCTCAAGAAAGTGTCCTTGAGCATATTCAGCAGTCCTATACTTTGGGTTGCGCCGAAGCCTATAAGTCCCAAAAAATGAATAATTTCTATGATACTTGTAATCGTCGCGGCCTGAAACACGCCCAAGAAGTCAGAAGCATGCTGGAAACAAAGGATGAACCATGAGAAGTTTTGATCAGTGGATGGATGAGTATGCGCTTAGCCACCAAAATCCCACTAACGTGCTTATCCATAAAATCTGCGTCCCTCTCATCATGCTCTCAGTGATTGGCCTTCTCTGGTGTATTCCTTCCCTTGGCATTTTTTCACGACTGCCTGGACTTAACTGGGCCACACTCTTTGTTTCAGGTGCACTTTGCTTTTATTTTTTACTCAACCGGCTCATGTTTGTTGGAATGATGATTCAATCTGTATTGATGCTTACCCTCACCAGCTGGATGGCCAGCCAGGGTGTGCTTCTTCAAGTCAGCATTATTATTTTTGTTGTCTCTTGGATATTTCAGTTCTGGGGTCACAAGATTGAAGGTAAAAAGCCCTCTTTCGCAGATGACATTGCCTTTCTCTTAATTGGTCCTCTCTGGGTCCAGAGAGCATTGTTTAAGAGGATTGGATTTAAAAATATTTAGCTATCTAATTAAGCTTTTTCAGTGCAGTAGCAATCCGTCGACAGGCTTCCGTTATTTTTTCTTCATTCGTGGCATACGACAGTCGAAAATATTCGGGTGCTCCGAAAGCGCCTCCAGGAGTCAGGGCCACATGAGCGTGCTCTAGCAACCAAAGACAGAGCTCTTTTGCATTCGTGATCGTCGTCACTCCATCTGATTTCCCAAAATATTTGTCGATCTTTGGAAAGAGATAAAAGGCTCCTTCTGGATTGTTCACTTCCACATGAGGAATATCCTTAAACAGTTTTACAATCAGATCTCTGCGCTTCATAAAAGCTTCTTTCATGGGCAGCAGCTCACTTGGATCGATCTCCATCGCTGTCATGGCAGCTCTTTGAGTGATGGAACAGGTTCCACTGGTGAATTGCCCTTGAATCTTCACACAGGCATCAGCAATCTCTTTCGGGGCTCCGATAAAACCCAGACGCCACCCGGTCATTGAAAAACCTTTCGAAAGTCCATTCACGGTGACTGTTCGTGAATAGAGTTCAGGGATGCTGGCCAGGGAAAAAGTTTTTCCTTGGAAATTAATGTGTTCATAAATTTCATCCGCAATGATCACCACGTGAGGGAACTTTTTGAAGACTTCACCGAGAGCGCGTAGCTCGGCTTCCGTATAGGTGGTGCCTGTCGGATTACAAGGTGAAGAGAAGAGAAAAGCTTTGGTCTTCGGAGTGATGGCTTTTTCTAAAAGAGCAGGAGTTAATTTAAAGTCAGTCTCAATACCTGTTTTTATCTCCACAACTTTACCATCAAAGAGTGTCACCATTTCTGAATAACTCACCCAGTAGGGAGTGGGGAGAATCACTTCGTCTCCCGCATTTAACAGGGCCATCAGGACATTGATGATCGATTGCTTCGCACCGGTCGACACCACAATTTGATTGGGCTGATAGTCGAGACCATTGTCACGCTTAAACTTTTTGCAAATGGCCTGCTGTAAATCTTTATAGCCAGGCACCGGAGTATAAAATGAGTAGTTTTGATCAATAGCAAGCTTAGCTGCTTGCTTAATTTTCTCGGGAGTAAAAAAATCCGGCTCCCCAAGACTCATGTTGATGACGTCGACTCCCTTATCTTTAAGCTCATTGGCCCGTCGGGACATAGCGAGGGTTTCGGATTCTGCCAGGGCCTGGACGCGATGAGAGAGAAGCATGAACTAACCTTTGAAAGGGAATGTTTTTTTCCAATCTAAGATTATCCTTTCAGCATCACTAGGTGAAATTTTTTTCGTATCAAAATCTTGCATCTGAAGCCATGGGGGATTTTTAAGCTTTGGGTCATCTTGATAGCGCGGAAATAGGTGCCAATGCAAATGATCGACAACGTTCCCAAGGCTGCAGATATTCATCTTATGTGGAGCCCAGAAGTTTTGAGCGCTCTGATGGGCAAGTAAAAGCTCTGAGAACACCCCCTGAGCGACATCGACAGGTAAATCAGTGAGCTCCCGATAATGCCCCTTAATCAAAAGCACAGAGTACCCTTTGTAATACTGGTGCTCACCCAATAGCCACCAAGAGTGCTTGAATTCGTGAAGCAGATAAGGATACTCACCTTTCAACAGCAACTCTTCTCTTTTACAAAGATCACAATTCATACAATCCTCTTATTCCCGACTATTTAATTCGGGTAGTTCTACAAGACGGGCGGAAACTTCCTCCTATTGTAGAAGTACAATGGGAGTCAGAAAATAAGAATACAAACCAAGTCGAAGGATTTTTTATGTCACGCTCAATCTTTTTTGCACTCACGCTCCTGATGGCCTTTCCTGCAGTTGCTCAAGCAAGCTGGATCAAAGAAACTCGAAAAATCCTAAGAGATAACTCCTACGCTTGCAGAAACTCGGAACTCAAAATTGAAGAGATCGTGAGCGACTCGCATATTTCTGGGGTCATCAAAGGACTTCCTCAAGACGCAATCGAAAAATTTAAAGTTCTCTTCTACGTCAAAACCAATCGTTGGTATGCCCATCCATATTTTCAACCGGAGAATCCGCAAGAAGGATACGCCTACGCAAAAATTAATCAGGATGGGACCTTCAGAATCAAGACAATTAAGCGAGCCGTGACTGGCTCACGACTGGCAATCACTGTCGTCCCTACTCCCTACGTGATTAAATCTCAAAGCCGTTGGCTGAAGCCTTTTCTTGGACTCTTCGGCGGAGTGTTTCGTTATTCGTGTCGTGGTTTAGTGGTGCCTCTGAACGGAGAACTTTGATATTTTCTGATAGGTTAAAATAAATAATCCGGTGGCCACTAACGCGAGTGAAGTGGCCAATCCTATCCAAAAACCTTGTGCTTTCATTTCCAAAGTATTTGCCATCCACCAGCCCGCGGGAATTCCAATAATCCAGTACCCGATGAAGATTATGATCGAGACAGGTCTAGAGATATTGATTCCTCTGAGAATCGCGCCAAGCGTGACCTGAGCTCCATCAAAGATTTGAAAGATCGCCATCCAAAAGATGAGGTTAATCGTCAGCTGGTTAACCTCTGGACTGGCGCCGAACACCGAGATCATGGCTTGGGGAAAGAAAAAAGCGCACAGAGCAGACAGACCCATAAAACCAACACTCATCTTGAGACCCATCCACGCATAACCCTTTAGGTTTTGCGCGTTCTGCTCTCCATACGCATGCCCGACCTTCACCCCCACGGCACTGGCTATGGCCATGGGAACCATGAAAGCCACAGATGCAATAGTGAGAACGAGATTGTGTGCAGCTGTTTGAATCTCACCGAATTTTCCGATGAAAAGTGTGCATGAACAAAAAGCCATCACTTCAAAAAACATGGCGATGGCCGTGGGCCACCCCAGTGTTACGACTTCTTTGATAAAGCCCCAGTCCACTCTTGGCACATTTCTTAAATAAGGCAAGACCGGAATGAGTAAAGCAATGCCCATGAACCAGCGGACAGTCAGTGAAGCCCAAGCGAGGCCATCAATGCCGAGAGCAGGAATCCCCCACTCACCAAAGACAAACATCCAATTAAAAAGGAGGTTCAGCGGAACCGCGACAATAGAAACAAAGTTAGCAAGAAAAGTTCGCTCGTGAGCCTGCAGCCATTCACGAAGGGCCGAATAAAGAAATGCCCCAGGGATTGATCCAATCGAGATTCGCACGTAGCTCATCACATGACCGGTCATCTCGGGCTCGTAGCCTAAAAGTGGTACCAGCTCTGCGGCCAGAGCAGTGAGAATCATAAAGGGAATAGATAAGAGAGCCGCGTAGATGAGTGAAGCAAAAGCCAACTGATCCGTATTCTTTCCTTCCCCGCGGTACTTGGCGACGATGGGAGAGATCGCGAACTGAAAGGCGAAGCCCACAATCAGAACCGGATTCGCGAACGCCACCGCAAGACCGATCGCTGCGAGAGCGGTAGTAGAGTGTTTGGTAGCGATGATAATATCGCCGGCCCCAATGAGCATGAGGCCTAGCTGGCCTGCGATCACGGGACCAGCAAACTTTAAAAGCTCTTTAGAATAGTTAGACATTTTCATCGAGATCTGGCGCTTGACCATAAAACTGCATGAACTCTTCTTGATAACTCAAGAGACGGGTGTCTTGAAGACGATCTATATAGAGATGACCAAAGAGATGATCAAGTTCATGCTGGAGAACTGTGGCGAGAAAACCTTCGGCTACAATCTCACAACTCTCAGCTGCTGCATTGAGATACTCGACTCGCACTTTTCGAGGTCTCTCCACGTAGCCACGCAGACCAGGGACAGAGAGGCAGCCCTCCCAGAACCCTTGGGGAGTAGCATCCAAAATGGAAATTTTGGGATTGATAAAGGTAGTAAAACTTAACTCAGCGTTTGCGTCGTAGCGATTCTTAGTGGGCCCGAGTTCAATCACTGCTAACTGAATGGACTCACCAATTTGAGGAGCCGCGAGACCAATCCCCCCATGATGCTTCATGTTTTCACGCATATCTGCTATGAATTGCTGTATTTCAGGAGAGAGTATTTCTTCTGAACTTAGTTCCCTAGCTGTTTGTCTAAGTAGGGGGTGCCCCATGCGAACAAGTTGTCTGATCATGCCCGAAATATTACCAGTTCTCATGCAGTTACAAAAACTTTTTTCCTCAACTTTTTTGGGCTTTGACCGACAAGATTCATCAATAGTT
>DIVA01000014.1 GCA_002435705.1 Bacteriovoracaceae bacterium UBA6144
ACGCGCTTCTCCGTTTTTGTGAGTGAGGAAGCACACTATTCATTTTTCAAGGCCCTCAATCAACTCGGCATTGGCACGGATAATTTGATCGCTGTCCCGAGTGACTCTAAAGGTCGCATGAAGGCCAGTGAACTTGAGCGTCTCATCCGCTCGGCCCACGAGCGTGGCTTCACGCCACTGGCAGTGTGTGCCACTGCGGGCACCACGGTGCTGGGGGCTTTCGATCCACTGCCTGAGATCGCCGAAATTTGTCAGCGCTACAAACTGTGGATGCACGTGGATGCGGCCTGGGGTGGCGGAAGTCTTATGAGTCAGAAACATAAAAAAAATCTTAAAGGGATTGAAGAAGCAGACTCAGTGACTTGGGACACGCACAAGATGCTGGGCACGGGTCTGGTGAGTTCATTCATTCTCACGCCTCACATGGGCACACTCTTGGCGAGTCAGCGTGGTGGTGGAAATAATTATCTCTTCCATGATGGACAGGAGAACACGCTGGATCTGGGGCCTGCGAGCCTACAGTGTGGGCGACGAGTGGATGCACTTAAGGTGTGGCTCGCTTGGCGCGCGATGGGGGATCAAGGTTTTGAGAATTTAATCGACACCCTCTATGCACGTGCTCAATGGATGGCGCAAGAGATAAAGAAGCGCCCGAGCCTCGAGTTGCTCTATGAACCAGAGAGTTTGAACGTGTGTTTTCGTTATAAACCCAAACGTAAATATCTGGCGAACATCGCCGTTCGTCCGGTGCGCGAAGACCTCATGAATCGCGGAGAGGCGATGATCAACTGGTCGAGCCGCTCGGGAGAGAGTTTCCTGCGTTTTATTGTCGTTCATCCGGAAGCCGATGAAACGGTTTTGGGCCAGATCCTCGATCGCGTTGAAGCCGCGGGCAAGCGCTGGGAAGATGCCCATGCTTGAGTCCTTTCCCATTGAGAAATACGTGGAATTTGAGAATGAACCTTGGCACATGGGTCGCATCGTTGTGCACAAGGTGAAAGAGACATTCCATGTGGAAGTGGATGTGATCAATAAAGAGAGTCACAAAATTTTTCGCCACGTCGCCAGTCTCTATAGTTTTGATGATGCTTCAGATGCGCTGGAGATGGGGTATCGGGAGTTGAGACTTAAAGTCGGCTCAAAGCAAGATCTCGTTTAGCACGCTCGCCAGTCGGATGCCTGCTTGCATCAGTCTTTCATTTAATATTTTATGAGTTTTAAAGCGGTACTCATATTCCCAGTAGCGAGCAGGTTTGGCAGGAAAGTCATAGACCAGCGGTCGCAGCGCCTGTGATTCTGCAATCCAAGTCATGAGTGGGTCTTTCTCCCAACTTTTATTAATCTCAATGCTGCGTTCAAGAAAGGCCGCATACTCCGTGTAGCTGAGTTGCTCGAGTTCAATGATTTTTTCATCCCAGATTTCATGCAGATTAGTTTTTTTTCCAAACCATTTGAGTGAGATGGTATTTCCACCAAGATCTGCCTTTCGTCCCACATGCAGTGGTTGATGAAGATCACCAATGAAGTGGACTAGAAAAGAGATCGCTTCACGTAAATCTTTGGGAGTTGATTTTTTATTCTTCAGCACTTCTGAGAAGTGCTCGACGGCCCAGATCACATCACCCTCTTTGACCGGAGCAATGTCTTTATATTTTTTTGAGTCTTCAATGCTGACGTAATGCCAAGGTGAGGCTTTTTTCCATGCGGGGTCTGAGCGGATGAGGTCCGCCCAGTTGGCCACATCGGGGAGGGTTCGTTTTTCAAGAATCTCAGAAACTTTTTTTGCCACCTCAGGCTTAAGTCTCTGTTGAGCGATCTCTCCCACCACCCGATGCCCAATCGGGCCCCAGGCATAAGCTGCGTTCAAGGTGATCAGAGAGAGAAGCCAGAGGCATTTCACTTATCGGCCTCGGGGAAGAAGAGATTCATCACTTGGTTGATGGCAAACGCCGCTTCTTGACCCGGATCCTGAAAGCGCGGACGCAGACGACGTGAGTGATCACCACTGGTGATGTCACGAATATCGCGCAGGTAGGAGTAAGAGACTCCTTCGATATCGCGGATGATGCCCCTGGCGAGTGTGGTGTAGAGAAAAACCGTCAAAACTGTAATCACGGCAGTGATGGTGAAGAGGTGATCTTGCTGTGAAGTAAGAAAGACGTTCAGAGAAGTGGAAGGCTTCAGCATTTTTATGGCCGCATCTACAATTGATTCGTGCAAATGATGCAGAGTAAAGGTGGTAGCGATAATTGTAATCCCAGACAGGATCAGCATAAAAATACCGTACTGAAGATAGAAAACACCATCTGGCTTTGGAGAGTGAATCTTTTCAAGGTCAGCTGGGAAATCAAATTCTACTTGGTCGGCTGACTTATCTTGTTTACTAAGATAATCGAAAAACACCATCGCAGATTTAACGACTAGTTTTTTAGCATTCAGAAATCCATTCTCTGAATCTACGGGTTCTCCCTTAAGAATGTCTTCGCACATATTACGGACATATGTGAAGGGTCTCAGCACCAGGTGAGCGAGAAAAAGTCCTAAAAAGAAAACAGCGATAAAAAATAAGCCCAAAAAGGGTAGGTAGTCGACTTGACCAGAAAGGATGTTGTCCCAAAAAGCTTCTTTCATCTCAGGACCGGTAGCAAAGCCATTGGCCAAGAAAAAAGAATAATTCAATTCCACATAAAGCCACAATGAGTAAGCCAGAACGAGGGTGGCAATGAGGGGCACACTGATAACTTTAAAAGCTGTTTTTAAGAAATATTTCGAATCCTGAGACTTAAATAAACTCGGCATAGAACTCCCTTGATTCTTTTATTATGATGCATGTTTTCATTTTACATAAGGGCCAATTTGACCAAGCAGAGTGACACCGAGT
>DIVA01000005.1 GCA_002435705.1 Bacteriovoracaceae bacterium UBA6144
TCTGAGCAGGAGTTTGATCCCGCACGGGGCTTGCCCTTTGAGCTCAAGGTTTTTTTCTAATTTTAGTTTTTGCCCCTTTGTCTCTGCTGCTGACTTGGATTGGGGAGCCTGAGAGGGGCCGGGTTGATTTGACCGGCCACCAAGCCGCTGCAGTCGTGGCGATCGGCAAGGCCCGTGATCTTGCGAGCGAAAAGAGCGCCAGTGATCAGGGCGTTATTGAATTTCACTTCCGCATGGGGCGCTAAGAAGGTTCCCGGCATACCTAAGTGCTCTCCAAAAGTTAAAGTATCCACACCACTGAAATTCAGTGTGAGAGTTCGCGCGACAGGAAAATGCCAGAGGATGTTTTCAGGACGAATGTCTCCCACAAGCTGCACGCCCACGCCACTGATGACCGGGTGGAGCTCCGAGCTTTGGAGTACGACCAGCTCTCCAGCGTGACCGCTGATGGTGATCACTCCAGTGGTCTGGATTAGAGTGGTGTCGATCATGAGGGTGCGAGCATTGATGATTCCGGCCTCTAATTGA
The DNA here is from genome assembly GCA_002435705.1 of Bacteriovoracaceae bacterium UBA6144. Taxonomy (GTDB): domain Bacteria; phylum Bdellovibrionota; class Bacteriovoracia; order Bacteriovoracales; family Bacteriovoracaceae; genus UBA6144. The sequence continues at coordinate 529 of DIVA01000005.1, forward strand.
CGGGAGAGGTGAAGCATCTCTCGGCTGAGGCTTTGGTAGTCAGGATGAAGGCGTCGGTGTGATTTATAGGCCAGATGCTGCGCCTCTAGCTTTCGAGCGCTGATACAAGAGAGATCCTCTCGCTTCTCCACGCTGCCACTCTTGAAGATCACTTTCCCTTGAGCATTTAAGCTGCAGCCCGAAAGCCCTTGCAGATCATGGATCAGAAAATCTCTCAGAACAATGTCTCCCGCCGAGCTGACCTTTCCGAGGTAATCGCTGCATTCGGCTTGGATGCCCTCACTCGTGTAGGCAATGTGGTCTAAGAGATTCGCAAACACCGGTGCGGAGGAAAGGATTCCAAAGAGAAGGAAGATTTTCATAAAGACCTCTGATTTTTTTCTCAATCTACGGCATGAAGCTCTTGGAGGTATAGAGGTGGAGAAGTTTTTACAGATAATTTTCGATGACACCTGCGACGGATTCTAGCCTATCCTCGTCTGACAAGTTAAACTTTGTATCAAATGATAAAACTTTTAAGACACTCTGATTATCAAAAGAAAATTTGGAAGAATGGTCGTGGCTCGACTTTAGAAATAGCCGTTTCTCCTGCGGGGGCTGAGTTTGATTGGCGCTTAAGCATGGCAGACATCATTGAATCGGGACCTTTTTCTGAGTTCCCCGGGATGGAGCGCCTCCTTGTGCTACTTGAGGGGCCCGAGATTCAACTCAGCCATCCGCCATTGTCAAAGCAACACACTTTAGCTCTTTTCCATCCGTATCGATTCTCAGGGGACTGGTCAACGCAAGCGAATGTGACAGGTGTGGGAAGAGATTTTAATCTCATCTACCGTCGTGATAAGTTTAGGGGTGAAGTCTTAGTGAAGAGTTATCTGAAGTCCCATGAAAGCGTGATCGATGAAGAGGGGATGGTGGCCATCTTCTGTTTGCAGGGAAAGATTCTCACTGAGCTTGGAGAGCTCGGGGCCTATGATACACTTCTGATTGATAATGATCGCTTGTCCATTCGGACAGAGGGAGAGACTGGTTTCCTTTTTATCCATCTCAGAAGTATTCATCATAGGCACTCCTAGACTTTAGAGCACTTCGCAGAAATTCAAGATCTCGCCCTGAACGGTCGTTTGTCCGGGGATAATCAGATCACGCTCCACATAGCTCGTTCTCAAAGGATTACCCACATGAATACGTGCCGTGTGGCTGACGCGTTTTCCGTCTTCGTTGCGCAAGTATGAGCGAGAACAAGTGGTCACTTTCTTATCACGTGACACTTTGCAATCCGTGAGATCCAGTGAGCCGTAGCCACCGGTTGAGCTGGTGACGTTGATAATCTTGTTTTGCGCTGTCGTCTCGAACTTAACAGAGTAGAACATGGAGCTTGAGTTTGGTTTGCAGTTCACGGTCGCGGCAAGCGCGCCTGTGGTGATGAGTGAAAAAAGAATGGTTGAGAAAAGTTTCATAAAAAATACCTTTTAAAAATTATTGCTGAAAACAATTCATTTTATAAACTGTCCCGCCGCTCGCGAGCACAGCGCGCTTCTGGCCTGGCATCACTCTCAGAAGAACTGCATCCGACACAGCTCCACCGAACTCGATGGACTTGCTCGATGTTCCCACGAGGGTATCGGCCTGCTTGGCGATAATGTTTTTAAGATTCGTCTCAATTACAAAATCTTCAAAGGTGTCATTAAGATAGCTGACGCGAATAAGGGATTTAGATCCTGATTGAATAAGCTGAACGGCATCCAAAGCATCTCCAGGAGTACTGCACAAAAGCACAAGTTTCTCACTAGCAAAAGCATTGGCAGACAGAGCTAACAAAAGCGAGAGGATGAGTTTCATAAATGACCTTTTGAGTAGTTTGGTTGAGCGCATACTATCTTTTCTCAGGATTTGTCTCAATGACCCTATGTAAAAACTAGTGAGAGATGTGATCCTTGACCACTTAAGACCTTAATTTTATTAATCTCATCTTGGGTGTCGTGATCGACATCTTTAACAAGAAAAGAAAGAAGTTAGGTGCTGATGTTATCGAGAGTAAGAAAAATCAATTAGTCGATCTCTTGTGAGCTGGGTATCGTTTTCTCATGAAAACATTTCTTCTTTTGCTTATCCTTTCGACTTCTTTTTCCTGGGCCTCTAACTGCATTGAGCAGCGAAACGAGCGAGGAGAGTTGAGCTGGATTCATTGCCCGAAAAAAGAAGTGACTCTTTTTCCGGCAACGCTGGATCAGCGCGAGATTTTATGGAGCCTGCCCAAAGGGCGTGCCCCTCGAGGAGGGTGGCCCGTGGTGATTCTTTCTCAGGGGTCATGGTTTCCGGTTGAGTTTTCCAGACCCTCTGGTTTACCGCTGGGCGGGTTTAATGAAGTGCGTTTGATTCAAGCACTCCTTGATCAGGGTTTTGCTGTGATTGCTCCTAGGGCCACGATGCATGTGGGCTGGGTGACTAATATCCCTCACGGCGACTATAAAAAAAGGGCCGATTATAAAGTTATCGCCGAAGTTCTCGAGCGTATAAAAACAGGTTTCTGGGGCCCTCTCAATCCTACGGCTTTATTTGCCACAGGGATTTCCAGTGGAGGCTATCACACCAGCCGTCTTGCTCTTTCATTTCCCGGTCGCTGGAAGGCGATTGCGATTCAGTCTGCCTCCTATGCGCGCTGCCTGGGTCCTCTCTGTCTGATGCCTCGGAGTGTTCCGCGCTCTCATCCTCCTACTCTTTTTCTTCACGGCGCTCGGGACTTAACCGTGCCCCTTTATACGGCCCAACAATTCCATGCTCTTCTCAAAGATCATGGCGTCCCGACAGAAATGGTGATCAACCCTGATATGGGTCATGGGTGGATAGAAGAAGCCCCGGAGGCCATTGTCGGCTGGTTTAAAGACCATCTCTAGCCCTGTAAAAAGTAGTCTCCCGTCTCCAGTTAGGATTTTTTCAGTGTATCTTGGCTCCAATTTTTAAGGAGCTTCTATGCTTAAGTTATTCACTGGTTTGACTCTTCTCTTTTCTCTCTTTGCCAATTCAGTTGAAGCCATGACTGACAGTGAGCTTAGTCAGGCCATGCGCCGAGAGCTGAGTAAAAACATCACCACTCTCACAGCACCTAAACTTATGTTCCACTGGGTGGATGCCAGTGACCTGACTCCAAGAGGTCAGTTTAATTCACAATTTAAAGCTACTGACCCTCGCTTTACTGAATATGTAGATAAACAAGGTCGAAAGATATTTAACCGTCGTCATCAAAACGACGCTGATATCGCGGGCCCAGGTCTCTACATGGCCGGTGATCCCAAGGTTTCCCGTGCCTACGGAGCTGAGCGATCATTTGGTCTCATCGTGGGTGTGATTGAGCCGAAGTCGAAAATCCTTCTCACCACTGAGGGGATAAGAATCTCTTCTGAAGTACTTAAGCAAATAAACGTGCGTGGGTGTATGCAAGTAGACTCATACATTGAGCTCTTAGATACCTATGATGCTGCTTGTGTAAAAGTGAAACAGATCTTGGTCGGCAAAGATATCAGCTTCATGGATGGCAGATTCTATAGCTGGTCACGAAGCCTCATGCCGGGCTGCACACGCTCACAGCCCTCGGCACATAGAACACGAGTCGCTAGTGGAGAAAGAGATCAAGACTGGATTGATACCATGGTCGTTTATCACTCACGCTTATTCTCACAGATTTTTGGTTACACCCACAAATCAAGTGTATCAGGGCAAGCCATGGCCGACTCAATTCTATCCTACCTCAAGGGTCTTCAGGTTCATGGTTTTGTCAGTAATATGGTTTCCGCCGAACAGCTTCGTGACTCGAGCATTCAGGCGATGGCACCAAGTGAGTTGAAGTCGTTTTCGCAAAAGTATATTTTAGGTTGCATGCCTTAACTAAAAGAAGAGATAGAGCATTAGAATGTGCTCCACGGTATCTCTCGTACTGCGCGGAATGTACTGGTTGAGGTAACCCACTTCCCAGCGGTGCG
>DIVA01000112.1 GCA_002435705.1 Bacteriovoracaceae bacterium UBA6144
AAAGAGCAAGACGGCACAAATAAACTCGCAAAAATCACGGACAACATCAAAGACCTCACCGCAAGTCTCAAGCGCATGCTTGAAACCAATGAAGGAAAGGTTGATGAGATCGTTGAGAACATCAAGCAAGTGACTGCGCAATTACAGTATGAAACTGATCGCATGCAGAAAAATTCACTCATGAGCGATCTCTCAAAAATCGGACCTATCCTTGATAAGGCTGACGTCGCTATGGGGGACTTGAAGGTCATCATTGAAGACGTAAAAGACGGGAAAGGGACAGTAGGAAAACTGCTGCGTGATGATGCAGTGGTGGATCAGGTGTCGCAGACACTTTCAAGCGTGAACAGATTGGTGAACCGTATCAATAATATTGAAGCAGACATTGGCCTTTCGACCGGTGCGAACACCCGCCTTGGGTCAGAAACAAGATTTGACCTTGATATCTATCCGGCACCGGAGAGATTTTTTAGGATTGGTATCGTCACAAGCCAGTTTGGCCCAGAGATTGAGCGCGAGAATCTCAGCTGTTCATCGGTCAACGGTGGAGCGGAGTCTTGTACCAACACACGAAATATTAATAAGTCACAGTTTAAGTTTAACCTTCAGATCGGCCGTCGCATTCAGCGCCTTGGTATTCGTGCTGGTTTAATTGAAAGCACGGGTGGTGTAGGTGTGGATTACTTCTTCCCAGATTGGGGAGTTAGAACAGGGATGGAAGTCTTTGACTATCAAGCGGATGCAGGACCAAACGTACGTCTTCTCACCGAGTTTAAACTTTGGAACGTGATGTTTGCCCGTATCGCAGGCGAGGATATACTGTCTAAAGAGGGCAAGCAGTCAGCCACAATTAGTTTTGGCCTTCGCTTCAACGATCAAGATCTTGCGGCCCTCTTGGGCTTGTTGGCGAGGTAATGAGCAATGGTTAAAAACTGGCTCATCCGTACTAAGTCCAACCATATCTTGGGGCCAGTTTCCAAAGAAAAGATTATTGAACTCTATCAAAATGGGTCCATCCGGCCGGAAGATGAAGTCTGTAGTGGAAACGGTTACTGGTTTTTCATGCGTGAAAAAGAGCTCGTAGAATCCTATATTCTAGGAAACACCAAGCAGAGCTTTAATCCCATCTCCGAGGCGCGAGATGTGTTAACGGCAGAGCGCCAGAACACCGATTCGGTGATGGAAGCTCAAACCGAGCATACACTTATCGGCAAGATTGATCTCTCCTCTCTCAAAGAGACACCCAAGGCAGAAGAAAAAAAAAAACTAACTGAAGAAGTAATAAAACCACTTCGTCCAAAAGCTGCTGCGCCACCATCGCCTCCTCCTTCTACTCCTGGAAAAATTAAAAAAAAGACCGTTATGCAGGGACCGGTAAAAAATAAAGTGATCATCAAGGAAAGAAAAGTTAGTGATCGTTTTGTGATGTTCACTACCGTGATCGTTCTTCTGATCGTCGCAGGAGTACTCTATTTCCGAAAAAGACTCGCCAGTGAGTTTTTAGAGAGTGCCATCCATCATCTTGTCCCCGTGGCACATGCTCAAGAGACCATAGATCCTAGTAAAAAAAAAACTTCTGGATCAATGTTCATGCAGCCGAAAACTATTCGCTCAATCTAGTCGGAGGACTTGATGGCTACAAAGTAGAGGGAGTTTTTAAAAAGACTCGCCTCAATTGTCAGCAGTTCGATGACCTTTACTTGCAAGCCGCCCTGATCTTACATAACCCCCAATCCGTGAACGAAGTCTTTCTGAAATCTCTGCGAGACTGTGTGCTGGGGTTGAGTGATGATCATCTTCTCAAAAAGTGGTTTTTAGACTTGGCCAATAAGAGATCGCTGAAAGAAGCGAAAGATCCTATTTGGTTAAATATCGATCAAGTCAGTCCGCTTCTTTTTAAAGAATCGATCACGAAAAATGATAGAGCGCTCATCAGTCAGCTGCTCTCTGTCCTCGACGAACAGCCCCCATATCTTGATTATGTACTCTTAAGAATTCTTGCCTACGCTAAAATTGGAAATTGGTCACGATCAGAAAAGATCATTCTTGATTTCATCGAGATGGATCCCCTCGAGCGGATTAAGCAGACTCCTTGGCGAGGAGATAATTCACTTCTTGCGACTCGCAATCTCAGCTCTCAGATCATGGATGAGTTAAGTAACTATCTTGATCAGAAAATTATTTTAGATAGCTTATTCATGTTGATTCAGGACTTTTACTCAGATCCTCAGCTCATAGAAAAAGCCAGCTCTCTGCAAGATCTCTCTCGCTCGGATTTTGTTGAGAAGCTTCAGTTGAAATATAACTTTTTTCAGGCACCAGGTTTTGCGACCTGGGTGTCTGCTCATTATCTTACCAAAGAAAAAAAAGACTTATTCTTAAGCCTAATGCTGCAAGCCAAAGACCTCCGGTATCCCTGGGTTCTCTTAGGAACACTTCCAGAGTCACCGGTCGTGAGAGAGTTACTGGCGAAAAAAATGTCTAGTCTGAAAAATGAAAGCCCTCAGGTCTTCTTTCATATTATTTCATCAGAGGAGATGCTTGGGGTTATCAGCAGGCTCGATGGGTCGCTGCTTAAAAACATCAAAAACACCAAACGCCAATTTTATTCCTCTCAATGGAGTGCTCAGGTAAAAGATTACTGGGCCATGGCCAATCTGATTGAGATGGGTCTGGTGAATGAGGAATTTTTGCGTAGCCTCACAAAGTTATGAGTTATCAGCAACCCGATTTTTTTCGTTTCGGCACAGATTCTATCTGGCTCACGGAATTTATAAAAAAAGAAAACTTTGAACCCACTCCTTTGAGAATTCTAGAACTGGGGGCGGGCAGTGGGGTCATCAGTTGTGAACTCGCAAGCTTGCTGCCTTCCGCTCACTTTACTTGCGTGGAGTTGCAACCAGAATTTCTTCCCCACTTAAATGCCAATCTAGCTCTCTGTCTTGAGGGGCGTTTTGAAGTGATCTTAAATAGCGTGGGAAAATTTAATCCACAGGGTGAGATGAAATTTGATCTGATTGTGTTTAATCCCCCTTATTTTGAATCCTCGGAAACCCGCTCATCTCCCAGTCAACAAAGAGAGATTTGTCGGAAACACGTTGTTGATTCATGGGATGAGTGGATGGCTTGTGTCGAGCGATCACTGGCTTTAGAGGGAGAGGTGTTTTGGGTTCATCGAGCTGAGCGTGAAATACCGGTGGGATTGAAAGCAGTCA
>DIVA01000021.1:0-43593 GCA_002435705.1 Bacteriovoracaceae bacterium UBA6144
GGAGACTTCGTAGTCTTCAGTGAGGTTGCCTTCATCAAACCAGTCTCCGAAGCGGCGACCCAAGATATCAAGAATACGGTAAGAGAAAAATGTCCCCACACCGGCACTAGGAATAGGCATGCGCAGTTTTTGGCGCACAGGAATCTCTCGCATATGAATATCAGCAAACTCGTCTAGGTATGTTCCGGCCACCCATTGTGAGGTGGGCACGGGCAGAGAAAAAATAGGAACTTGAATGAAGTCCATGTCTTTCTCTTGAGCGTTGATCGCTTTAAAGGAGAGGGGGTGAATAACGTCTTCCGCATCATGGATGGCGACAAAGCGAGGCACCCAAGGGGTCTCGCCCATTTGTTGCGCCTTAAGAATTCCGTCTTGCATGACGGTGAGAATCCGATTGAGCATCTGAGCTTTGGAGGTCGGCCCTGGACGGTCATTGATGACGACCGTAATTTTATCAGGAAAAAGCTCCTGCATACGAAGGGCGATGGTGGTGGTTTTTTCATCGTTTGGATAGACACCGATGAACCAGTGAAAGTTCTTGTAGTGAAGGCGTTTAAGATTCGTGCGCACCATCGCCTCAAGTACGTCGTACTCCTGCCAGGCAGGAATCATCACCGCGATCGGATCTTCGTCTTGCATGTTCCAGATATTCACCTGGTCTACGGAGACTTTTTTCGGTCTTAGATTGAAGAGCGCGTGAATGAGATCTAGGAAGAGATCATCGACGGAACCCAACAGAAATAATCCAGCGAGAAGAAAGAGTCCCCACTCAAAAAAATCCATAATCACCCAAAGGAATAGAGCTTGTAAAAGTGAGCGGGTTGTAGCACTAATCTCTTAGTTTATTAAATATTTAAGTGTGTTTTTTATGTGTACGAGATTTGGGTGAGGATTTTTTACAGAGGTTATTTCATGAAATTTGTTTTCTTTTTTATTCTATGCCTTCACTCTCACTCCCTTCTGGCTCAATGGCAAACCGAGTCCTTCATGCAAGGTGTTCACCTGCATAAGTTCGATAACACGATCCTACAAGGCTTTGTCCACACTCAGCGAGTGCACTCCTGGGGGGTGCCTTACGTGGGTGTGTGGTTTGATCAAGACCAAAAGACCGCAGGCCGTGGGGTGTTCACCGACTCTCAAGTCGCCCCCCTGATCGGACTCAAGAGCAAAGTGTATGCTCAAGACATTTTGCCTACGAGAGTATTTGCTGAGCTTCGTGCTGTCGTCCGGACAGAAGCTTTTCCTGACAACCGTCAGAGATTTACGGGCGAGGCCCGTGGAGGACTTTTGGGGTACGATAAATTTAATCCGACGAGCTACTTCTTTCTTGAGCATTACTACTCACTCTTTTACACGCACCTTTATAATTCTCGGGTGATCTTTCAGGGATGGAGTAAGCAGGGTTTCAATTACGGCAGCTGGGATTTATTTAATGAAGTCTTTGCCGATACTTTTGACTTCACTCGTGGTCAGGATGCGACTGTGGACTTGAGGCCTGGGGTGAGATGGAGCCTGAGAGGGGAGAAGTTTACCCTTCAACTCATGCACCAGTATCTTCATCATTTTTCTAATCTTAATTTCGCCGGTCGCTCTGAGCAGCGTTCTACTTTGGTTTTAGGACTCCAGTTCTAGACAAAGTCTCTTCAAATGCAAGGCCTGCACTGCGTCTACTGACGAATTTTATTCACATTTAGCATTTTTAATCTAAAATTTAGTCATACCGATTAAGGAGCTCTTGTGAAGTCATCTGAAAAAAAATGGTATCTCCTTGTAAAGTATCTGGCCTGGGCAAAAATAGAGTGGAAAGTTTTTGCGATCTACGGCCTTACCTTTTCTCTTCTCTCTCTGGCTGTTCCCTTTTCCGTGCAGCTGCTTGTGAACAATCTGGCCCTGGCGGGACTGCAGCTGACCCTTTTAACCATTACGTTTATGTTCATCTTGGTGTTAGTGGCCTTGCAAGTTTGTCACTACGCTCAGATTGTTTTGGTGGAGTACCTTGAACGAAAGCTTGTGTGCAACGGGGCCCATTGGTTTGACAACAAGGCCCCCCATGACCGAATCATGTATTTTGAATTGATGGCGATTCCTAAGAATTTAAGTAAGTGGGCGCTAGACGGGTTTGAGATTACCCTGACGATTGTTGTGGGTACTATTGTTCTCATGTTGTATCACCCATTGTTTTTACTTTTTGCAGCCCTCATCTTCGGCGGGATCTACGTCCTCATTCGCTTGGGGCTTCACGGGTTAGATACTGCTGTTTATGAATCAAAAATGAAGTACAACAACTGGTTCACACTCGATCGTGGTGACAAGATTGATATGGAGTCATGGCTTAAATCCAGAGACATTCACTTTAAGATTCTCAGACGACAAATCAAGCTTTTGATGATCCTTCAAATCGTAGGACACGTGGGAGTGTTGTTAGGGGGCGCACTGCTTTTTGAAGCCAACTCTTTGACCCTTGGGCAATTTGTATCAGCAGAAATTATCGGTAACGGTGTGTTTTTTTCTTTAGCCAAAATGACCAAGTTTCTCGAAACACACTACGCTCTGATGACCTCATTAGTTAAGATCGAGCACACACGAGGTGAGGACCATGAATAAATATACATCGGTTCCTGTTTGGATATTAAAATGGGGCCGCGGGGCCGGAATTTTTATCATTAGTTTTTTTCTTGGTTTATTTTTGCCATGGCAGCAGTTTTCTAATGGTGAAGGACGAGTGATAGGCTGGGATCCCAATGATCGCTTCCAAGAAATCCATGCACCGGTGGGAGGCTTCGTGCGTCGCTGGTATGTGCGGGAAGGATCCTGGGTCGAGAAAGGTGATCCGTTGGTGGCGCTATCAGATACGGATGCGGATCTGATCGGGCGCCTTGAACTGGAAAGAAAAGCAGCTGAGGAGTCGCTTGCTTCAGCGGAGTTGGGGTTAAAGACAGGGCGCTTGAATGAAGCCCGTCAAAGAAGCCTCTTTGAGCAAGGCTTATCGGCCCGAAAAGATTGGGAGAAAGAGCGCATTAGAGTTTCAAAACTTGAAATGGAAGTTTCTAAAGCTCAGGCGACACTCGCCAAAGCTCAGCGTGAGGTGGCCCGACAGGAAACTCAACAAGTGGTGGCCCCTCGGGCCGGCTGGATCGTAAGAGTCAGAAGCGGAGAAGGAGCCCAGATTGTTAAGCAGGGTGACCCCCTCATGGTGCTGGCGCCAAAAACAGAGCAGCTGGCCGTGGAACTTTGGATTAGCGGTGATGACGTCGCTCTGATCAAGCAGGGTGATATGGCACGGGTCGAATTCGCCGGGTGGCCTGCGATCCAAATGCCCGGCTGGCCATCTCTGGCGATTGGGACTTTTAAAGCAAAAGTTGAGCTGGTTGATGCCATGGCCAGCTATCAGGGTAAATTTCGTGTGCTTCTTTCTCCCGTGGATCTGTGGCCATCGGAGCTTTTCGTAAGACAGGGAGCGCGAGTGGTGGGCTTTATTAATATTGCCACCGTGACTCTTGGCTGGGAGTTGTGGCGCCAGTTTAACGGCATGCCAGCCCAAACCGCTCCCATGGAAGACGAGTTAATGAAGCTCCTCGAATCAAAGTCAGCAGTGAAAGCTGAGGAAAAAAAGAAGGACGATAAGTGATCTTATTTTTCTTCATCTCTCAGTTGATGGCCGCTCAACTCACTCTCGATCAAGTTCACTCGAAAGTGCTGAAAGACATGCCTCTGATCATTGAGGCAGAAGAGAAGATGCGTGCGGCCCGAGGGAATCTACAGGGGATGGAAGGGGCTTTTGATTTTACGATTAAAGCCAAAACCATGAACCAGTTTGAAAATAAATACGATAACCAGCAGCACGACGCTCAAGTCTACAAACAAACTTCAGTTTTGGGTTCACGACTCTACCTCGGTCACCGAGGGGGCACTGGAAAATTCCCTGACTACTACGGGGGAAAAGTAACGACGAGCGTAGGTGAAATGTACGCAGGTTTTGAAGTGCCGCTGCTGCGAGACAGGGCGATGGATTCTTTTCGCCTCAACCGGCTGCGCGCCTCACGAGGCGTGGACTACGCAAAAGTTGAGGTCCAGCAGAAAAGTCTCGATATTCTTTTAAAGTCATCGCAAGTTTACTGGAAATGGGTCGCCTCCGGGCAAAAGTTAAGAGTGCTCACCTCCTGGGTTAAAACAGCAGAAGCTCGTCAGGAATTTCTCGCCAAAAAAGTTAAGGCCGGAGACACGAGTGAAATCAAACTCACCGATAATCGTCGCAGTCTGGCCAAGAGAAAAGCTGATGTGGTAAAGGGTCAAAGAGAATTCACTCAGGCCAGCCAAGAGCTTGCTCTCTATATCCAAGAAGAAGCCCCCCTCGATCTAGTTCCTATCGAAATCCCCATCACCAAAGAAACACTCGATGCGATCAGTGATTCCGATCGAGACACTCTGCCTGTCTTCAGGCTTTTAAAAATTGAAAAAGATATCCTCGCTTTTGAGAGAGAGTTGGCGATTAGCCAAACGCTACCAGACCTGAGTCTTGGGGTAGAAGGGTCTCGTGAATTAGGGGGAGCAAGCCTGCCCGTGTTGAGGGAAGATCCCGATCAGTTGAGAGTCGGACTTAAAATTGAAATTCCCATTGAAAACCGTAAGGCCCGCGGAAAATTCCGTGAGGTTCGAGGAAAAATGGGAGCCCTGGAACAGAGGGCCCTATGGCTTGAGCGGGAGTGGGGGACAGTGGTGGCGCAAAATCGTGTGGGTCTCACCACCACGCGGGAGCAGCTCTCTCTCTTAGAGAGTGAAGTCTCCGATACAGTTCGGATGGCCCAGGCGGAACAAGGAAGACTCAAGCAAGGGGATGGGGACGTGTTTTTTGTTAACATCCGCGAGCAAGATGAGGCTGAAGCGAGACTGCGAATGATCGAAACTCGTGCACTTCATGAATTCTTAATAACCGAGCGTTTCGCATTGGATGGGAGCTGGTCGAAATTTCTTTTGAGCAGCGAAAAGAATTAATCCTAGGGGCAAAGTTAGACGATAATAGTAGAGATGGATCGTCTCTCTATTTCACTTCTTCTTACGTTTTTTCTTGGCAGCTGGCTTAGTAACGTAAGTATTATTTCAACCACTAAATCTCTTCTGGAAGGATCATCGCTTGAATTAATTTTAGCGGTCTCCTCACTTTCTGGTCTTTGCTTCTTTGTGCTTCTGCGCTTTTTGAATACGTTTAAAAAATCCAATGTCGCCAGTTTCATGATCCTGCCCATCTGGGTGTTTCTTGAATCGCTGGTCTTTTTTGTGCCGCACATGCCGGTTTGGTCTGCACTGACTGCGCTGCTCTTTGGGGAACTCGTAAAATGGCACGCTTACTCGGTAGTTCTTCAGCGTTTCGGGCCTCTCAGGGCGGGACAGATTCTCTCTTGGGCCGTGCTGGCCTATGAAGTAGGGACCATCACTGCAGCCTATACCTACCAGTGGAGCGAATCCTGGATGCTCTATCCGATTAAGCTTTTGGCCGTGGCCGTTATTTATATTCCACTCTTCTTGCGCTCAGGAGATGAGACAAAAAGTTTTCAAAACACCTCTCAGCATAAATCCCCAGCAGGAGTTCTGCCTTGGTTGATTTTTATGGGAGTCACGGCAGGATTCTTAAAGGTTTCCGCCGACACGGGTTTTAAATTTGCCGTCTCGACTCATGCCTATGATGTGGGAAAATTAGTCAGTGAATTTTATCTCATGAGTGCGGGCTTTACGCTGGGCCTTGGGGCCATGAAAAAAATTAAATGGCTCGCTCCGAGGCTTGGGATGCCCCAGACCTCACTGATCATGACCGCCCTCTCGCAGTTGATGTTTGCTTTGGCCCTTTTCAGTGGTCAGACTTATTTTTTCGTCGCGATGGCCTCACTCTCTCGAAGTGTGGATAAGATTTTCTATCAGCCCACCATGCAGCTTTTAACCAGTGGTTTTTCTCTCTCGACCCAAGAATTTTTACGTCGCTGGCATGTGAATGCATTTCTGGCGATTGGATCTATCCTCGGCTTGCTGGCTTTCATGGGACACGGCCTTCTTGGCAATGCTCAGAATGTGATTCTTGGAATGAGTGCTCTGCATTTGATTGTCGCTTTGGGATGCTTCTTTGTCGCCGCGAAGTTTTTCAGAAAAATCATCATGGGACTTGATGCCGAAACCAAACGCACTGGCATTACCGGTGGCTCAAGAGCGATGGCCCTTCTCGCACTGCTTTCTCCACGCCATTTTCTCGTGCATGCTCTCATCTGGTCTAACAAACAAGGATCCTCAGAGCTGCTCCCACCGGAATTAATCACAGGTCTGACCGCGGAGACGGGTGGTGAGGTGATTCAGTCTTTCTACGGCATGTTCGAAGAACTCTCTGAGTCCCATCAATTGGCCCTGATCCGTCTCGCCACTATACTTAATCGTCAGCGTGACCGTGACTTCTTGTTGTTGATTGCTCTAGAGAAAATCAATTGTGGTCGCAGACCTCGCCGTTTAGCGGCGCTGAATCTAGTGAAGATTCATGGCACGCGCTATCGCCCGCTCCTGCGTCGTTCACGAGGCAAAAAATCTCCCTTAACTTTGAAAAAAAGAACGGCTTAAAAGAAGTTGCCTTTCACTTCTTTGATGACTGATTCCAATCTCTGCAGCATGACATCCTGATTGATCATGTCCATGCCTAAGGAATACTCCTTGGGGGTGAGGGTAAGCTCTATGAGTTTGGATTCTTTTTTGACTTTATTTGTGACACCTTGGGTATCAAGCGTCTTCATCGCAAAATCAAACTTCATCAAGAGGTTTCTCTCCTCAAGACGCATGCTCAAAAGCAGATGGTCTACTTGAACCATCTCACGAGAAGTAGGGGGAGTGAGTTTGAACTCCACCATTTCTTTATTGGATTTAAAACTTTTGAGTTTGAAACGCTGAAAGGTTTCCAGGAGCTTGATCATCTCAAGAAATATTTTCTGAGGCGTCACATGCACTTGTAGCTGGGATTCGGATTTCTGAGGGCCCAGAGCGACGTACATACTATTTTTAGCGTCTGTCACGCCACAGTCATCAGCGAGCTTAAATTTTAAAGGTATCGTTTTCTCTTCGCCGGCATTTATTTGCGCGATGTCGAGATCAAGAGTCATGATTGCCTTGAGTGCTTTGGGGTCGCGAGTTTGGATTTTTTTTATCTCAGAATAGGAGAGTTGCACGCCGGCCCCCTCGAGGGAGGCCAGAGATGTACTTTTATTTTTAAGAACAAGTTTTCCTTGAATCAGGGCCCCTTGGCTCCATGATTCCCCATTCAGGTCGATATTCCATTCTATGGGGCCATGGACAAAGGTTCCGCGCATGAAAACTATTCCTGATAAGAGACGTGGATAAAGGGGCGAGCCACTTTCACACTATCAGATTCTAGGTCAGCAAGCATCCCAAAAAAGCGTCCGGTGATGTCAAGAATCCCGTACTTCACTCTATCGATTCTAATGTTTATGATCTGACCGGCTTCGTCGTGTGTGACCGAGCCATTACCATTGATCTTGCCGATGCCAGCCACTCTGACTTCAAAGGCCAATTTCCCTCTCTGAATGGAGACTTTTGCGTCTCTGAGGTCAGTGGAATCCTGAAAGTAGCGGCCGAGGTTTAATTGCCCTAGATTCACGCAGGCATTGATCGCATCAGACATACGATTATTGGCGCGGCAGTTAAGTGTGAAGTTATCAATCTCCGTAAGTTTGGCATCTTTTTCAAGGCGAGCACTGGGAACGCGGGCAGCAACCATGCCTAGGCTTACTTCTGCCGACACATTAGTGAGTGTCGCTTTGGACACGCCATTGATGAGTCCTACATTGAGAGCATAGGAGAAATTATCCTTGGGGCTTTCAATCGTGAGCACACCTTCGTTGGAGGTGACATCAAACTTCGTATTCGTGAAATCATACTCCTGACCATCGAGTTGAAACTTCGCTCGGCTGACGGTTGCCGATCCCGAATTATTCTCAAAATTTAAATTCAGAGTATCCACGAGAGTGGTTTGGCTTTGGGGAGTAAGTAAAATAAGCGTAGTCGTTAAAAGCGACAAAAGTTTCATAGGACCTCCATAAGGGACTGATTCCTTTAATGATAGCTTTGAGCGTTAAAAAATCGATGGAGGCAAAAGCATTCAGCACTTGAGTGCTTTAGGTTTAAGGCCTTCATTTTCTGGGCACTTGTCTTACAATTTAAGCTATGGAAGTTCGCACACGCCTGGCACCAACACCGAGTGGATTTCTCCACTGGGGCAATTTCTTTAATTTCTGTCTCATTTGGAGATATGCCCGACTTCATCAGGGGAGTATTCTCTTGCGCATCGATGACCTCGATCGAGCGCGCACTCAAGAGGAATCACTCACAGATATTTTTGAAACTCTCCGCTGGTTGGGGTTTGATTGGGATCAAGGCCCTAAGGATGTTCTGGATCTTAAAGAGCATCACTCGCAACAGTTGCGGATGGATTTTTATTTTGAATCTCTCAAAAAAATTCCTCACTACGCGTGCGAATGTTCCCGGCAGGATTTAGAAGCACGAGGAGTCGTGGGGTATGATGGATTTTGTCGGCAAAAAAAATTAGTTTTTAGGCCCGGTGTGCATCAGTTGCGTTTCTCATCCAGTGATCCCAAAAACGATGTGGTGGTGTGGAGGAAAGAAAATCTGGCGGCCTACCACTGGGTGAGTGTGCTGGACGACGAAAGCTTTCGAATCAATACCATTTTTCGCGGAGAAGACCTGAGAGAGTCGAGTGAAATCCAAAGGGATATAGCGCTGAGTGCAGGATTACAATTTTATCCAAGCGCTCAGATCTTGCATCACAAACTCCTAGTCAATGATCAGAACCTTAAACTTTCAAAATCAGATCAAGCTGAGTCGATTCGGGAGTGGAGATTAAAGGGAAGTTCGAGAGCCGAAGTTTTTAGAGAGCTATCCCGGAGAGCGCAGTGGCCATCCGGGATAGAGAGTTTAGCTGATCTATTAAAAAATCACACCATTGATCCAAGCACCGAGTGAGAGCGTTTCTCTACGTGCCTTAAGACTGTCAAAGGGAAAGGTGCGAGCGAATACATAAAGGTTGAGGGCTTTATTGATCGCAATCGTTGGCCCGAGGTTGACCGATGTTGTGGGGAAGCGAGTGAACTCAGTTGATTCGTCCATGATACGGTTCACAATCTGGATATCAAAACCACCACGCATACCAAAGCGATCATTGATTTGGTAGTTTACTGTTGGAGAGCCACGAAGCTCGAATCTTCTTTTCTCACCAGGATTACGTCCGGCCACGGCCCACTGACGATCGAGTGCAGAGTCGTCTCTATAGAAATAAATTCTCGGAGTGAGAACAGAGTAGAGAGACCATTTTTCATTGATCTGATAATTGAGGCCAGCAAAGAGTCCTGGGTTAAAAATAGTTGTACGGGCGCGCTCGGTGTAGCCGTTGAGCTCAGGGATATCTGTGTTGAAAGCTCCTTTCAAACTCCAGTTTTTCCCTGAAAGAAGGCGACCAGAGATCCCTACACGCATTCCCTGAAAGCGCCACTCGCGAGTGTCGTGGCTGATTTCGCCGCCAGGAACATTCGTGCGGATCATTTCACCACGGTTATTGTGGACGTATTCAACTCTTGCTTGAAGATCCAGGTTAATACTTTGGGTGAGCTTGTAGGTCATGGAGATGTTATTGAAAGCTGAGTAACCATCGTTCCCATTGATCGGACGACCTCTTTCGTTTTTACCAAGTTTACCGCCGAAGAATCCGGGGTCTTCGAGGGACTGACCATCGTAGAAGGTGAAGTAAGTCATACCAAAACGCTGGAAGAAGCTATCTGGAACTTTTCCTTCGTTGGTAGAAACTCCAGACTGAGCAAAAGCTGCCAGCGAGAGAACGAGTGATAATAAGGCGACAATAAATCTCATGAAGACTCCTCAATTGGGCGTTGGGTGTTGGGTGTGTCTATCGAATGAGAGAGATAGTTTCAAATGATAATTTTCAGTGTGAGAGATCTTAACAAAAGCTTGATCAAAATGGTGTCAAACTGCTCCAAGCTTCAATCACAGTTGTGAAAACAAAAAAGCCCCGCATTGAGCGAGGCTTCTTTGTAATAATTTTTTAAAAGCGATTAGGCTTTTGCTTTTCTCAAACGCGCAGCTCTTCTCTTCTTAGATCCAACCTTGCGGCGACCTTTAGCGTGCTTGCGGCGGTGACGGCTACCGTTAGCCATGTGAGTACTCCTTTGTCCCAATATTAAGTCTGAGCATCATAATCACTTGGATCGTGATCGCCAAGTATTTATTGCTTCTCGAACACACGAAACTGAATAGGAGAGTAGTTTCCAATATTTTTTGGAAGAGCTTGCGCAAAAAACTCCCACACTCTCTCACTGGCGGGCGTATTTTCATTGGTAAAAAGATGCTGAAACACACGGGAAAGAAAGAAATGACTCGAGAGAGCGTTTTGAGGTTCTACGCCTGACACTTCGCATAGACCTAATTTGAGCAGTGTGTCGACACAGGCCTCTTTTAAATAACGATTGTGAGATGAAATCGGGACTTCACTCAGTTTGTTCTCCAGGCGAGCCGCCTTGAGCTCCATCCAAGATTCATAAAAGCTCTCAACCATGATGTAGTGGCCACCGACAGTGAGCATGCGAGTGATATTTTGAAAGGCTGCTTCCTGCCACTTCCACTCTAAAAGATTAATCACCGAGCGTTCAGTGATGATGACATCAAACTCGCCTAAACTCAGAGACTCTCGCATATCACCGTGATGAATCGTGAGGCCCGGAAGATCTCTTTGGCGCGCGAGCTCAACCAGCTCTGGCACAAACTCTAGTCCCACAAGCGTTGAGCCTGCAAAGTGTTCCCAGAGCACACTCAAGAGATGCCCATTTCCACAGCCCAGATCCAGGATGCGGGCCTTGTCGGGGGAGATTCCGCGTGTGCGTAATGAGTGCTGGGTTTGAGCGATGATGAAATCACTCTCTCTTTGGCGAATGACTTTATCTTGCATGGACATCTGGCCCTGCAGACCCCAGTTCTTAGCGAGATTTTTATAATGATTCAAAATAATCTGGTCTTTCATAGCATGCGGCTCGCTTTGATGAGGAAGCGCTCGGGATAGGGTTCGCCTTCAATCGTGAGGCGAGGGTTTGTGGGATGGATAGCATCTTTAAAGCTATGAGGGGCACTCCACTCAGTGGATCTTTGCTCTTCTTCACCTTCCCAAGAGGTGGAGAGGACTTCGATCTCGATGAACTTCAAACGCTCAAGGATTTTAATCAGAGACTTGAGCGTGGGGAGCATCCACACATTGGGCATTCCTGCGTAGCGCTCTCCGGGGACATAGAGGCGCTCATCGTCGCCGGCAATGCCGATGGTTTCAAGATAGAGCGTGCCTTTATTTTTCAGGGCCTCTCGGATGTGCAGGAGCTGCGCTAGTGGGTCACGGTGATGATAGAACACACCCATGTAGACTATGCCATCAAAGGAGCGGGAGAGCTGTTCCGTGTGTTCGGCTCCCAGGAGATAGAGTTTTTGTGTCTCATCGGGCGTGAAGTGCTCGATGTACTTCCACTGCAAATAATTGAGAGGCCCAGGGTCAAAGCCTGTCACATGGGCGCCCAAGGCAGAAAGTTTTCGCATATAAAAACCATTGCCACAGCCGATATCGAGAAAATCTCGTCCCTCAATGCGACCCAAAAAGGGCGCCAGGCGCTGCCATTTTTTTTCACTCACCCATTCACTGTCGATGGTGAACTCGGGCAGGGTGAAGGGACCTTTGCGCCAGGGTTTGAGTTGCAGGGCCATGTCACGGGAGTAGTCGCCCGTCATCATGGCTTTTAAGAGCTCACCCTGTTTTGAGTGCATCAACTGCGAGAGGCGCTCGTCGTGGATGATTTGGAGTTGTTTGGGAAGCTGAAAGCTCATGCCCGCTTTATAGCAAGATAAGTGACAAATGGCCCCCATCTTAAAAGCATTTCTACCGGACCAAAGCCCGCCTTTTTGAGAGTTTCCGTTTGCTCTTCTGGTTTGAGCGGGATTAGAACGTTCTCGAGGGCCTCGCGTTTCTGGGAAATCTCGAGCTGCGAGTAGCCGTTTTGTCCCTTGAAGTCATAATAAATATCAGTCACGAGGTCCTGGAGTTCATCACTGTCGGCCTGAACTTTCTCGGCCAGGATCAAGACACCACCGGGACGCAGGGCCTGGAAGATTTTCTTTAAAAGCGGCAGGCGCTCGGCTTTGGGCAGAAACTGCAGAGTGTAGTTCATCACCACCGCGCCACAGGGCTCAAGTTCCACTTTGGTGATGTCGGCCAGGTCAATGTGGGCGCGCTTAAGACCAAAGGCCTTCATTTTGAGAGAGGCTTTCTCCACCATCGGGCCTGAGGTATCAAGGCCTATAAGCTTGAGGTCTAGCTCTTTCAGGGCCCCACCAATCTGCACCAGAGCGGAACCCGTCGAGCAGCCGAGATCATAAACGGTGTCGCCTTTCATCAAAAGACGAGCGAGGAGATCAACGGTGAGTTGTTGGTTTTCACGGTAAAGGGGAACGGAGCGGGTCACCATATCATCAAAGACCTCAGCCACTTCAGCATTGAAGTTAAAGGGCTGAATGCGCTCAAGTGGCGTGGCAAAATACTTATCTTTTTTTGAGGCTTCCATAATACTCCGAAAGTCCTCACTTTGCCGCATGAGCACATTCATGACAAGAGGTGCATTTTGACCCTGTAAAAACCCCAATCTTCTTGCTCTAAGGGGTTTCAACTTATACTGTGCTCGACTATGCAGCCTTCTTCTTTTCAAAGCTTAACCCCTGATGATTGCCAGCGCACTGATGAGTGGCTGGGGTTAGAGATCAATCGGATTGAACTCGATCTTTTAAAGGTGGCCCAGACGACTCTGCCTACTGGGGACGTGTCGAGTTGGGGGAAATCCATGCATGATGCTCAAAGCTGGGTGGGTCTGCATCCTCAAACATTACTCACGCCCTATCAGGAACTCTCATGGATGTGTGAATGCGTGAAAGATCAAAGTGGGCATGTGGTGGATCTGGGAGCTGGCTACGGTCGACTGGGAATGGTCATGCAGCAGAAGCTTCCCAAAGCCTTTTACACCGGAGTGGAGATCGTCCGGGAACGGGTGGATGAAGGGAATCGGATCTTCGGGCTTTTAGGCAGTGAGAAAGCGCGGCTCATCGCTGCGGATCTTGCGACCACGAGCTACGAGTTGCCGATGGGGGATTGTTATTTCATCTATGACTACGGAACACTTGATCACATCCGCTGGACGATGGGACAGCTGCAAAACCTCTCAGACATTCATCGCTTCCAGATCGTCGCAAGAGGCGCAGGGATTCGCTCTCTGATCGACATGGCCCATCCGTGGTTACATAAAATAGAGAATCCCTATGAGGAGTATTTCTCTCTCTACCAAACACACCTGACTTATTCGTAGATGATTTTGCACTCGCGCAGGCACTGCGCTCTATTACGTGCCCGACCTGAGAGAGCGAAGGTGATACCCTGTTGGTTGGCCCGCAGATCAGCGATCTCGGCGTTGCCTGAACCGAAGAGATCTATGATCTCTTTCACCACGCCTACATTAAAGCTCTCCATGGCCCCACAGCGAAGAGCGAGGTAGCAGGAGAGTGAGCAGTGTTTAGTCTTATCTGAGACCGGGAGAGTTTTAAGTTCTTGATAAAAGCTTCTGCCCACGATGGCGGAGCAGAGGAACTTTTCTTCAGCCGCCTGTGATGGGCTTGAGAGTTGCAAGAGAAGAGCTAAAAAAATAAACATTCCCTACAATAGAACGATAAGGGTGGGGAGCAGAGGGGAGTATGAAAAGATTATGGGTTTTTTCTGATCTCAACTGACTGAAGCCAGTCAGAGCACTGTTTTTCTACGAGCTTTTGGAGCGTAGATTTTACTTCAGCCGAGAGGCTTAGGTCTTTTTCGATGGTTTCAAAGGCTTTTGCAAGAGAGGCGGAACCGATCAATGCAAGGGCCATGCTTAAAGATTGTTTCATGGCCCAGACATTTATTTTAATTTTAGTACTCTGACAACTAGTTTTTCCAAGTTGGAGTCACAACCATTCTTTCTACGTCAAAACCTTCACGGCGAGCGACTGCTTTGAGGCTCTCGATGATGTTGGCATCAAGTTCAGGTGTACGAGAAAGAATCCATAGGAACTCACGAGTCGGAGAACCAACCAGGACGTATGAATAGTCAGAGGCGAGGTCAAGGATCCAGTAATCACCTGCAAAGAGACCAAAGCGGTTAAAGAAAGGCACGAAGCTGACTTTAAGTTTTGAATTGGTTTTTTTGTCCGCCACACTCGCGATCGCCTTGGCAACGTTATCGCCTTTGGTTTTTTTACAGGTGTTCACCACGTTCACTTTTCCATCACGGCGAAGTGAATACTCAGCCTTGGTGGCAAGGCACCCTTTCTGAAAGGAGTTGGGGAACTTTTCAATTTCATACCAAGTACCCACGTACTGAGTGAGATCCACGAAATCCACTGTGCGCACACTAGAGCCGGATGAAGCACAGGCGACAAGACTTGCGAGCGAGAGCAGACCAGCGATTAAGAAATTTTTCATAACTAAGACCTCCGATGTTATCGTTATAGAGATTTTGATGGTTTAGAGGAACTAGACAGGACTTGTACAGAAAACTCTTCAGTCTGACAAAGATCAGCTCCAGATGAGTTCAAAAAATGGCGATAAGTCGAAATATGAGTAAGAACTACACAGATACTGAACTTGAAGATTGGCTGTATAAGATCACGGCGCGCTTTTATGAGCTGGCCTACCAAGACCCATGGCTGGGAGAGGTGTTTAAAGTGGTGCCGCAGGAATTCATCACGGCTCAACAGACCGACTTCATGCTGAGTCTCTTTGGGGGCCCCAAGCGCTACTCAGGCCGCCACGCCACAGATGCTCATCCACATATTTTTATCAATGAAGAGATGTGGCAGCAGCGGGAAAATATTCTTCGCCGGGCCTTGCAAGAAGTCAGTGCTCCTCAGGACATTGCAGAGAAGTGGCTCAAAATTGACGAGGCTTTTAAAAAATCCATCGTCATGAAAGATCCCAGCGAGTGTAAACGCCGCTTTCCCACCGATGATTTAATCATCGTGCCTAACCCTTGTCGAAAAGTCGCCTGAAGCATTTGTGCTAGAGTATAAAGATGAAAACTCTCACACTGGCACTTTTTATGATCATGGGCTGCACGACTAATTCTTATAAAAAAACTGTGGATTTCGTAGACCGTGACCGCTTCATGGGGACCTGGTTTGTGCAAGCCGGACGCTTCACCATGTTTGAGAAAGGTGTGCATAATGGTGTTGAAAACTACACCTGGAATGAAAAAGAAGAGAGAATCGACATCTCGTTTACCTACAACAAAGACTCGCTTACGGGAGAGTTAAAATCCGTGCCGCAGAAGGGATGGATCTATAATCAGCAGACCAACGCCCACTGGAAAGTGTCTCCGTTTTGGCCTTTGAAGTTTCATTTTCTTGTGATAGCTCTCGGAAAAAATTATGAGTGGACGGCCATCGGTGTGCCGGATCAGGCGTATTTGTGGATCATGACTCGCGAGAAGAAACTCTCTAGCGAGGCTGTGGAGAAGATGATCGAAGAGATCCGTGCGCTTGGTTATCGCACGGATGAGATTGTCTTGGTGCCGCAGTCTTAAGTTTTCAGCGCCTTCATTCTTAAAAGATAGGTCAGCCCCAGCATCCCGAGCACCGAGAGAATTTCTACCAGCGTATCGGGGATCCCGCTGATCGAAAGATTCACTCCGAGAGAGATCATCAGAGCAATCGCCACCCCCATCAGAGACTCTCCGGCTACGAGCCCGGAGCTGAAGAGAATACCTTGATCTTTGCCTTCATCCACCACACCTTTTTTCTTGTGTACGAAGTGCTGCACCAGACCGCCCAAAATCATGGGAGTCGCGAGTGTCACAGGTAGATAGATACCGACGGCAATCGGCATGAGGTGCAGACGGAATTTTTTCTTTTTCAAAAAGAGGGAATCAACGGCGATGACAAGAACACCAAGGATAGCTCCGATGATGATTTTGTCTTGAGGGAGAGTGCCGTCACCAAAAATGGCTTTGGTGAGAGAGGCAAAAAGCGTGGCCTGAGGGGCCTTCAGTTTATCTCCGATGCCGTAAGCGTTGTGCAAAAGAGTGAGTGTGGGAGCGATCACAAAAGCGGGGATCACGACCCCGATGATCTGCGCGATCTGTTGCGAGCGAGGAGTGGCGCCAATGAGCGAGCCCGTTTTAAGGTCTTGTGAGCAGTCACCAGCCGAGCAGGCGGCACAGCACACGACCCCTGCGACACCGAGAGTAGCGAGGATGGCGGATTCACCTTGAAAACCGAAAACAAGAAAAAGGGCCGATGTTCCTAAGAGAGCCGAGATGGTCATGCCCGAGACGGGATTGTTGGATGAGCCCACGAGTCCCACGACGTAACTTGAAACGGCCACAAAGAGAAACGAGGCGAGAATCATGGCGGCGGTGGTGATGAGGGTTGCGCCCCAGCTTCCGATCATCGAGTGATAGAGAAAAGCCATGACGATGATGTTGACGATCAAAAGTGTCGAGATGATGGAAGGAGAGAGATCGGTTGTGCCCTTAGAATTCCCAAGCGCCTTGATGCCAGAGACAAAAGATTTTCTCACACCCAATAGGCTCCATAAGCCTCCGACCACCATGGCACCCACGCCAATGTAGCGCACCTGTGTGCTCCAAAGTGTCCAGGCGACATCAAGAGCTGAGGCCTCTTCCATTCCCACTGGTGTACCCATGAGTGGGATCGCCACGAACCACGCCAGCGCTCCGCCTGTGAGCACGAGCATGGAGACCGGAAGACCCACGATATACCCCACGGCCATGAGAGCAGGAGAGATGTCACCGCCGAAAAAAAGAGAACTTTTTCCCGCAAACATCGCTTTCTCGACTGAGCCCTTAAAAAGGCCAAGGCTTGCGGAGAAAAATTTAAAGAGACCTGCGATGCCAAGGCCCTGAAGAATCGTTTTAAAACCACCCGAGTTATCTTCTGCGGCTCCCGCTTTTAAGACTTGAGCACAGGCCACACCTTCAGGGTAGATGAGGTCTTTGTCATCTTCGATAAGTGCTTTTCTAAGAGGGATCATGAAGATGACACCTAAGAGTCCGCCGCACATGGCGATGAGGGTTGTGGGCCAGAAGCTAAACTCATTCCACGCGCCGACAATCAAAAGAGCAGGGATAGTGAAAATCACACCCGCTGCCAAAGACTCTCCTGCGCTGGCCATGGTTTGCACGATATTCGCCTCAAGAATGGCGTCACTGCGTTTTAAGAGTCCTTTATAAAAACCCATCGCCAGCACACCTGCAGGAATACTCGCCGAGACCGTCATGCCCGCGTAGAGCCCTAAATAGACTGTGGCCGCCGTCATACAGATGCCAATTAAAAGACCTATTCCAAGAGAGCTAAGAGTGAGTTCACGTTTCATTTTGGTGTCCTAAAAAAAAGAGGCTGGCACCTTTTGTAGCTATAAGTTGGCGAATTTGCGAGAAGAAGATTAGGAAAAAAACAATCAAATAGATCAACTACTTGGAAATATTAAGATTTCCCACCAAAAGAGCCGACTAAACATATGGAGGATAATGTAAACCTATGAGAGTTCTTTCTCACACTCTTCATCTCATGCTTTTGGGGCTCATGCTCCTCGTGGGATGTAATACGCAAAATAAAGAGCAGGGAAATTTCTCGGTCATCGAATTTTCTCCGACCGAAGGGCCACGCTCCGGTGGCATTCTTCTTACGCTGACCGGCGATGATTTACAGTTCACCAATCAAGTCACGGTGGGTGGAAAAATCTGTACCAGTTTAGTGATCGCTTCTCCCACCACATTGACTTGTATGCTGCCTGCGAATCCTGCAGGTGAAGCAACTATTGTGGTGAGAAATCTTGCTAATAATTTTCGAACCGCTGAAGAGAAGTTTGTTTATGTGGGTGGAGCTCGCATCGATAGTATAACCCCTCTCATTGGACCCACCACAGGGGGACAAATCCTCACATTGAGCGGTGAGGCTTTTTCTACTGGCTCAATTGTGAGAGTCGGTGGCGCAATCTGCGGACCGACGGTGATTAATGGTGATAGGACACAGATCACCTGTACCACAACAGCGCGATCAGCAGGGGACAACTTAGCCGTCACTGTCCTGGATCTCAATGGCGATACGGCTACTCTTGAAAATGCTTACTCCTATGTGACTCGTCCCACTATCACGGCAGTGAGTCCTAGTTTTGGGCCGCTCATTGGTGGTGGATCAGTGACGCTGACGGGATTTTCTTTTCCAACCAATCCTGCTCAGGCCACTGTGTTGGTCGGAGGCTCAGCCTGTAGTATTACGGCGATCAGTGCTGTCTCTATCACTTGTACCCTTCCTCCAGGCACTGCCGGTAGTAAAGAAGTGCGAGTGGATAATTTGGTTAATGGGCAGTTTGGAGTACGCAGTGGTGGGTACACTTATATGGGGCCCCCTACAATTGTAAGCGTTCTGCCTGCTAATGGCCCCTTAATCGGTGGTCAGACCTTGACTGTCACGGGAACCAACTTCTTTACGGGCATGACTGTATCAGTGGGAGCAGTTCCTTGTACGAGTGTGACTGTGACAAACTCCACCAGCCTCACCTGCGTGACCGGTGCGAGAGCCTCAGGGCTAGTGGGTGCAACGGTAACCAATAGTTTTGGTGATGCAGCCACGCTTTCTGATGCATATAATTATCGAGCGCCGCCAAGTTTCGTATCCGTGACTCCCACCCAGATTGTTTCAAAAGACGACGCCAATGATGATACGATCGCTATCACTGTTAACAGCGCTTATACTTTGACTCCGGGTGATCTGCGGGTTTTTGTGAATGGTCAAAGTTGTACTGGAGTGAGTCTGGTTGGCTCAGTGATTACTTGTAATCCACCAGATCTCTTTCCAAATCCCTTGCTGCCTCAACTTGTTAGTATCCAAATTATTAATCCAGATAATCAAACGGTCACGCAGTCCAACGCCATCACTTTTATTCCTGCTCCAACAGTGACAAGTGTGGTGCAAAATTCTGGGCCACTGAATGCCTTGAACACAATTGTAGTGAATGGCTATGGTTTTACGGCGGACACAGTTATTAAAGTCATTCGTCCAGGTCCCATCGAAGTTGATTGCGCTGTCACGGCTCAGAGTACAACTCAAATAACTTGTGACTTGGCAGCGGCGGGTCTCGTGGGTCCTGCTGCCGTGGTTGCAAATGTACAGGCGCAAAATCCCTTGCCCTTGTTACAAACGACCTTATTTAATAATGGTTATACTTTTAGACCAGCTCCTGTCCTGACAGCCACGAATCCCGTTTCAGGAAGTCCTAATGGTCTCTTTTACGATATTGTGATTGTAGGGGAGAATTTTTTTGAAGGTGATTTCCTCAAGGCCAGCGTGAATGGAATTGATTGTGATAGCACAGAATGGATCTCTGCAACTCAGATCAAATGTAATAAAGTGCCCGCTGACATAAGTGGCGGACCTTTTCCTATCTCGTTTCCAATTTCAGTTATTAATGGAGACGGACAAGTCTCGACGGGGGCGGTGAATTTCACTTATAAACTTCTTCCAACCATTATTAGTGTTGCCAACAATCAGGGTCCTGCCTACGAGACCACGCTTCCTCTTATCACTCGTCAAACATTACAAATCACAGGGTCGGACTTTGATGCGGCTGGGTTTGTGAAAGTCTATGTTGCTGGAGTTGAGTGTGTCATAGATCCTTTGGATCCAATAAATACCGATTCTTTCATCGAGTGTCAGGTGCCTAATTACTCAACTCCGGCCATTCCGCTTCCATTCTTAGCTTTAATTGAAGTGGTCAATACAGATGGGCAAAAAAGCACTCAAGATATGCGCTACACCTACGTAAATATACCTACGATCGATTCTGTGAATCCATCTGTCGGTCCCACCAACGCCGCAATGGGTTCATATCCCATAAGCATTACGGGTTCACATTTTTCTGATAAAGCGGGCTTCACTCTGACCCTTGGGGGATACCCCTGTGAAAATATCAATGTCACGGCGAATGAAATAACTTGTACGATTCCTGATGTCGCCGTAGCCACCGGTGGAGACATTGTTTTCACTCAGCCTGATGGGCTGATTGCGGTCAATAGTGCCCCAGGGTTTAGTTTTAGGAATGCTCCGGTTTTAACGGATCAGGATTATTACTTCTCTGCAGATATAGAAGATCTCATTGTTATTGAAGGCACAGAAATTTATGCGGACTCTATTGTGACGCTTGAGCAAGGAACAACCATTCTTTCTTGTCCAGTGAGCTCGGTGAGCCCCACATCTGTAAGTTGTACTAAGCCTGCCTTTCCGGCAGGAGGTGTTTTTGATGTTCGTGTTGTGAATGTGCCCTCAATCCCCCTTGAAGATGTCATCGTGGGCAGACTGAATATGATTAATGATCCCACCATCACCAGTATTCTCCCTTTTAACAGGGGGATGCCAGGAGATATGATTACCTTAGAAGGGACAAACCTCATTGGCGGAAGTTTAACTGTCGGTGGTGCGGCCTGTACGGCGTTTAATATTCACCCGTCTCAAACATTTATGACTTGTACATTGCCGGCCGGCAGTGGGCTCGTAAATATCGTATACACCAACGAGGCGGGCAGAACAGTTACCCTCCCATTTACTTATATTGATCCACCCACTATTTCCTCTGTCACTCCAGCCTTCGGTGCAGTTGCGGGAGGTTCTAACATTCAGGTTGCGGGGTCTGGCTTCATTGGTACAGGCTGGTCAGTGAGCATTGATGGTTCAGATTGTGCCGTGACAAGCATCTCTGGTGGCTTTATTAACTGTACTACATCCGGTCATGCAGCTGGAGAGTTTAATGTCGTGGTATCTCTGACGACAAATGCCACGGCTACGCTAACCAATGGCTTCAGGTATCTTGATCCTCCCACACCAACAGCTGTGAGTGTGGCAAGTTTACCACAAACTGATATCGGAACATCTCGTGAAGTTACTGTGACTACTGGTGGGTATCTAGTCGGTACTCCGGTGGTGAGTTTCGGGGGAGCGGCTTGTGCTCTGATAAGTTCTGATACGCAAAATATTACCTGTACCGTGGCGGCTCATCCAAGCGGCGGGGATGTGGCTGTCTCAATCACCAATGGAGATGGACAAACGGCTTCCGCGAGCGGTCTCTTCACGTTCACTCGCGCTCCAACGATCTCATCAGTTTCTCCTAGTGCCGGCAATATCACCGGTGGCACGGCCATCACGGTTGCTGGTGCCAATATCCTCGCCGGCGCGAGAGTGTATTTGGGCTCTTATGATCCGATGAGCCCAACCACGAACGAGTGTACGAGTCCTGTCGTGAATGTGGGTGCGCAGACGATTTCTTGCGTGACTCCTGATTTGAGCGCACCTGCGGGCGTGCAAACTGCGGTGAATGTGATTGTGGTTAATACAGACACACAAATCGGTACGCGCGTGAATGGTTTTACTTATCAGCCAGCTCCTTTCATTAGCAGTGTCGAGCCAGAGCTTTTCGGGCCAGTCACGGGTGGCAATCAGTTGACGATCAATGGAGATTATTTTTATCCCGGAGTCTTGGTCACGATTAATGGAATCATCTGTGGTCCTGTGATTCGGGACTCAGTCAATCGCGTTCGTTGTAACGCCGCTCCCGCTCCAGGTGGAGTGCCAGGTAGTTTTACTCTACGAGTCTTTAATAGTGATAATCAACAGGCGACGACAACATACAATTACGTGGCTTCACCCACAGTGGCGAGTTTTAATCGCAATATGTTTTTAACCTCTGGTTTTGAATCTCTTGTGATCAATGGTACTGGGTTTAGAACGGGAGTCACCGTAAGAATTGGCGCTCTCAATTGTGTAGTCAGCTCTGTCACAGACACTCAAATAGAATGTGAAACTCCGATTGTCCTGAGTGAAGGCACACAAACTGTTACCATCACGAATCTAAACGGACAGAATATAGTGCTCGCGAATGCACTCTACTTTAATGCTCCTCTCAATCTCACATTCATCTCTCCCATCTCTGGCCCGGCGGTTGGGGGGAATACCATCTCACTCACGGGGACTGGCTTTTATGCCGGTATGACGATTACCATTGGGGGAGTTGCCTGTAATTCAATCAATGTCACTTCCACCAACCTTGCAAGTTGTAGCCCTGCGGGTGGAGCAGCGGGAGCGCAGGATGTGGTCGTGGGGTTAACAAGTCCGGTGCAGACTTCAACACTCTCGGGCGCCTACACTTATAGAGAAGCTCCGACCATCGCGAGTATTTCTCCCACCAGTGGCTCGACGGCGGGTGGGACATCGGTCACGATAACAGGAACCAATTTTGTCACAGGTTCTGTGGCCAAATTCAATGGAACAAACTGTACTTCTATTTCATCTCTGACGGGGACTTCATTCACCTGTTTAACTCCGGCCCGCAGTGCAGGGCCTGTCACTGTTTTTGTGACGAATCCAGATGGACAAACAACTCCCACCAGTGTGGCCTATACTTATAATCCTCCTCCAACCCTTTCGAGCATCTCACCTAGTTTCGGTGCGGTTTCGGGAGGCACATCAGTCACGATTAACGGGAGCAATTTTGTCTTAGGGGCAACAGCTTCTGTGGGAGGAGTCACCTGTGCCTCCACTTCGTTTGTGAATTCAACACGACTTACCTGTGTGACAGCAGACCTCTCAACGACGGGTCTGAAGTCAGTGATCGTCACAAACCCTGATACTCAATCCGTTACTTTGAGTAATGTGTTTAATGCTCTTCCGGCCCCGACTTTATCCAGTGTAAGTCCGCTCAGCTCTCTGACCACAGGGGGCATCACGGTGAGATTCACGGGAACAAATTTCTTGGTCGGCTCCATTGCTCGCATTGATGGGGTCAACTGTTCCTCAACCAATTATATTTCTAGCACGGCCCTTGACTGTGTGGTTCCAAGCCGAGCGGCAGCTGTTGGGCTGTCTCTTTCAGTGCTTAATCCTGATAATCAGTCAGTCGTGGGAGCCGATACTTTTTCTTACGTGGATGAGGCTCGGCTTGAGTGGGTGGTCGGAGGAGTGAGTCCCACACCACCGAATCCAGATAATTATGGCTCAACCTCGACTAATATTATGCACACCTATACTCTGAGAAACGTAGGCACGGTTAGTTCGGGAGGTGTGACGGTGAGTATAGAAGGGATTCAGTCATTTGCGTACATGATCCACACCAACAATTGTGGAGCTGTGATGGCGCCTGCTGCACAATGTACCGTGAGTGTGAACTTCTTAGGGAGTATGCTGGGAAGTGGTAGTTACACCGCCACCTTGAGGGCCACAGGAGCTCCTGGGGGAACAACTGATAATGTCATGCAAGGATCACGACCATGAAAATAATCATTTTGATTCTTATAAGCTTTACAGCTTTTGCCCAAGACGAAATCATGACTCGTGAGTGCTCTGCTGCGGCTTTGAGGTATGGCAATGGCGAAGGTGATGATTATATTTCCAAAGACTGTTTTGATTGGGTGAAAGGTGTCAAGAGCGATGAGAGTTCTTTTTCTGTGAAGGATAAAATTCAAATCATGGGGAAGGGAAATCTTATTTTCATCTCAGAATCAAAAGAGGGGAAGTATCTCACTCACATCATTGCTGGCATCTACAGCGAACTAAAAAATCTCTCGGCCTTATCAGCGAGTCTTGAGCACAGAGAAATCTATGTGGTGCAGGAGGGGGAGCTCTTGGTTTACTCGATGGATATCACCGGCAATGTTGGTCCGATCAGACGCTGGAAGATCAAAGGACTAAGTTCTGTTAAAAGCGTCTCTTTTAAAACGGGCAGTGATGAAATCATCCTCAGTGACGCCATCAAAGAGATCGCTTTTCCACGCCTGACCAAGTCCCTCTAAGCTCTCTTTCTTTTTTTTGCATACCGCCCTACAATAAAAGAGATGATGCTCAAATCATCTGAGTATTTTAATTGGTTTAAGCAATGAAGTTTTTTGCTCTCCTCATTCTCCTAACGAGTTTTTCTGTCTTCGCTGCCAGAAACGCTATCGTCGTGAGTGAAAAAGCGGTCATCTGGGCAGACGTCGCTCGCACAACCCCACTGGGCTATGCTCCCCGGGGAAAGGTTTTACGGGTGGGGGAAGTCCAGCGGGATAAAAACCAGGTTCTCCCAGTTCTCATTTCAGGCAAGGTGGCTTACATCTCGGTGGAAGATATTAGCTTTTCAGAGAATGACCGCAAGCGAGCCATTGAGTCAGCCCAAGAGAGTCGTTTTGAAAAAAATATTGATGTTAAGTCAGAAATTTCAAAAAGACTTAGTATCGGGGGCACACAGTCTTTTACCACTAATAACGACTCTTATCTTTTTGATTCAAATGAAAGAATCAATAATTTTATAGGTTTTCAGATGCGTGGAGACCTGGCCCGCAATGAGGACCGCATTAGGTTTGGCTTCATGAGTGAGTTCCGACAAGCCACTACCTCAACAGCGACACTGAGAACCCTGAGTTTTGGTCTTGGGATTTCATGGGTGTACCTCAATACCACAAAGCTTAAGACGCGGCTTGAGACTTTTATCTTTGCTGTCCCTTACGCCAATCTTAGGGAAGGTCGACTCTTCTCGCTCAATGGCTATGGCGGCGGTGCTTTAGCCCAGGCTGGATTAGATCTTATTCTCACGCGGGAGTGGGGGATTGAGGTCAACGCCGGTTTTGAGGCGCAACGACTGGCCGGTTTTAAGATTCCGGCCCCCTTTAAGAGTTATTCACCCAGTTTTCTTGGCACTCGTGTGGGTGCAAGTCTTGTACGCCATTTCTGATTCGACTTCTCAAGTAATAAGGACTTTCATCCGATAAGCCATCCATCACTCAGAGGGATCCTTATGAAATTTAGCTTATCGCTTTTTACTCTTCTTGTTATTCCTCTCACCGGTTTCGCAGACGTTAGACCTATTCTGCGAGAAACAATAGAGAGTCTTAAAACAGAAAATTGTGTAGAGAAAATGGGCCATGTGGATGCTGTGCTGGCGAGTCTTAAGTCCAGTGACTATCAAGCAGAGCTTAAAGGACAGGGGCCTGAAAATCTCTCCGTGGAGCTGTGGGATTTTAAAATTAAAGTCCACACTCTTTTACGTGAGTTTCATCACAAGGGCTCGCTCACGCGAGATTGTGCCAACGCTTATCGAGGTGCTCTGCGAGCGATCCGTTACGTGGAAGATCTGGTGCAAGAGCATCAGTATCGATTGGGGGGAGTTGAGTTTCCGAAGAGCGCTTTTGTGGCCGGGAATCCTCACGTCAAGCGTGCTCCTAAATTTAAAAATTTTGATATGGTTAAAGACTTAAAAAGTGGAGATGTGATCCTCACTCGCGGCAACGCTTACACCTCTGCGGCCATTGCTTCTCTAGGTGAGTTCGATACGCAGTTCTCTCACATGAGTCTGGTGTATATCGATCCTGATAAAAAAGCCTGGACGGTTGAAGCCCATATTGAGGTGGGGTCATTTGTGCGCCCACTTGAGGATCACATTAAAGACAATAACTACCGCACCATGCTCTTTCGCTTTGATGATGAAAAATTAGCGGCGAAAGCCGCCGAGATGATGTTTGTTAAGGTTCGTGATGCTTCAAAAAAATCTGGCAACATCCTCTACGATTTTGGATTTGATATGAAAGAGAATCAAAAACTCTTTTGTTCGGAAATTGTCTCCTATGGCTTTAGCCTCGCCAGTGAGTCCAAGCTTCAGATCCCACTCTTTACCTCTCGCTTGATGCTCAGAAAACCAAGCTTTGTAAAAAATCTTGGAATCACAACCGATGAAAGTTTCATTCCCGCCGACATCGAGGTCGACCCTCGCTTTCAGATCATCGCGGAATGGAGAGATGCTGCTCGCGTGCAAGATAACCACGAGAAGGATGCCATTCTGCACGCCATGTTTGACTGGGCTGATGAGTTTGACTATCGCATGATTCAAGGGTCAAGTAAGACCTCACGACTCTATCGAAATGTCGTGTGGCCTCTACGTCGAGTGCCAGTATTGAAGCGCTATTTTAAGGATAAACTACCTATTAATATGAGCCGCACTCTCATCGGCTACTTTGGTGTCTTGGAAAGCACGGCAGAGCTTCTGCAAAAAGAACTTAAAGCGGCTAACGAAAAAGCCATTGCAGCCCGAGCGCTGCCACTTCTCAGAGAAGAGTCACACAAAATTCTTGATGATTTCCGCATCAACGATGCCGCTCTTAAGAAACCGAAGATGCATCAGATGTATCGACCGCTCGATCCGAAGGAGATGCGAGAGTCCAAGGACTAGGGACAGTTGGATTCCAGTCGTTTCTGGAAACTTTCAACCACTTTTAACTTAAATGCCCGCGACTCCGTGGGCATTTGCTTTTTTAGCTCTATGATGTCAATCGTTTCAAAATTCATTTTGATGGTTTTAAAAAGCCTTGGGAAATGCTCACCAGGTGCTTGCACATGGTGCAGGCCCCCTGAGTAGCCCACTAAAATAAGTCCATGATCCAGCACTTCGATGATATCAGCGATGCCCCCTCTCACGGTCATGGGTTTGCCCTCGCTGTCGAGTCCTGTGAGGCGTTTCATTCGCCCTTCGGGGGCAATGACAATCAGGGATTTTTCGTCAATGCGCTTGAGAAAGTGCGACCAGGACTCATCTCTTTTACGAGTAATAGTCGAGGCATTGGGAATCATGATTTTCCAAAAAGTTCCTACAAGAGGTCGGTTGAAGGTTTTGTCCGCAGCGGGTGCCACCATCTTGGAGATGAAGCGCCATAAGAACTTCAGAGGGAGGGCCTGACTAAAAAGTGGTTCATAGAGCGAGGTATGATTAAGGAGAACCACCATCCGCGTTTTATCCCAGATGGAAGGATCGTAGGGATTGAGCCATTTGACTTCTAGGCGATAGAAGATTTTTGAAAATGTTCTAATAAAAAGGACGATGATGAAGCCAATGAGTGAGCGCATGTGAAAATGTTACGCTCACCGGACAAATGTGGGTAGGAAAATCTTAAGCGAGGTAGGTGCTCAAAAGAGTTCCAAAAATAAGACCAAGACCTAAAATAACTGTAAGGTTCATAAGTGCTCCAAGGTGAATATGGAGAGCCTATATCACTAGTTTGGCTTTGTGTGTGAGGGTCGTGTAAAAATGACAGAGAAATAAAAGCAGAGGGCTATTGCCCACAGCACTT
This sequence comes from Bacteriovoracaceae bacterium UBA6144, assembly GCA_002435705.1. Lineage (GTDB taxonomy): Bacteria > Bdellovibrionota > Bacteriovoracia > Bacteriovoracales > Bacteriovoracaceae > UBA6144. The sequence goes on from DIVA01000021.1 coordinate 27,282, forward strand.
TTTATATTTCTTCCCTGAGCCACAAGTGCAGGGATCATTACGGCCAATTTTAGGTTCAAGGCGCTTTACTGACTGGGCGCCTGCGATATTGCCTTCTTTGAAGAGCCATTTGCCATCGACCTTTTCAAAGAGAGAGGTCTCTTTATGGACGAGATCTTTCTGGCTGGCCTTGTCTTGGTAGTGGGCTTCGAACTCCACGATACCTTTGGCATCGGCTTCAGTGCCATTTTTGGTGGAGACGATTTTAATGCCTTTCCAGTTTGAGCTTTCGGCCCATTTAAGCGCTTCGGCTTCGCTGAATTCTTCGGCGTTATGGGTGATTTGAGTAGAAGAGATAAAAGGAATCTTTAAAGTCGCGTAAGCCGAGTAGCGGGCACGCATGAGTTGTTCTGCTGTGCCTGCTAGTTTGCCATCATGAATCGGACCACAACAGTCGGTATAGTTTTTTGGTTTTGACTCAAGAGTTTGGCAAGGGCAGATCATATTCACTCCAAAAGGTTGCAATTTTTCCTTCTTATGGTGCAATGATAAGGCTTCACTGTAAAGGAGAACTCCATGCTACCCCGCGCTCTGGAAAAGACACTGCGTCGACTCGATCACCCTCACAAAATTCAGGATTGGATTTCAAAATTTCCCTATAACAGTGGGGATGAAACTCGGTCAGCCCTAAGGGCATGGCAGCATAAAGAGGCCCACTGTTTTGAAGGGGCTTTGTTGGCGTGCTTGGCACTTGAGTACAATGGTCAGCCTCCGATTGTGATGGATCTCCGTGGCCATGGAGATGATGACCATGTGGTGACTCTTTTTAAACTCAAGGGAAAATGGGGAGCTATTTCTAAAACGAACACCACAGTGCTGGATTTTAGGCCGGCTTACTATGCCACTCCCAGAGAGTTGGCCATGAGTTACTGGGCGATGTATTTTAACTGGAAAGGTCAGTACGCCATGAAAGATTTCGCCGGTCCGATTGATCTAAGAAAATTCAAAAAAGTAGATTGGCGCTACGGAGCCGATGATATGGGAGAGTTTGGGATGCAGTTTAATAAACTCCCGCACCAGCTTTTGTGTCCCGTGCGAGATTTAAAGAAGCTGCCCAAAGTCCCGGAGCGACTGCGACTGGCAGGGTTTCTGGGCTCGGATATGAAAGGAGTGAGGAAGTCATGAAGCTAGGAATCTATAAGCACTATAAAGGCATGCTCTATCGGGTGCATCAGGTGGTGCTACACTCCGAGACTCTAGAAGCGTATGTTTATTATGAGGCCCTTTATCATAATGAGTTGGGTCAATTTTGGATTCGTCCCAAAAAAATGTTTGAAGAAACTGTGATGATTGAAGGAAAAGCTCAACCCCGCTTTGATTATGTCGGAGATGAGAAAGGCTCTAAGCGTGTCTAGTCTGAATCCCTTAATGATCGCAGAGGCATCGCTCAGGGCGAACATCATCAAGCTAGAGAGTGGATCTTTTCTCGTGGCCGGTCAGAATCAATTTCTCACTCTTTGGACCAGGGATTTCTGCCATGCTTGCCGAGGACTTTTTGCACTCGGCGAGATTGAGGTTATCAAGTCTCATTTAGGTTTTTTACTTGAAAACCTAAACCCCCAAGGACTCGTTCCACGCGTGATCGATAATCAGTTGGTGCAGTTCCGTGTGGTCTATCAAAGTCTGCGTAAAAATTTACCTTTCTTGCCGAAGCTCCCGATCAAGGAGCCTCTGATCCCACAGTATCGTGATGAGCACGGCTCCTTTGCGATCGATTCCAATCTTCTAGTTCTTCTGGTTGCCCTAGATTTAAAACAGAGAGGCGAAGAGAGTTGGTGGTTAAAGCATCTAGCGAATTTAAAAAGAGTCTATCAGTGGTATCAATTAGATGCTGAGGGCCTGATCACTCAAGGACCTTTTTCAGATTGGCAGGACAGTGTGAATCGAAGCGGTCACTGTTTTTTAACGAACTTTTTCTTTTATCTCGTCAGCACACGCCTGCAAGCGCTCGCGATTGATGTCAGTGTGGATCTGGCAATGTTAAAAAAAACATTGCATGAAAAATTTTATGATCAAGACTCAGGTCTTTTTAAAACCCACGCAGAGCTTTCAGTCATCAGTCTTGAGGGGAATCTTTTTTCTTTAGAGGCGCAGGAATTTCTTGAGTCGACTCAAAAAGAGCAAGTGTGGCAAAGTCTCAAGCGTCACCCACTGATGCAACTTGATCAAGGACATTTGGGAAGATGCTCTTATCCGGACTACGACCCAAGCCAGATTGCGTGGCATGTGAGACTTGCGGGCCTTGAGCGCTACCATGGCGGTTTGGCGTGGAGTTGGCTGATGGGACTAGGGCTCAAGGTTGCCATTGAGCGGGAGGATGCTTTGGTGGTGACCCAGATGCTCACAAAAATTCATTCTCTTTTAATTCGCGATCGAGATGTGGTGGAGCTGTATGATCCTAATGAACTTTGGGAACCCTGGGGCTCTTGGCTGATCAGCAGTGAGCGGCCCTTTAGTTGGGGGGCAGGGTATTTAGTGGAAGCCCTCAAACATTTAAAGCAGCCCTTCTCTCAGGTGGCAGGATGAAAGATTTTTTAGATAAAATAGCACTCGTCCACGGAAGACTGTCTGATCTTAAGGCGGTCTGGTTTCCATTTGTATTTTTAAAACCAAAAGCCAAAACAGATCGCATCACTTCTGCTCGTCGCTTCTTCATGACCCTTTGTTTTAGTTGGTACGGCGCTTGTTTTTGGCCCGTCAAGCAACTCCTTCTCAGTCAACCGGTTGATCAGCGGGAATGGATTATCTTTTCACTTAAGACATTTGGATTCTTTGCCATTTGGTTTCGTTTAGTGACCACACCTCTTTGGAATCGTCGTGCGCGCATGATAGAAGAGGGATTTATCGCGGTGGACGAGGCTTCCTAAGTATGGGCTCAGCATTTTGTGGATGATCTGGCCAAAAATGTCTCGGGTAATCGATCTTGAGCTCTTTCATGAGTTGGGGATAGTGATTTTTCCAAAAACCCACAAGGTCAGAAGTGATCTGCTGAGTACGTCCATGAGGTCCCCAAAGCCCAAGGACTAGAGGAAGTTTTCCTGAAAAAAGTGCCGGATGAGTGGTGCGCCCAAAAAAATCTTGGATGTAGCTCTCGATCATAGGATTTTTATCTGGATAGTAATGGATCTTGAGTTTCTTTTTTTCATGAAGTTCAAAGAAATCAGGGCAGTACTCCGGCATCTTGAGTTTAAAACTAGAATCAAAATAAAGCTGCAGCTCTAGACGAAGGTTTTCTAAAAAATCATGGTGTGTCTTACTCGTGAGCTGTCGATCCAGACAGAATTCTTCGATGAAAAGTTCCCACTCAAACTCGGTGAGGCTTTTTTCTGGAAAAAGTTCTCTTCTGAAAATCTCAAACTTTAAGGCCTCCTCCGTCTCTCTCCAATCGCACAGCCACACTTCTGCTTGGGTTTTTGAAAGCTCACTGGCCTGTGCCTCCAACTTTTTAAGTTCGCTCTTGAGGATGAGCGACCCGATGCTCCAACTGGTTTTTTGAAAATGGTTTAGGTTTTCAATTGTTTTCTCAGTCTTCACCTCGCAAAAAGGCAACAGAGTTTTTTCATCGTCAATGGGGTATAAAGAGTGGAGTCGAGGCGGAAAATCAAGAACTAGAAAGTACTTATCTTTAATAGAGAGCTGTCGCTGAATATCATCGGGCACACGAATTGATTCAGAGCTTGCCATGATAAAATCGTGACTGCGGCCACGTGCGAGATTGTTTTTTAAAAAAGTCAGGAGCACAGGTTCGATCTCGGATTTCGTTCCTTGCGCTTTATGCATGAGCCGACGGGCCAGGCGTTGCGGCTGATGCGGCTCCACTGCTCTCGAGAGCACAAGGCAGAGTTCCTCAAAGGTTTTTTGATTGAGGGTCATTTTTCCTTCGAGCCAGCTACGTGCGAGGCGCAGGGGAAGTGGGCACTCTCTTAAACTTTCTCCTAAGTGAGAGAGCACTTCATTTTCAATCAGGCCTAGTTCAATCAGGGTCGATTTTGCTTTTTGAAGTGATTCTTGCTTTGGGACATCAATCCAAAAAAAATCTTCAGGTTTAAGTTTGTGGGAGTAGAGAGAGAGAAGGGGCTCTTCCATTTGAGAGCGAAGAACTTCAGGTAATCCGGTAAAAGAGCGAGAGCTGAAATTTTCTTCTGTATAGAGTCGTATACACAATCCGCTATTTTGCCTTGCTGCTCGTCCCGCACGCTGGATGCATGAACTCTGTGAGCACTCGAGAGTTAAAAGTTCATCTCGACCAGTGTGCGCTTGATAAATGTTCTGGCGATCAAGTCCCGCATCGACCACCACCCGCACACCCTCGATGGTTAGCGAGGACTCGGCAATGTTGGTGGAGAGAATAATTTTTCTCACCCCATCTTGCTGGGTGATGTCCTCATCTGAATTTGAAAATTGCGAGTGCAGCACTAAAACTCGATGCTCCGTCAGGTCAAGCCTCTTCTCCAGGAGCGCGCGCACGCGTTGGATCTCAGAGAAGCCAGGCAGAAAGACAAGGATGTGACCGGGGACCATGAGAGCGGATTGTAGGCCCCACATCACTTTTTGTTCCAACTCACGTTTATGCCACTCAAGCTCCTTGGGAGCGTACAGAATCTCTAAAGGAAAGACTGGGGCTTTGACCTCAACCTTGGCCGTCTTGAGTGGGATCTTTGCCATGAAGTTTTGATCAATGGTGGCAGACATTAAAAGCACTTTTGGGGGAGAGTCTTTTTTTAAACGATTGATGAGCCAGCCAAAACTCAAATCGGTGGAAAGATGGCGTTCATGGAATTCATCTAGTATCACCACATCCTCAGAGGTGAGTGGGTTGGTCTCAATGTACTTGAGGAAAGTGCCTTCTGTGAGATAAATCAATTTTGTGGCAGGTGTAGTGGTATTCTCAAAACGATAGATAAATCCTACCCATTCTGGTTTTGTGAGTGTTGAGGCCACAAAGCGTGCGGCCCAGCGTGCTGCCACTTTACGAGGTTCAATCACGAGAATGCGCCCGGAGAATTTTTCGATCAAGGAGGCTGGCACCTTGGTGGTTTTTCCAGTGCCCGGACTTGCTTGTAGGACCACCAATTGGTGCTCCTGCAAGCTTTGATAAATCGAATCGAGGTCACTGCTCTTCATGCGAGCAGTATAGGCTAGTTTCCGATGGATTGTCCCCATTGCTGGATGGCATTTCTCATCGTCGTGGCATCATTGGTGCAGTTTCCACTCCAGCAATTGTGGCGCTCCATGATTTTTTCTACGATCCGCGAAGACTGAGGATTTTGGAAATCCACCATGTAACGATTGATCAGGTCATCATGGGCAATCTGGGGCGTGGCTGAGGCATGAAAGGGTCTTTGAGTCGCGACGTGACAAGTGACACAGTACTGACGCGTGATGGGGTAGACTGTTGTTTGAAAAGCTGCCAAGGATTGAGCAGGATCTCCTCTCAGATCGAGTGTGTCAAAGGCAAAGGCAATGCGATCACCGGCTTCACCGTTTTCTTTTAACACAATCATACTGGCCGGGCTCAAGGCCGGTGAGGCTGGGTTAACCAATTGGTCAACATAGGTATAGTTAGAAAATTGAGGGTTGAACTGACCGTTGAGAAGCAGACGAATTCCTTTCACATAAGCATAGCGGTTGGGCACAACTAGGCGGAGATCAGTTAAGCGATAGGAGAAGGCATCATAGTCTTCAATCTTTACTTCGAGACGAGCACCCGGAACAGGAATTTTTCCTTCCAGAGAAAAACTCAGAGTCACCATGCCAGCAGTCCCGTTGCCGGTGGGATTAAAGTTTTGGTCTTGTGTCCACAACAATCGCGCCAGCTGTGCGCCGTCTTCGCGTTCACGGATGGTAATGGTGTTGGCAGCAGCGTTAAGGTTAAAGTTTCGGACCGCTCTGCCAGCTCCGGAAGTCACCTTCACCCACTGAAAACCATTGGTGACGGGAATCTGCCAATCGAGGAACGCTCCGCCATTCATCGCCACGTGAAAGGAGTCCTCGGAGCCGTTGGGAGCGTTCACAAGACCCCAGAGCGCGCCGTTTGTACGGGCCACGCCAGTGCCCATCATCGAGAAAGTGGCTACCCCAGCAGTCGCATCGTTATTGGCCTTGGTGAGGTTTGATCCACTCACAGGAACCGTAATGAAGCCGGGTTCACTTGCATTGTAGATCATCGGTGCCATCAGAGTAGCAGAAGCCGCGACGGTGGAGGCAGTAATGGTATTATTAGTCACCATCTGACGAACTTGTGCGATAGTTAGGGTTGGTTGCGTGACAAAAGCATACTGTTGAACCGGATCAGGAGTGGCAGAGCTTCCGAGATCATTGGCCCAGGTTTCAATCGCAAGTTCCATCTGGCGAGCGTTGTCAGCACAGCTACTCCAGCATTGATGGTTTTCACGCAGTTTTTGCACGATTCGAGAATTACTTGGGTTAGAAAAATTAACTTTAAACTGAGCCACCAGAGCGTTATGGGCCGTGGTGAGATCAGGAGAGGCGTGCACGGGTTGCTGAGAAACCGCATGACAGGAGACACAGTGTTGGCGAGTCATGGGGTAGACGGTTGTTCTGAAAGCTTCAAGGGAAACGGCATCGTCTCCACCGGCGATACTGCGGGCCACTCCGTTAGTGGAATACGTGAGTTCTCCTTTAACACCAAAGGGTTTTCCACACTGAGTGAAGGCCACCGCGACGGTAGCAAGAATTCCTGTTAAGCCAAAACGCAGAACATTTTTATTCATGCAATTTTCCCAAAGAGCAGGTGGCGATTGAGATCAGTCAAAAAGGGATTATCCCCAACCACTTGGGCGAGCTCGCCCTCTCGCCCGTGAAGCGCGAGATAGTTGAGCATCACGGCCTTCGCCAAGGTGGTGACGGAGTTACTCATAGGGGAAGCATCAGACTGCACACTGCCACTGGTTTGGAAGTTCCCCATCTGGCGTAAGTTTGAGCGCATCACAGGCCTTGCCATTGGATCGTAAACCAACATCAAACTTGCCCCGCGGTTACCAGAGTCAGACGACCAACTGAAACGACCGTTAGTGGCGATATCAGTCCCATTGGCCGAGACGCCGCCGTCACTGAGGACATAGATCACCACTTTGGTGTTTTTTCTTTGCGCGAGATTCAGGATGCGGCCAATGGTATTGCCAGCAACGGTATCTCGACGATCCGTCTCTACTCTATCATTGCCGTGATAATCATATCCACCCATCGTAATGGTCCCACAGGCGGCATAACCATCGAGCACCATTTTCGCAATGGAGCCGGCTTGACGTTGTACGGCTTGAGCTTCATTCGGATTTGTCAGCAGGACTTCTGGGAACACTGCTTGCACATTCGTATCCAGCGCAGGGTTGAGCTCCTCGGATGAGAATTTATTTAAAAGCGCTTGGGTTTTTGTGATGTTACAAAGAACTAAGTCTTTCACAGCATCGGGAAGTCCGCGGCGAGAGAGTGAACGTACCTTTGAGCTCGATAGTCCCTCGAGGGCACGCATGAGCATGCTCTCTCTGCCTACAGCGAAGTTTGTTCCTCGAGACATAGGCCCCAGACTCGCCAGATCCGTCACATCAGTAGGTGTCGAGACCCTGAGAGGAGCGATGGAGAGATCGATGGACGTCACCGGTGCCTGGGAGTTTCCACCTGAAGTGTTGGCTCGAGAGCCTACGAGTTGAGTCAGCTGACCGCGAGCACCAGCGTTGAAGAACCAGTACATGGGATTGTGAGGATTATTTTCTGTGTCGTCACCCGAGATGCCGCACATGACGATGCCATCAGTATTATTGACGGCCGTGCCAGCAGCCGCTCGAATGCCAGCGAGCATTCCTGACTGGGAGTGAAACAAGAGCCCAGTGGGAGCGGTGGTGTTACCGCGAAGATCAGAGATCATCCCGACGTTAGAGGGATGTTCGGAGGTCATGAGCCCCAAAGACTGATAGCTGGGGAGAAAGTGCATCTGTCCATTGGTGTTACCCACCAGAGCATTTGAGCCCCCGATGTTGGCACCACCGGCGAGATCTATTACGATCACCGGAATCATCGGATTGTCGATGGCGACCATCGAAGCCATTTCACACTCGGTTTGTCCGAAGGCATTGAAGGGAAGGAGCATACTCGCCGCCGAAGCCATCAAGCCTTGAGAGAGAAAGTCTCGACGGCTTTTAAGTTTATGGTTGGAATCGTTGTGAAGAGGTTTCTTTTTATTTTCCATAATGCCTCACTCAATAACCACGTGAGCACTCGAGAGTGCAGCACTACAGGCCAGTTTTGCCGTATTTAATGTGTTTGATCCCGCAGCCATTGCTTCCACCATGAGCTGTTCAATCATCTCGCCACCTTCTTCGTACTCCGCTGGCTCCAAGACCCCTGGGCCCCAGAAGCGATTCATCAGAGCGATGAGAAACACCTCTCTCGTGGCAACGTTAGCGAAAAGATTGGCCGTACCAAAGTTGATCTGAGACGCAGGCCAGACGGCTTCTCTTAGAGCAGCAGTGTTGAGCATGATGTTGCAAAACTCGGTGGCCATTTTCATGGTTGCGAGCATGTGGCTTTCTTGGAAACTTTCTAAGCGGTACGAGCTTGGGAGCTGCGTTTTATAAACGGTGTTGTAAGTGGTACGAATACCGTTAGTGGTCGGAACTCCCGTCAGCGCACTCATCGTCATGAAAATTCTCTCAGTATCTTTGACTCCCACGTCCGGAGCATTCACATCTTGAGGGAGGAGACCATCGGTAGGGATATTGATGGCATTGGCGTCAGCTCTCTCCTCGATGTACACCGTCTTGGGGGAAATACACTGAGTGAACACTACTAAGATCAGCATCAAAAGTGAAGCCAGACCGTAGCGAATGAAATTGATTTTGATGCTATTAATTTTCATCGGTCACACACCTGTCGAGAGTGGCAGCGAATAGCTGTTTGATTTTATAATTGTTATCAATAAAGCCTTGAGCAAGCTCTGTCTTAATGGGCTTCTCACTGGGCTTCATTTTTCTCATACAGAGGAGTTCCCATGAACGAGAGGCCATACACTCACCGAAGGCTCGGGTTTTTGAAAGCATTAAGCCCAGTGAGCGTGCTCCATTACCAGAAAGAGGTGTGTTTGGGTCCCATCCAAGCTTTGCGTTTTGTCCTTGCGCCCAGTAGTTCCTCCAGGAGTCATCCATGGTTCTGAAGCCCTCTGGATAAAATGAGCTGTTCACGAGCATCTTCGGTTCTACGCGCGTGTTGTTGTACTGAACTTGGCTATTGGTAAAATTAAAATAAGCCCAAGCTCCCCCAAGGGCGTCTTGTCCGGCATGACAGCCCACACACTGGTTACGATAAGTACGGCTATCATTACCTGGATTTCTTTCTACGTCTTGTCTGACTCTATCATCACGCACGGTGATGTCGTGGAGTTCTTCAAAATCATGGCAGAGAAAATTCACAAATAGAAAACGCGTCATGCGGCGGTTAGTTCCGGCAGTGAAGTAGGCTTCCCCAAAGGCGCGTGTGGTGATGGCACCAGCCGTGGCTGTGGCAGGTAGTGTGTTCATGCTTGATTGTGAAACACGCACCAGTGGTGCAACCCAGTCCATGTCTTGGGCCAAGGCTTGGGCTTCGAGGTCAGAGTAGTGCTCATTACTGTTGCGGGCATAGGGATCCACGTTATTAATTCCAGGCACTGGTGCGTGATAGAGCACATCCTCATACAAAATTTGATCAAAGGATTCATTGTCTCGAATAAGACCGATGGCCGTCGCGACAAAATCATTAAGTGGCACGGCCGTGGATTTAGCCACGTTACTCCATGGCTTGAGCCAATTTTTTAAAACGATGTTGGTGAATCCACGATGGGCCATGGCGATGTTGACTGCTTCTTCAGTTCTTCCCCCATTGAGAGCTTGCTCCATCTGATTCAGCACCTGTGGAGTAGGGGGCACACCGGCAATGCGATTATGAATTTTATAGGCCTTGCTTCTTTCAATTTGGCCTGCATGCACGGCACTCGAGAGCAGTAGAGTAAGACAAATGAATTTTTTCATTTTTAAGGATCTCCTAAAATCTCATTTCGGTCAGATGAAGCTACTTCGTTAAGCCAAAAGAGAAACACTCAAGTAAGAGCTGCTTTACTGGACTCCTCTGATGCAATTATTCTTGTGGGATGAAGAGATACAGTCTTTTAGCGCTTCTTCTTTTAGTCACTTTGGTGACAGTGGACTTTTTTACTAAAGAACTAGCGCTCAAGTATTTACCCTACCTCTATAATCCGGGCCTGATGCTGGGATTCCTGGGAGATCTTCCCCCTTTTCTGCTCGTCATCTCTCTGGGATCGATTGCTTCATTTTTATTTCTGCTTTTTACGCTGGTGCAACTTTTTCTTAATCCCAAGTTGCTCGGACTCAAGCTCGGCGTTTCATTTCTTGTGGCGGGCATTTGCGGCAACGTTATCGATAAAGCTTTACGCGTGGGAACTGTCGATTGGATTCCCTTTCCGTGGTTTAACTCCCAAAGAGTGATGTTTAATCTTTCAGATCTTTTTCTTTGGGTGGGCATTCTGACCATTCTGTGGTGGATGTTCCGCAAAGATCAAGAGCTGTGGTATCCAGGTGATCAGCGCCGTCGGGTTTGGCATGACCCCAAGGAGCAGTTGAACTTTGCTTTTAAATTCGTGGCGATTGTCTTTGGACTGTGTGGAATGGTGGGATTTTTTAGTTACCTCTATATCCAGCAGATCCTCTCTCATTTGCCGGAACACCTCTCTAAAAATTTAGGCACGCATTATCTGGTCGTTCTCTTTTGTTTAAGCCTATTATTTATGCTTGTAGCCTTTATCATTGGAGTTTGGATTTCTCATCAATTGATGGGGCCGATTGTGGGATTTGAGCGGCATGTTGAGGAGATCATGAATGGGAAGCAAAAAGAATTTAAGTTGCGAGAGGGTGATATGTTTAAAAAACTAGAAGAAATCGCCGCGCTCATCAGTAAGTTTGCCATTGTGCTTTTACCCCTCAATGCTCTGGCTTACCCTCAATATATTGGTCTTCAATACACCTCATGCCTGACTTGTCATTTTAATCCCCAAGGGAACGGTCCTCTCAATGACTACGGTCGCGGAGTCGGAGCAACGGCCATTGCCGGACGTCTGGGTGTCGGCAGTGATGTGAGCGAAGAAGAGCTTGTGAGGCGCTCGGCTTTTCCGGGCATAAATCCTGAGACGAACAAATGGCTTAGACCGATGATTGGATACCGAGGGCTGGGTCTTGATCGTAATGCTTTTACCGGTCAGTCTAATAAATCATTTATTCAGATGCAGATGGATGCATCCCTCACTCTCAAGGCCGGTGAACGTGATCAGTACATCATGAGTTTCACCTACGGCACTCGTCCTATCAATCGGGCGGAAGCGCAAAATCTGATGGAGAGTAAAGGCTATTCTCGTGAGCATTATGTGGGCTGGAGGCCCACTCCAAAAGTCGGGATCTACGCAGGAAAGATGGATAAGGCTTTCGGACTGAGGATTCCGGATCATAACTTAAGTTCTCGTGCTCAAACGCGCACGGCTCAGTTCAATCAGGTTCACGGAGTCATGCTGCATGTGGTGGGAGAAAAAGTAGAAACCTCTCTTCATTCATTCGTGGGTGATCTCAATCTGCAAGACGAAGACCTTAGGGAAAAGGGCTATTCGGGAATTTTTGAGTGGGGAGTGACGGCACAGAACCGCTTAGGATTGTCTTATCAGGCCACTGAGCTTGGTAATAATAAGCAAAATGTCATCGCTCTCCATGACCGGATTGGTCTAGGGAAGGGTCACTCCGTAATGGCTGAAGTAGGTCAGATCAGTCGTCAGATTGGAGAGGCATCAAGCAATAATTATCTTTATGGTCTTCTCCAAACACATCTCATGGTGGCCCGTGGTCTGTGGCTGCAGGGAACTTTTGACTATTATAAATCAAGTGTGGGTACGACCAGTGAGACGCTCTCGGCAGGGCCCGGACTGCAGTGGTTTCCGCGACAAAAAATTGAATTTCGGATTGATATCTATAACAGGAGAGTGTTTCAGGAGAATCTAGCCACGCAAGATTCATGGCAGGCCTTGGGCCAGGTGCACCTATGGTTATAAAAATAATTTTTGCCACACTCATTTTTATCTTGGTCTCAGAGTCGTTTGCACAAAAGACATCAAAGTCAGAGCTGGATAATAAAATTCAAAAAATTGAAGTGATGCTGAACCAACGTTTGAGACGAGAGAAAGCTGCCCTCGATCGTTACTTACAAACAAAAAAAGGGCGCATGCCCAAAGTCTCAAAAGGCTTGCAGCGTAGTTACTACTACCTGGGCGCTTTCTATGGTCAACTCTATGGATTATTTCCATCGGGAGAAGAGTCGAAGGAAGATTTTAAAAACTACACGCGCTCAAAATACTATCTCGAGGGGGCAGCTCTCTATGAGTATGAGATTGATAATGTGGAGAGTATGCTAGAGAAGCTTGAATCCACGCGCTCTCAGCGCACAAAACTTATTTCTACACGTAAGTGGCGCGGTATGCTTCAGTACATGAGTTACCAAGAACTAGCTCTGCTAAAAGACTCTGCCGGAGAAGAGAAGCTCTATTCTCCCCAGCGCGGGATGTGCGCGGGTGTTCAGTGGGCCTATGGGAACACTTTTAGTGAATGGACTATTGATGGCTGTGTGTACGTGGCCAGTGGTAACGTGAGTGCGACGAATCCCGCTCGCTACTCTCAAGACGGTGTGAACTCTTTAGGTGTATTAATCAAGCCCACCTACTGGAGACTGCTCTCTGAAGGTGAAGCGGCTATTGGCTTTGGTGTTCCCGTTTTAATTCGCTCGATGGATTACACCAATCCAAATACGGCAAAAGTGGAGCCTCGAAGACCCGTGCCTTTTGGATTCTCTGTTGATGGACGATGGAAAGTGGGAGAGAAGACCCATCTCATCAGTTCAATGGCGATGATGGATGGGTCACTGCTCTGGTCGTTAGGTTTAGCGAGAGATTTCTAGCGCACAGGTATCGTCACATCGATCACCACTTTATCTTCAACTCCGACTCCGAGGTATTTCACATTTGAAATACCAAAGTCACTGGGCTTAAGATCAAAGCGCGCTTGCACGTTACCGCCGGCTTCTTTAAAAGAAAATGAAAATGGCTTGGTGATTTTATTGACGGTCACGCTTGCTTGTCCCTTGCCGCCGCTCCCCTTAGCACCCTTTACGACAATTTTGGCTTTCTCGCCACCAAGTCTTTCGTGGAAATGTTTATCACGTAGTTCAATGCCCGTTTTCAGTTGCCCCACTTCAATCGTGAGCTCATCAGCCGTAAACTCAGCTCCTTTCTTATCCACAAAGCCGCGGACTTTTGTCGACTGACCGACGAAGTCTCCGGCCGGAGAAAGGCTTACCTTAACTTTGATCTCTCGGGCAAAGAGAGAAAAACTTAGGCTTAACAGAAAAAATCCAAAAGCAATCGCTAAACGCATACTTTACCTCAATCAAGAAACTGTAAACGCTCTCCGGGGAGAGGCATTCTACAAGTGGATAGTTTTCCAAAAAATTTATAACGGTTACGAGCAATGAATCGATAAACAGTATCACTGATGAAAGAAGGGATGATGATCAACCCGTAGGCCAGGGACCAAAATCCACCTAGTTCACGCAGGCATGTAAGAATGGCCTGCGACTCGGTCAGGATGCGACCTTTGTACCACAGCACCACGGTGTTAAGATCTTCAGTGTGAGCTTTCGTGAGTAAAGTCGCTGCGGTTGTGCCTTGGAGGGTGGCAAATTTAATTTTCTTTTTATGATCACGAGGAAGAAGCCAGTCGACGAGACCGTTACAAAGACCGCAAACGCCATCAAAAAATAAAATGATTTCAGGTTGTGACATTTAGGCATTTTAGCATCGTTTATAATTTAGTAAAATAAACTCATGATTGATGACAAAGCAATTCAAGAGAAGATTAGTCAGTTTGCCCGTGAGCGGGAGTGGGAGCGATTTCATACTCCTAAAAACATTGCCATGGCCCTCTCTGTGGAAGCCAGTGAACTCCTTGAACTCTTTCAGTGGCTGACTGAGGACGAAGCCAAAAATATCATGCAGACAGAAAAATCGACACAAGTGCGCCATGAGTTGGCCGACACGGCCGTTTACCTTTTGCGCTTGTGTGATTTACTCGGGATTGATCTCTCTCAGGCGATCGCAGAGAAAATGCAGCTCAATGCTCAGAAGTACCCGATTGAGAAATCTCGTGGGAACGCAAAAAAATACAATGAATTTTAGCTGTTAAATTTCCAAGGCCAGTGCTCTCTTCTTTGCGCCTGACTCATATTTTTTATCCGTTCTTCATTCACTCGAGAAATCTCTTTCCCTAAAATGAAGCTCGCGACTTTTTCAATTTCAGCGTGACTTAAAATATGAATAAGAGGCAGAGGCGAGCTATTAGGCCAGTGAGCGAAGCTCTCTGCGGGAGCGTCAGCGAGCTGAAAGTCAGGATGAAAACTAATGGCCATCATTTGATCGGAGAGTTCGATGTCCTCTAAGATCTCGTTCATCGCCTGAGTGAACTCGTGAAAAATTTCAAAATCAATCGTCCAGTCTTCAAACACAACCAGCGCTGAGGGCAGGGCATCTTCAACCATGATCTGAATGACTTCTAAAAACTTATCTTGTGCTTCAAATTCTGTTTGCGCGGGGGAATAAAAATGAGGGAACTGAGGTGTTCCTACAATGTCTTTTGCAAAAGGACAGAGATTCAATCCTACAATGGTTTGCGCTAGCCACTGCTCGATGCTTTTATTCATGCTTGTGCCTCATACTGCCAAAATGCTCTCAGACTCCATCCACCCAAGAGGCAGATAATAAAACAGCTTACTCCCCCAAAAATCAGCGCTTCTGAAGCCGACCAGAGATCGGCCATCCATCCCATGAGCGTGCTCCCAATCAAAGGACCGGAAGCGTAGCTGAGCATCTCGACACTTGCGAGCCGTCCGCGTTTGTCATGAGGAATGGTTTCATTCCACATGGTAGACCTAAAAATGCCACTCACCATATCAAAAAATCCTGCGGCCATGAGAAAAAAGAGTGAGAGATAAAAATAGTTTAAACTGACCCCAAATAAAACGATGCACACACCCCACAGGCTGGCCGAGATTGTGATCATCTGTCCATGGTGCTTTTTAAACAGTGTCCAGCGACTCGTCAGAGTTGCGATCAGAGCACCGATGGCAATGGAAGAGTAGTACCAGCCCAGTTTGTCAGCTCCTGCGATACTAGCAGCCAAGAGAGGGAAGAGTGGGTTCGGAAAAGCCAGAGTCATGGCGATGATGTCGACAATGTATGTTCCGTGGAGATCTTTGCGCTCTCTAACGTAATTCAAACCCTCTTTGATCCGCTTCATGGTGACAGGAATAAAATCTCCAGAAACTTTGAGACTTGGAAGTTGCAGGAGCATGCTGATCGCAAATACGTAGGTCAAGAGATCTACCACGTAGGTCCAAGCAATCCCAAATTGTGCGATCAGAAGACCTCCCAGCGCGGGGCCTGCGATCATGCCGAAATTTGAAATAAATGAATTGAGCGGACTAATACGAGAAAGGGCCGTTTTTGGAACTAATTGTGGAATGAGGGCTGAGAAAGCGGGACGGTGAAGGGCATTGAGTGCGCTCATGCAAGCGCCGATGGTATAAATCCAAGCCACAGTCATGCTCTCTGTAAGAGTGAGGATAATAAGTATGGCATTGCAGAGAGCCAGCAGGATTTCGCTAATGATACAAACCCAACGTCGCTCAAAGCTGTCAGCGATAGCACCACCGATCATACCCACTCCAAGCAAAGGAATCAGTTGCACCATCGCCATAGCACCAACATCAAAAGTCGAGCCGGTGAGGGCATAGATTTGCCACGGAAGGGCCACATTCGTGATTTGCGAGCCG
Source organism: Bacteriovoracaceae bacterium UBA6144 (assembly GCA_002435705.1). Classification (GTDB taxonomy): domain Bacteria; phylum Bdellovibrionota; class Bacteriovoracia; order Bacteriovoracales; family Bacteriovoracaceae; genus UBA6144. Next base: position 43,248 of record DIVA01000021.1, read on the forward strand.
AAGATCGAGATCAGTTGACCGAAAAACACCTTTCGATAAAGGGGATAGCTTTTAAGGGGTGAGGTATCAATAAAGAGAGACATATACCTGACTTTTTAAGTTACAAGCTTGCTGCTTGTCACTTCATTATCTCTCTATCACAATAAACTTATATGATGAAGTTTCTAGGAATGAGATTTTGGATTTTATGCCTTCTTTTTGGAGGGAGCCTACTGAGTTTTTCTCCCCGCTTTAATCTTCCTTCTAAAATTGCCCATAACCTGACCTTTACACCCCAGACAGATTCACTCAGTACTACCCAGTCAGCAGTGATGAGGGTGATGCCTGATACAGGGCTGACTCTGGT
>DIVA01000021.1:43602-64346 GCA_002435705.1 Bacteriovoracaceae bacterium UBA6144
AAGGCTTGGTTTGAAAGAGTTTACCCAAATGATTCTCGCTATAATAAATACGTTGAAGCATGGCTTAGTCACCGTGAACAAAAAGCTGAGCTGAGAGAGAATTTAAGGCAACGCTATTTTCCTGATTATTCGGATAGAGAGTTGATGCTCAAAGCCGAGTGGCTTCAGTCGCAAGAAGAGTGGAGCGAGATGAATGCAAAGATTGATGCAGGCATCAAAGAGCTTGAAGTTCANNAGGGGCCCCGGAGAATTTCTTTCTCTAAAATGGTCGGGGTTTAAATTTAAAGAGTTTATTGCGAATCACTTTTGGTGCCATGAAAGCAAAGGGCGTAAAAAAGGTCTTCAGCCACACAAAATACTTCAATTGATAGGGCCAGTGTGAAAGAGGGATTTCATCGTCCAAGAAATGAAAGATGTATTCACTGATGAGTCCAATCATGACCAGATCATCCAACTGACCAATCACCGGAAACCAGTCAGGGATTAAATCCAAGGGTGACACAACCAGCAGCGCCAAAATCACCAAGACCACTTTGTCCCAGCGGGGGAGCCTTTGATCCTTAAAAAGATTAACGAGAAAACTCATCGGAACACAATCCACAGTAAGCGCAGAGACATCACGATGAGACCGCCGAAGGTGAGCATCATCCCGCTCGCCCTAAAGGGATTGGGCGTCTTTTTGTGAAACATGCCTTTCCAATGAAGAAGGCGTGAGAGGAGAAAGCTTGAGCCCAAGATCCAGATCCAGAATTTCTCCGTACCCGCAATTTCCAGTGCCATGAGTTCCAGTAAATAGAGGGGGGCGTATTCAGCAAAGTTACCATGCACACGTGCCATCTTACCTAAGCCACTCGTCGGGTCTGTCCCAACCCCATATGCCACTTTTTCTTTGAAGCGAAAGTAGATCACCATAAAAGAGAGGAGCAAAAAGAGGAGAGTGCTAAGAGCAATGAAGAGAAAAGAGTAGGTTGGAATAAGTGGTTCGAGTAGGTTCATCATAGTAAGTACTTTTTTTCTTTTTTTAGAATTTGCTTAATCGTTTCAGCTGCCACATGAAAACCAAAGGTTCCTGTGACAAAACTCACTGAGCCATAACCCGTTTCACAATCCATCCCTTTGCCAGGATCTTCAGGGTCAAAACTCAAACAGCCATCACTAGTAGGATAAACAGGTCTCTCCGATGAGTAAACACAGGGGATATCGAATCCACCTTGAGTCTCTTTTGGGAAATCATAATCAGCACGCAAAATTTTTCGGACTCGATAAAGTAGTCGATCGTTACGAGTGGCAGAAAGATCAGAGGTCGTCACAAATGAGGGATCTCGTCTTCCTCCTGAAGCGCCTACAGTTAAAAGCAGCTGCTGGTGTTTACGGCATTCTGCCGCCAAGAGACATTTATTCGTAACATCATCGGTGCAATCGACGATGGCCGATGGTTTGAGTGCTAAAAGTTCTGAGAGATTTTTATGACTCAAAAACGAAGGAATCAAAGTCGTTTTAAGAGCGGGATTAATATCCTTGAGGCGCTTCTCCATCGCCTCCACTTTAAACTGCCCGACGGTGGAGTCCGCTGCCATGACCTGTCGATTAATATTAGAGACACACACATCATCGAGATCAACTAAAATCAAATGGCCGATACCAGTGCGGGCAAGAGCTTCTGCTGCCCAAGATCCCACTCCACCTATTCCCACCACCATCACGGAGGCTTCAGTTAAACACTCGAGAGCAACTCGGCCATAGACGCGACCGATGCCATGAAAGCGATCTTTCACTGCAGCTCCTTTTGCGTATTGAGCTGACCACAGGCGGCCATGATTTCATCACCTTTGGTGGTTCTCAGAAAAACACGCAGACGTTGAGCGACGAGAAGCTTTTTAAATTCCTCGATCTCAAGACTCGTGGGACGCTGCCACGGGGCCCCAGGGTAGGGGTTGAAGGGGATCAGGTTCATGATCGCTTTTCGAGGGCCAATCAGTTGAGCCAGAGCTTCAGCATGAGTGGGCGTCATGTTGAAGTCTTTCATCATGAGATATTCAAAATTAATAAACTGCTGGCTACGTAGAGGGATCTGGTCCAAGGCTTCAAAAATATCTTTTAAGGGCCAGCGGCGATTGAGAGGAATTATCTCAGAGCGCTGAGCTTCAAAAGGAGTATGCAGAGAGAGAGCGAGATTGACTCCACCCAGTTCACTGAAGCGTTCGAGTCCAGGAACAAAACCCACGGTTGAGACAGTGATTTGGCGCGGACCTAGTTTTCCTCCGCGAGGAGATGTCAGCCACTCGATGGCTTTTTTTAATTCATCAAAATTATGTAAGGGTTCACCTTGTCCCATAAAGACAATATTAGGAGGAAGACGTTGTTGATTTTTTTCAAGCACCCATTTTTTGACTGCGAGGTATTGCTCAATAATCTCATCAGAACTCAAGTGACGCTTAAGTCCCATTTTTGAGGTAAAGCAGAAGGTGCATCCCATGGCACAACCCACTTGGGTTGAGAGGCAAACAGCATCGCGGGACTTGAAGGGGACCAGCACGGATTCAATGGCAGCGTTATCTTTAAGTGTAAAAAGAAATTTCGCCGTCTCATCGTGCGAGAGGGAGAGTTTATCGAGAGTAAGTAGCATGAGGGCTAAATTAACTTATGAATGAGGCCTTTGTCTCCACGCTCTGATGCCTCAAAATATTGCTAGTTTTGGGGGTGAAAGGGCCGGTCATGATAAACATTTTTCGCTTAAGGGAGTGACTCTAAGTGATTGAAAGAATAGGGAGTTGTTGAGATTTTTACAATGTTATTGAGCCAACCGACCGATAGGCCTAAACTTTGATTACATAAAATTCTGTCGATTTTGTTGTGGCACGTACTTTCCTGTTGCACGTCTGTTGAAACCAAAATCGAAGGATACCGCAAGGCACTTAAGCTAATTGACCCCCCATGCGATAAGGGGTCATGAAAAAAAATAGCTTAATCCTAGATGCGCTCTATGGGGAGTCCGTCATGAAGACGTTAACCAATGAGCTTAGTTTTCGCGCACTGTTCTTCGTTCTCGCTTTCGGACTTGTAGGGTGTAATAAAGAAGAGTTCTACGAAAAAGAATATCTTGAAAACCCTTTCGCTCCTGAAATGGAAGTCCCAGAAACTGACGGTGGTTGGGATGGTGGTTCAACTGTTGGTGGTAACACTGATGGTGGCTCTACTGTAGGTGGCTCAACTGTTGGTGGTAACACTGATGGTGGCTCAACTGTTGGTGGTAATACTGATGGTGGCTCAACTGTTGGTGGAAACACTGATGGCGGCTCAACTGTTGGTGGTAACACTGTTGGTGGAACAACTGATGGTGGTTCAACTGTTGGTGGAACAACTGATGGTGGTTCAACTGTTGGTGGAACAACTGATGGTGGTTCAACTGTAGGTGGCTCTACTGGTGGAACAAGCACCGGTTCAACTGCAGGTGGAACTGTTGGCGGCGGTAACCCAGTGAGTGATTGGACCGATAGCTTTACCCAAGTAGCAGACTCAGATAAGAAAGTTGATATCGCCTGGATCGTTGATAACTCTGGCTCAATGGGTGATGATCAAGCTTCTCTGGCTAACAACTTCGATTCATTCATCAGAAATTTCATTACTCGTGGAATCGACTTCAAAATGGGGATCACCACAACTGACTGTTCAACTGCAGATAAGTGTGGTGCAGCTGTTCCAGGATCACTTGAGAGTTTGACAGCGGTTCAGGCCAATGGAAATCCACAGGCCTTTATCTCTACTTTCAAAGCACATATCCAAGTAGGAACCAACGGTTCATCTCGTGAAAGAGGTCTTTTTGCTGCAGAGAAGTTCCTCGATCGTTATGCACAAGCCCACTACCGTTCAGACTCACGTTTGGTTCTCGTATTCGTGTCAGATGAAGAAGACCAGTCTCCACAGTCGACACAGTATTACTTAAACCGTTATCTGGCTGAGAAAGCTCACCTTGGTGCGGATTATGTAAGAGCCTATTCAATTGTTAAGACCAACTGTCAGACTGCTGGATGTCAGTTCGCTCGTTATGCTTATCAGTCGAATAACACTGGCGGTAGCATCTTGAATCTTGATGGAAACTTCGCTTCAACGCTCACTGAGATCGGTACAGATATCCAAAATCTCATTGACTCCTTTAGCCTTTCGCAGACACCTGTCGCTGGCTCACTGGAAGTAAGAGTGAATGGAGTGATCTCAACTCAGTGGACTCTTGACGGAAGAAACTTGAAGTTCAATCAAGGTCATGTTCCTGCAGTAGGCGCAAATATCCAAGTGAAGTATCAGTACTAAGAGTGGGAGTTCATACATGCTGAAGTTGATGTTGTTGAGTGGGTTGATGTTGTGGGCACAGGGAATTCGAGCAGGGGAAGAGAGTTTGTACGACTTCCTCTGGCTCGATCCAGATAAGTCAGTGTATGTGTTACAGAATAAGATTCACAAAAAAGAGAAATCAATCTATGTGGACGTGGGGTATCTTTCAAACTTCACGTCCACTTTCCAAGACACTTCAGGGGTAGCCGCTAAGCTTGGCTACTACTTCCACGAAGAATGGGCCGTTGAGGCCATGTATTTGGGCTACACCAACAGCAACAATGACAACTATAAAAACGTCGAACTTCTTAACGGGGGCGTTCCATTCATTCGACGCCCCCTTTCTACCACAGGTCTAGGAATTGTGTGGTCTCCCTTTTATGGTAAAATTAATACCTTCAACTCCATTGTCTATTTTGATTGGAGTTTCGGAATCGGGTACGCGCAAATCCAGACAGAATCGAACCTCCAGACCGCCCGTGTTTCAAGTGCCGTCAATCGCTATGATAGAGAAAGTTACAGCGGTGCTTATGTGAAAAGTGCGGTGAAATTTCATATCAATCAAAACTGGCATATCGGACTTGAATGGGTAGGAACGCAGTATTTGGCGCCTGGGCCAAGGAACCCAAAAAATAAAATTCATAGATCCAATAATGATTTGATCCTGCAATTGGGCTGGTCTTACTAATGAGAGGGGGAATTATGCTTTTTGCACTTTTATTTTCCCTTACTCTTGGGGCCGAAGAGATTGAATGGAAATCCTACCCGGAACCAGAAAAACTTGCGGAGATGGGATTCATCTACACGGCGCTTGATACTCACGTGCGCATGCTCTCAAAGAAAAAAGATATTGAGACTCCAGACCTCGAGCTCCTCGAAGACCTCGTGCTCAAGACGAACGTAGAAGCACTCGAAGATTACGATCAAAAGGTCCTGGCTCGCTTTCCTGTCGCCAGCGTGCAGTTTCTGCTTGGGCGCAAGGCCTGGGAAGAGAAAAAATTTAATGTTGCTCGTCAGTGGCTTTTGAACGTTCCGAAGTGGCACCGCTACTACCCAGAGGCCCGCTTTGTGATGGCCGATATGGCAGCGGACGCCGGGAAAATGGGAGACCGTGAAGCCTTTGAAGAGCAATGCTACCAAAGTGCAGAAAAACGAGCAGGCGAGGTTAACTCTAAACTCTTAAAGCGCTACTACACTGTTCTTGGTGAGGATTGCCGTGTGCTGCGTGCACGAAAACTCTATAAAGAAGGTCGATACCAAGATGCCATTGATGCCTATAACCAGATCTCTAAGAGAGCTTACAAGTGGCCCTACATTCTTCTTGAGAAAGCTTGGGCGCACTATAACTTGAAAGATTATAACCGTTCACTGGGGCTGCTTGTGACGTACAAGTCTCCATTGATGGAATCCTACTTTTTCCCAGAGTCTGAAGTGCTCACGGCCCTCGGGTATTTTCGTCTTTGTCTTTACGATGATTCATTAGTTGTGATTGATGAGTATTATAATAATTATAAAGCGAAGTCTGATGCACTTGAGGCGATGCTCAAGTCTCACCAGAATTCTCAGACGCACTTTTATAATCTCATGAAACTCTCAAGTGAGGAGAGTAAGAAACTTAATCCATTCATCGCTCAGCTGGCGGCTCAAATTCGTCAGCGTCCACGCTTCGCTTTGGATTACTCATCCCTCGAAAAAGTACAAGCGGAGATGAAAAATTTTGAGAATCTTGTCCACGGTCTCTCTACTCGTGCCCCGGCCCGGAAGTGGTTGGAGGAGAGTCTCAAGCAAATTAAAGCGGTTGAAGAAAACTTAAAGGGGCGAATTAACTATCATGCCAAGAAAGATATGTTTGATTTTATTCGTGAAGTGTACGTGCTCTCTGAAGAGATGTTTAAGATCAAACTTGAGATCATCGCACGAAAAAAAGATCTCGTTTATGGTCAGAAAAAACTCATCTCTGATCGCGGTCGTGGCAGCGAGGTAGAAGTGAAACGCTCAAGATTTGAAGCCTTCTGGAAGTTTCATGGGGCCTTTTGGGCGGATGAACTAGGGGATTTTTCATTTGGCCTAGCTTCAAATTGTCAGACTGTACGCAAAGAGGTCACCAATGAATAAGCTCTTAATTTTGTTCGTTTTCTCGATTTCTTTAGGGGCCATCGCTGAAGAAAACGTCATCTATCAGTACAAAAAGTACGAGAAGTTCGATCTAGGAGACCTAGAAGTTAAAGGACAACTGGTTGCTCCAGGGGATTTATCAGTTCGTGAGAGAGATCGCAGACGCTTTGAACTGGATCTTTATAACCGAGCTGATTTTGATCCCATGATTAAACACGATATTAAAACGCTACGATAAATTCTTTGGGAGTATCGACTATGGAAACCAACACCGCCACCCAAGCAGCTACAGATGCGCTCTCCAGTGCAGTGGTACAATCTGATTTAAACTTTTTCCAATGGGCCGCCAAGTTCATGTCCGACGGGGGCGTGTTCATGTGGGTCATTGTGGCCGTCTGGGCCGTGGGGCTAGCGGTTGCCATCGAAAGAATGAAGCGGTTTCGCACTTACGATATTGACGGGGCAAGCCTCATGAATACTATCCGCAAATTTGTGGTAGGCAATGAGATGGCTGCCGCCATCCAGGCCTGTGCCGAATCAAACTCACTTTTGGCACTGGTGATGAAAAATGGATTGAAGCGCGCTAACCAAACAAAAGATCAGGTTCAGGATTCTCTTGAAGCAACCATCCTAGAAGTGGTGCCGAAGATTGAACGCAGACTTCCAACCATCGCTTTGATGGCGAACGTTTCAACACTTTTTGGTCTTCTTGGAACGATTCAAGGTCTGATCGCTTCATTTGCGGCTGTGGCAAATGCAGAAGCAGCTGAGAAAGCCAAACTTCTCGCCATGGGTATTGCCACCGCCATGAACACGACAGCCCTCGGGCTCATTTCAGCCATTACTCTCATGATGATCCACGCATATGTGGCAGGCCGTGGTGAAAAAATGATCAAAGAGATCGAAGAGAATTCCGTCAAGCTTATGGATTTATTGGGGACGAAAAAAGCTTACCGTCAGGACCAAGACGCGGCTTAAGATCGATTTGAAAATTTTTTAGAGAGCTACTGAGGTACGTATGCGCGCTCGTCATGTAATGAAAAAACCGGAAAAACCGAATCTGATTCCTATCATGGATGCGGTTTTTATCTTCATCTTCTTCCTTCTCATGAGTGCTCAATTCATTGATGTCTTTGAGATCGGCTCCAGTGTGCCGATGGTGCGTGAAGTAACTCAAGATAAGATAGAGAAAGATCCTCTGAATTTAGTTTTGGAAGTAACACCGAATGAAATTATTGTAAGAAAGGGTAAAGAAGCAGAAAAAGTCGCAAGCTTCACGGATTCTCAGTGGGATCAATTCCGCGCTCTTTTACTAAAACTTAAGAGTCAGTATCCCAAAGAAAGAATTGCCATGCTGAGACCTCAGGGGAAAGTGGCTTTTCACCGTCTCGTGAAGGTCATTGATCACGCGAAAGAAGATAAGAACTCAAAGACAAAAATGTTTGAGGAAGTTGTGTTCGATGGAAAGAAAGGAGCGGCAAAATGAATAAGACATTTCGTCGCCGCAAAGCTGCCGAACCAGTTGAAGTTGATATCACCTCACTTCTGGACATTCTGGTTATCCTCCTCGTGTTTCTTTTGATGAATTACAATGCTTCGGATCTGACGCTTGAGGTAGTAGAAAAACTCAATATGGCGGACTCTGAATCCCAAAAAATTACTCACTACGCACCAGTCGTGCAGCTCAATATGGATCAGGTCATCTTCTTAGATAATAAAGAAGTTTCCAGAATGCCGGCCGGTGAGGCACAGGCCCTGGCTTCTCTCGAGAATGCTCTCAAAGAGCGCCACTCGACTCTGACTGAAAAAGAGCAGAAGGCTGAGGAAGGCGCTTTGATCAATCTGGTGTTTGACAAGGACACCGACTATAACCAAATTGAAAAAATCATGTCGACGTCTGCAAAAGTCGGATTTACGCAGTTTAAGTTCATTGTGAGAGGGAGTAACTAGTTATGGATATTCGATCAGCATTCCTACTTACAATGCTTTTGAGTTCTGCTCCGGTGTTCGCTCAACAGATGCCAGCTCGCTGGCATGAGTTGATGAAACTGGTGAAAACAGAAACGGAGATGCTTGAAAAGGCTAACAAAAAAGGTGACGAGGTTCACTACCGCTTATTAGAGCTTTATTCTGAAAGGATAAAGCTCGTCTTGGAAAAAGAAAACAAGGCTTTTCTTGATTCAAAAGATGGATCCAAGCATAACCGCAAGGACTCGTTCTTCTCTGAGTCGATTCGTCTGTATGACGAAGCTAAAAGATTTGGTGAGTCACTACTGGTGAAGTATCCTGACTCTATTCGCCGTGGGGCGATCTATTACACACTTGCCCTCAATTCCCGTGACTATGGACGCGATAAAAAAACGGAGAAGTATCTCTTGGAAGCTCTTAAGCTTATCAAGAACGGAACTCCTCTGCGTCACCACGCAGAAACATCGCTCGCTGATTTCTATTACAACGAAAAAAAATATCTAGAATCAATCCGCTATTACGAGAAAGTAGTCCTGGATGAAACGGATGATTGGAAACCAAAACATCACCTCAACCTTGGCTGGTGTTATCTCAAGACCAATCGTTTTAACGATGCGATCGATCAGTTGCAGACGGCGTATAAACTTTCGAAAGATTCTCGTTATGTCGATATCCGTGAGCAGTCTTTGCAAAACCTAGCTCCATTCTTTGTTTTTGCTAGTCGTATTGATGACGGTCGTGAGTTCTATGTTAAAAATGAACAAGACCCGATGCCTTATTTGCTCTCACTCGCAAAGAGAGCGGCAGATAAAGGTCATGGAAAAGAAACAGAAGCGATCCTCAATCAAATGCAGGATCTGATTGGTTCACGTAAGCTTGAGAAATACCAAGAAGAACTCGTGCTTTATGAGCTTGATTTTTATCGCACCTATAAGCGTTGGGATGATCATTTACGTGTTTCACAGAAACTGCTCACGCTCTATGAACTTGATCAACGCCAGCCTGAACTAAAGCTTGTTAGCCAAAAGGAAGATGGAGTGGAAAAAGTCCGCTCTGTGGCTGGATTTCTTCAGTTGCAAACTGCCAAGAACGTGAAAAAGCCTGAAAATGAATTCGGGGCCCGTGACCTCGAGCGGACTGTTAGTTATTTTAAGATTTTAAGAAAACTTGATGCGGATAAAAAAGATGAGTACGCCTACTTTATTGGTGAGACTTACTATGCTGTAAATAACTACTCTGAAGCTTCTTCAGCTTACAAACAAGCCTTGGACGACTCAAAAATTGTAAAGGTCGTCGATCAGGGAAGACAGCGCAAGATCCTTAACTCACTTCTGGCGATTACTGGTGAAGAAGAACTCAAAGGTATGACCCAGAAAAATCTTTTGGTTTATACTTACGAGAACCACATCGAGATTTTTCCTAAAGATGAGATGTCTCATAAGATTTATCCAAAACTCTTCCAGCTTCATAGAGAAATGAAGATTGATGACAAAGCCGTTGTCGCCCTCGAAAAATATAATAAATCGTACCCACAAGATCTCAAGAGTCAGCAAGACCTGATGAAGCTTTTGGTGGATGATTTTATTAAGGCTAAGGAAGTGATGAAGATCACTCACTGGATCAGCGAATTCAAAAAAGGTTTTTTAAAGTTTGATGCCAAGACGATTGAGCAGACAGAGATCATCCTGGGCCAAATCCTGTTTGTGACTGCTCAGGACCATGTAAAGGTGGGCCGTCGTCGTGAAGCCCTTCAGATATTTGAAGATGTCTATAAGACCACGATCTATCCGGTGAAGGTTCGTTCTCTGGCGGGAGTGCAAGCAGCCGAGTTAGAGCTTGACCTCGCGAGTCCTGTGGCCGCGATCCCGTGGATGGAAAAATCTGTTGAGATTATGGAAGCCAAAGATCTACAAGAGAAGATCCCTCATTTGACCGCGATGGTTGAGAAGATGGCTTACATGAGAGAATTTCGTGGGGCCGTTCGTTTGACAGATCAGATGCTCCGGAAGTCTTGTAAGGACAGAAGTAAGGAGCAAGATCGTCTATGGCAGCTGTCGAATGGTTTTCATTTGGTGCTGGGAGACGATCAAATTGCTAAAAATGGATTTAGTGAATTTTCCAAATGTACCTCCTCACCAGAAGTTCATAAGAAGATTGCAAGTTATATGCTCTGGTATTACTGGGATCAAAACGATGCTGAACGCATGACCGGAATCTGGAGCGATCAGAAGAAGAATCTTGATCGTGATGAGTATGTCACTTATCTGCTTGATCTCTACTGGGATCAGCCAGAAGAGAAGCAGAGATCGCTCAGAAGTGAGTTAAAGCGCGAAAAAGATCATCCTAAGGTCGCCGCACTAATCAATGATTTTCAGCACCAAGAAAAGTTCCAAAACATGCGTGAGAAAACACTCAAGCTTGAACTGATGAAGAAAGAAGAAGCTTTTGATCCTGAGAAGTTTAATGTGAAACTTGAGGCGTTCTTGTTAGAAATTAAAAAAGTAGGAGAGGAGGCAAAACCTCTTCTTTCAAGCGATAGCGGTAAGATTCGTGAACAAACCAACCAACAGTTACAGGGCTTCTATGCCTCTGTCGCGGATATCCTTCAGGGGCTAGAAGTCAATCACGTTGACAAGGACTTTGTGGCTTCTTTTAAAGGTGAGATGCATAACATCTCTAAGGTGTTCCAAACGAAAGTGGTTGATTTCAAAAAAACCACACGAACACCTTCGGGAGACATTGTGTTTGCTTCTCCGGTGCAAACATCTCTCTCAGCTACCTCGATGGATGAAATCTCAGGAGTGCGCAAATGAATAAAATATTAACTCTCTCACTCCTTGCACTCCTTGGTGCCTGTGCCTCTCAGCCCCACCAGAAACTAGTCGTGGATAGTGAGTCAAAATTATTTGAATCCGAAAGTCTCTGGAAGCGCGCGAATGTGGAAAAATCAGATCACATTCTAAAAGAGTGTTACCAAGGTGATCTCTCTACTTTTACTCAAAATGCCCGCAAGCAGTATGAGAAAGAAGCGAAGTCTGCTCGCTATTGGAATTGGGTCGGGAACTGTTTGACCTGGCATGGTGAACTTAAAGAGGCCCGCTTCTTTTTAGGCATGGCGCTTGATCTAGCAAAATCAAATGATGAAAAAGCGATGATCAAAAACAACCTTGGTGTTGTTTATCAGCGTCTTGGTCGTGTCAGTCTGGCCTATGACTCTTTCAAAGAGTCTCACAAAATGGCGCCACAGTTTGTGAGCCCGGCCTTCAATCTTGCGCAGTTGTATCTTGAACAGAATCTTAATCAAGAGGCGCTCAAGATTTTAAATAACTCACCTTTTAAGGATGCTAAAGACGCTGAAGTCTTGCATCTCAAAGCTTTGGCCTATGTTCAACTTAAAAATTATAAAGAAGCTGGCGCCTACATCGTTCAGATCCCTTCGAAGTTTAGCACTCGTGAGGATTTCGCCCTCACCATGGCGCAATGGCATCTCTACTCAGGGCGCCCACAAGAAGCACTGGCCCTCGTAAAAAATTTAAACAGCACTGGGCTTAAAGTCCCAGGTCAGTTATCAGAGCGTATTCGCCGCCAGGCTGAACAACTCGTCGCGATGTCGGAGAAAAAATAATGGCGAAGAAGTCGCTTAGTAACATTTTTCAATTAGAGGGGCTGGATGCACGCATTCATGGCAATCACCTTCTTAATCGCACGAAACTGCTGGTAGGTTCAGCAGACATCTGTGACATAGTGATTGATGCAAAAGGTGTCTCTCCCCAACACTGCTACTTGATTTTGAGAGGTGAAAATCTTAAGGTCATCGATCTGGCATCGACGAATGGAACCTTTGTTAACGGTAAAAGAATCCAGCAAACTGAATTATTCAGTGGGGATGTACTGACGATTGCTGATTTGGCTTTCAATGTTAACCTGCTCGAAGAGCAAGAAATATTAGTGGTTGATGCTGAAAAAGATGTGGGCGTTCTGGTGGCTGCGGCCCAGGCCGATGCACCCATCTTTATTCCAGATCGCGCTGGGCTTACCCTTGTTGATCAAGAGTATTGTGACCTTACGATCCCGATTCGTCCGGAAGACATTGTCACAGAGCCGACCTTTTACTTGCATGGCGATGAGCCTTCAGAGGCACTGGATTCAACTGTTGAGCCACTCGATCTTGAGGTTAATAAAGCAGAAGTTCGCCTCGAAGTGGTGGTTTACTCCTCCGGTCAGGTCTTGGATGTTCAGTTCGTCGATATCTCAAAGCATGATGTTATTCTAAGTCCAAAAAATGATAAGAATAAAATCTGGTTCCCTGAAATCAGTGATGATGTAACCCTGGTGACACACACTAAAGGGCGTTGGGAGTTAAAGATCCCTGAGGGGTTTTCTTCTTCGCGTGATCCTGAACTTGGTCGTAAAAATCTTTTCCTCACTTACGGGGTTCACCAGGTTTCTCTTCGATTGGTGGAGCAGACTCTCACCATCAGACCGGCTCCGCTCTTTTGGCGTGATCGTCTTTTCTATAAAGAAGCTTCCAAAGTGGCAGCTGGAATCTTTATTCCTTTCTTGCTTCTGCTTTTGATTACTTTCCCAGAAAAATTACCTGAAGAAGTTAAGCAGATCACAATTGTCTATAAAGCTGTGCAACAGACGGATAGTGATTCGAATGTCCAGATCTCGGCCACAGAGGTTAATTCTAAAACAGAAAACACGGGTCAAAAAACTCAAGAGCAGCCCAAAGCCCAGCCTCAGATGGCCGCTGCAGCTTCGGCTGCACCGAGTGAGTCGAAGGTTGCCGAGGCTCCAGCCGCCGCTCCTGCGCCTAAACCCATGGCCTATAAATTCAAATCTAGCGTAAGCCTTGATTCAGTCGTCTCAGATACCGCTCCCGCCGACTCTTCGGCCACTGGGCGTGCTCCGGCAGCTACCAACAAAGGTATCGGATCTTCGCAGTCGGCCTTGTCGGGAACGGCCACTGGAACCAACGTGGGTGTGGGCAAGCTTGGCAGTGATGCCACTGGTGCAGCTGCCACTTCCGCAGGTGCTAAAGGCTTAGTGTCTAAGAAAGGATTTGATCACTCTTATCTTGAGCCAAAAACAGTTGTGCTGGGTTCAATGGACCCAGAGCTTTTGAGAAAAATTCTGCAAGAGTACCTTCCTCAGTTTAGGCACTGTTACCAGCAAGAACTGATCACGGCCTCTGATATCAAAGGCGTGATTGATCTCGATTTCCAGATTTCACCTACGGGGAAAGTCTCTAAGAGCTCGATTAAAGCTAAAGACGCTCGCTTCTCTAAAAAAGGTGTGGACTGTATGTCACAGGTGCTCGGGATCATCGAGTTTCCAAAGCCAAAAGGTGGAGGTGTGGTGGACGTGAGACAGCCGCTTAACTTCTTCGCAGAAACAGAAAAGATCTAATAAAAAAAAAGCCTCCAAAATGGAGGCTTTTTAATTTAAAGCTTCATTTAATAATAAAAATTATGCGGCGTAACTCTGATGTTTGAGTTGAGCCTTCTTCTTTTTCTTTTCATCAATAAGCTCCGGAATAGAACGCAGGCGCAGTGATGTGGGTTCCAAGTGCGAGTGGTGGAACTTGAGGATTTGTCTTTCCAGAAAAATTTTTAGTTGATCAAAAAATAATTCGAGATGTCGATACTCAAAAGCAATCTTGTCATCTCCCACCGCAAAGTTGAGTCGGTGGCGCATCGGCCAGTAGCGTTTTTCAATCTCTACATTTTTTAGATCTTTGTAAAAAATGACTTTTGCGCTAGACCATTTTTTTGACAACATACTCTTCCAGGCCCTAGGAGTGATAACCACCTTATCTTCATAAACATCTAAACAGAGTGAGGAGTTTGAAAGAGAGTAAAGAATCATGAAATTCCTCCTAAAGGATGGAGTCTCTTCGGAGATTTTACCCTAGGGCCAAGCGGATTTTTTCGATTGCGAATAAATTTTGATACTCCAATAATCTTTCTTCAGGGGAGGATCAAACTAATACCAGTAGACTTACAAACTGAAGTGTACTGGTATTAGGTTAAACTATTTTTATGGTGAGGCGCAGTCGAGCTCTTCATTCGTTCCGTGAGGCAGTTTACGGTCACCACGGCACTGAACACTGTCGACAATCTTCTGTGCGATCTGAGCGGGTGTACGGCCTTCACAGCCACGAGGTTTAGCATTGGCGTTCAGGCTTTGGAAATACGAGGGCATCTCGGAGATGGCCTTATCCATGAGGTTCCCGTCAGAGCCGAGCCACTTGATCCTGGATTCCGGAGCTGGGTCACCATTACCCTCAACCCCTTGCTCGTTAGGGTCAACTAAACAGGAAGGAGGAGTTGGAATAGAAATGAGGCAGGAGTTGGGTGAGGCTTGCGCACTTAAATTTAACGGGACTTCACCTACGGCGTAAGGACGACCACTTTCGAGGGCCTGCGCAAAAAGTTTATCGGCATCAGCTTCACAATCACAATTATCGAGTACGTAGAAGCGAGGTTTTTTCATGCCTCCAAAGCTGAGATTATCCTTTGGTGCACTATTACGGTCATCACCCCACCATCCTCCGAGGACTTCACGGGCATAAGCACCTGGGTAGAGGACTTTCTCATACCTATCAACGACCGCCGCCTGGCCACCATTAATTTTTGCTTTGACGTAGTTGGCTTCGGTGGCGATGGCGCCTGGACCCACCACGCGACTATTTACGTCGAGCAGGGTCGCAAGCCCCTCGTTAGTGATCTTAAGATCATTCAGTAGAACCTTAAAGTCTGGGTCATCTTTTAGTTCAGCCAAGCTTTTATTTACCGGTGCCACAACTTTTTTAGAGCCATCAACGGTAAAAAGAGCAGTTCTCAAAAGATGCGCTTTCATCGCATTCATTCGTCTGATTTGAGTCGCATTAGCGCCCTTAACCTCGAGGTCTTGGATCTCTTGCCTGATGTTTTTAAACACCCGATCAAAAGGTCCAGCATTCTTTCCTAGGCCAGCCACATTCTGATTGAAAAAACTTGGTGAAATGAGTGGACGTGTGGGCGCTTCTTTCATTTCGCGGTCACGGTAGCTAGGAGTGAGAACCTTTCTCTCTTTACCGGTGTTGGTATCAACCACAGTGGTAGGAGTGAAGCGGAATCCAGTCATGCATTTTCGACAACCGATATGGAGTGGAGTGTGTGCATTGAGCTCGTCGGGCTCAAATTTTACTTTAAGCTCATTGCTGCCATTTTTAAGATAAGGAGTGGCGGGCTTACACATTCTTTTACGAAGATTGCGGTCTAGATCCATGTCCGCGGCTAAAGCATTTTTAGCGGAGAAGCAATCATTGAGCGTAGTCGAGCGGCCAGAAGTGGCAAGGTCTGGGTAGCGATTCATATCCTGAATACCACCGAAGCCCTTTTGCATATTATTGTAGTAGGCGAGCAGCGCTGCGTTTTCTGGTGTCTTATTATTGGCGCCGGCCTGTTGCAAGGTTTTGTATTCACCCTTAGCGAACTGACTCTGTAGTGATGAACGTACATTCGCCGGCTGACTGTTAAAATGTCTCACGTGTTCTTTGACCATAGTCCGTGTTTGAGTATTTTTACACGCACTGATCATGTTTGGATCGCTCACACCGTTGTCGCGAAGGATTTTATCAATGAGCTGATCCGCTTGCTGGTCACTGCTCACAGCTGTGATGCCGCCGGCGGCTTTGACAATTTGCATGGATGCCGCAAGATTCGATAGATGCACGAAGCGACGGCTAGCTGAAAACACAGAGGGAGCAATCGTACCGTCGCCAGTTTGGGTATCCACACCTTTGGCTTCAAAACCAATATCCACCACAGTCACTCTTCTTTCTTTACAGTCGACTCGGTAGTTTGGAATTTGCTCCTTTCTCTCGCGCACGGCCTCTCCGCGCGGGCTGTTGTATCCTTTGAGCTCTGGGGTCTGGACAAATCCAACAGGGGAGAGAATATCAGATATTGTTTTGGCGCGATCTTGAGCGAGTCTCGAGTTATTTTGTAAGCTCAGAGCGGGATTCGATCCAAAGCGCTGTCCATCGGCATAACCAGAAAGATTGAGCGTGCGGTTGCTGAGACACTTACTATCTCCAGCGCATCCGCTATTGAGGTAATCTTTGACGCGCGATAAAAGTAACTTGAGTTTTTCAGCCTCAGCAACCATTTGTGGTTTTAGTTCACTTTTTCCAGTCACAAAAAACTCATCACTCGGCATCCCGACTGAAATTTTTCCCGGAGATCCCACGTTGTCACTGGGCTGCCAATCTACGCAGAGCCCATTCTTCCCACCAATCACTTTCTTCGTGGCCAGCTCGTAAAAAAGGAGAAAAGCCCCAGCTTCAGCCTTCTCTTGCTCACTCATGTTATCCCATTGAGTAAGATCTGGCATGCGAGGCATGCCTGCGTGAGCCGGGGAGAGAATAAGAAAGAGGTTAAAAACAAATGAAAAGAGCATAAGTAAAATTCCTTATTTTAGCGGCCGATAGCACCCGAGCTAGGAGTTGAGGGAGAAGTAGAGGAGGCGGGAGCATCTGAGGTGACATTCGTGTCCACTTGGCACAAACCCATCTGTGAATTGAGTTCCTCGTCAGTCAATTCCACTAATCCATTGGCCTCATTAGCGCTGGATAATGGTGACAAGAAAAGTCCCGCTGCGATTAACAAAGTACCCATAAACAAGTTCATAAATCTCCTCTGAGACGAAACGTCTAAATTTATTTTACTGGTAATCAGGCTTTTCACCAAATGTGCAAAATTTGCGTCTTATTGGACCAGGAGGATGGTGGGGTCAAAGCTGCGAGTCCATTCGAGAAACTTCATATAGATGGCATAAAATTCAAGCTTTCCACGACTTACCTGTGGTCCCTGAATTTTCATCTCTTTGCCAGGCCCTGTAAATTCAATACCGGCCATGTCTCCCACCCGTGCTCTCCAGAGCTGCCCATCTTTATACTCAAGTTGAATACTCAGGGGATTTTTGCCCTGTCGCTCTAAACGGATGAGTTGCTCCCCATTATAGTGGGCGAGGATTTTTTCTTGATTAAAAGCCAGCTGCATGGCCTTGCCATTTGTCACTGTGATCTGGGCACTGCCCTCAGGCCTGATGATTGAGGTAGGAACTTTGCCTGCTTCAGGCCAGGTGTATTTGTGAAATGAGCCATCGGGAAAATTAATCTCTAGAAGCCTATTGGAATCATCATAGTTAAAAGTATGAATGTTACTGCCTTCCACGATTTTAGTCGGAAGTGAGCAGCAGGGAAGAAACTCTACCAACCTGTGTTGACTGCCCGCTTTATGCTCTTGGCTTACGAGAATTTTCTCTCCAGAGTTTCCTGGGCGATAGCGATACGTGATGCTTTGCGAACTCCCCGGTGACTCGTTGATCGAGAGAGTTGTTTCAGTGGCGGTCTCTTTCCAGCTATAGGTTTTAACTTTATCTCCTTGAACTATTTTCATCACCCGATTTGATTTTGGATCATAGGTGATGGTCTCACTGAATTCACCTTGAGACAGTGAGGTTAAAAGTGTGGAGCTCCATTGGTAAGTCTGATTGGGGTAGCTTGTGCCAGTGGATTTTTCAAGCTGATAGTTGGTGTTGTATGAATAGAGAGTTTGCTTTTTACCGGTGTTAACTTTTTCTAAGCGGGCCCCGGTGGCGGACCATTGGAAGTCCATGTAGATTTTCTTATTACCTGAAAGTCTTTGCGGACGATCGCCTTTCCATTCAAGATCAAGTGAGTAGGGACCGCGCCAGATTTTTTGTAATTTCCCTTCCTGATTAAATTCAGCCAAAATTTTTCCCTCACGACTCCATTGGATGCTTGACCCTACTTTCTTGAGTGCTCCCAGCCCCACGGCCAATCCCTCCCACTGGCTGGCATCACTTTTGAGTGGTTGAGATTTATTTTTGGCAAAACTCTCCCAGCGCCCTTGCGGAGATTCACTGATCATTCGCAGTTGATAGTCTTTTTGGTCTTTCGTGAGTTTGGGATTTTCAAGAATTTCTTTTTTGGCTTCTGCTAATTTTTCTGGTGAAGATTCGAAGACAGAAATGGGTCCGGTTCCATTAGAGACAAGATAGATCGCTCCATCAGTTCCGAAGTCTAGTCTGGTTTCAAGGTTGCTACCCCAACCCAGTCCCCACCATCCCTGATGATCAGAGGCCGAGTCATAGACACGTTCCCATTTCCAAAGTTCTCCATTGGGAAGAGTCACTTGTTCTTCGATGAACTGTGCGTGGTAGTTCCCTGTTCTCCAGTTCACAGCAGCTAAACTGAGAGAGGAATGGATGAGAGTGAAGGAGAGCAAAGAGAATAATAAATTTTTCATAAACCTATATTAAATCAACTTTGCTTGCATTCGATGAAGGAATTGGGGAGTCAGAGTTTTGACAATGAAAAAAGTGAGAAAATGTCAGTACTCCCTAAGTCTTCAATAGGTGGTCTTAGCTATGCGTAAACAGAAAGATTGTTGAGTAAATAAGTACTTCTTAAGGCCTTTCACCTCGCGAGATCATGTAAGATTTCATGTCAGGAAACACACACCACCACAATATGTAGTATTTTTTTCTTGGCGAAAGTCAAAAACACCACTAGCCTAAAAACAAGCGAACACACACACAAACTTTTCAAGAGGAGAAGTCATGAGCAATGAAATGCTATTACAACCAACCAACGATCGATTCGTTTTGTTTCCCATCAAACATCACGCGATCTGGGATATGTACAAGAAAGCGATGGCCAGTTTTTGGACTGCCGAAGAGATCGATCTCTACGCCGATCTGGGCGACTGGGAAGCTCTGAACGATCAAGAGCGCCACTACATCTCTCACATCCTAGCGTTCTTTTCTGCCTCAGATGGCATTGTGAACGAAAACCTCGCCCTTCGTTTTTATAACGATGTGCAGATTCCTGAAGCCAGATCTTTTTATGGCTTTCAGATCGCGATGGAAAACATCCACGCAGAAACTTACGGTCTTTTGATCGACACCTACATCAAAGATGAAAAGCAGAAGAACTATCTCTTCCACGCTATCGATAATATTCCATGTATCAAGAAGAAAGCCGATTGGGCCCTTCGCTGGATTTATTCAAATGACAATTTTGCTGAACGCCTGGTTGCCTTCGCGGCAATCGAGGGAATTTTCTTCTCGGGTTCTTTCTGTTCTATTTTTTGGCTTAAGAAGCGCGGCTTGATGCCGGGGCTGACTTTCTCGAATGAGTTAATCAGTCGCGACGAGGGACTGCACACAGATTTTGCCTGTCTTCTGTATAGGGATTATATACAGGACAAGCCGAGCAAAGAGCGCATTCTTGAGTTGATCACGGAAGCAGTAGAACTCGAGCAGGAATTCATCACCGAGGCGTTGCCTGTCTCTCTGATTGGGATGAACGCCGACATGATGAAAGAGTATATCCATTTCGTCGCAGACCGCCTGCTTCGCACCTTGGGTTACGAGGATCATTACGGGGCGAAGAACCCCTTTGATTGGATGGAGCTTATCAGTATGCAGGGCAAGACAAACTTTTTTGAAAAGCGCGTAGCTGAGTATCAAAAAGCTGGTGTCATGCAGTCAACCAAGACAGAAGGTGGAAACGCTTTCGAATTTTCAATGAGTATGGATTT
Organism: Bacteriovoracaceae bacterium UBA6144; assembly: GCA_002435705.1. GTDB lineage: Bacteria > Bdellovibrionota > Bacteriovoracia > Bacteriovoracales > Bacteriovoracaceae > UBA6144. Next base: position 63,633 of record DIVA01000021.1, read on the forward strand.
TTAGGAGAACACAATGTTTGTAATCACTCGCTCTGGTAAACGTGAACCCGTTCAATTTGACAAAATCACGCACCGAATTTCACAACTTCTCTACGGACTTGATTCTGAGTTCGTGGATGCTTCTCAAGTCGCCAAGCGCACCATCCAAGGTCTCTTCGATGGCATCACGACGGAGGAGTTGGATAATCTATCGGCTGAGGTTTCAGCTTATTTGACCTCCAGTCACCCAGACTACGCTCGTTTGGCGGGTCGTATTGCGGTGGCCAACCTGCACCGTTCTACCAGTGACTCTTTCATGGAGACACTGGATAAACTTTGGAACTTCACTCCTGACTATTCAGGCGAGAAGACTCCTTTGATCTCCCAAGACCTCTACGACTTTGCGACTCAGCATAAAGATCGCATCTCTGCCGAGATTGCCTACTCGCGTGATTTTGAATTCGATTACTTCGGTTTCAAAACTCTTGAGCGCTCTTATCTTTTAAAAGTGCACAATAAAATCGTCGAGCGGCCTCAGCACATGTTCATGCGTGTCGCTCTCGGCGTGCAGCTTGGGAACATTGAAGAAGCACTCAAGACTTATCACATGATCTCTGAGGGCTGGTTTACCCACGCAAGTCCTACGCTTTTCAACGCTGGTACCAACAAGCCACAGATGTCTTCATGCTTTCTCGTCGCTGCTAAAGACGACTCCATCGAAGGCATCTACGAGAC
>DIVA01000021.1:64486-77516 GCA_002435705.1 Bacteriovoracaceae bacterium UBA6144
AACCACGGTAAAGAAGAAATGCGCGCCCGCGATCTCTTCTACGCCATGTGGACACCAGACCTCTTCATGAAGCGTGTAGAAACAGACGGCACTTGGAGCTTCTTCTGCCCCAACAAGGCTCCAGGACTCCATGACTGCTTTGGCGAGAAGTTCGAAGCGCTCTATGAGAAGTACGAGAAAGAGGGACGTGCAGCACGCACCATGAAGGCCCGTGACCTGTGGTTTAAGATCATCCAGTCTCAAATTGAGACGGGTTCTCCCTTCATGCTCTTTAAAGACTCTGCTAACAAAAAATCCAACCAACAAAACTTGGGAACGATTAAGAGCTCAAACCTATGCACCGAGATCATCCAGTACACTTCTGAAAAAGAGATCGCTGTGTGTAACCTCGCTTCTATCGCTCTGCCGATGTTTGTGACCAAAGAGGGGACTTACGACTTCAAGAAGCTCTATGAGGTCACGTATCAAGTGACTCGTAACTTGAACCGCATTATTGATCTCAACTACTACCCTGTGGAAGAGGCCCGTTACTCGAACATGAAGAACCGTCCCATCGGGATTGGCGTTCAGGGTCTAGCGGATACCTTCTTCAAGATGCGCATGAGCTTTGACTCCGAACAAGCGCGTCAGCTGAATAAAGACATCTTTGAGGCGATCTACTTTGCCTCTCTCAAAGCTTCTAGTGACCTCGCACGCGAGCACGGGGCTTATGATTCTTATGCCGGCTCACCGATCTCTCAGGGCATCCTTCAGCACGATATGTGGGGCATCGCTGATTCTAAAAACTGGGACTGGACAGGACTGCGTAACCAGATCCGTGAAGTGGGTGTGAGAAATTCACTCTTGATGGCACCGATGCCAACAGCTTCCACCTCTCAGATTCTGGGTAACAACGAGTGTATCGAGCCGATCACCTCGAACATCTACACCCGTCGTGTGCTCTCCGGAGAATTTGCGGTGGTGAATAAGTTCTTGGTGCGTGATTTGATTAAGCTGGGTCTGTGGAATGAGCAGTTGAAAGACACCATCATCTCTCACAACGGATCGGTTCAGTACATCGAAGGCTTGCCGACAGAAATTAAAGAAATCTATCGCACTGTTTGGGAAATCAAGCAGAAGTCGATCCTAGAGATGTCGGCTGATCGAGGCGCCTATATCGATCAGTCACAATCTCTTAACATCCACATGGAAGATACCAACTTTGGTAAGCTTTCAAGCTTGCACTTCTCAGCGTGGAAGTTGGGACTGAAGACCGGGATGTATTACCTGCGCACTCGTCCAGCGGTGGATGCGATTAAGTTCACCATCAAGCAGCCTGTCGTGAAAGCCCCTCAGCCGGTGGCCATCCCACAGGTGAATATGGCCGAGCAGGAAGCGGCGATGATGTGTTCTTTGGATAATCCTGAGGATTGTGTTTCTTGCGGTAGTTAAGCGTTTTCAAATCGCCCTTTCGCTTGGGGCGAGAATGTTCGGGGGTAGGCCGTGTGTGTTCGCGCGCCTATCCCCACTATAAAAGCGAGTTCTCAAAAAAGCGTAAATCTTCACTGCCAGCGATTTTTTCTTTGAGCTCTTCCAAGATGCGATAGAGGGGCACCGCCATATTGTAGCCGTCTTCACTCACGCCGTACTTACTCTGGGCATACACCACAGCGATCACTTCACCGGCTTGATTGATCAATGGTCCACCCGAATTTCCGGAATGCACGGGAGCAAAAAAGAGCCAGGTATTGCGACGGTAGGGTTGGAGTCCTGAGCCTTCAGAGTAATGAATTCCTTGACCGGCCGGATTCCCAATCGCCGCAAACACACCCGCGTAATCGGGCGAGCGTGTGGCCCGCAGACGGTGGCGCGGGAGAGTTTGGATCTGTCGGGGATTGCGGTTAAAGAGCCCTGGTTTTTTGGACTTCATTTTTATCAAACAAAAATCCATCTCTCGGTGGCAATACACCACACGTTCGCAATCAAAGGAGTCTTTTCCGTCACCGGTTTGCATCCGAAGACTTTTGCACTGAGTGGTATTATTGCGACTGGTGGAGAGCACGTGTTGGTTGGTCAGGATGTAGCCCTCACCGATGTGAAAAGCGGTTCCAAATGAGCCGGCGTCATCACCAGGGGTGACACGAAAGGTAGCATCTGAGAGAGCGCGGATGGTTTCAAATTTTTCGTGGGAGACATTTATGGTTTTTGAGGTGCTTCGAAATTCCCATTCTTTAGAGACCTCTCTCTCTTGATGATTCTTAAACAGATTTGCGGTCGAGAGGGAGACGTGCTCTGATTTTACACGGACTCCCGAATAGACAGCACTAAAGAGCATGACCGTTCGACTGGGAACAATCACCGCATGGGAGAGGGAAGTAGTAAGCGTGAGAGCGAACAATAAAAAGCGCATAGGGCATTGTGACCTAAAAAGAGTCCTCAGTGTTTAAGGCGGGTAGACTTTACAAAGTCTGCCTCTTTTTGCGATGATAAGTGCATGAAATCACTTCTTTGCGTATTCGTTTTATTTCTCTCCCTTGAGGCCCTGGCCCAAAAAGATTTAGGCGTGGGCTTCAGCCTCGGTCACCCCACAGGCGTGACGGCACGCAAGTGGACGGAGGAGGCCCGCTCAATCGATGCATCCATGGGGTGGAGCTTTGGGCGCGACCCGAATCTGATCATGCAAGGGGCTTATGTTTTTCATTTTAAAGATGCTCTTTACTTCAATGATAAGCACCCACTGGATGCCTATGTGGGCCTTGGGGGTATGATTGATTTTGATGATGACATCGAGCTGGGAGCACGCATGCCTCTGGGTTTGTCTTATTACTTCAATAATCGTGAAGCGGAAGGCTTTGCAGAGTTTGCTCCGACGCTAGAATTGATCCCAAAAACCAATTTTGGTGCTCAACTGGCCTTGGGGATGCGCATCTACTTTTAGATAAAGTCTATAACTTCTTCGTTTTTATCGATTATACCTCTTCACGCCTCTTAGCTAGAATCAATCTAGGAGGTCTCTATGAGACAGGTACTTATTCTTTTTGCTTTTATTACGATGGTCATGGCTTCAAGTTGTGCTCACCACTATCCGGGTGCTTCACAAGAGCCACTGAACCCGAGAACCAGCATCATTCCTCGCTAGGGAGTGGGACGGCCTAGGCGCTCTGAATAGAGATGAAGGCCCAAAAGGTCCACTGCACTTTGGTCCTTAAACCCGCATACATCCACTCCCTTCATTTTCATCACTCGACCCCGCAGTTGTTTGACACAGACATCGGAGCCCAATGGATCGGCCAGTTTGGTTTTGAGATCCAGGGGGTAGGGGCGTAATCCCTTCAGGGCTTTTTGGGCTTGGCAGACCCCAAGGCAAGAGTAGTACTTCACCTCTTGGGCGGAGAGGCTTGAAGAAAATAGGCCCGCAATCATAAGAGCGGCCATGGGAAACCTGAGGCCAGTCATAAGTTTTGCTAAGGGCATTCAATTCTCCTTGGGGCAGAGATCCATAGGGGTTTAGTATGAATCATGGATTCTGCTGTTAAATCTATTTTGGTCGTCGATGATGAAAGAGACATCTGTGATCTACTCTCGCTTGAGTTGATTGATCAAGGGTTCACGTATTTTATTGCTCACAGTGTAGCAGAAGCTGTGAAGATTTTGAAAAATTCACCAGTTGACCTCGTTATCACAGACATCCGGATGCCTCATAAATCTGGCATCGATTTACTGCACGAATTGCGACTCACCAATCGCAAACTTCCGGTCGTTTTTATGACGGGATTCTCAGATCTCTCAGAGGCTGAAGCCATGCGTATGGGCGCCTCAGCCGTGGTGGCTAAACCCTTTGAGATGAGTGAGATGGTCAAAGTTTGCGCGAGTCTTCTGGATCACTAAACTAGAATTTTACTTCTCGCACGAAATGGCAGGTGTAGCCTCCAGGATTTTTTTTCAGATAATCCTGATGATACTCCTCCGCACTCCACCAAGCATCGAAGGCCGTGACCTCTGTGACGACGGGAGCTTTCCAAGCCCCGCTTTTATTCACGCGATCGATCACCGTCACCGCCGTGGCTTTCTGGGCTTCAGAGTGAAAAAAGATCGCCGAGCGGTACTGGGTACCGATGTCATTGCCTTGTTGATTTTTGGTGGTGGGGTTGTGCATACGAAAAAACCACTCCAGCAGTTTCTCGTAGGAGAGCTTGGTGGGATCAAATTCTACCTGAATGGCTTCAGCGTGACCGGTGCGTCCGGTTTTAACTTCAAGATAGGTGGCATTCTTAGTGGCACCACCCGTGTAGCCGACTTCAGTTTTCAGGACTCCGGGGATCTCACGGATGATCTCCTCCATTCCCCAAAAACATCCCCCTGCCAGTGTTGCTGTTTCCGTTTTCACCTTTGCCTCCACACTCAAACTCAATAAAAGGGCCCATAAGATTGTTTTCATACCGGTCAATGTAGCACGAAGCAAATTGGTGACAAAGAGACATCTCTTTAACACGACTGGTTACCTGTATTTGGTTTTTTTAGATTACAATAATCTTCTATGTGTTTTTGGGATCACTGGCAGCCAGCCACCTTAAAATTTTGCGAAGAGATGCTCTGCGGTCCTATCCGTCAGCCTGCAAATACTTTCTCAAACATCGGCTTCATCATCGCGGGTCTTTGGATCTTGTGGCAGGAACGTAAGAATTCTTGGTCCGCTTTTAAGCTCATGGGTCTCGCCGCCATTTCCGTCGGGATCACCTCTGGGGTCTATCACGCCAGCATGACTTTCTTCTGGCAGTTTTTTGATGTCTCGAGCATGTTCATGCTCATTCTCTTGGCCCTGTGTTTTAATTTAACTCGCAATAAACTGCTTACTCCTGAGCGCTTCACTTTGGTCTACACCCTACTGCTTTTGAGTTCCATGGCGCTGATGCTGATCCTGAAGGGAGCATCGGGTGAATATATCTTCGCCATCGAGGTGATTGCGGTGACACTTCTCGAGTACAAGATCATGCGTTCAAAAGTGCGCGTCTCTTATCATTATTTTCTTAAATCGATTGGTACTTTCATCATCGCCTTCATTGTGTGGATTGGTGACATCAAGGGCTGGTGGTGTGATCCGCAGAACCACTACCTGCAGGGCCATGCGATTTGGCATATCCTCAATGCACTGGCCGTGGTGTTTCTCTACCGCTTTTATCGCGCTAATCCAGTTACCAAATAATTTTATCTCTACCGTTTTTCGTTAAGAACTCATTGGCCTTGGAAAAAGGTTTTGAGCCAAAAAATCCTCGATAACTCGAAAGCGGTGAGGGGTGGGGTGAGGTCAGGATGAGATGTTTTGTGGCGTCGATGAGGGAAACCTTTTTTTGAGCCGGCAGTCCCCACAAAATAAACACCACCGGCTGACTCTTTTCACTCACCATTCGGATGATCTGATCAGTGAAGGGCTCCCAGCCTTTTTTTTGATGAGAGCCCGCCCGATCTTTTTCTACACTCAAGACCGTATTTAAAAGCAGCACACCTTGGCGCGCCCACGCGACGAGTGAGCCGTGAAGAGGAGCAGGAAGCTTCAGATCCGTTTCGCGCTCTTTAAAAATATTCACGAGACTGGGTGGAATCTTGACCCCTTCCTTGACTGAGAAAGCGAGGCCATGGGCTTCACCCTCACCGTGATAGGGGTCTTGGCCCAGGATCACCACTCGCACGTCTTCAAGAGGTGTGAGTTCAAGTGCCGAAAAAAGTTGTGAGGGTTCTGGGTAGACAGTTTTTTTGAGTTTGATCTCTTGCTCCACGAAGGAGCGTGGGGTTTTAAAAAGTTCTGCAAGCAGGGGAGAGTGCCAGGATGGAGGAATCTTCAACATAGTTTAAATTACTCTTACCAAGCACCTTGGGTCAATGTAGCATACTCTCTATGCGTTATGTCATTGCTGACATTGAAGCCACGGGCCTTGATGCCGATCGCGAGATGATCGAGATCGCTCTCATTGTGTGGGAAGATGACAAAATCGTTGATGTCTTTGAAAGTCTCATCAATCCTCTTGTTCCTGTCTCCACTTTCATCACTGAGTTCACTGACATCACTCACCGCCAATTAGAGAATGCGCCTAAGTTCTACGAGATCGCAGAGAGAATCCAGATGCGTCTACAAGATGCGGTGTTTGTGTCACATAATGTGGAGTTTGATCTGCCCATGCTCGAGCGCTCCTTCACACGCATGGGTGTGCCCTTTAAAATGAAATCACTGTGTACGCTCCGTTTGGCCCAAGAGCTGATCCCAGGGCTTAAGAGTTACACGCTCGAAGATCTCTGCCGCTTCTTTCACATTAAAACCAAGATTCGTCACCGTGCGCTTCCGGATGCGCAGGCGGCCCTGAAACTTTTTTTAGAGCTCAAAGAACTCGCAGGCCCCAAGGGGAAACAGAAAATAATTTATCTGCCTCAACACGAAAAAATTCTCAAACACATCCCGGCGCATGCCGGAGTGCTCTACTTTAAAGATGAAAATCAAAAGCTCCTGCGGGCCATCGCTTGTGCTGACATGAGTGAGCGGGCCCTTGAGGAGCTAAGAGTGCGCCCCGAAGCACGAGAGCTCTTGGTGAAGTGCACGGGAGTGGAGTTTGAAGTGACCGGCAGTGAGTTGATCGCCCAGTTTAAGTGCGCGCGTTTTTTCCATCGAACTTTTAAGTTTTGTATCACACTTACCACCACGGCCATCGGTGAGCAGCGTTTTATCTTGATCCCCTTTAGCCCACAGGCCGTGAGCCTATGGAATTTTGAATCAAAAACTCAAGGCCTGAAGTTTCTCAAAAAACTTGAAGCCGCTTACCCAAAATCTCACTTCGCTTGGCGGGAAGGCGGAAAGAGCAAACAAGAAATCTTAGAGCACAACCGCGTGGTAGAGAATCTGATTAAAGAGAGCTCGTTTCCAGCCAGAAATCTTCTCCTGTGGGGCCCTGGGCGCACGTCTTCGGAGTGGTCGTATGTGCTGATTCAAGAGGGGAGACTTTACGGGTGGAGCTATCGAGAGGTGGCGCCGGAGACAGTGTTAGAGAATCCCTTGGGTTTTATCAAACATCGCAAGAACCCTGAACTGCAAGAGATGGCCGTGCGCTATTTTAAAGAGCATCGTCAAAAACGTAAGAAAAATGATCAGTGGCGCGAGCTCAAGGAGTTGCGATGATTTTATTCTGGTTCATGCTCTCGGCCCACGCCTTGACCTGTCCCCATGGTTCCGATCGCTTTAATTGTGTGGAGTTCGTGCGGGCCATCGACGGGGACACCATTGTGATCGATATCCCCGGAGTCCATAGCTATTTTGGGTCCAAGGCAGAAGTCCGTCTCTATGGCATCGACACGCCAGAGAAAAAGGGCGGGGAGTGTGAGGTGAAGCTCTCGCGAATGGCCACGAGGCTGGTAGAGAGTGAACTCAAGGCTGCCAAACGCATCGATGTCCAACTGATTGCTAACTCTAAAGGCAAAATGCGTCGGGAGAAATTTGGCAGAATCTTGGCAAAGGTCTTTGTAGAGGGTAAAAACCTCTCAGATGTGTTACTTAAAAATAACCTCGCGGTTGAGTATCATGGCGAGAAGAAGAAAAAGATCGACTGGTGCACGCTTGGAAAAAAATATCTAAAGTAGGAATCATATGATTAAAGAATTTATCTCCACTAAAAAATTTACCGGATTCCCCTGCACTCATCGTCAGTGGCGTGCGGAATCTCATTGCCGTTTTGTCCACGGCTACTCTCGTGAATTTTACTTTGAGTTTATGTGTAACCAGCGCACCGTGGAAGGCTGGGTGGTGGATTTCGGTGGACTCAAAGAGGTGAAGACCTTTCTTGAGTACCATTTTGATCACACTTTCTTAGCCGCCGCCGATGATCCGGAACTCTCGACCTGGCAGGAATTGAATTCGAAAGGTGTGATTCAGTTGCGTGTGTTACCCAATCCCAGCATGGAGGGCACCGCTGAGTGGGTGTTCGAAGAAGCCGATAAAATGGTGCGAGCAAAAACCAATGGCCGGGCTTGGGTGACGATGGTGGAAGTGCGAGAGAACGAAAAGAACTCGGCCATCTATCGACCTGCTCGCTAGGCCACGTTTCGAAAGTTTCTTTCTTTTTCTTTTTTACGTTTTTTTTCTTCTTCAATCTGTTTATTGAGTGAGGACACAAAACCCACAAAGATTGTCATGACAGCATAGCCTGTGATGACAACAAAGATAAAAGCGACGAGAAGACCTATGAAGTAGGGATCTTTGAGCATGTTTTCCTCTCGACAAAATTCTGCTCAAAGTTAAAAAGATTTTTGATTTTTCGCTTATTTATAGATGAAATTTATTTTGTTTTACTGTCCCTGTTGCTGGCACATTTCCGTCAAAGCGACTCCATGGGAATCCAGAATGAAATGATCGCTATTAAGCAGCTCTAAAGAATTTCTGACGAGATCATTGGCCTCAAGAATTTGGGGGAGATGCTGATGAAAAAGCCTCAGGGATTCGTCTTTAAAGGTGATGTCACAGATGGCCCGAAAGCACTTCCACAGATGCAAGGGGTGGGAGTTCATGTCCGCCATCAGATACTCCAGTCGTCCTTCGAAGCCTGGGAGTTGAAAAAAATCTTTCAGATAGTTCTGGCGCAAGAGTTGGTGGATGATGCGATAAAAACCAATCTGGCCTGATTGATCCCCATTGGCATGAAAGAAGTGGTCGGCGTGAATAAGATCATGCATGCCAAAACTTAAGGGATCTCGCTCACCCAGCACGAGTTGGGAGAGGCGGGAGAGTTGATGAAAGAGGGTCACGCAGCGTTTGCCTTGGATCTGCTGTTCCAGCACTTCCTGCACACTAGGGATGCGATCCATCAGGATGAGATCATAATCACCTGAACTCCACGCCAAAAGGGCCCGATGCACCGGCAGGGGCGTGGCCCGGAAGGCGCGGTGATTGAGGAGCTCTCCCAGCGTGGGATAGCGGGAGAGGAGTTTATTCTCCTCCTCATTCCAGTTGAAATAGGGGTAGTCCGTGAGAAGTTTTGTTAACTTATGTGAATAAACAGCATCTCGCCGGTGTGCGCCCCACCAGCCATAAGGATGGCGCGTACGTAGATAGGCCACTAGCCACAAGGCCGCATATTCAGCACTTGTGAGTATAAGATTTTGATAATCCCTATGAAGAGCAGAGAGAGTCGTGTGAAGTTGCGGGGCCTCAGCGATGAGCCCCTCAGTGTCGAGCAAAATTTTTTTAAATTTTCCCGCTCGCAGTTTTTGTTTTGCGGGTATACTTGAATTCATTAAGCCTTGTTCTCCAGGAGGGACGACATGCAAGCACAAACTATCGTATCTTTATGGCTCGGTCAAAACCGTCGTAAGAATTTGCGAGTTCGTTTTGAAGACTGGGGTAACCAAATTAGCTACTTTACCATTATGGGCGAGAGCGAGTGTGGTCGCCGTCTAGTAGGTCGTTTGGACACAGGTGAAGCCATGAGTTTTTCAAAAATCTCTCGCGGCTGGGTGCTCTTTGAAGGCCTAGAGAATACCGCGCAAGCTGTCTAGTCCTCAGTCTGCCCGAGGAAAGTAAAGGGCGCCAGAGCTGAGGCTTTATTTAAAAAGACATACTCATTGATGAGATAAGGGCATTCTAGCTTTTTGCCGTTTTTGAATATGATCACGTACTCACCGTAGGTGGCGACGGTATAAAGAATGGTTTGAGCACGCGAGCTTCTTAGGGGTTTCAGGGCACGCCATTTGTAGCTCAATCCCTCGATTTCCACATAATCAATAGATTCCCATTTGGCATTACACTGTTCAGAGATCGTTCCGTCTTCGATCTTGCCTGAGATTTCTACGGCATCGGTTTCTTCTTCAATAAAATTGATGGCCGCTTTTTTCCAACCCGGACCACGTGAGTTTTGAAATTCATGGGTGGCAAAGAGATCCCCTGAGGCACCAGGAAAAGTCACGATGTCATTGCCCCAGCGACTTGGAGTCACCACATAGGGTTGGGCTAAAGCAGAGAGAGAAAAAGAGAAAGAAAGGACAAAGAATAATGTTTTCATGGCGCTCTTATCTGCAATCTGAGGTGCAAAGTAAATTAGATTGAAAATATTTCACGAGCCGCCCCGATCGTCCCAACGTAGGCTTTGATGCTTTCTTCAATCGGATCAGAATAGCCGCCTCCAATCGCCTGAGCGACGGGCATGCCAAGACTTTTTGTCCACTCAAACACCATCCGGTCCCGCTCTCTGACTCCCGCATGAGTCATATGGAAGGTGCCCAGTTTGTCTGCTTTTAAGACATCCACACCCGCTTGATAAAGAAGAAGGTCACCGCTGGGGAGGATTTTGAGGGTGCGCTCAAGAGTGGTGAGGTACTCATCATCGGTGGTGCCTTCGGGCAAGGGGACGTCGAGGTGAGAAGGAACTTTTCTAAAAGGATAGTTCCTCTCTCCATGCACCGAGCAGATGAAAACATCCTCCCGCTCTCCCAAGATTGAGCTGTTGCCGTTTCCTTGATGAACATCCAAATCAAGTATAATTATTCTTCTAAGATGCCGCTCCTCGATGAGCTTCAGGGCCGCAACAGCAAAGTCATTAAAGACACAAAAACCTTCACCGCTATTTCTGTGGGCGTGATGGGTTCCCCCGGCCAATAGGGCCGAATAACCAACTTCGAGCGCAGCATGAGTTGCGGCCACAAAGCCTCCGCAACTCACCAAGCTTCTCTGGAAAAGCTCGGGCCCCATCGGCAATCCAATCGGGCGCACTTCTTTTTCTGTGAGAGTTCCGTGCTTGAGTCCCATCACATAATGCTCGTCATGGGCACGCAGGAGGTCAGTCTCTTGTGCTTTTGGCGCCGGATGGAGTTGCAGGGGAGAGATGAGTTGTGAGTGGAGCAGGGCCTCACGCAGCAGGCGGTATTTATGCATGGGAAAGCGATGCCCTTGGGGCATCGGGACCTCTGCAAAATCGGTATAAAATAGTTTCACCCGTGACCAATCCATCCACTTATTATACCCTGACTGCATGATTCCTCACTACCGGACAAAGATCGAACAAAGAAAAATTCTCGAGAAAACTTTCGTGCTCGAGACGCTCTTTGATTTGGATGAGGCGATCGAGCAGCTGTGTGAATCCTTGGGGGATCACCCCGATCCTTTTGCGGAAGATAAGTGTCCCTACTACGGGGTGCTGTGGCCCGCGGCTGAAGGGTTGGTGCAGCTCATGCTCAAAAATCTTGAGCGCTTAAAAGACAAAAAGATCATTGAGGTCGGCTGCGGCCTCGCTTTTCCATCTCTCGTGGCCAGCAGTCTTAAGGCCCATATCTTAGCGACAGATTTTCACCCAGGTGTTCCCGATTTTTTAGAGAGAAATCTGCGCCACAACTCACTGACTCTCAATTACCAGCGCTTCAATTGGCGCGACCCCGTCGACTCGATTGGAACTTTTGATATCGTGATGGGCTCAGATGTTTTGTATGAACCGCGCCACCCGAGTGATGTGGCCATGGGCTTTAAGCGTCTCTTGAGGCCAGGAGGAGAGGTGTGGTTGTCTGATCCAGGCCGGGGGTATTTGCAAAAGTTTGTGGATCAGATGAAAGAGCTGGGGTTCAAGTATGAATTTGAACCCCAGAAAATTAGCACCTATGAGATGTATACATTTCGCTTCTACTAATACTTCACTCCACAGCCGTAAGCTTTGGTGGAGGCGATTTTAATTTTCTCACCATTGATCGTCGCATCGAGGGCTTGAGCCACGTAGTTGTCAGCTTTCGCCACATCATCTTTATCAGCCGAAGCGATGCTGTCGATGGCACCCTGATAAAAAATTCTCGCGTCTTTACCGATCACGTACATGTGGGGAGTGACCTTCGCATCAAAAGCACGACCGACAGTGCCGTCTTCATCAATGAGAATCTCACTGGCCTCAGAGTTATATTTTTTGGCTTCTTCAAGGGCAGCCTTGGCCGTCACATGACCTTGTTTGCCAGGAGCCGATGAGATGATCGAGAGCCACACCACACCTTGGGCCTTATATTTTTTCTGAAGGGCCTGCATGTTATTGGTGTCGTAGTGTTTGCGCACGAACGGGCAGCCGTGGTTGAGCCACTCAAGCACCACGATTTTATCTTTATACTGAGTAGAAGAAATCGTTTTTCCAGAGGCCGCCGGAAGAGAGAAGGCCGGGGCTAGTTTGCCGATGTCGACGGCGAGGGCATTGAAACTAATAAAAAATAGAAGAGTGAAAAACTTTGTCATAAGGTCTCCTTGGTAAGTTATTTTGAAACAGATAAGGAGAGATGACTAGTGAAGTCTCAAACTTGTTTAACGGCGCGGGGAGCGGAAATTAATTTTAACTGACCCTCCAAAGAATCCCTTATTGCCTTGCGAGGATGGACCCATTCCCACATGAGCACCAAACTGTCCTTGAATCCCGGAGTTTGGGAACTGAAAGCGTTGGGCGTAGGCCAGGCGCATTCCATCGGGGTGACCAAGGTTTTGCAGGAGATTTACCTCCTGCAGGCTATTCTTCAAGAGCACTGGTTTTTGACTGCCTTGATAAGAGAGCATGAGGGAAGAGTTTCCTCTTACCAGTCCTGTCGACAACAGGACCCGTGCGCCAACGCGGGTGAGTGTGTACTGGTTGTTGGTTTGCCAAGTGAGGTTCTCTCTGAGTTGGCGGGAAGCTCCAAAATCAATTTGAACGGCATTAAAACTCAAGGGACTGATGTTGCCCGGGAGTTTTGAAAAATCTGTCATGAGATTTTGATTTTTAAGTCCGACGGTGTTTTCAAATTTTATCCCAGCATAAAGGCCGGTGCCATTTTTTTCGTATTCGGCCATCACTCCCGCAAATGTCGAAAAGTTTCCATCGGCAGTGAGAAATGAACTGTCTCGCTCCATGGCCACCAGAGCTTCGAGTTCATAGCCGATCAGGCCTTTGAACTGAAAGTAGTTGGTCTCATAGATATGATGGATGCGCCCGCCTTTCATATTTAAGTAGATGTAATAGTTTTGCTCCAGCTGTGCCGCCGGGAGATCCACAATACTTCCAGATAGTCCTAGTGAGAAATAGCC
>DIVA01000021.1:77583-78094 GCA_002435705.1 Bacteriovoracaceae bacterium UBA6144
AGCTATTTTGATGACGGGCCCCCACTTTAATCAATTGATAGTGGTCATTCTCTGGCATCGCTCGCTCAATGTGGCCTTCGCGTTTATGTAACTCACGCAAAAAACTTCCCATGGGAGTGGGAACAGTGGCGATGTGTTGCATGGCCCCGTCTTGACCCGGGGTTTTATTTTTAAAAATTCTCATCTGCATCGCTATCTCGGCAGAGCCCGGAGCATCGGGACTTGTTGGAACAGGCATGACTGAATTGCCATCATTGAGTTCTTGCACTTCATAGCGTCCGTAATTGACGACCATGAGTTTTTTGGGATCATTGGGATTGACCATCGCCGTGACGACGTGTTGTTCCCCTTGTAAGGCATAACCCACGGTGAAGGCTTCCCATTTTCTCTGCTCCGCAAACTTGGCCACCATAGAATGTATGTCACCGCAGATTCCACCCTGACCGTTCACCATCATATCAAAGGGAGAGACGACTCCGAGGCCTGCGTTTTCTGTTTGCTTAAATTTTGC
>DIVA01000062.1 GCA_002435705.1 Bacteriovoracaceae bacterium UBA6144
CACTTCTGCTTGGGAAACACGCCACACCTCAACAGGTGCACGAGCTTCGTGAGCAGCTGGGGTTAAACAAACCACTCTACATGCAGTATTTTGATGTCGTGAGAAGTTCTTTCACTTTCGATTTCGGAAGATCATGGGCTACCCGCCAAGACATCTTTGAAATGATCAAGATTGGAGCTTGGCCTTCTCTGACGCTCACTATTCCGGCTTTCTTCCTCTCCACAGTCATCTCTATTTTGCTCGCCCTCGTGGTGGCATTTTATCGTGGAAAAGGGATCGATTTATTTATCCGTTTTTTATGTATTGCTGGAATGTCGATTTCTTCGGTCGCTTATATTTTATTTTTTCAGTATTTCTTCGCCTATAAGCTCGGTTGGTTTGAGATCAGTGGCTACGATCCAAACTTTCCTGATTTTTTTAGCTACGTCGCCCTCCCTGGTATTATCTGGATTGTTCTAAGTCTAGGTCCAGACGTACGATTCTTTCGTACAGTCATCTTAGATGAAATTTATCAGGACTATGTTCGTACTGCTCGCGCCAAGGGGCTGGGAGAAGTGACGGTGCTACTCAAGCACGTTCTCAGAAACGCCATGATTCCGATCATCACTTATGTTGTTATTCAAATTCCATTTTTGATTCTAGGAGCTCTACTTTTGGAGAGCTTTTTCTCGATCCCTGGGCTTGGTGGAATTACGCTTAATGCGCTTAATTCATCGGACTTCCCAGTGATTAAGGCCATGGCGGTGCTCTCATCGATTGCTTATATTCTTTTCTCGTTACTCACAGACATCCTTTATACCGTGGCCGATCCACGCGTGAAGTTGAAGTAGGTTGAATATGTCATCACAGGATACCAGATCTCTTTGGGCTGATGCGTTTGGACGATTGATTAAAGATCGCTGGGCCCTTATCTCACTTGTTATTGTTATTGTTTATTCACTGATAGCACTCTTTGCCACGATTGGAATTGGTATGCCTGATTGGCGATCAAGTCTTGGGGTAGAGTATCTTGCCCCCAGTGGTGAGTTTTGGTTTGGGACAGATCTTTTTGGAAGAGATGTTTTTGCCAAAGTTATCCATGGAACGAAGATTGCTATGAGTGTAGGACTTATTACCTCTTTGATTGCGATTCCTATTGGAGTTGTTATTGGTGCTCTGGCTGGCTACTTTGGTGGTTGGGTGGATGATATTATTTCTTGGTTCATTACAACTTTTTCATCCATTCCCAATATCATGCTACTCATCTCTATCACCCTCATTATGGGTAAGGGACTGCTTTCTGTTTATCTTGCTTTGGGGATGACAGGCTGGGTAGGGCTTGCTCGTTTGATCCGGGGTGAGGTGATGAAGCACAAAGAGCGCGAATATGTTCAGGCAGCTTCCGCACTAGGTGGTGGACACTATAGAAAATTATTTATTCATATCCTTCCCAACGTCACTCATTTGGTCATCATTAACACAAGTCTACAGTTTCAGACTGCGATTAAATCTGAAGTGATTCTCTCTTACCTTGGTCTTGGTGTTCAAGGTGAGCCAAGTTGGGGGACAATGATTGATGATGCTCGAATGGAGCTTGCTCGTGGAGTGTGGTGGCAGCTTGCGGGAGCAACGCTTGCTATGTTTATTATCGTCTTAGCTTTTAATATTTTGGGTGATGCTCTTCGCGACGCTCTTGACCCAAAACTCAAAGGGAAGTGACATGGAAAGTCCTCTACTATCGATTAAGAACTTAACAGTTGATTTCAAAACAACAGACTCAGAAATGAGAGCTGTTGATAATATTAGCTTCGATGTACCCATGGGTAAGACCGTTGGGATCGTGGGTGAATCTGGCTCAGGGAAAAGTGTGACTTCTCTCGCAGTCATGCGTCTTTTGCCTCAACCACCGGCCCATATTACGGGCGAAATTCTCTTTCAAGGCAAAAACCTTCTGAATCTTTCAGAAGACGATATGAGAAAGATTCGTGGAAATAATATTTCTATGATTTTCCAAGAGCCTATGACTTCGCTGAACCCTGTTTTTAAAACAGGGGCTCAGGTGGCAGAGACTCTCATGCTTCACAGAGGCATGGATAAGAAAACGGCATGGGAGAAGGCTATTGATTTGTTCAATGAAGTAGGGATTCCGAATCCTTCTCAGAAAGTTCACGCCTACCCCCATGAGATGAGTGGTGGTCAAAAGCAGCGTGTGATGATTGCAATGGCCATTGCCTGTGACCCGAAACTACTTATCTGCGATGAGCCGACCACAGCACTCGACGTGACGATTCAAAAGCAGGTGCTTGAGCTTCTCGCCAAGCTTCAGCAAGAGCACAAAATGAGTATGCTCTTCATCACTCACGATCTCGGTGTGATTGCCGACATTGCTGATGATGTGGTGGTAATGTATCGCTCGAAAATGGTGGAAAAAGATAAAACTCGCTCCATCTTTGAAACGTCTCATCACCCCTACACGAAAGGTCTTATCGCCTGTCGCCCAGATTTGGGTGCCAATCCTAAGCGTCTTTTAACTGTCAGTGACTTTATGGATGAAGAGGGTAAAGGATTGATGGTGACCCGTGAGCGTATCCAAGTTTTCGAGAAAGACTATAATGCAAAAAACTCGAATGAAGTGCTTTTAGAAGTTAATAACCTACACACTCATTTCCCGATTAAAGGCGGCTTTCTTGGCCGTCAGGTGGGAGAAGTAAAAGCCGTCAACGGCGTTAGTTTTAAGCTTCAGCGTGGTAAAACCTTGGGCCTGGTGGGAGAGTCGGGATGTGGGAAAACGACTCTTGGTCGCTCCATCTTGAGACTGGTTGAGCCGACTTCGGGACAAATTATTTATAATGGCCAAGACATCACAAAACTTGCGGCACCGGACATGCGTCTTTTGCGCCGTAAGATGCAGATTATTTTCCAAGACCCATACTCATCTTTGAATCCTCGCATGACAGTGGGTGAAATTTTAACAGAGCCTTTAGTGGTCCACGGACTTGGCGGATCTAAGCGTGAGCAGTTGGATGCTGCTAAAATGCTTATGGAAAAAGTAGGAATGAAGGCCAATCAGCTCAATCGCTATCCTCACGAGTTCTCAGGTGGTCAGCGTCAGAGAATTTGTATCGCCCGTGCCCTTATGCTTAAGCCAGAGTTTGTTATCTGTGATGAGTCTGTTTCTGCTCTCGATGTTTCGATTCAGGCACAAGTCCTCAACTTGCTCCTTGATCTTCAGGAAGAATTTAAACTCACTTATATCTTCATCAGTCACGACCTGAGTGTTGTGAATTTTATCGCTGATGAAGTGGGTGTGATGAATAAGGGTGAATTAGTCGAGCTTGATCGAGCAGATAGAATCTACAAACAACCCCGTGAGCAGTATACCAAAACCCTTCTGAGTGCGATCCCTAAGGGGCTTCCGAAGAATTTAGAGGCGTTTATTAATTCTTGAATACAGGATCAGGAACACCATGGCGGCAGCAGTGCCAAAGTAGGTGTTCCAATTCCAGTCCCACTTCAAGACTGAAGTGTTGATCCAGACAGCTGAAAGCCCACAGGCGTAAGCTCCCACGACTGATAATACGGAAAATTCAAATTTAAAGAATTTATTGAGTAAAACGCGAGTGACAAAGATTCCTAAGAGGGCTCCAGCCGTCCAAGACTGAATTTTTAGTCCTAATAATAGAAGCCCATCATTCTTTGAAGACACGTAAGCCACAGCGAAAAGGCAGCAGGTAATAAAAATATTATCCCAAATAAAATAGTACCCCATCGTCCGCTTCGTGCGATTGGGAAGAATATCGTTATACAAAGTAGCACAAAGGGCATTGATGGTTGAGTCCAAGGTGCTCATGGTTGCTGCTAATACACCTGCCACCATCAGTCCTTTTAGACCAACAGGAAAATAATTGACGATGAAATGAGCAAAGAGATGGTCAGCATTCGGAATACCAGCAGGCATTGGGTGGGATTGATAGAATGACCAGAGAAGCGCTCCAACACTTAAAAAAAGTAATCCCACAGAGATAGAAATAAATGAGGATAAGAAGATCGCAAACTGAGCTTTCTTGAGGCTTCTGTTTCCAGTCAGACGTTGCACAAAATCTTGATCCACACCGTGAGTCGACATATCAAAAAGAATTCCACCGAGAAGGCCTGCGATGATGCTCATGGGGTGGGAGAAATTAAAGATATTAGTTTTGTTAGCAGCACTTGCCATTGAAATCATCTCATCCCAAGGCATCTGGGCAATACTAGGGATCATGAAATGAGCGACGATCCCACCGCCGATAAAGATACTCATCTGCAAAATATCAGTACGGACTACAGCTTTGAGTCCTCCAATAAGAGTGTAAATAAAAGTCATTCCTGTGGTGATCGCCAGTCCCAGATAGACATTCACACCAATAAATTGCGCCACGAGGATAGAGCCAGAAAAAAGTCTGACTCCGACAGAAAAAATTTTTGAAAAACTGTAAAACGCACCCACGACACGGCGGCCACCACCCGTGCTTCCTTGTGCCATGACTTCGTAAATAGTAAGACCCTTGCCATAAATTTTGGGTAGAAAAACCAGAGCAATGATCAAGCGCCCTATAATGGCCCCAATATAGATTTGCACAAAGCTGAAATCTTTATTGAAGGCAAAGGCAGGGATTCCCAGAAAGGTGAGGGCCGAGACTTCTGTGGCAATAATTGAGCAAATGGATTCAGTAAAAGATAAAGAGCGACCTGCGAGGTATTGGTCCTCTGAGCTATTATTTGACTTAAAACGTCCGCCACTTACTTTCCAAGCGATGAGAAAAATCA
>DIVA01000008.1 GCA_002435705.1 Bacteriovoracaceae bacterium UBA6144
TTTGAGACTTCACAGTTGAGTGAGAATTTTTTTCAAAGGCTCCTGGAGGCTCAAGCCAAGATTGCATGAGTTCAGTATAGGTGGTGGCAAAAAGGAGCTTTTTATGAAATTCGTTTTTCTCACTCTACTCTTAAGCTTTTCAGCTTTCGCCACCGGTGACCTCGAACGCCTCAACACTCATGTGGAAGTGCTTAAGACCTACGCCAGCTTTGACTTAAGTTGTGACTCGGATAGTGACTGCGTGGCAATAGCAGCAGGACACAGACCCTGCGGTGGACCGAGTCTGTATGTGGTGAGTTCCAAGAAGAATTCTTTTATCTCTGAAGCGAAAAGAACGGCGAAGATGTTAACTCGTGAACAGAAGGCCTACAACATCGCCAACCGCCGGATCTCTCATTGCGCCATTCTGTCCATCCCAAGAAGCGTGTGCGAAGCAAAGCTCTGTAAGTAAAAATATTGACCCCAAAGTCAATTCTTTGGGGTCCGTTTCAACTAATCCACTTTCTCTTTTGCTTCATCGAGTTTATCCACCGCATAGTCCTTAGACTCCTTCAACCGATTGTTCGCTTTTCTTTGCGCACACTCAAGATCTCCGGCCATACAAGTAACTTCTTTGGTTCGATTCCAGCCTTTCTTTACTCCTCGCTTCATGGTCTTACCCGTGGCTGACCCTTTCTCTGTGATGCTCTCATCAGAGAAGGCGAGCTGGGTGAAACTGGTACCGGCGAGGACAAATAACAGAGCGAAGATATTGACCTGTGACATACATTCTCCTTAGATCGCAGGATAGCTCGGAGAGCCATCTTTCACTGGAAGTCCGCGCTCGCCACGACTCTCCTCTTTGCTATCGTGCAAAGGAACATCCAGAGGTTTTTTTTCGGTGTTTGAAACTTTTTGTTTCGGCTCGCCCTCTTTGATTTTTTTCGGAGCATTGGCCTGAGATGATGTCATGGTGATCCTTTAGTTTAACTGATTGGTAGTGATCAGTACTGCCAGAACAATAATCCTAAATCGCAGGGTGGGTCTTGCTGAAAACCTGATTGTCTTGTGTGGCTTTCGACACAACACTAATTCATCCCCGCCAAGATTGCTCTGAGAACATAAGCTACAACTACGACTCATCATCTCTAAGGAGTTTACATGAATAAATTTGCTCTCACCCTCGCCCCTCTTATGATCGCCACCAGTGCCTTTGCTCTTGACAACCCCACAGGCCTCTTCGTTGAACCGATGATCACCTATGAAGTCGGCGAAGCCCGCATCGCTTATCCAGCGCCTTTTGGAAAATCAACTGGCGACACCGATGGTCTGGGAATCGGCGCTCGCTTGGGCTTTCACGTTTGGGAAACACTCTTTGTGGGAGTTGATGCACGATACGCAAAACTCAACATTGAAAACTCCACTCCCAAATACAGCTCTGATACCACAAGCTATAACTACGGGCCGGTGATTGGGCTGCAACTTCCCACGCTTTTTGCGCTGAGAGTTTGGGCCGGCTACATCCTCGATGGTGAAATTGATTTCGAACGAGACAACGACGTCGACCTAAAACTCAAAGACGGCGAAGGGTACCGAGTGGGTGTCGGCGTCAAGCTCGCCTTAGTAAGCCTTAACCTCGAGTACCAAGACATCGACTACGACAAAGTGAACGTCGCCGATGCCGGCATCTTTAGTGGCTCAAGAACGGGCCTCGCCGCTGATAACCAATCCTACGTCTTCAGCGTGTCCTTCCCATTCAGTATCTAGTCATTCATCGCCCGATTTCCTGCACGATCAACGTCGCGGGGGATCGGGACATACTCGCAGCGAGTGTCACCGGGCTCACAGTAAAAATTCTGCTGACGGACATAGGGCTTACGTTTTTCAAGTGTGACTTCCTGCTCTATATCATCACCTCTCGAATATGCGTCCAGTCGATCAGTGGTGCGATCTCCGCGCACAGAACTCAAGAGGGTGACGAAGAAGAGCAGGGATATAAAAATGAGCTTATTCATAAATCCTCCGTGAGAAAAAAGAGAGGCCACTTAATGTGGCCTCCCTTAGTGAGACTAATCAGAATCAACTGCTCCGCCGTACAGGGGGCCATCATCGCCATCATGATATTTATTTTCATGATCGCGAATAGCAATCTTAACGCCAGACTTCTCTTCTGAAGTGACATCCTGTGCAGGGTTATCGTTGGTTTTTTGATCACGCTCACTGGCTTTGTTTGACATTCGCATATCTACCTCCCGGTTTACTACTGAAGATCAGTAGAACTCTCAACAGGGAGTCTAGCGTGAGTGAGATTTTATTGCTTGAGGGGGTTGTTCAGAGAGTATGTGTAAGTCTACACGCACTCTCTGAACCACTCGGTTAAAAGACGTCTATTGTTCCAAGGGAAATACTCTGGGATCCATTCATCGGCGCCAAACGAATCTCATAGGTGCCAGGTGTTTTCTTAGAGAAACTGGTCGAGCGATTTGAATTCGGCATGAAGATCACATCGCGCGTCTCCGCTGATCCTCTGGAGCGCGTGACTTCCATCGCCCACGATTCACTGTGGCCTGAGTTCATGCCGTGATCAAAAGGGATACAACGAAAAGTCACCTTCTCAGCTGCTTGCCCAGACTTCGTAAAGGTAGCTCCTGAACGGAAAGTTTCCACACCCGCAGCATCCATTGTTTTATGGGTACAGTTGGTATAAAAGAGACGTGTATCCGCACTCGCCGTAGGACGAATGCTTGCGGTGTAGGTTCCCCCTTGCATGATGGTCATTTCAATCTCTAAAGGTTTCACCACTCCATTATCCGTCGTCACCATCTGCCCGACTCTCTCACCCACTGGGTTCATCGAGAGTTTAGCGTAAGTGGTGCTGGCCCCTGTGTAATTAACTGTGACACTGGCCGAGTTACTGGCCGATGAGATCACTGATTGAGGAAGATCAAAACTCACGCCTTCGACTTCCACTTCCACTCTGGCCTCGGCACCGGCGCCACCGGGCATCACAAGTCCTACTTGATGGTGACCTGCGCGCTCGACGGGAATAAACATTTCATCCGTGAAAGCGATCTGCTGCGTGCGAGCACGGTGTGAATCGAAGCTCGAAAAATTCAACATATTAAAGGGACCAGAAAGTCCACGAAACTTTACCTTCAAGGCCTTTACACCCAAAGGTGCATTCACGTGCATGCGTGCTGAGCCCTGAGGACCCACCGTGAAAATCTGGCGGGCCAGAGTCGTGGCCGGTTTATCATCAATCACCGTCACCGGAACAATCGCCAGCAGCTCATCACTGCGCAGATCACGAATAATGATCTCACCGAAACTCTCACCATTACTTCCCGCGAGAGCTTCTTCGATGTCCACATCCAC
>DIVA01000024.1:0-7243 GCA_002435705.1 Bacteriovoracaceae bacterium UBA6144
AGCTCATGGGCTTTTTCAAGGCCCAAGCCTTCGAGATAATCTTGGTAATTGCGATGAGTGCGCTGATAGCTTTTCAGCACCACATAGTTACTATGTGTTTCATTAAAGACTTCAGGCCAGTCGGGTTTGAGAGTCGGATAACTTTCCGGTAGATGGAGTTCGACTTTGACCACATCTTGACGTGCATTCACTTCTTTGAGCAGCTCCACCAGCTTTTCTTTTCCACTGCGCAGATAGCGCGGATCAAACAGGGCCGCACCGTCTTGGCCTTGGTCAATTTTCCAAATGGCTTCTTTCCATAAGTTTTTATTTTTATCAAACATACTGGTGATCATCTTCCACCAAGGAAGATAGTTATCAGCATGAACTTTTTTAAGCATAACCTGAGCAATCCCAATCGGAGAGTTCTGTGTCGGTCCAAAAAAAAGCCAGTAATTAAAAGTAATGTCTGCGGGCGTTTTTTCTTCCCGCTCCACCCAGGCCTTGAAATTTTGAGAATACTCCTGCATCAGCACTTCCAAGGCCGGTACAAATTCGGGATCGATCTCTTTGAGAGAATGAAATCTCTGAGTGATAAGCATATCTTATTGAACACTGTGAAGAGGGATTCGACAAGTCTAGGCTGAGCGAGCGCAATAAGGACAGAATTTCCAGAATTGCTGATCCCAATCTTGTCCGCAGGCACAGTGGTGCATTTGAGAGAGCTGATCGAGATCAGTCCCGGCCACAAAGAGCTGTGGCTTCATGGCCTTCAGTGTAAGTGAATTGGCCACAAAGCCTCCAGGGATAAGCGGGTCTGGCTTAAATTTTGCGGGAGAAATACTTTCATCCACGCGAAATTGGACCTGCACATCTTCCGGTTGGTCCATTGTCCACAAAGGCTGTTGTGCGAGTTTTTGCTCTCGCTGGAGTTGTTCAAGGATTTTTTGTTGTAGGTCGCTCATGGGGTTGCCATTTCCGTTGAATAAAAGTGATGAGCTCTAAAACCACTCGCCACTCTGCTTTCACCAGCTGCCAGAATCTTGGTTTTATTTTATCCAAATCTGATCGAAACACAATGGACTGTGTGCCACATTGATCCACGAGCCTCAGGGTCCATTCTCGCACTTCTGCACGTGGGTGGTAGAGTTTGCTCCGCAGGGCCTCAAGAAATTCATGACTCAAACGTTCGCCGGCCTTAAAAGATCCCTCCACCACATGCAATCGAGCGGCATTGAGCAGAAGAATGGTGTCTTTCATGCCTAACTCAGTTTTAAGCAATTGTGTCAGAGTTGGGGCCAGAATCGTTTCACTATGACTGGAGTGAGTTGCGATGAGAATCGCCTGAGAGACGATCGCAGGATCCTGGGACTGCAGGTCAGTGATTAATTTTTTGAGAGTCGAAGTCTCGAGTCTCTGCAGGGCCCTTGAGCCTCGAGCAATATCATCTCTGATTTTTTGAGCGAGGCTAGCGAGTTCCATTACTTCAAGCGACGACCGATACAACGGACTAACTGTTGCTGGTCTCGATCAACTTTCGAGATCACTCCCGTTTGCACATTTACACTGAGGGCCTGTTCACGGTTTTGACTGCTCACTGTGGCGGTCCATACTTGTTGATTGGTGCGCGGAAGAACAAAACGAGAACCGTTCACATCAGCTTGCAAATAATCTCCGCGAGTCGGCAGTCTCCATGAGACGTCGCTGGGTGAAATTCCAATCACCGTCGCACTCTCACAACGTGATACATTGCCTAGGTCGTTACAATCAATCCCGTTTTGAATAAGTGCCGATTCTTTATTTCCTGAAGCTTGGCACCAGTTGGCGAGGATATTCGTTCCATTATTAGTGGTCAGGATATCACTCCAGACGAGTCCCGTTTTTTCATCCAGCCAGATTTCGCGGCCAATAGAGCTTCGAGTGAACAGCTTCCAAACTCCTTCACCAGAGTTTCCGTTGGCGGTCCCTTTCCATTCACTATGAGCGGGATTTTTATCCGCGCAGTCTCTGAGTCTTTGTGCAGTTGTGAGTCCAGCTGCTGTGCCACATTCGACAAGGGGGCGAGTTTGAAGAGTCACGGAATTTGAAGAGATCCCATCATCTGATTCTTCCAGACGGGGGATGTTATCGTAGCCTACGGGAAGGCTGTCGGCTTTGCTCGCTTCTTCGGCTGTGGTCAGGATGGCCGTGCCTTTGATGCGATGAAGTTGTGAGAGGATGACCTTTCCAGAATCCTCTGCGGCTTCTTGGGAGCGGTTAGGAAGGCTGCGAGTTTTTTTCGTTTCATTACAAGAAACAAGCAGAAAACTCATCATCAGAAATGGCATAAACTTCATAAAAAACTCCATACTTTTCATTAGTTTAGTATGGTTTTTGGTGGTCTTGCCAGACCCTATAATAATTTCAGGATTAAGGGCTCCTCAATGACACAAAGCTCTGGTAAACGTATGAATAAACGAAGCTATGACAAAACTACTGATTAACACCATTTATCGAGCAACTGAAGGCGAGGGCATCCATGTGGGGGCCCCACAGGTTTTTATTCGCTTTCAAGGCTGTGCGATTGGCTGCCTCAACTGCGATTCAAAAGAGACCTGGGAGTTCAAGCAAGACTCGGCCATGGAACTCACCGATGTCGTCGCAAAAGTCATGGAGCTTTCTCAGGAAGGCCGCTGGCCGCTCAGACGAGTGTCTATCACAGGTGGTGATCCGCTTCATCCACAGCACACCGCTGGTCTGATGGAGCTGATTATTGAGCTGAAGCTCTTAGGTTTTTGGATCAACCTCGAAGCTGCAGGATCGCGCATCGTGGATGATGTTTTCAAAGCCGCTGACTACATCAGTTTTGATTTTAAAACACCTTCCACAGGTGTTCGTACCAGTCTTGATCTCTTGGTTCGCTTCATCCGTGACTACGGCCACAAGGGCCAAGTCAAAGCGGTGATCGCTGACAATGCCGACTTTGGTGCAGCCTTTGAAGCACGTGGGCAGGTGGATGAAAAAATTGGTCCCAACAATATGACTTGGGTTCTCACTCCCTGCTTTAACCCAGGCGAGAAGGCTCCCATCAAGCGTTTCCAAGAAGTCACCAAACTCAATGAAGACTGGGGCGCGCCTTTCAGAGTGATCGGTCAGCAGCACAAGTGGATGTACGGGCCTGATGCTAAGAATGTTTAGGCGCTTAAGGTGCCAGCCTCCTTTTATTTCTTGAGTCCTATCTTTTTTCGATGTGATGATAATGGGATCGGGTCAGCTGGATTCACTTGATCTAGTTTTTCAAAAACAATTTTAAAAAGTTTATGAGTTGTCTGCATCCCAGTTTCGAGATCTGTGAGGCGTTGGTCTGTGTCGGATTCGTCCTTAAATTTACTTCTAAGTTTCGTGAACGTTCTCATAATCAAAATATTGACTTGCATGGCTTGCTTACTTCTCAGAACACTTGAAAGCATGACTACACCATTCTCGGTAAAAAGAGAGGGAGTATGTTTATGAACAGGAATCTGAGTACTTAGGCTTTCTAAGGTCACAATTTGTGACCTTAGATCAGCTAACTCACTAATGCTAGGTTGAATGAGGAAGTCCCCAGGGAATCTTTAAATGTTACGTTTTACAGCTTGATTGAGAACCTTGAAAGTTTCGGAATCAAAACAGATTTCAGGTATGTTTAGGCGCGCGGAAAACTTCCATGGCAAAGAGAATCCAACCAACAAGCATTAACACTCCTCCCACTGGAACGATCATGGCAAATGTTTTGATGCCGCTCAAGACGTAGAGGATGCAGTTAAAACTAAAAAGACTCACTCCGATGGTGATGAATCGACGACTCCAGACTAATGGCAGCTCTGTGATCTGCACGATGATCCCCATGGCAAGCAGAGAGAGACCATGGAGCAGAAGATATTTTACTCCTGTCTCCCACGTCTCAAGCAGTTTGGGTTCAACCATCGCTTTCAGTGCGTGAGCGCCGAAGGCCCCAAAGAGCACACCCAAAAACATGAAAGATCCACCGATCATAAGAGTGAGGCTTGCGGATTTTTTTATTTTAAGAGTTGAGGGCTGCATAGAAATCACCTTTCTTCTCGAGCGGGTAAGTATTAAACGTGCCAAGGCCCTTGGCTATCAGTTCGCCGGTGGAGAGTTTTATATCACCACTCGCGATAATGAGGGACTTCCCTTTGTAATCAATCTGACCAGTTCCAACGAGTTTATCGCCGAGACGAGCGGGGCGAATGAAGTTGAGTTTAAACTCTACGGTCGAAGTGAGGTTGCCTTCCGTCAGCGCGAGAGAGAGAGCCGATAACCCAAGCACACAGTCCATGAAAGCTGCGATGGTCGCACCATGGGCGATGCCAGGGGAGCTTAAGTGCTTTTCTTGCACAGTGAGTTCATAGGTAATGGAACCGGGGGAGTGGATGGTGAAGTGCAGGCCATGGTCACGGTCGAAGTGATTCATGGCCTTGAAGTGATGTTCGAACTTTTTAAGTAGATCCTGCATGGATCTATTTTAACCACACTTTCTTGTCACAGAACTCTAAATCGCCATCAAAAGTGTGGGTCATGAGTTTATAACCCGATCTTGTTTTCAAAAATATCACGTACTGACCGTTTCCGCCGCCGACTCCGATATTAAAGCGCGCAAATGTCTGAGCAGAATGCTTGTATTTGATGGTTTCAAGGGTAAGGTCATCAAAGCTGATTTCACCATCATAAGAGATGTACTCCATGACTGCTGCTAAGAGCTTCGGGCCCATCGGCGCAAGTCTTTGAAGGATTTCAGCTTGAGTCATTTGATAGTCAGGCTCAAAATATTTTATCAGAGTGTCCGTCACTGAGAATTTCTTGTCCTCATAGTCCTCGTGCAGGGAGCATCCGCCAATATAGGATGTCGATCCATCTGAATTTTGGCTATAAGCTTGTTCATAGCTCTCTGTACGAGACATGTCTTGAGCGAAGGCTTGTGAGGCTAGAAAAAGGCTGAAGGATAGAATTACAAAACGCATGAAGAGCTCCGGTGGGGGTGATGTGTTATCTATATAATGAATGAGTTGGCATGTATTTATTAATAATTAGATACATGCCATCAATCCATTTTTCGACTCTTAACCGACTCCACCTAAACCAATGATTCCCATGCTTCTATCATCAAAAGTAAATTCACAACGGAATTCAACTTTGTTTGGGGCTTCTTGAAAGCGATCACAAGTGTAGCGCTCTCCGGCTTTTTGATTTTCTACACCACTGCGAGTAGAGCGCTCGAGGTTTGACCAAAGGATCTGAGCGGCTGAGCCCAGGCCTCCAGTGATTGAGAGGACTGAAAAAGTGCTACTCATTCTGTTGTGATAAGAGTGTGCATTTCCATTCATCTTTACTGCACCATCAACCAGCTCCGGCATGCCGAGAGTTCCTTTACGAGAGTTGAGAATAGTGATGCTGCATATTTTTTCACCTCTTCCACGCGGGTCATTGGCGCAGACGATGTCACTGCCAGTTCTTGTTCCAGAGAGAGAGCGAAGAGAGCGCATGTCGTTGAAAATCTTTTTGGCTGCATTATCATTGATGACCACCTGAAAGACGCCGTTTCCTAAGCTCACAAGACCTGAGCTTCCAAATTTTTGAAAATCTTGCGCGGATGCGAACTGTGTACTGAGAGCGAGAAGAGCACCGAAAAGAAGTGTTTTCATAAAGCCTCCGAAGGAAGTTAATTTTTTTTAACTTTATGGCCTGAGGTCCAGATAAGAGTCTAGGGAGATGAGTTCAGGTATGAAAAAAAGACAGGGCAGACTATTTTAAAAAAAGGGTAGGGGCTTGATTTTTTACACCCTGTCGAATGTTGAGTTCGCGGCCTGCGGCTTTTCCGAGTTCAATAGCTTGGTGATTAATATGCTGAGAGCTTTGCGCCCGCGAGAGTCCACCGAGGTAAGTGTCTACTTTGAGTTTCAAATCTTGCTCGATTTTCACGAGTGCCCTGGAGTCTGAAAGATCCATTTTGCTGCGGGACTGTGTCAGCTTCTCACTAAAGCCTCGAGCGATGCCCACATAGAAAGAATTTTTTTCTCTTAAGCCCTTGAGTCCATGATCTTGAGAATATTTTTTCCAAAGATGTTCAAATTCTTCCACCAGATAATCACAGATGTAGCTCGCCAGTTCCACTTGCTCACGTGTGCCTCCGGCCTCTAAGAGCGCACGCCCACGTCCCATGTGAAGAAGTGGTCGCACTAAGAAGTGGGAGAGAATTTCGTAGATGCTCATCATGAGAGTGGTGCGTTTGGGGGCGCTTAAAAGTGTTTTGATGTAGATCGTCTCGCTCGAAAGATCACTGCGAGAAAGATGGTGTTTTAAGATCAGTTGATTGGCCTTGAGAGTCGCGAGTTCTGCTTCATGAGGATTCGACGAACTCGCAAGATTGAGGAGTTTTTTTACTTTCTCAATCACCGCATCCGCTTTGAGGTCCCCTTCATGGCCTGCGAGCAGATCACCCGTGGGCAGCGCTACCTCTAAGGGCCAGTTGAATCTCTCGCACATTTCTTTAAACTCGGCCCCGTGAGGCTTCACGCAACCCGATTCGATGAAGACCAGATAGTGAGCGATCTCATGGCGCAGAAGATTTTTAAGAGTGATGTCGTCCACACGACCAATCAGTTTGCTGTTAAGGCCGATGGTGTAGAACTCACTTTCGAAATAGCCCCAGCGCGAGTCTCCTTCAAAACAGATGAGACTTAAGGGGTAGGTGATATTTTTAATATGAAAGCGGGTGCGAGAGAATTTGAGGCGGCATTCTTTAGAGAGGATTTCCTGGGCCAAGCGGTTGGCATGACCCAGAAAACTCATAATCGTATCATTATAAAGACGCACAAGCCTTAGCCTGCGCCGCCAGCGTTCTTAGGTTCAAAGTAACTGAAAGTGGCTTTAGTGTACTCACGGTTCATACGTGCGATGTGCTCAAGAGAAATTCCCTTGGGACAGGTGGCTTCACACTCAGCGTGGTTGGTACAGTTTCCAAAAAGCAACTCATCATGAGTCTTGACCATGTTGAGTGTGCGCTTGGCACTCTCGGGTTCACCCTGAGGAAGCACGGCGAGCTGAGAAATCTTCGCTCCCATGAAAAGCATGGCTGAACCATTCGGGCACGAAGCCACACAAGCGCCACAACCGATACACGCCGCCGCATCCATGGCAATGTCCGCCACTGACTTAGGAATCAAGTTCGCGTTGGCATCGGGAGCGTTACCAGTCGAAGCAGAAACATATCCACCGGCCTGAATGA
>DIVA01000024.1:7387-8175 GCA_002435705.1 Bacteriovoracaceae bacterium UBA6144
ACATATCAGGAGAAACCGTGTCGACTTTGTAATCAACAAATTTTCCTTCTGCCGCTCCGTTAGCTTGGCGCCAGACTTTAAGATAAATAACCATATTTGCATCACTCATAGTGTCCTCTACTTGTAAGATCTGGTTGCGAGTTTAACGTTCTCATACTTCAGCTCTTCGACGTGACGGATCGGTGATTTCCCTTCACCGGTCCACTCCCACGCAGCCACGTGACAGAATTTTTCGTCGTCACGAACCGCTTCACCGTCTTGTGACTGGTATTCAGTTCTAAAGTGTCCACCACAGGACTCGTTACGCTCGAGCGCATCGAGGGCCATGAGTTCACCGAGCTCCAAAAAGTCTGCCACACGTTGAGCTTTGTGGAGCTCAAAGTTGTAGTTGCCACTGTTGCCAGGAACGTTCACATCCTTCCAGAATTCTGATTTGAGTTTTCTGATATCACTGATGGCACGCTTAAGACCTTCTTCGTGACGGGCCATACCGACTTCTTCCCACATGATGTGACCCAAAGCTTTGTGGAAATCATCCACTGTGCGAGAGCCTTTCAAGGAGAGAAGTTTATCCGACTGCTGCTTCACTTTTGTTTCGGCTTCGACGAAAGCTTCGTGGTCCGTTGAGACTTTCTCAATCTTATTAGAAGCAAAGTAGTGACCGAGAGTATAGGGAATCACAAAGTAGCCATCGGCCAGACCTTGCATCAGGGCCGAAGCTCCTAGGCGGTTGGCACCGTGGTCGGAGAAATTGGCTTCCCCCAGAACGTGCAGTCCAGGGATGGTCG
>DIVA01000081.1 GCA_002435705.1 Bacteriovoracaceae bacterium UBA6144
GATTTGATTCAATTGATGGCCAAGGGCACAGTCGGGGCGACTCTTCAGCGCGAGGACTTTTCAAAACGCTATAATTCCGGTGAGCCGATTTACTTGCATGAAATGGTTTATCCTATTTTGCAGGGATTTGATTCTGTTCACCTCAAAGCTGACCTAGAGCTTGGTGGCACTGATCAGACCTTTAACCTCATGATGGGACGTCACCTCCAGCACGCCTATGGACAAGAGCCTCAGTGTATTCTGACGATGCCTATTATTGAGGGTACCGATGGTGTGCATAAGATGAGTAAATCCATGGATAATTATATCTCTCTGACTGAATCTCCTACAGATATGTTTGGCAAGATCATGTCGATTTCAGATGAGCTTATGAAAAAGTACTGGCTCCTCCTGTCACGAAGAAGTTCTGCTGAGGTCGATGGAATCATCAAAGGACTCGTGGATGGGTCACGCCACCCGATGGTTACGAAAAAAGACTTAGCCCAAGAAATCACCTCCTACTATCACGGAGAAGTTGCTGGCGTAGAAGAAAGACAAAAGTTTGAAGATCGTTTCTCAAAGAAACAGCTCACTGAAGACATTGAAACCATCGAGCGAGAACCAGGGACACTTAATTTACTCGATCTCATGAGAGAGCTAGAGTTCGTGCAATCAAATGGTGAAGCCCGTCGATTACTTAAGCAGAACGCAGTGAAAATCGACGGCAAGGCTCATGCTGCTGAAACTTTTGTATTAAGTGCTGCCAGCGAAGTGGTGCTTAAAGTCGGTAAGTTGCGCCTCGTGAAAATCAAGGCGAATTAATTCAGACTATCCCGTATGACCTGTATGAGTGCGCGGCCAGCGGGTGTTTCTCGCATCCGTTGGCGATAAACCAAACAGTGCCGATCAATAATTGAAAATGCGCTCACAGGAAAAAGTTTTCCTGGCGCCAGTGCTTCTGCGACTCTTTGGGGAAGCACAACCAAACCCTCACCAGCAAGGGCGAGGTGAGCGGCAACTTCAAAGGAAGAGGTTTCAATTCTCTCCTGAGGAAGATCTTTTAGTTTCCCAACAAGCTCGTTTGACTGAAGGATGCTTGGATTAAGAATTAAGCGCGACTGCACCTTTTTCTTGAGACTGTATACCTTGATGTGGTCGCGATAGAGTTCACGGATAATAAGGCCCGGGTTCGGACTAGGATTGACCACCAGTGCGAGATCTAGTTTTTTAGACACAACCTCCTCAAGCATATAGCGCGAGAGCCCGTGGCGTAAGCTGAGTTTTAGCCCCGGAGTTTGTTCAGACAGTCTGTTATAAATTTTTGGTAATGCAAACAGGGCGACCGACTCGTGGATCCCAAAATGAAATCTTCCCCGTAGTTGAGTTTCATCGCTTTCAATTTCCTGCATAAAGTCATCCCAGCTCTGAATAAGAGACTGGGACTTCTCAAGCAATCTTTCCCCAAAAATTGTGAGCTCCATTCCTCGACGCGAGCGTATGAAGAGACTTCTTTGTAGCTGGTGCTCAAGGTTTTTAAGCCAATGGCTCAGTGCTGGCTGACTGATACCCAAGCGCTCAGATGCTCTCGTCATGTGTTTGGTAACTGCAATCTCTGAAAACCATTTAAGGTCTGATTGATTAATCATTCATTTTCCTTATCAATACAATAAGTATCATTCATTTTATTAATTTAATCAATTGCAGCATATTCAACGCAATCCCCAGGGGATATCCCCTGGAAACCCCAAGGAGTCTGCCATGAAAATATTCTTTAGTTTACTTTGCCTCTTGTCCGTTTCTGCATTCGCGCAATCACCTAAACTAGTCAAAGAGATCAGTCGGGTCCAGCAGGAAATTACGGTAGCCGTGAATGCCGACACCGTTCGCTGCTCAGCGATCGGCTACGGTCAAGCCGAATTGAAAATCGATGTTCCCGCTCTTGACTGGGCTGCGCATTTCCAGCACCGCAGCTTCGGAGAAGGTCAGCCCTGTATGACCGCGGGCGCCTGCCGCCGAGTCGGAGGTCCAGAAGTCATCCTCGCGGGTGGAGATGAAGAAATTACGACCCTGCTCACGGTCGTGCTTCAGGAAGTGGCGTGGGTCGACGACACCAATAATACTTGCTACAGACAGCTCGAAGAGGTGCTCGAAATGGAAATAAGAGGACACAAGTTTGGCCATGTCCGACAGGCACCTTTAGTCCAAATCGATGCGGAGCTTTGCCGTCAGATTCTTCAGTAAGATCCTGAGCCAACACCATGGGTGACAAGCGCGACCCCAGAGCTTGTCCCCAGGCGGGTGGCGCCGGCCTGAATCATCGCTTGGGCCGTGGCAAGATCTCGAATACCTCCACTGGCCTTTACTCCCAGATTCATTCCCACAACTTCTTTCATGAGTTTTACATCTTCTAGGGTAGCACCGCCGGTAGAAAAACCGGTGGACGTTTTAACAAAATCAGCCCCTGCTTTCCAGCTGACTTCACAAGCTTTGCGTTTTTCGGCCTCTGTCAGTAAGCATGTCTCAAAGATAACTTTTAGTATCGCACCTGATTTGTGGCACAAGCTTGCAAGACTTTTAATTTCATCTTCAATCAGAGACCAATCTCCATTTTTAGCAGCTGCGATGTTGATAACCATGTCCACTTCTTGGGCACCAGACGCTAGTACCCACTTAGTTTCTGCTTCTTTAACAGATGTAGGATTTGCTCCTAAGGGAAATCCCACTACGGTACAGACTTTGACTCCAGTGCCTTTCAACTTTTTGGCACAAAGAGGGACATAGTAGGGATTAATACATACACTCATGAACTGATGTGTAATGGCTTCATCGCACAGCTTTTGAATCTGCTCGGCTGTGGCATCAGGCTTCAGGAGTGTGTGGTCAATATACTTATTCATGATTAATTCCTTGGGTCTGTTTTTTTGACTATTTCTCTGTGTTCGTGAAGTTTCAGAAACTGTGACACCTCATCCGTAAGTGCCAAAGGGTGAATCTCTCTAAATTTCATCCAATCGAGAGCAGAATAAAGCATTTGGGTTATACTATTCCACTCTTTTGCGGCAGGTGTTTTCATAAATGGGGTGAGCCATTTCATCACGCTCTCGATTCGACTCAAAAGTCTCTCGCCGTAGAAATTATCTAGAGTTAGTTGAGATTTCCGAAACATAAAAATAGCCACGCCTGCATCCACCATACGCTCAATGGTGGAGAGGTAGTTTTCTTGCTCAATTGAGAGCCCCTCTTGGTTGTGATGCCGAGAGATGTATTGAAGAATTATTCGAGAATCGTAAAGTGGTTTCCCATCGATAAGAAGACAAGGAATTTGGTTCGCTGGATTAATCGTATTGATTTCAGACTTTCCTTCGCCTTCATAAATGTTGAGGTGCTTGAATTGATGGGGAACTGTTTCAAGCGCCATCCGTACTCGTCGAACAAAAGGGGAAGTCGTGGAGCCAATAAGTGTGTACTGCATAGATTCCTTAAAAGACAAAAGTCAGCTGGCATGAAAAAAATTCATGGGCACGGCAGTTCAAGGATAGTTTGAGTTAAAATGCTTTTAAAAGGTGCGCAGTGATGAAAACCGTTTTTCAAATATTTTTATTTGCCCTCATTTCCTCAGGAGCCTTAGCTCAAGGAAATCTTTGTTTTTCCACAGCCAGTAGAACCTTCACTAACCAACGGTCAGCTCAAATATGCGACAAAGTGGGCAGCGATTACTGTTTCCAAGAAGCTTATCGTTTTCACACTTTAGAGGTAGCTGCCAAGGCGTGCAAGTCTGTTTACAGTGATGCCTGCATGCTGGACAGTATGCGCTATAATGGCCTGGCTGCTTCTGCTGAGGCCTGCCGTGATTTAAGAGGGGATGCCTGCTATCTTACGATGCGCCAACAGCACGGAATTCTTAGATCCATTCAAATTTGTAGAGGCTACTAGTCAGGAACTCCCACGAAGTTTAGGTTTCAATCGATTCATCCGATATAAGACTGGGATTTAATTAAGGTCTTGGGGATGAAACAGAATTTTATTTTTATATTGATACTGACATCTTTTTCCATCGCCGCATGGTCTAAGCCCATTAAGCTTGCTTATGGGGGGCAGGTTAATCTCGATCTCAAAGAATGGGAGGTTGTAGATACCAAGCAGATGGTAGAAAACATCCCTCAGTCTTTCGTGCATAAAAAGCATAGTGATCTTAAGGGATGGCTCTTCGGCGGCATGCCTGATTCTATCGCCAAATGTCCAAAGCCTAGTAAGTCATCATTTGGTGTCTGTAGTGAGTCAATGGAAAAAGATAATTTGATCCACTATCAAATTATTCTCACTCGAGAAGTAGATAAAAAATCATTTCAAAATTATCTAATCAGTTTTTCATTTTCTAAAAATGAAAAACTGAAATATTCACCTCTGGTAGAGGCTTTTATCACTCAGATAGGAAGTTCCAAACTATGAGAGCCATACTTCTTATTCTTTTTATTCTTCCCACTCTGGTATTAGCCCAAAATAAAGACGGTTTTTCAGGTGGCTTTATTGACCCAGGTCAAGGCTTTGGTTTTTTTACATCACCGCCTTTGACGGGTGTGGCCAGAACCCTGGATCTTTCAAACCTGCAGGGTCTCAGTGAGTCCCGTGGGCAGTGCTCGTTTAATGTTTCAACCTCACAAAGCGCCATTGAAGCCAAGAATGCCCTTGAGCAAGTGATTGCCCAGTGTCGCCCTCAGCAAGCCGGTGGGATAGGCGCAGGGCCCTCTGCCTTCGATCCCCTTGTCTCTATTTCAAGAGCTTTTGGTGATGCAGCCACCGATCCTCAGAGTTGTTATAATTACGAACGCACTTACGATAATCTCTTTAAGCGAATTCTTGAAAAACCTGAAATCGCCTCAGGCCCGCTCAAGAGTTGTACGCAAGATAACGGTGAGTCTTATGAGGCAGACGAGCGCTGCCTTTTTAGAATGATTTCAGAATTAAAAGAGTCACGCCGTACGCAGTGTGAAGAGACGCATCAGCGGCAAGCTCGCACTGCTCAGGTGCAGGCGATTCAAGCCGGAGTGACTGAACTTAATAACATTCTTACAGGAATTTTAAGTGAAGATCGATCGACCTGTCCCGACGTTGACGACAGCGGGAAGGCGCGAGTGATTCAAACTATAATGGGAACAGCCGCTCAGCTTTTAAGCGTTCCATTTGCGGGAACAGGAATCGATCTTGGTATTGGACTTCTCTCAAATGGTTTATCAAAACTATTCTCCGGCTCTCGTGATAAAAGTCTTCAGCGAATCCGGGATCGTTGGCTTAATCTCGACAACTTTACAACTTTGGCTTGTTTACATGAAAACTTGCAAAATGACGTGAGTAACTGCCGAGTGGCAAGAGCGCGGTTTGATAACCGCCGGGCTGAATCTGAACTCCAGCGACTCGACGGTCAAGTTTGCCAAGGCTCCATGGGAGGAATTAGTCCGAACCTAGAAAATTTCTTAGAAAGCATTTCAATGATCCGTCAAACCACTGAGGGGGGGTCATCTGCGTGTACTGATCCCAAAGTTTGCGTACAAAATCTCTTACGAAACCTATCTGAGAAAAACAGCGACGGAACCAGTTTCGCTCAACTCATTCAGTCTACAGCCGCAGAAAATATTGATCAGCTCGAACAACGTCAAAGAGGTTTAAATGATTTGAGCGAAATGACTTCTAGTGAGCGGGCCAATACACTGGTTGATCTAAAAAATTCTGGAGATCCAATCTTTCGTCAAATCGCCTCGGAACCTAATTTAGAAAAACAGAATAAACTCATTACTGATCTTCTTGACCTCACCAATAAGGATCTCTCCACTGCTCAAGCCTCGGCGCAGTTTATTCAACAGATCTGTGCTGAAGATTGTGGTAAAGCGCTAAGCCTTGAGGGAAGAAGGCAGATCCTCGCAAATCCCGAAAAAATTTCTCAAATGGTCGCTTCTATAAGATCAAGTCCTCAGGATCCCATCTCAGCAATTAATTCTAATTTAATCTTACGCACTGATATTGGGTTGCATAGTGAAGCCCAGAATTCCTTATCCCACTTTGCCCGTCAATTTACTGTTTCTCGCCAGATCCGCTCTCACCAACAAAGACTTGATGAAATAAGAAAAGAGATGTTTCCGCAAACAACTGCGCAAGCCGATCGAGGCCGAGAGAAATCTCTTGAAATTCTTCTGGGACTTGAAAGCGTGATGGTGCAGGGGGGGCGAACGTCCATGATTAATTCTCAGATGCAAAGGATTGATAATGCTATTAAGTCAATGCAGACAACTCCGCAGGACTGTATGGGGAATGCTGGTAAGTCAGCCAATTGCCGCAGTACTCGCCAAGGAATGTTTGAGGGTGAAATCAAAACAATGTTCATGATCTGTCAGCAATTACACAGTCTAAATTCCGTGAGTCAAGGACAGGCCAGCCCCAATCATCCTGATTGCCGACGTTTTAGTTGTGCCTTTGAGCGCCACCCTTCCGAAGTGAGCTTGCCCTCAATCTCCCGGGAAGATGCCCTGGCAAATTACAGAAACGTGGATTATAACAATTTTATTTGTGCCAATTTTAATCAAAAAGAAGATCGCCTTAACTTTCTACGAGAAAACTTTCTCCGCACGGGTCAGGTTTGTCCTGGTGTGAACTAGTCAATTTTTGTTCATCAATTACTGAGGGTGTCTAAATAATAGACACTCATAAGCCGCCTAACCCTATACAACTACATGCTCAAAGTTGGCACGCTCCTTGAAGGTACAATTCCAAACAATTTGAATTGTCCGAGGAGGACTTATGAAACAATTTATTCAATACGGATTACTTTTATCTCTCTTAGCTTTAGCGGCTTGTGGAAAAAATAAATCAGGTGGGCAACAGGACACAGGTTACTTCTCGAGCATTAACTACGGACAACTTTCTGAGGGGTCCAGCACCGCGCTTAACAATTATATAAACTGGTATAATACGCCTCAGGAAAATTTTAATGCCGGTCTTTATACTCTTACTTATGTAAACGCTACCGCCAATACAAGTAATGGTTGTACCCCGAAAGACATTAAGATCGGTGGAGTTGTAATTGGACAATACTATATTTGTTCTGGGACAAGCTCTTCGAGCTCTGGCACTCAAACAACGTGCAAAGTAGCGGTCCTTGCTTCTAACGCTGGCATAAACGTAAAGCCAAGTAATCCTATATTAAGTGCGATTGCTAACGGTCAGATGGGAACACTCGTTCAAGCTAGACAGCAGGGTACAATCTTTAATCTCGATTTTCAAAAGTCGACAGGCCAGATTGTGTCCTACATGATTGATACAAATCTTCACTCAAGCATGCAGCCGGTACAGATTGTTGATTACTCCGCTGGGATCTTTGAGTACCTAGGTTCTCAGCCCATGTACGGAGCACTCACGACAACTCCTTTTTGTAATCCTTAAACTGTAGTCAAATAATCGACTAACTTAAAAAAACCCTCACTGAGGGTTTTTTTATTTGTTGATAGCTTTTGTCTAGTGTGAGGATGGCTTTTTATATCCTTGCCGACTTTCACAGAATCCAACCTCGAGTTATTCTATAGTTAATTAAACTTTAGGAGAGACTCATGCCAAAGTATCAAGTAGACCTCAAAGATATCCAGTTCAACCTTTTTGACGTGCTCAAGGTTCAACGCCTGCAGCAGTTTGGGATGGGAGAGAACGACTACAAAGGCATTCTCGAGGAGTACAATAAGTTCGTAGAGAATGAAGTTTTTCCCACACGTGAACCCTCTGATATGGAAGGGGTTAAACTTGTGAATGGTAATGTGAAGGTTGCCGAATGCTTGCACCCGCTGCAAAAAGCTTTTTACGAAAATGGTTGGTTCGCTTTGGGCTCTCCTGAAGAGATCGGCGGGACTCCAGTTCCAGAAGCACTCTACACGGCCTGCATGTCTCTTGCGACAGGAGCTAACTGTGCCTGGATGATGTACCCAGGTCTGTCGCGAGCAGCGATGAACGTGATTCGTCTAAAGGGTAGTGATTTTATGAAGACCCACATCATTCCACCTATGGTGAGCGGTGACTGGGGGGGGACGATGTGTCTGACGGAGCCTGGAGCTGGCTCAGATGTAGGGGCCCTCAAATCTACCGCGAAGCTATTGGCCAATGGTAAGTACGCCATCAAAGGAACTAAGATTTTTATCTCTTCAGGAGAGAGTGATCTCTACAAAAATAATATTCATCTCGTCTTGGCCCGTACACCTAATGGTGGCGAAGGCACCAAGGGCATTTCACTTTTTGTTGTTCCTCGCTTCAAGATCAATGAGGATGGGTCAGTGGGTGGAGATAACAATGTTCAGTGCTCTAAGATCGAACATAAAATGGGAATCCACGCCTCAGCCACATGTGAATTGCAATTTGGGCAAACGGGAGAGACGGAAGGCTGGCTGATTGGTGATGAGTTTGAAGGCATGAGCACCATGTTCATCATGATGAATGAAGCTCGTTTATATTGCGGAATCCAAGGGGAGAGTCAGGCGAATCTAGCCTACCTCCTGGCGGATAACTATGTCCGGGAGCGCGCACAGTTTGGGAAAGAACTCATCCAGCACCCAGACATCCGTCGCAACCTTCTGCGCATGCGGGCCATGAGCCGCGGAATGCGTGCGATTTGTATGTACACGGCGGACCTCTTCGATAAAGTCCATGAAACCGGTGATCATAAATATGAAGGACTGATAGGACTCATGACTCCGATCTGTAAGGCTTATTGCTCAGAGCAAGGCTTTCAAGTGGCCGTAGAGTCTTTGCAGGCCCATGGTGGGTACGGTTATTGTACTGAGTACGGTATCGAGCAGTTCGTGCGTGATATTAAAATTGCCACAATCTATGAAGGGACTAATGGTATTCAGGCGATTGATTTCGTCATGAGAAAAATTCTGAAAGATGGCGGCAAGGCGATCTCTGCACTCTCTGCAGAAATCGTGGCCTCCGTGGGGGGCTTGAATGAAGCCACTTTCAAAAAAGAGAAAGATCTCTTTGGCAAAGTGCTCATGAGTGCACAATCAACGATGCAATTCATCTCAGGTCTTGCGCAAAAAAATCAATTCAATATCGTGTTACAACACTGCACTGATTTTCTCCAGTTTGCCTCCCAGATGGTGGTGGCCTGGAGACTTATGGAGTCTGCAAAAATTGCGGAGCAAAAATTAAGTGGTGCGACCGGTGAAGAGAAAGAGTATTTGGAGTCTAAAATAGTCGACTTTAAGGTCTATTGTGCCCACTACTTGGTGCACAACCTCTCGATCGCAAAAACGATTACTGATTTTAGCGATGATGTGATGGCACTAGAGCTTTGATCGAGCACGTGTTACAATGAATTAATTTTTTAGTTTAAAGGTTACCCGTGTTTAAAGAAAAAGTGTTTGAGCTGGCCCGAGAATTCTCGGGACATACTCATGGCGCCACTGATTATGACAAAGATCTCATCTTTGTCATGGGTGGAAATGACCAAGAGTATGTTCCTTGGAGTTTCGTGCAAAAAAGTGACCCTAGCTTCAGCAGTATTGGTCTGTTGAAGTCTGAGGGGTTCGTTTATAGTGGCTATGAGTTTCTTGAGCTCCAGAGCTTTGATCAGTGGTATCAAAAACAATTCCAGAAGAAACTTTCAGGTAAATCGTTAAAGAGTGTCGGGATTCTTCATCTCCCAGATCAAAAAGCCATTTTTGATACGGTCGAAGTGGTTTATCAAACGCATAAAATTCTCAAAGATCATAAAGTCCTCGTGAATGGAAAGAATCTTCCGGTGCAACTGGGGGAGTGGTATGCCAAAATTATTTTTGGACTCCATCAGATTAAGAGTACCTCTCAGAGAGGCTTCGATTTTAAGACGGAGCTTGGTAAGACAGTAGAAGTTAAAATTGATTTCCACGACACCACAAGTCCCAAAGGCGTGAAGATCAAGAAGAGCCTCGCGGAGCTTTCGGACTATACGATTGTGATGTATGTCGCGAAGAATTTCACGATCAGAGACATTCTTTTCTTGGATTCAGATTTTGTGCTTCGTAAGTTTGATTCGAAGGGGCATACCATTTTCCTGAAAGATCAGGATGTACAAAACTACTTTTTCTCAAGATCAGATAAGCACTATGATAAGGTCAGCAATAAATCTGCTCTGCTTCGTTTTGCCAATCCTCAACTCGCCATGAAGCTTGAGGACCGTCTAAAATAATTGATACTCAGCCACCCGGCACTCAATATCACCATTAAAGATAATGATCTTTTTCGAGGTTCGTAGCGATATGTTTTTGAGCATGGGAAGATTTCCCGTCAGCACACCAGCGCGGTGGCCTTTCCAGTTACGTTTCCAGTTCTCTCCCAACTCTTTATACAGCTCCTTTAACTTCTCTTCTTCATCTGCCATCAACCGATCTCCATAGGGCGGGTTACAAATAAAGAGAGATTTTTCTTGGGGAGGAAGAATCTCGTGGGCATTCATCTGCTTCACGGGAATATTCATCCCCGCACGTTCAAGATTGAGTTTTGTTGATTTTACCGCTACTGGATCAAGGTCACTGCCCATGATGGGAAGAGTTGGCGCTTTCAGTCTTTCTTTATCCTGCTCATAAAGCTCCTTGGCCCAAGCTTGAAACTCAGCAGGGATGTATTTATCTTTGGCAAACCACTGATGAGAAAGAAAAGACCAAGGTCTTTGACCCTTCATAAAGTCACGAAGTTTAAGGTATTGAGCCGAAAGACCTTTGGCGATCATGGCGCCCTCGATCAAGAAAGTTCCTGACCCGCACAGGCCATCGACCAGCGCCTCTTCCTTGGGGTTCCAGTTGAGCAGCATTAAGATCCCGGCAGCGAGGTTCTCCCGCACCGGCGCTTCCACGCTGGCGACGCGGTAGCCACGTTGAGAAAGAGGGGAGCCACACAGATCAAGCATTAATTGCACTTGATAAATCTTATCTCCTGAATCATCGACGCGAATGAGAAAGCTGATATCAGGGTTTTCTTTATCGATATTTGGGCGTCTCTCTTGCTCATTATTAAACCAATCGACGATGGCGTCTTTAGCCTTAAGAGTGGTGAATTGAGAGTTGGTGAAGAACTCTCTTTCGCGATCAAGTTTTCCATAGATAGTAGTGATCTTGAAGGTTTGAAACACGTCCATGACGGATTTCCATTTAATGTCACAGAGCTCTTGGTACATGGATTTTTCATTATGGCACTCAAAGCTATAGAGCTTTTTAAACACGCGGCTAGCAACTCTAGACTTCAAGAGAACTTTAAGGGCCACATGGGGGTTTTCTGAGCTAAAGGATATGCCGCCCTTCACCACAAGAGTCTCTTGGGCTCCCTCTGCCTTAAGTTCAGTCAGAAGAATGTCTTCTAGGCCTGTCGGACACGAGGCAAAATAGTCAAATCTATGTTTTTTCATTCATTTTACCTTGGATAACGCGTAGACATCCTTGATGCTCTAGGCGTTTGATGCTAATTTTTGTGCATATCTATCAAACCTCACCCTCGAGGGAAAGGACTAATATGAAGCCATCGTTTTCTGAAGCTACCTACGGCAATTCAACTCGTTTAAAATACAAAGTGAAGGACATCGGTCTTGCTGACTGGGGTCGTAAAGAGATCAAGCTTGCCGAAGCAGAAATGCCAGGTCTTATGGCTTTACGTGAAGAATTTGGAAAATCAAAGCCACTCAAAGGCGCTCGCGTAGCGGGCTGCTTGCACATGACAATTCAAACAGCTGTGTTGATTGAAACACTGGTAGAGCTCGGTGCTGATGTGACGTGGTCATCTTGTAATATTTTCTCCACTCAAGATCACGCGGCTGCGGCGATTGCTGCTGCAGGAATCCCTGTCTACGCTTGGAAAGGTCAAAACGAAGAAGAGTTCAACTGGTGTATCGACCAGACCATCTTCTTCGGGGAAGACAAAAAACCTTTGAACATGATTCTCGATGACGGCGGCGATCTCACAGAGATGGTCCTTTCTAAGTACCCAGAGCTCTACAAGGGCATCAAAGGAATTTCAGAAGAGACCACCACAGGCGTTCACCGTCTGTATGAACTCGCGAAAGCGGGCAAGCTTCCGGTTCCTTGCATCAACGTCAACGACTCTGTGACCAAGTCAAAGTTTGATAACAAGTACGGCTGTCGTGAATCATGTGTGGACGCTATTCGTCGCGCAACTGATGTGATGATCGCTGGTAAAGTGGCTGTTGTGGCTGGTTTCGGTGACGTAGGTAAGGGGTCTGCGGACTCTCTTCGCGGTGCTGGTGCACGCGTGATTGTGACAGAAATTGATCCTATCTGCGCTCTTCAGGCTGCGATGGAAGGCTTCGAAGTCAAGAAGATGGATGACGCCATTAAGGAAGCTGATATCGTTGTGACCACAACAGGTTGCAAAGACATCATCGTTGACCGTCATTTCCGTTCTTTGAAAGACAAGGCGATCGTGTGTAACATTGGCCACTTCGATATCGAAATTGATATGGCGTGGTTGAATAAAAACTACGGTCACACTAAAGACGTGATCAAGCCTCAGGTTGATAAGTACACCATCGACGGCAAAGATGTGATCGTTCTTGCTGAAGGCCGTCTTGTAAACCTTGGCTGCGCTACTGGTCACCCAAGTTTCGTGATGTCAGCCTCTTTTACGAACCAGGTTTTGGCACAGATTGAACTCTGGCAGAACGCCGATAAGTACCAGAAGCAAGTTTATATGCTTCCCAAAACTCTCGATGAAAAAGTGGCGCGTCTCCATCTCAAGAAAATTGGAGTGGAGCTTGATACTCTTTCAAAAACTCAAGCGGACTACCTTAGCATTTCAGCTGAAGGCCCGTTTAAGCCTGAGTACTACCGTTACTAATGCAATTATTTATCGCCTGTGACCATGCTGCTTTTGAGGCTAAAGAAGCCTTAAAAGCAGCTCTGGCTGCCTCTCATCACGTGACAGATCTTGGGACTCATTCTCTTGAGTCCGTGCACTATCCTGAATATGCTTTTAAGCTCTCAGAATCCGTTCTTAGCCATCCAGACTCCATGGGCATACTGCTTTGTGGCTCTGGGATTGGAGTCTCGATTGGGGCCAATCGCTACAAGGGCATTCGGGCAGCACTGTGCCGGGACGTTGAAGATGCAAAGATGTCTCGCTCACATAATAACGCGAATGTCCTGTGTCTGGGGGCCAGACGGAACTCACTGCCGGAGTTGCAAGCGATGGTGGCTACTTTTCTCTCGACACCTTTTGAGGGTGGACGTCATGCTCTTAGGGTTCAGATGATGGAGTAGTCTCTGGAACGACTTCTGCCTGCACCTTTTTATCTAAATCAAACTTATTCCATGCTGATCTTCTGTAACGATTTGAGATCAAATCAAAAATTCCAATAGATGTATCTTTTGTGATTTCAGCTTGGGCGAAAGCTTGTTCTGCAAAGGTTTCTACTTGAACAGCTTCTTGTTTTCCGCCTTTGGCAAAAGGGTTAGAAAAATCAGTTTTATCACCGCGTCTACTGCTGGAGCCTGAACCAGATGAAGAATTATAGCTTGTGCCTTTAGGGGCCGATGCTTCGCTGTCGCCAAAACTAGGTACTGAACTCAAGGCGCCGCTTGAAAAAGAAGGATTAACAGGAGCTATGTTTGATCCGGCTCCAAATGCTGCCGCCCGGGCGGGAACGCCCATTCTGTTAAGTTCTTTGGCGAGTTCACGGTTTTTATCACTAAGACTAACTGAAGGAATGTCCCCGATGGGCATTTTAGCGAGGGCCGCTTTCGTTCTGGCATTAATCGATCCAACAATTGGCTCAATTCTTTCCGAATCGAATTCACCGTTCATTTCATTCAATAGACGAAGAGGGTCTGCCATATTTACACCACCGAAGTCAATCGAAGCGGCTCTGGCTTGCAATTGGCCATTCAGACACGAGTTGTTGCGTTTACAACTACAGCTTGTATCCACCTTGGCCTGTCCATTTTGGATAGTGGCACAGGGGATCGCATTCGGATTGGCGTTGCCATTGTTAGCCAGCTCTGGTGGCACACAAACTTTTACAAAGTTTCCTGGATCCGATTTTTGAGAGGTGGATTCAGCACAAAAGCATTGAGTTTGTGTGAATGGATTACACTGTCCGTCACCTGGTAGCCCGTCAGCCACTTTCTTGACCGCTGCTGCGTAATCTTTATGTTTCTTTGCCTTCCTGAAATAGATGTAGCTGACTAAACTCGCTGCTCCAATCTTCACCGCCATCATCGCTCCGTCTTTACCCGCCATGGAGGCTCCGCTGGCAACATAAGCGGTGTAACAGGCAGCGGTGGCCGCAAAAACAGTCGCCTGCATAGTAGCCGTTTTTGCTCTGGTCTTATGCACGTTCGCC
This sequence comes from Bacteriovoracaceae bacterium UBA6144, assembly GCA_002435705.1. GTDB lineage: Bacteria > Bdellovibrionota > Bacteriovoracia > Bacteriovoracales > Bacteriovoracaceae > UBA6144. The sequence goes on from DIVA01000081.1 coordinate 14,339, forward strand.
ACGGCATAGAGTGATTCTTTCTGCTGATCACCTAAGCTATTTTGTTTTTGTTTATCATTCATCTGCTGTTGAATATTTTTTTCTGAAACTTGCTGCGCTACCATTGAGATAGCTTCTCCCGCCATGGGGATATAAATACAAGCGTCTTTCTTTTCTTCTGTTTTCTTATCACCGCCTGCTTCTCCGGCTTTACTGGCATCTCCGGCTTTACTAGCATCCGCAGTTTTACTTGCATCCGCAGTTTTGCTTGCATCCGCAGCTTTGCCCGCATCCGCAGCTTTGCCCGCATCCGCAGCTTTGCCCGCATCCCCAGACTTCACATTCATTTTTATCGTTCCACCACCAGTCGCCATGGCGACCATACCAATCATTCCGTAAAGTTTAGGAATCATCTCTTCGAGGACTCCACCGAGGGTTCCACCTAGCACTTGTCCTGGGGCGCCAGATTCATCCTTACAGCCCAGCTGAGTTTTATACTCCTTGCTCAGTTTTCCGCATTCTTGCTTGAGGTAATCTCCTGCGATGCCTTGGTGAAAGTAGTTGTTGGCCTGATCTCGTTCCTGATCAGTCAGAGGTTTAGTTTCAGAGAAGGTTTCATTGAGGGTTTGCGCCATGGAAACAGAGGGGGCAAAAGCCATTTGAAAGACCAGCGAGAGACAAATCATTTTTTTCATAAAATTCCTTATTCATCTATAATACCACAAGGCATGAATTTATTTGGACTAGGCAAGGGATTCTTAAGGATTCAAGCTAGTAAATACGATCACTTATGTCGGCCTTAGACAGAAATCTCTCAGAGTCATCTGCAAAGAATAATTATCATTTGACGCTCAAACCGAGGGGGAATAGGGTAGTTTTATGGGAAATGATAAGAAAATAGCCGTTCAACATACTCACGATAATGACCTGACTCACTCAATGGTTCATTACCTCCTCGCTATTCATAAGCTCAAAGAAATGAAGGGCTATGCGCGAGTCACAGATATTGCCAATGAGATGGGCCTCACCAAAGGCTCAGTATCTACAGCCCTGAATAACCTTCGTAAGCGTGATTTAGTGGTTGAAGATGAATCTAAGTTTCTTAGCCTCTCAGAGTCAGGCCATCATGCCGTTCATGATATCCTCTCGTCCCGTACCCTGCTTTTTTATTTTTTAAAAGATATTGTCGGAGTATCAGAGGAAACAGCTCATAAAGACTCCTGCTTGATGGAGCATCTCATGAGTGAAGAGTCGAGAAATTTATTCTTTAAATTCATGCAATCGCTCTGCAACGGTGAGGCAAAAAAAATAGAATTTAATACCTCTTTTGATTTTAATCAATTTGATCATCCTGCAGATTTTATTGATATCCAGAAAGGCGATAGTTACCTCAAGTGACTCATACCTTGGAAACTAAAAACTTCTTATTCTTCTTGTTGAGTTATTTTTTTGTTCTCTTCAATTATCCCGTTGTTCGAGCGAGCTCTATCACCCACTTTTTTGAGGTCTATGGTGCCAAGTCTTCTCCACAAGCCTGGGTGCTTGCGATCGCTCTCCTGATTACTTCTCTAGGGATTTCAAATTTTGTGCAGTCACGTTTGGGATTTAAAAAAACATTTTTTGTTCTTACGATCGTGAGTCTATTTATTTCAATCTCATCCTTTCTCTCGTCAAAACTGGGAATTCAAGTCGGATCTTTCGTGCAGTTTGCTTGGAAAGAGGTGTACATCGTTTTACATGTTCACCTGCTTCTGGCTTATGCCAATACGTGGTTGAGAAGAGAGGACTTTCTTAAATGGATTGGACCCATCGGTGCTGTCGGAAGTATCGGTGGAATCCTAGGCGGTTTATTGACATCTCTTCTCGCTTCGCATTTTGATTTAGCCACAATCTTTTGGACGGGGCAGCTCTTTGTCTTTATTCCAGCTTTATTCGTTCTACCTTTAGAGAGTGTTATTGTTGTTCAGGCAAAAAAAATTGAAAGTCCTCTCAGATCTCTCGATACCACCAGCATTAAGCTCTATGTTGGTCTAGTCGCAGGCATCATATTTCTGTCTCAAGTCGTGATAAATATCGCAGACTTTCAGTTCTCACTTATTTTTGAAAAAATGATCGAAGATTCTAAGAGTCGCACTATCTATTTGGGGCATATCTATACTGCGACCAATCTCTTAACCCTTTTCTTTCAAGTCGCGCTTGTACCTCTCATATTGAGAAGAATTGATCTGAAATGGATTCATATTCTAGTGCCAGTATCCTATCTAATCTGTCTTCTAATAGGCCTGAACATCGGAGTTCTTCTGTCGAGTGCTCTGTTTTATGTGTACCTGAAGGCTGGTGACTACTCGTTTTTTAGTTCAAGTAAAGAGCTGCTCTATCAGCCGATGAAGCCATTGCAGAAATATGGAGCAAAATATTTCACTGACATGCTGGTTTATCGAAGTTCAAAAGCGGTGATCGCTGGCGTCTTGATTTATCTGCAGGATCCAGAGATCCTATTCTGGATTATGTTTGTCGCATTGCTGACATGGATGATCATTGTTAAATTCATTTTTAGTCTTCACCGAAAAATTTTTTCCTAGAGGTTTTATGCAAGCACTTTTAAATCCTTCACCACTTAAATATGGTGCACTTCCATTCGATCAGTTTCAGACAGCTGATTTCCTTCCCGCTTTGGAAGTTGCGATCAAGGATGCCTATGCAGAACTTGAAGCCTGGAAAAAAGAGCAATCATCTTCTTTTCGAGATGTTATTGTTGGGCTTGATGATTTGCGCGAGACGATCAGTCAAATTTCATCGATCTTTTATAATCTCCATTCGGCTCATACTAACGATGAGTTGGAAAAAATTGCACCCGATATTTCTACCAAACTGACTAAGTTCAGTAACGACGTTACCCTTGATCCGATAGTTTTTGCACGCATCGAAGAGTGTTGGAATACTCGTGATAAACAGAATCTAACAGCTGAAGAAATGATGATTCTGAATAAGACTTATAAAAGTTTTGTCAGAAACGGTGCTAAGCTAGATGAGTCCGCTAAAACACGCATGAGACAGATTGATGAGTCTCTCGCAAAGCTCAGTTTGATTTTTTCTCAGAATGTTCTTAAGGCGACCAATAATTTTGAAAAGTATGTGTCGGACAAAGCATTGCTCGAAGGCCTCCCTGAATCATTCCTAGAAGCTTCATCTGAAGCAGCCGAGAAGAAAGGTAAGAAGGGGCAATGGCTTCTGACGCTTGATTACCCAATGATTGTGCCTGTTTTAACTTATGCAAAAAATCGTGAGCTTCGTCGAGAAATATTTCTGGCTCATTCATCCAAAGCCTTTAGTGGTGACCTAGACAATAAACCCAATATCCTAGAAGTGGTGAAGCTGCGTTATGAGCGTGCCAATCTCTTGGGTTATAAGACTCATGCGGACTATGTGCTTGAAGAGCGCATGGCGGATACTCCGGAGAAAGTAAAAAACTTCCTTAGCGAACTCAATGTTAAGGCTAAGCCTCACGCCCAAAATGAAATTGCTAAACTCTCAAAATTGGCCCTAGAGCTGGATGGTCTTAAGCAAATCGAAAAGTGGGACAGCTCGTATTATTCCGAAATATTAAAAAAGAGAGAAATTGGTTTTGATGAGGAAGTTTTGAGACCTTATTTTTCTCTCGAAAAAGTAATCGATGGAATCTTCCAGGTAACAAAAAAACTTTATGGTTTAACTTATAAAGAACTGACTGACCTGCCAGTTTATCATGAGGATGTGAAAGTATACGAGGTCACAGACAAGAATGGATTCGTGGGTTTGTTTTACATGGATTTCTTTCCACGTCCATCTAAGCGTGGCGGTGCCTGGATGACAAGTTTTGTGGATCAGGGGATTTCTAGAGGGGAGAGTCGCAGACCTCATGTGGCCATTGTTTGTAACTTCACTAAACCTACCAAAACGAAACCGTCTCTTTTGACTTTAAACGAAGTTACAACGCTCTATCATGAATTCGGGCATGCTTTGCATGGCCTTCTCTCAAAATGTAAATACACAAGCCTTTCAGGAACAAATGTCTACTGGGATTTTGTCGAACTGCCTTCTCAGATTATGGAAAACTGGGTGCATGAAAAAGAATGTCTTGATCTATTTGCTGCTCACTATGAAACAGGAGAAAAGATCTCTGTAGATCTTGTTGAAAAGATTAAAAAATCGGGGAGTTTTTTGGAAGGCTTGGCAACAATGCGCCAGCTAACTTTTGCGACTTTAGATATGCATTGGCATGCACAAGATCCAAAAGCATTTACCGACGTGCTGCAAGTCGAGGCTCAGGCAACTAAAGAATTAAGCTTCTTGCCCGACGTGCCCGGAACGAGTATTTCTTGTAGCTTTTCTCACATCTTTGCAGGAGGTTACTCTGCAGGCTATTACAGCTACAAGTGGGCAGAGGTGCTAGATGCTGACGCATTTGAGTTCTTTAAGGAGAAAGGAATTTTCAACACTGAGGTTGCAAGTCTATTTAGAGAAAATATCCTTGAGCGTGGCGGGACGGAGCATCCAATGAATCTTTATAAAAGATTTAGAGGAAAAGAGCCGAACGTTGATGCACTCTTAAGAAGGGCAGGACTTATTAATTGAACAAAACTCGCGACTTTAATTTTTATCACAAAGTGGTCACCTCTCTCTCCAAGAGAGAGGAGTTAAGGTCTGGTAATCTTCATGAAGCCTTACGCATAATACTCCGTGAAACAGCTGGTGCACTGGATACGGCGCAAGTTGGATTTTGGAGTTTTCAAGAACCAGAAGATGCTATTAAAAATGAATTAACTTATAGATCAACTGAAGATGATTTCATCTCCTCAGGTATTGTTTCAAAAGAAAAGGCCCCACGCTATTTTGCTGAAATCCTTTTTGAACAAGTGATTTCGGCTGATAACGTCTATGATTCGCCTGCCACCCAGGAGCTTGTGGAGGTATATCTTAAACCGGTTGGGATATTTTCACTCTTAGACGTTCCCGTAATGATCCAAGGTGAGTTTGTTGGAATCATTTGCTGTGAACAAAAGTCTACTCCACGGATCTGGACATCAGATGAAAAATATTTTGTGACACTCGTTTCCCACTTGATCTCTCACTCCATAGAAGTTGATCGTCGCGCCAAACTCTTACGCATCATCGAAATAGAAAACCTCACTTCAAGTGAAGTCCAGATTAAGAATCTTCTAAAAACACTTCCCATTCCTCTCGCGATCCTAGATAGCGAATCTCGTTACTTAGCCTATTCAGAGAAGTGGAAAAATAGTTTTAGTTTTAAGATGGATAATCCCATTGACTGCTGCATTTGGGACGCTCATGAAAATTATGATCCTAAATGGATTGAAAGAATTAAACTTGCTCAATCAGGGCAGAGGCTTTTCCAAAATGAAGAGCTCATCAAGGGAATTGATGGACTTGATCATTGGATAAGTTGGCAGCTTGAGCCTTGGAAAAACTTTCAAGGTGAGCAGGCCGGGATTGTAGTGATTTGTGATGACATTACGTCGAGAAAAGAAGCAGATATTATACTCAATCACACTGCCAAGCTTACGGCACTAGGAGAGATGGCCGGTGGGATCGCTCATGAGATTAACAATCCTTTGAGTATTCTTAAGGGGTTTGTGGACCTCATGCAGAAAAAAATAAATCAAGGGCATTTTAATCAGCCTGAGTTTGAACAATATCTACAAAAATCTAGCTCCACGATTAATCGAATTTCTCGTGTGGTTCGGGCCATGAAAAAGATCTCTAGGGATTCCTCGCGAGACCCACTAGAGGATGTCAGCTTGAATCTATTGATTGAAGATGCCAAAGATTTTATGTCTGAAAAATTTAAGGCAAAAGAAATTAGCTTTATGGTTTTAATGCCTCAAGAAGATGTGCATTTTCAATGTCGAAGTGTCGAGATCTCGCAGGTCCTTCTTAACCTTCTGACGAACTCGTATCAGGCAGTAGAAAATAAAGGATGGGTACGAATAGAGTTAATCGTCGGGCCTAAAATGAAAATTATCATCACAGATTCAGGAATGGGGATTCCCTTAGAGTTGCAAGACAAGATTTTTCAACCATTTTTCACAACAAAAGACGTTGGTTTTGGAACCGGCTTAGGTCTCAGTATCTCCCGAAAGATGATTGAAGGACATGGTGGTACTTTGCGTCTTAATCCAGAGTCGCAAAATACTCAATTCATCATTGAACTTTGATTGATCGGTCGTGGGCATGGTCGATACTGAAACTTTGATTGAAAGTTCCACGCACTCAGTTCCACTTGCTCTTCAAGCTCACGACTTTCATTTTTTGAGAGGTGTGGGAAAAAATTAATACCAGTTATTTTTTCGATCTCTCTGACAGGAAAGACAAATGCCTCAAGTTTATTGCCTTGAGGAGCTTGATCCATTAAGAATCCTATGGCTTTCCAGCGATTATTTTTCTTACTCAATATAACTTTGTAATGATAATCAGGAATGCTGATGGAGCTGCCGGGTAGCTTTTCTAAATAATCATTCAGGACTGGCCCAGTCACTATCAAGGTTTGTTCAGACTCCATCGCCCAGGCTCGCACTAGTGTTTCTAGCATTGACCAGCGTCCTCGATTCATCACAGGAGACTGCGGAGTAATATTTGAGGTGATAAAAGACTGCCTCATGACTTCTTCAGACCACTTCATATCCCCAGCTGGAACGAGGTGGCCTCGATCATAGCCTGTCTGCTTATAATCATCTGGATTAGCACTGCGCTCACTTAGCTTGATATCGACGACAAAGCGATGGCTCGCTCGCTGGGCACAGTTAACAAGAAGCTCAGGCTTTAGCTCATAGGCAACCCAGCGAGCATTTTTGTGATCGTGGTCGTAATTGAGGGAGAAGGCTAGATGCGAGACAGCTTCTCTCGTAGCTGAGGGGGAGTCTTTAGGGTGCCAGTTTTTACTCCAGCACAAATGACTAAAAGTCACGAGAAGGGCAATCAACCCATATTTCATCAAACCATCCTTGGTTCTTAAAATGAAATCGCTAATGTCTTATTACGTCAACGCCCCTTGCAGAATCTTAATAATGGACTAAGACTCTCTTCTTAGCTGACACGCGACCCAAAGGTTTATTTTTTTCAAAATACTCTCTTAGGACAGCCGCATCGGTGAAGCCATAAACTTTCGGTGCTTTATGTTTCAGGCTGGGCCACTTATCACCGCCACCAGCGATAAAACTTGGGAGTGCTATTTTGTAAATTTTCTTCGGATCGAGATTTTTGTTAGCAATCACTAACTTTTTGAAGATCTTTTTTTTCGCATTAAATTCAACCTCAAGGCCTGAGGTCTGTGGAAAGCTGCCCCCACCAGGAACATGCACTGAGAAAATCTCAGCGAGATATTGCTTGAGTTCAAGGCCGGTCATTTCAACTGTCACAATATCATTTGCAAAAGGAAGTACAGTCAGAACGGTTTCGTAGGTAATGACTCCAGATTTAATGGAATCTCTAATTCCGCCGGAGTTGGTGAGTCCCACATCGGCGTTGAATTTTTTACGATACGCCTCAGTAATATGAAACCCCAAATTTGTTTCTTGGCTTCTAACTATGGCACGGTCACCCTCGAGGCGCTCACTGCTTTCGCCAACTTCGACTAAAAGTGTTTTATCACCCTTCTCCTTAAAGGACTTAAGAAAAGATTTAAGGGATTGGTCCTCTTCAACTTTTACGGCTTGATCTTTATGATTCACCGGCAGTAGTTCATATTTTTTTAAGGTCACCTGACCATTTTTTATCAGAAGATCCACGCGGCCGAGAAATTTGCCCCACTCAAAAGCTTGAACGATGATGGTGTTATTTTGTACGTCGGCTTCAAAGAGTGGCTTCTGGGTATGCCCACCAATGATGAGATCAATTCCATTCACCTGACGGGCCAGAGTGACGTCCCCGGGGGAATTGTTTGCATGGCTTTCATTGGGATAGTGCCCCATATGAGTGAGTGCAATGACGATGTGGGCCTGCGCACGTAACTCGGGTAATAATTTTTTTGCTTCTTCTATCGGATCAGTAAAGAGAATGCCTGAATCAAAACCTAATTTTGAAACACCTGGAGTGTCTTGCGTCGTCAGACCCAGAATGGCAATTTTCAAACCCTGCACTTCTTTAATAATGTATGGGCGAAAAAGACGTTTCCCTTCAAAATAAATATTGGCCGAAAGAAAAGGAAATCCCGCCCATTTTTCTTGCTGTCTGATCGTGGCAATATCGTTATCAAATTCATGATTACCTACGGCCATGGCATCGTAGTTTAGTTTACTCATCCCTTTGAAGTCAGGTTCTGCTTTAAGCATGTCGGATTGTGGTACACCCGTGTTTACATCACCGGCATCAAGGAGAAGTGTGATGCCGTCTTTTTGGTCAACTTCTTTTCTGATGGCCTTAATCATCGTAGAGCGCGCTGCTAGTCCCCATTCGCCATCTTGATTGGTCCAAAATCTTCCGTGATGGTCATTGGTATGAAGTAAAGTGAGTTGGTAGACTTTATCTTTTTGATAGGTTTGAGCGCAGGAAAAAAGCGTGAGAAGAAATAGGATAGAAATTAAGCGATTATTCATAATATACCTCTTGAAGACCTTGGTAGCAGTCTGCGAATTAAAAAGCTAGAAAAGAAGATTCCTTTGCCAGTTATAACGAGGTTTGATATATCAAACTATATGGGACTTCATGAAGCAAAAGCTCATCAAACTTATAAAATTAACAGAATCCTTACAGTTGAGGATAACGCGATTAGTATACGTATGCGTCAACTGGGGTTTATTGAAGGAGAAACGGTTGTTTGTCGTGCTGTTTCCCATTTAAATTTTGGACCTTTGCTTTTTATTCTTAGAGATGTGTCGGTTGCACTCACGCGCCAAGAAGCTGCACTGATTGAAGTGGAAGCACTATGAGCATTGCTTTAGTCGGAATGCCGAATGTTGGTAAGACTGCTCTTTTTAACGCCCTCACGGGAAGCTTTCAAAAAGTGGCAAACTTCCCAGGCGTAACGGTAGAAAAAAAGTCTGCAAGCATGACCCTTGGTTCACAGACAAAAGAGTTGGTTGATCTCCCAGGGCTCTACTCCATGGACATTGCCACCTTGGATGAAAAAGTCACGCGGGACTGGTTGTTGAAAACGCAGTCTCCGCTGGTTGTTGTGTTAGATGCGACTCACTTGAAAAAATCACTTTATATTTTGATGCAGCTGCTTGATTTGGGATACCGGCCCTTGATTGCTCTCAGTCAAATCGATCAAGCTTCCAAGCGTGGATTAATTGTAGATTTGGAAAAGTTTTCATCTCTAACGGGCTGTCAGGTGCATCCAGTTTCAGCGATCGATCACTCAGGCGTAGAAGCTCTTAAGGCAGCCATCTTTCAACTTGAGCAACCAAAAATCACTGAGCTTCCTATCGATTATCAAAAACAGATAAAAACTCCGCACTATGTGCGTGAGAAATTCAAACTGATTGATGGTTGGCTCTCACAAATAATCATTTCTCCTCTTAAGGCTGAAACTTTAACCGCCAAGCTTGATAGTTATATCCTGCACCCGATATGGGGATTTTTCATTCTCTTTGCCGTGCTTCTCATCGTATTTCAGGCACTCTTCTCTTGGTCTGCTCCTTTGCAAGATTTAATTGAAGCTGGAGTGGGACTTTTGGGTCAGGTGTTCGCCGGCTTTATTACTCATCCACTTTTAAGAAGTTTGGTGGTCGATGGGATGATTGGTGGTGTGGGAAGCATTGTGGTTTTTCTCCCACAAATTCTCTTCCTTTTTATCTTTCTTCAAGTGCTGGAGGACTTAGGTTACCTCAGCCGCGTGGCTTTTTTATTAGATGGTCTTATGCGCCGTCTGGGATTGCCTGGAAAAGCTATTGTCCCTTTGATCTCTGGGCATGCTTGTGCCATTCCTGCTATCATGGCGACACGAATTTTAGATGACCGACGTGAGCGAATGATTTCCATGTTAGTCATTCCTCTCACAACTTGCTCTGCTCGCTTGCCGGTGTTCACTTTGCTGGTTGCTGCCCTTGTGCCGAATGTTTTAGTGGCCGGTTTCATCAATGCCCAAGCCCTTGTTATGTTGGCCCTCTACGTTTTTCCGATGATCACATCTCTGATCGTGGCTGCGATTCTGCGAAAAGTTTTACCCTTTAGTGCGCCATCGATGCTCTTGATGGAGATGCCACCCTATCGTAAGCCTCGCTTGTCAGCGATTTACAAAACGCTCATCAATCAATCAAAAACATTTCTGTCGAATGCCGGTAAAGTCATTTTGCTCTTTTCTGTGATTATCTGGTTTCTCGTCTCTTTCCCGAGAACAGAGATGAATGAGGCTCCACAAATTGAAAACAGTTTTGCTGCTGACATAGGAAGAGCGGTCGATCCCATCTTTAGCCCGCTGGGTTTTGACTGGAAACTTAACACCGCACTCATCCCAGCTTTCGGGGCTCGCGAGGTCTTAGTCTCTGCACTTGGGACGGTCTATGCAGTGGAAGGGGATGAAGACGAGCAAATCCTGGGTTTGAGTCAAATTCTGGCCCGCGACTATTCAATGGCCACGCTTCTCTCGCTCATTGTTTGGTTCGTGTTTGCCCCTCAATGCATCTCTACCTTCGCCATTCTGAGAAAAGAGTCGGGCGGCTATAAGATTCCTGTGATTATGCTTACATATACTCTGGCCCTGGCCTGGGTGATGAGTTTTCTGACTTATTCGTTGGTCGCTTTCCTATAATTTTTTCAATCCAAAATCCTCTCGATAGTCATAGCATTTTCTTTTGATTAATTTCCTCCCACTGAATCCTTACCTGGGAAGAAAAATGCTTAAATTAGCACTCGCTCTATCAGTCGTTTCATTTTCAGTTTCGGCTCAGCAATTCACTCCTAAAGTCATTTACGGGCAAGACGATCGCTTGGATGTATATCAGGTTAATGACCAAGCTCTTTTGGAGCTGACTCGTTCAACTGCTGCTATGATTGCCTCAGAGGACATTCCCTTAGCCTCTGCTCGTCGTGGGTGGTTCAGGTCACGGTCCAAAACTGGGATTGTGATTTCAGGACCAAGCCTTGAGAGCCGTGGAATTTGCGCCTCAGAGAGATTTTCTCAGCAGCCAAGCGCCGCCAATTGTTCGGGCTTCCTCGTGAGTGAGAAGCTCCTTGTTACTGCTGGTCACTGTGTGCGTGACGAGTCTGACTGCAAAAACTACAAATGGGTATTTGATTACAAAGTCAGCTCCGCCGAGTCCTCCAGCGTGAGTTTAGATAAAAAGAATATTTATGGCTGCAAGAAGATCGTAGAGACTGTCCTCGATCCAATAACCAAAAACGATTATGCCGTGATTGAGTTGGACCGGAGTGTTCCTGATCGCAATCCACTGGTATTGAGAAAAGAAGGTACCGTGGGTGTTGGTGATCCCTTGATCGTCATTGGCCACCCTTCAGGCCTTCCAACCAAGATTGCCGCCGGGGCAAATGTCAGGAGTCTGCAAGGATCATTTTTTGTGGGGAATTTAGATACCTACGGTGGTAATTCTGGATCAGCAGTATTTAATGCACAAACGTTAGAAGTTGAAGGAGTTTTAGTTAGAGGAGAAACAGACTATGTTGCGGGCCCGGACGGTTGCCGGGTGTCGTATATCATAGACAACGACCAAGGCCGCGGTGAGGATGTTACCTATATCACCAATATAAAAAGTCTGAAGTCTCTTCGCTAGAATTTCTAAAAATATGGCCCTCTTCGGAGGGCCAATTATTTCGCAGGACAGTTAAAAGCTCGCCCTAATATTTCCTCTGATACGAAGTTGTTCTTATTCTGATTAATCAGCAAAGTCGTTGCACCTAAATTTTTAACTTCTTTTAATAGAGACTCGGTACAGCCTTCAAAGGTTGCACCAGGAAGGCATCGTAGAGGAGCAAACAAATGAACTTCGTCACATCCTTTGAGTTCTGACTCGTTAGTGACTATGTTGTTTGAGTCACTGGACTGGCAGGCCGCTAAGAAAATGAGTAAAAATAGTTTCATTTGAGTTGTACCTTTTTCCAATCTTTAATCTGCCAGATCGTTTTAACGTCAGCGACTTTCTCGCCATGCTTGTTCTTAATTTCGGTATTGTGTTCCACCAGTATTTTCTCTTGGGTCTCAAGGTCTTGCTTGATTTGATTGACCCGCTCTAGACTCAAATGTGCGACACCCGTAAGTGCGGTTCTTCCCTGTAGATGATATTTCACAGAAAGTTCTGAGAGGATAAAGCGGTAGCGCTGAAAGCCTAAATGCTTAACGAGTGTCATGCCCGCACAGAATTCACCAAGAGTTGCTATCGCACAGGCGTGCATCCCACCAAGGTGATTATGGTTGAGTTTGAAATTGGGTGCGGTGATCTCAACTTGGGTGTCAGTGATATTTTTAAAACTAAAGCCGTGAGGAGTATTAAAAGGAATTCCCAGGCGCATAAGATTATCTAGCGCAAGTCGTGAGAGCTTGTCATTTTTATGAAGTAGTTTTTCTAGTAGTGCGGATCCTCTCATGGGCGATTCCTTCTTTGATCAAATTCAGCTAATGCATTCTCGAAGCCTGTTGTCAGTGAATCCACGACTTCCTGAACACTCGATATTTTTTTTGTAAATTCGATTGAGGTTCCTGCACACCAGACACTTTTGTAACTGGCAGAGAAGGCAGCTTTCTCAATCATCTTCATACCCTTCATAAAGGTCAGCATCTTAGCGTATTTTTTGAGCTGCTTGTTCTTGTTCAAAAAACTCTCGACCACATTTTGATCAGTGCCGATTTTCTGAAGATAGGGAGTATTGATGACCGTACAGCGCGAACCGGAGAGCTTAGTGGTGACCACAATATCTTTCGCTTTGTAATCCACGCAGGCCTGCTTGTAACCCTCGGTGATTTTCGCTTCGTGGGTGGCAATAAATGGGGAGCCAATAGAAAGTGCATCTGCTCCCAAAGCCAGCATAGAAAGCATGCCGTGTCCTTCACCAACTCCTCCGGCAGCGATCACAGGAATTTTCGCCTGGGCCTTAAGCATGGGCACGAGAACAGTAGCCGGGATGTTACCGAGGTGCCCACCGGCACCAGAATTAACTGCGATCAGAGCATCTGCCCCAAGTGCCTCAACCTTTTTGGCGTATTCACCGTCAGTTACATCACAGAAAACTTTCACACCATTTTTATGAGATTCTTTAATGACTTCTTCAGGTGAGCCGAGCGAGGTAATAAAATAATCAATTCCCAGATCCAAACATTTATGGAGCTGCTTTTTATAGAGGATGTTTGATTTATTCACGATGAGATTAATACCAAAGGGGCCCGTATTAGCAGCTTTGATTTGTTTGATTCCTGCCTCCAGTTCCTCAATCGTTCTCCAGTTTAGAGCAGGGATGCAGCCTGAGATTCTTGCTTTGCCTGCAGCAATAATCATCTCCGGGGTGGTCACCAGAAACATGGGGGCCATGATAATGGGGTGTTGGATCTTGAGCATGTCAGTAATTGTGGTTTTCATACCCACTATCATACGACAAATAGGTAGTGATGCGCATAGTTAGTATGAGAATTATCAAGTTATCTGACTAATACTCACAGCTTCTTGGCATCTCGAATTTGGTGTGGGCTAATAGACTTAACAACAAATACAAGGAAGTGTACGTTGAAAAATTTGCTCGCAACCATGATGGTCTTTTCTTTATCAGCTTTTGCCTTCGCCGAACCCACTCACTGGGTAACCGTTGATTCCAAGATTCTTGAAAAAGTAAGTCCGATACACAAAAACCTTTTGGTTCAAAAAGAATCTGACGGTATCTCTTTGGTTCAATTAAAAGAATCTGAGATTGAAAAACTCTCTGATGTTATTCACCATGAGCTTCATCGCTGTGGCGGTTTCATTACTCACGATACTCAAGAAGAAGCTGAACAAGCTCTTCGTCCTTCAGGGGACCGTGTTTTTGGAATGAAGGGCATTTTTAATCTCTACACCATATCTCAGCAAACAGATGTCGCTCCCATGGTGAGCCAAGTTCAAGCCAGCTCGATTGAAGAGACAATTAGAAAGATGTCGAGCTTTCAAAACCGTTACTACAAAGCAGCGACTGGCCTCGAATCTCAAGAGTACGTCCTGAATCTCTGGAAGAAGCTGGCTCAGGGCCGCAGTGATATTAAAGTGGAGTACTATAAGCACTCTGACTGGCCTCAGCCATCTGTCATCATGACAATTGAAGGATCAGAGTATCCGCAAGAAATAGTCGTCGTTGGTGGTCATGCCGATTCCATTTCTGGTGGATTTTTTGGTCGAGAAAAAGCTCACGCTCCGGGAGCCGATGACAACGCCTCGGGGATTGCGACCATCACAGAAGCTGCTCGCATTCTTATTGCCAACAACTATAAGCCAAAGCGCACGATTCAATTCATGGCCTATGCGGCTGAGGAAGTTGGACTTTTAGGATCAAAAGATATTGCCAACAGTTATAAGGCTCAACGTAAGAGTGTGATTGGTAAAATTCAATTTGATATGACTCTGAGAAAGGGTACCGCTGATAAAGATATTGTTTTGATGAGTGATTTTACTAACGCAGCTCAGAATGAATTCCTCGGTAAGCTGATCGACGAATACGTAAAGGTGCCTTGGGGGTATTCCCGCTGCGGTTATGGGTGTTCTGATCATGCTTCTTGGACTAACGCAGGCTTTCCTGCCTCGATTCCTTTCGAAGCAGAGATGAAAGACTCCAACAAAGCCATCCACACGAATCGAGACACAATTGAGACTGCCGGTGGAGATGCTCGTCATTCTGCAAAATTTGCTAAACTCGCCATTGCTTATATGGTAGAGTTAGCTCATTAATGAATGAAAACCTAACGACACTTTTAGCAGATCCTCAACCCTTTTTTGAGGATCTGCGCCAAAGCCTAGAACTCTCTCGCAAAGCCTTTATCACCACAAGTATTTCCGGTGACACAAGCCACATTCGATCAGTGGAAGATGCCACAATCGTCCTGGCTACCTTACAACACCTCTATTTTGAAACTTCTCAGCTCTTGGCCCGTGCCCCCAGCTTGGATTCAATTTATGAAAAAGATTACGGCACTCTTAGAGAGCTAGCAGATCGTGAGTCGCTCTTGGAAATTTCTCTCATTGAGGAGTATCTCTTTCCTCGTACAGAGCAATGGCCACTCATGGTGGATGGTACCTTTAATCAAGAGTTAGTCACCTCATATAGAGAAAGTTTTAGTGATTGGGCTCAGGAAAAACTGAGTTTTCATGAGCAGACTCAAGAACTGCTGAAAAACAAATTCGACCTCAAAATCGTCATCTCTGATCTTAAGTGTCAGTGTACTCAGTGCTTAGCTGACTATCGCACAAAACTTCGTGAAGAAGTGATGCGCCAACAAGAGGTCATGATTAATCAAGCCGAAGAGCGTTTGTTTGAGATGGTACTCACGCGTTCTATTACGGATGTTTCAAATTACGTTTTTAATCTGCGCAAAAATCTCGACAGAGTTATTCATCAGGTTCGTGCCAAATTTAAACGAAGCTCTCTTAATAAAATTGAGAGCGAAGTAAAGGCGCTGTTTAGAACTAAATTCGCACCAAATTCACCACTGGGAAAAGTCTACCGTGAAAAACTCATGGCATTTTTTAATGCCTGTCTCGTAGAGCAGGGCTTAAAGCCTGAGATGATTTCACTTGGAGAGTACGAGAGATTTTTCCTCCAACAGGAAACTGGGATCTGGAAGCCTGAAGGCTTTCTTAAAAAAGAGTTCGAGAAGTTCACTCGCTCTGTCATGCTACTCAAACGTAAAGATATCTCGAGCACGATTCTAAGAGATTACTTGGGTCAATTCTGGATTCACGTAGGTGCGAGACGCCTCAAAAGACGCATCATTTATCATATGGGGCCTACCAACTCCGGAAAAACTTATCACGCGATTGAAGCACTCGTTAAAGCCGAGAGAGGTTGCTACCTCGCTCCCTTGCGTCTTCTCGCTGCTGAACTCTTTGATACTATGAACCAAAAAGGAGCCACTACCACGCTCCTTACCGGTGAAGAAGTGATTGAGATTCCGGGATCGACTCATTTTTCATCCACGATTGAGATGGCGCGCTTGAACGAGCATTTCAATTGCGCTGTTATTGATGAGATTCAAATGCTCACGGATTCCCAGCGCGGCTGGGCGTGGACACGAGCCCTGATCAATCTTCAGGCGGATGAAGTTCATCTGTGTGGAGATGCATCGGTTTTAGAACTGGTGAAACAAATTTTGAAGCTCACTGGTGATACTCTCGAAGTCAAAGAGTACACTCGTATGACCGAATTGAAGGTAATGGATAAAACTCTCACGCTTGCTGATCTTGAGAAAGGTGATGCCCTGATTGTTTTTAGTCGTCGCAATGCCTTGAAGTTTAAAGCTGATCTCGAGAACCTCGATTTTAAAGTCTCAATCGTTTATGGCAGACTTTCGCCTGAGGTTCGCCGCGAGCAAGCACGTAAATTTGATTTCGGTGATACTGATATCATGGTATCTACCGATGCTATCGCCATGGGGATGAATCTTCCTGTGCAGAGAATTGTCTTCTCGGCTCTTTCAAAATTTATCGATAATAAAGAGCATCCACTCACCATGAGTGAGATCAAGCAGATTGCTGGTCGTGCTGGTCGGTTTGGTCGTTTTCCAATTGGCTACACCTCTACACTGAATCGTGTTGATGGCGGCCTTGATCGTTTGCAAGAGGCCCTTGATCACAAACTAGAGCAAAGCCATAAAGCCATGGTAGGGCCAGATCTTGAGATCTTTAAGTCTGTTAACTCTGCACTTGAGATGAATAGCCTTCCGATACTTTCACTATCAGAGTTTTTGCGCCTCTTTAATACCATGCTCTTTGAAAAACCTTTCTACTGTACTGACCTGAAAGAGATGATTGAAATTGCAGAAATGGTTGAGCAGACCGATGAGCTGAATCATCTTTCAGCCACAGAGATTTTTGGTTTTGCCTGTGCCCCCGTGAATCTTGGGCTGGTAGAGCACGTGCAGTACTTCCTATGGATTCTAAAGCACTACGTGGATAGTGCACCGATATTAAATGAACAAATCGATTTTAATTCAGACGACATTGATTACCTTGAGACTTCAATCAAGTGTGTTGAACTCTATCAGTGGTTGGCCCGTCACTTTTCTGGGAAAAATTTTAATTTCGTAGAAGAAAAACTTTTAGAAAATAAAGCCAAAGCAGTGGAGAAACTCAATAGTTTACTCTCTGAGAAAACGACTAAGACCTGTTCGTCTTGTGGCTGCAAACTCTCAATGAGCTCGCGCTTTGCTATTTGTGATGACTGTTTTCAGTCTAGAAAAAACTCTCGTCGCGGTGGTCCTCCCGCTCGCTTTGAACGCGAAGACCGTCGTGAAGGCAATCAACGAAGGCCTCAAGGCAACAATCGCCCTCGCGACGATCGTGCTCCTCGCGGTGAGCGAACAGAGCGAACTGAACGCGTAGAGCGCCCTGAGCGACCAGT
Organism: Bacteriovoracaceae bacterium UBA6144; assembly: GCA_002435705.1. Classification (GTDB taxonomy): domain Bacteria; phylum Bdellovibrionota; class Bacteriovoracia; order Bacteriovoracales; family Bacteriovoracaceae; genus UBA6144. Next base: position 31,841 of record DIVA01000081.1, read on the forward strand.
TTCACCATCTGCTGAGGGATCCAAGCCAACACTCGATCTCAACCAAATAAGAGCACAAAGATCAGCTCCTAGCGGCTTAAGACCTAAGAATAAATCAAAAAATGCTGCCTCAGCTTTTACTGGCGTGGGTGGTGGACCAAGTGGTGGGAGAAGTAAAAAATCTCGCATGGCTAAAAAATCAGGATCTAAGAGGTAATTCTCATGGATATTTCATCCTGGGCCCGGCTCCTCTTAGAATCTCCGGAACTCTCAGATAAACTCACTGATCTTAAGCCTTCGGCTTCGCTCTTAGAGTGGGCTTCTTACTCCTTACCAGATAGCCCCGCGCGCTCGGGAAAGATTCAATTCTCCAGCGAACGAGTTAAATTCCCCGGGTTAAATAAAATTAAGACTCCAGAAGGGCGTTCGATTGCCGTGCATAGTTTTGCAAACCATGAACTGCTCGCCATTGAGATGATGGCAGCGGCGATTCTGATTTACCCGCATGATTTAAATGATCCTGCGAGCATTCGTTTGAAGAAAGGACTGGTCTCAACCATTCGTGATGAACAGAAACATTTGAAACTTTATCTCTCTCGCCTCAAAGATGATGGCGTGGAGTTTGGGGATTATCCATTAAATGATTTCTTCTGGCGTCAGATGCCAAAGCTTACCAGTATGGATTCATTCCTGGCCCTTATGTCGATGACTTTTGAGTCGGCCAATCTTGATTTTGCTCTTCAGTATCAGCAAGTATTTAAGGAAGCAGGTGATCCGAAAACAGCAGAAATACTTAGGATCGTTTATGAGGATGAACTCACTCACGTGGCCTTCGGAGCTCATTGGATGAATCAATGGAAGCAGGATAAAACCCTGTGGGAGTATTACACCAGTATTCTCCCATACCCCCTGACTCCGGCGCGTGCTAAGGGACCTGTGTTCGCCGAGCATTCACGTATTGAAGCTGGCATTGATCAAGACTGGATTGATAACCTAAAAAACTATCATGATGACTATCGCATCACCACTCGTCGTTCATGGAAGTAGCAGTTAAAGTTAATATTGATTTCGAAGAAGTGCTTTTTCGACAAAAGCCTCAGCCTCACTTAAATGAGAGCCTCGAGTTTTTGGCTTTTTGGGTGGAGACGAAACCTCTGCTTACAAAAAAATCTTATCTGCCCACTTATCTCTCCTACGTCGCACATCACTCCGGCGTCCAGCCTCGCATGAAGCGCGAAGGGAATCATGAATTATGGTGGGGAGACCTGAGTCGCCCCGAACTCGTGCGAAGAATCGCACAGAAATCATTTTGCTTTCATTTCTTTAAGGACTCCTGGCAGCTCGAAGGCATCTGCCCTCAGAGCTGGAAAGAGGTGGAGGACTATCTTGTTTCCTTTGATCGGTGTCTGCTCAAAGGGGAAGGGAAGATGAGTGGGAGAGGACACCGTATTGTCACTCAAGCGGATCTCGCCGTTCTTCGAAATACCCACTTCGAGCCCTGTGTGCTGGAGCCTCTTTTTGAGCGTGTCGAGGACATCTCGGCGCTCTACGTGAGTGACGAGGACAAGTTTGTTTTTTACAAAAACCAGATTGATAAAAAGTTCCAATGGCGTGCAAACCATATCGAGGGAAGTCTAGAGGTCTCCGCGCGCTGGACTCACGAGCTGGGGATTCTGAGAGATACCCTTTCGCATTTGGGCTATCAGGGACCTTTCAGTGTCGATGCCTTCACGTATCGTAAAGGGAGTGAGATTCACTTCTATCCTGGCTCGGAGATCAACCCACGTAAAACCATGGGGTGGGTCAATTACAAGCTCAAAGAAAAATTGCGACTACCTTCAAGCCTTATGGGAATGGAGCCAAAAGTTCTAAGTGTCTCGCAATGGGAACTTCTTGCTCAAAATACGGATGTTTTGCTCCTTTCTCCGCCTGAAAATAAATTTTTGATCTACTGGATGGGAGCGAACACGGTGAGTGGTCTTGAATCGAAGCAAAAAAAATTCCTAGAGCAGCTCCAAGGGCCCTAGTTCTCGATAGAGCTTTAATAAGATTTTACCCGCCACTTCACAACTTGATCCATAAGCAATAATCCCATCCTGATGCCCCTTCATGACGAAGACCCCCTCGTCTTTGCCTTGGATGACCTGTTTGGCTGCTTCTGCCATTTGGAGCGTTCCGTAGGGGATATCTTCAGGGATGGCTTCCATCTTTTCATCAATCATCTTTTGCCATAACTGCGGATGATGTATGTGGAAGATCGCCTGAATGCTGGGATTAGATTTGTAAATCGCATAGTGAGTGAGGCTCTCGCTCGAAGGTGCGATAGGACCAGTCGCATGAGCGGAATTTTTTTTCAGATCACAGTTGACGACTTTAGTATAGTGCTCCCGCTTAAGGTGAGGGAGTGCACCAGTTTGGGTGCCCGTAATAATAAAGGTATCCTGTGGGGGCACTCTCAGAGAGAGATTTCCGTATCCGACCTTGTCTATGGGATACTCCCCAATCATACCCAGTCTCCAAAGGATGGCGCGCCACTTTTCAAGGGACAACACATCTGAAGCCACCGGAGCTGGTCCTATCTTAAGAGTGAGTTTAAATTTGATGACTCCATCATCTATCACGGGCGAAACCTTGTTGTCAGATGGCGAGATAGCATTGAGCATAAAGTGATCATCGACTATAATTTATTTTAGGTTATCCTAAATGAAAGCGCAAACTTGGAGTGGCCCATCTTAGATAAAATTAAAGAGCAGATTGAGGAGTTGAAATCAAAAATTCCTTTTTTGAACAAATTTGCTAAAAATAAAAACGAGGACGACGAAGAAGGTGCTGAAGAGTCCTCGGAAGAAGAATTAGAGGAAGAGGCTGAGCAAGAAGATGGTGAATCTGATGCTGCGGCTGACATGCCTGCGTGGAAATCTAAGCTTCTTGAGCAACTTCCATTCCTTGCAAAATTTTTAAATCCACAAGGCGCTAAAACCACGAGTTCGTCGGCTTCAAGTTCTGATGACAAAACAGACCCGAATATCAAAATTCCCGATGCTGCAGATAAGAAAAAAAAGCTCATTCGGTTCGCAATCATTGGTGCGATCGGATTGTACATCGTTTTGGATTTAATGAGCGGTGGTGATAAGACAGATGAACAGGCACCCGTGGTAGAAGGCGAAGCTGTTGATGCTCCTAGACCCAAGAGAAAGAGAGATCGTCCTAATCCAGAAGCTCCCTCTGAGGCTCAACCGCAGCCTGAGACTCAACCAGATCCAATCCCAGAACCTCAAGTCGAATCTCAACCTGAGCCTCAACCTGAGCCAGTACTTGATCAGGGCAGCATTGATTCTAGTTCCTCAGGCGATCTTGTTGTTGAGGGACTTGAAAACGTAGATCTTGCTCCCGTAGATGAAGGAACCGCACCGGATGTGCCCGATGACATTGATCCAGACTTAAAAGCCCAAGATAATGATGATATTTTTAAACTTAACCCAGAGGGGGAATCCTCTGGCGGAGATCAGGTTTCAGAAACACCAGGTGGTGAAACCAGTGATATGACGGAACAGATACTTCAAGATTTAGAGAAACAAGTTCAGTCTAAACAAGACACAATCCCAGGTGTTTCAAATGAATATGTGGCCCCACCTGAATATGAGTATGTTGGTCGTGGACTAGTTTATAACTGTAAAGGAAAACACTGGGCTTGTATCGATGCACCAAGCTTTAAAGTATGCCAACAGAATCATAATGCTCTTAAGTCACAGTCGAGATCAAAAGAGTGTGTGCCTGACAGTGTTTATGAAACAGACTCTGCCTGCGTGTGGGTACAGAAAAAGAAAATCACTTCAAATACAAAAACAGATTTCTGTAATTAAGCGGCGTCTTTATTGAATTTTTGATTGAGGAAAGGAATATGAAATTCACTTTCATTCTTCGCCGTTTCTTTCTGCATGCCCTGAATAAAAGCTTGGACACACTTCGTATCAAATTGCGTTCCTGAAAACTGCTCAAGCTCTGCATAGGCGATTGAATAGTCTAATCCCTTGCGGTAAACACGCGTCGATGTCATGGCATCAAAAGTATCTGCAATAAGTATGATACGAGAGAAAAGTGGAATTTCTTCTCCCTTCATGCCACTAGGATACCCACGTCCATCAAATCGTTCATGGTGATGTTTGGCATTCAGTGAAACTTTCTCAAAGAGTGGGTACTCTTTAAGAATATCATAAGAGAGCTCGGGGTGTTGTTTCATCACCAGGAACTCTTCTTCTGTCAGGCGACTTGGTTTATTCAGCACTTCATCAGGAGTGCCAATCTTACCAATATCATGAAAGAGTGCAGAGAGTTCAAGCTCATGAAGTTCGGCATCAGAGAGACCCATTTCTCTACCCGTCACAAGGGAGAAATAGGCTACACGCATACTGTGCCCATATGTGTAGTGGTCTTTGCAATCGAGAGCTTTGAGGATGGTTTTGGCCATCATCAGCGCCATGGATTCATTTTCTTTTTTAAGTCTCTCTGATTCACTGGCCATCACCAACAGCCCATAGGCGGTTGTGAAGCTTGGAATTTGAAAGACATTGTTGGTTTTCTTCATTAAAAATAAATCCAAAAAAATGGGGGACTAATCCCCTTGATTACTCTTTTCGGCTTAAGTTTATAAAAATTGAGTTTTCTCAAGGTTTAAGAGAAAATCTTAAGAAAATACTAGAAGTTTCGATAAGTTAAATATGCATATACTGGCTAAATCTAGACATGTCTTTGAGACAATTGAATCTCTTATTGGGATAAAAAACTCTGCCGTCCCTTTAAGTTGGGGGGAATTCTATCAAGCGGAATTGAAGTCCAAAAATGATTTTTTAATTGTAGAACTAGAGCAACTCATTGAGATGAGTGACTCCGTTACCGCCCAACTTAATACCTATCTCGCTGTCATTGTCTTAGTCACCCAAGGACCTTCATCCAAAGCAGATGAGCTAGTTGAAAAATGTCGAAAGCTTATCGGTGTTTATCACTTGCCTCTGGTAGAGAGAGAAAAGAGTTTGTTTGCCCATCAGCTACAACTTTTAGCGACCATGGTTGAGGAGAAAAAAAATCTTAAACAACAGATGGTCAAATTCAGTGAGGAAATTGATTTCCTTGTTCAGTCTGCTGAAAGTGAAATGCTGAAAGCAAAACGCATTCATGAATCTGTCGTTCCCAAAAGAGTAGAGGAATTCAAGGGTATAACGCTGATGAGCAAGTATGCCGTCGGCTCTGGTTCTGGTTCCGAGTACTTTGATCTCATTCGGGGCTCGCATCAGAGTCATTTGATCATTATTCATACCAGCTCATACTTAGCCTCCAGCTCACTGATGGGGATTATTAATAAGTATAAGGGTGAGAACTCAGGGCTCAATTTTGATCTTTTTATGAACGAAGCCGAGATTGAGTTACAAGCGATCAATGCTAATAAGAAAAAGCCAGTTCGGGTTGAAATGTTTCTAATGACCATTCACAATCTTGATCTAAGCTGTAGCGGATATTCCTATGGCTCATTTGATCTAATCAGTCGGAAAGAGTCCAAAAGACTGCCTAGCGTAGAGTCATTTCGCTTAGAAAACAAAGCACAAGCTTACTTTGAATTTCAGCTGTCGAGAGAGGAAAAAGTCATTGTGTTCTCTCCGGGCTTCATATTTAATTGGAAAGAGCAGCTGCCGCAGGTATCGCTTAACGACTTCGCCCACCGTGGGTTAGAGGGAGAGAACGGTGATTTGCTGGTTGAATTATTTTTTCAACTGAAGAAAAAATTAAAAGACGATTTTTTATCAAAAGATGCGACGGCGATAGTGATGGAGGTTAAGCGACATGCAATTCAAAAAGTTTAAACTAGCAGGATTTCTTTTCTCTATTTGCGCCCTCTCAAGTGCACAAGCCATGGAACGTTTTTCACCAAGAGAGTGCCTTGAGGCAAGTTTTAAAACACAACTCACTCAACGTGGCCCCCTCTTTGGTCTGCTACCTCATGAATTAATCGTTAATAAAAATAACTGCTTAATTAATGTGAAATACCGCCGCTATCTTCCGAGAGAGTGGAGCATTGATATTTGCCGAGAGCCAGTGCATATCAAGGTCAGCTCAGCCACTGGAGTTGATGTGGCAAAAAAAATCGAAGGCTGCATCAAGCCAGATAAAACTCGTAATAATTCAGACTTCTGCGGGCAGTATTTCTCTCTTCAAGATGTGATGCAAGACGATGGTCTTATTTTTGCCGAGGGCGATAGAGATAGCCTCAGCACTCCTCACGGAAAAATTTACTGCACCTATCTCTTGCTTGATCGATACCTCGGTGATGGGATCGTTTTTAGCCGTTACACTGATCTACCGGATATTTTCAAAAAACAAGAGAAAGTGAATCCTGCAAAGAATGCTTCCAGTGAAGCTGCCCCCGAAGTGGAGGCAGCTCCTCAGCTCTAGCCTAGGGCCTTTTTGAGATCCTCAATGAGGTCATCGATATGTTCGATCCCGACACTCAATCGAATGAGGTTATCATGGATACCAAGCTTCTTTCGGTTCTCCGCAGGGATCGAGGCGTGAGTCATGATGGCCGGATGCTCGATCAAACTTTCGACTCCACCAAGACTTTCCGCAAGTGAGAATATTTCAACTGATTCTAAGAATTTCTTAGACTCTTTCAAACCACCCTTAAGAAAGAATGTGATCATTCCTCCAAAACCGCTGGCCTGAGACTTGGCGAGACTATGCTGGGGATGTGACTTGAGCCCAGGATAGATGACCTTTTCAACTTTCTTATGGGCCTCAAGAAATTGTGCTACCTTCATGGCATTCTTCTGAGTTGCTTCCATCCGCAGAGCTAGAGTCTTCACTCCTCGTAGTACCAGCCACGCATCGAAGGGGGCCAGGCAGGGACCTACAGCATTTTGCAAGAAGCGGATTTTGTCATAAAAAGGTGAGCGATTCATCATGATCGCTCCCGCTACTACATCTGAATGACCATTTACGTATTTAGTCAGGGAATGAAGAACAACATCAGCTCCAAGGTCGAGTGGGTTTTGAAAGTAGGGACTCATAAATGTGTTATCAACAACGACCAATGCTTTTACTTTTTTTGCCATTTTAGCGATGGCCTTAATATCAGAGATCTTGAGCATCGGATTGGTTGGAGTTTCAAGCCAGATGAGTGCAGGCTTCTGTTTGTTGATGAGTTTTTCAAAAGACTTTAGATCTGTTGTATCAGCATAGGTAAAATCATGAATTTCGTGGAAGACTTTTGAAAAAAGACGGTAAGTCCCGCCATAGACATCATCTCCACAGAGGATTTTTGATTTATGAGGGAGAGCGTGCATTATAAGACTTGAAGCAGCTAAGCCTGAAGAAGTGACTAAACATTCTTGAGCGTTTTCGAGGCTTGCAAGGCACTCTTCCAGACGTGTCCTCGTTGGATTATGTGTACGCGAATACTCGTAGCCCTTATGCACACCCGGAGACTCCTGCACGAAGGTTGAGGTTTGAAAAATGGGAGGCATAATAGCGCCCGTCGATGGATCAGGGTACCCACCGACGTGGATGAGTTTAGTTTCTATGTTTTTAATTTTTTTCTTGGCCATAATTATTCCTTGGTAATTAATTCGTGAATTTCTTTTGAAGCCGCGAGTACGGATAATCGAGCGATGAGGCAGTAAACTGCTTCTTTCTGATGTGTGTCTGTACCTTGGCAAATATCACTAATGCAAAACTTTTTATAGAGCATGCCTTGTGAATTGAGATTGGCGTTGATGCCTCTTTGAGGATTATAGCGCATGAATCCACCCACGGATCGACCTGAGACGAGATACATCGTAATTTCCGCAGGAGCATCTTCCACTTTTAAAATAGTTTCAACACCCTCTTGGATTAAAATACTTGTGAACTTAATATTATTTTTACCCACATCCATTTTGTTACGTGTTCTGCGGTTCATCTCAAGCACCTCACTGCCTTTAGTAAAGACAGAGATACCCATTCCGTAAGTCCCCTGCGAGGCTTTGGCGAAAACACTTGAACCTTCAGGAAGTTCCGCCAGTAGGGAGTCGACTTGGGCGGCCATGGATTCAAGTCCTTCCTTCGATTCAAAGTCGACACCGTGGGCAGCCCTGAATTTAGCTTGAATGAGATCTGGTTCAATATTGAACTGATCACAGAAGAGGTTGGCGACTTTGTGATAATATTCGAAATGATTGATCTTTTGACGTCTGGTCCAGCCAGCAAGTGGAGAAGGGAAAACTTTTGTTTTAAACTTCTTCCAGTCGATGTCAAAGGGAACGGATTGATCATGATTGATCACCACGGCATCGTAGCTCATCTCTTTATTATTTCTGCGTTGAAAGACATCTCCCACAACATCGACCGCATAGATCGTTAGGTTGTGACCAGATTGACTAACAAGGTCGAGGTGATCAGAGGAATCAAATAGTGTTTTGTCAGGTGAAACGATATCAACTAAAAAACCAGCATCTGAGAGAGCGAGCGCGAGGTGGTGGATGTTATCGAGATACCACTTATTTTTTGTATGCGACTCAGGTAACAGAGCGATGCGGATAATACTCTCACCAAGTGCCTGTCGAAAAAGTGCTGCTGCTTTCTTGAGATCCTTTGAACATACATTATTCCAGCCAGCCGGATAGAGATTATGATCAACTGGTGCGTACTTACGTGAACTTTCTCGAATATCAACGCTTGAATAGATGGGTTGTTCGTACTCAGATTGCCAAAGATCTATCTGACGATTGATGGCTGTCCAATTTTCAGATACAAAGCGCTCAAGTTCGCTTTTAGAGCTAATTCGCATATTTTCTCCAGTGGATGGAAAGTTCTTTAACGTGATCAAGTGGTGAAGAGGCAAGTACTTCTGGGAAGTCGAAGACATCTTCAAAACTCTGGGACTTATTAATGGCAGATTCTTTTGAAATAAAAAATTCCTTTAAACGCGCTCCTTCACCAGTTGCCTGCCAGTCACTAAGGTGGTGAGCCAGAGTTTTATTCAATAAGAGATTCATGCGCCTGTGATGTTTCTGGCTCGCCGACTTTTGAATATCTTGAGCTTCGGTCATTTTTCCTTGCTCAACGGAGGTGACCAAAAACCAGGTCGCCTCGGACTCACGGCTAAGAACTTGCTCCATTTCTATACCTTTCAAAAAGGAAGCACGTGAGCGATAGATCACTTCAAGCGCTTTGAGAAAATCTTCAACGAAACTATCACCAGTAACTTTTTCAAGATAATGCAGAAGTTTGTTTACTCCAAACTCTACGACTTTATCCATGAATCCAGAAATCATTCCTTTGGATTGTCCTTCTGATGTTTTCTTTCCGAGAGAGGTGAATATTTCCACAAAACGATGATCAAAAAACTGCTTTATTTTTTCAATGGCATCAAGGAAATCCAAAAAATGTGAGCCTGGGGGAGTGTCCAAAATAACACAATCAAAACTTTCTTCATCAATTCTCATCTTGAGTTCGATTAGAGCGAGAATCTCATTCATTCCACCATAAGGTTTTGTGAGAATCTCAACGATTCTGTTTGATTTGAGTTCACTAACCTGGGCCATCTCGCCCATGCGTGCAATAGTTTTCTGGGGATTCATCAAAAGTGCTTTCATCGGCTGTGGAAAAGTTCCAATGCCTTGAAGGGAATTGATCGTGCATAAAATGCCTGAGTCTTCATCCCGCAAACCTAGAATGTCCTTGAGTCGTTTAGAAGGATCAATCGTCATGAGAAGAACTTTCTTCCCCTGAAGGGCCAGGTCCACAGCCCTGGCTGTGGCCAGAGTTGTTTTGCCAACGCCACCTGTTCCGAAAAAGATCTCAAACTTCTTTGGTAGCAACTTCTTCATATTAGTTGCTCCATGAAAGGCTTGAGGGACTGAAACTGGTCTTCAAGTTTATGCTCTAGAACGAGTGGGAAACTTCCATCGATGTGCCCGCTAAACTGCTGGCGAACAGACTCTTCAAGTTTTACTTTTTCAAGAATGGCAGCCGGCAGGTCTTGAATTTTCTCTGCCCAAATAGAAAGGAGCTGGTTGAGAAAAACTTTGCAAGGAATCGGCGCTAATGTCTGGATAGATTCCTTGAGTTCAATAGCTTCTTGTAGAGAGAGTTCTGTGGGAAGGCTAATAATCCTGACACAGGTATGATTTGGGTCGTAGAGTTTTTTGATCATTTTATTTGTGTCTTCGAACACCAGACCCGATTGAAAAATTTCTCTGAAGTTTTTAGTCGCTTCAAGCATGGTAAGAGCATGGCCTGAGGCTGGAGCATCAAGGATGAGAATTTTTTTATCCTGGCTCTCGTGAATAATCTCAAGCATCTTTCCCATGCTGATCAAGTAGCCAAATCCTGGGAGCATATTAACGAGAGCTCTAAAGTAAGCTGATTTAACAACCCATTGGGCAATGGTTTTTGAGCCTAGTTTCTTTTGTATGTAGCCTTGAGCACAGTCTTCTAGTTCTAGAAAAAGCTGTGGCACAGATAAAGCATTTTGAGCTGGCTTTTGAGCAGATGCTTCACCCAGTTTTTGCTGAGAAAGACTGACATAAAGGACATCATTTTTTTGTTCATGCAGATATTGAGCAAAAAGAAGGGCTGCAGTTGTCTTACCAACACCACCCTTGCCAGTGAAAATATAGAAATTTTTAAGTAAGTGACTCATGCCCGCTCCTTAAAAGGAGTAGGCAAGAGTGAGTAGAAGTTTGAAGTAGTAGCCTTTCACATCCGGTTGATTGTCTTGGCGAGTGCTAAAGGGCCAATGCAACTGACCGAGTGTTCCGACGGTCCATTCATCATTAAGGCGAAGATCAACTCCACCACCGACGTTTAAACCAAAAGCTAGTTTTTGCTCACTCCACTGAGTTCCACCTTCAAGGTTTCTTTTCACTCGTGGGGCGTAGAATCCAAGTCCACCAAGAATGTAGGGTGAGAAATTATCAAACTCGAACATCCGGCTCTTGATCGACGAAGTGAGGGCCATGAGTTTTGTTCTTTCATTTTTGTCTTCATGTTCGCTCATGTGAGCATTAACTACGACATCAAAGGAGTAGCTCGCAGCATATGCGTAGATCAAATCCATGGTGATTTTGTTTTCGCCGTATTTTGAGAGATCTCCCAGCAGAAAGGTTTGCCCGAGTCCTACTCCAAACGAGTGCTGTTGAACTTTTCTTGATGCCGGTGTGGAATTTTGTTGAGCCCTTATAGGCTGAGTTTCAGCTTTTTCAGTTGAGTGAGTCACAGACTGACTTTTCTCTGGGCTTTCGTCCTTAAACTCATCTTTAGTTGAAGGAGTTTCAACCTTTGAAGCGAAAGGCTTGGTTTGAGCAAAAGAGACTTGTACAAATAAAAAAGTCGCCGACAAAGCGGCGACTTTCAGAATTAAATTCCTCATGAAGAGGATATTAGTTCAAAGTAGTTGTGTTCTCAATAGAAGAAGTCATTGTGTTAACAAATGGTTTGAATTCTTCAGCTACAACAGCTTCAACTGGAGCAGAAGTAACTTCCATTCCAAGCTTAGCTTCTAGCATTTTGATATAACCAGTAAGAGTACCTTCCTCAGAGCGGATCACGCGCTTAAGAAGCTCTGTGTCGCCTGGCTTAAGAGCCTTACGCTCTTGGTCAAACAACAATTGGATTTGAGTCATATACGTGATGTCGTTTTTCGACTTGTTATCGATCACTTGGATTTCGTGACCTTCACGGATGATTTGTGCAATTTCTTCTAGGGTCACGTAGCAAGACTGGAACGTGTCATAGAGTTTGCGGTTCTGGTAGCGCTTGATGATGCGAACTTCTTTCATGTCGATTCCCCTATCTAAGTTTTGGTTTCCTACCTGCCGTAAAGACCGAGGTAATATTGTAAATAACTAGTGTTTTGGCCAGAGCCTTTCGATCAGCTTTAACAACAAGCATCTAAATATATTCGCAAGATTAATGCGAAGCTAAGAGCTGAAGTCGAACAGTCAAATGGCTAAGTCGAGGGCATAGATACTAAACGCGTCGGAACTAAGTCAACCCACTCCGTCAAAAAAAATAATCTTTATGAAGAAGTTCAATAACATGGGAAATATTTTCCCAATGATTTACGCAATTTAAAGTACTTAGGTCGCTTTGGAAGGAGAAATCAGCTTCAGTGCGAACTCTTAAAATTTAAGCGTCATAGGACCGATAGGTCATCAGACGAGGTCACGGATTGGCCTTTGGTCCTCTAAGGAACATGAATGAATCACGCTTTTTCGCTTTTGCTTCTCACTTTCATTTTTATTTCTGGCTGTGCTCATCAGTCTCAGAGAATTGAGCTGACAGCTGAGCAGAAAGACCAAGTGAATCGAGAAGCTTTGGCCCTGGCCAGTGAGCGTTTAGAAAAGATGGTTGAGGCAGCACTTAAAAATGGTGCAGAAGACCAGCAGTATTTGGCGACAAATCTTTTTCTTAAGGGAAACTCAGCCTTAATGGAGGGTGACTTTGTTACAGGCTCCATGCTCTTTAGTCATTTGGTGAAGTTAACCGATGATCCATTTGTGCATAAGAAATATGCTGTTGCTTTGATTAGGATCGGAGAGTTTGAGCCTGCTGCTAAAGTCCTGAGCGATTTAAATCAAAAGCTCAAAGGCTCTGATGAAAGTGTGACTCTTATTCTGGCAGGGGTTTATGCGGGTCTTGAGAAGACCAGTGAGGCACAGAAAATTTATCGTCAAATTCTGGTGCAAAACCCCAAGCAAGAAGATGCCTGTATTTTTCTGGGAAAATCTCTCGCTTTAGAAAAAAAATGGAATGAAGCTCGTAGCCACTTGCAGCTCTGCCAGTCTCGTCATCCACAGAAAGGTATTTTTACCTACTACCTAGGTAAGATGAGTGTTGAGCAGGGACGTATTCCTGAGGCTATCAAGTTTTTTGAGGAGTCTCATCGCCGTGAGCCCGCATCGACTCAGACAACCGCTGCACTTGGGATCCTCTATGAACAAAAAGAGCAGTTTGATAAGTCGATTAAGATCTACAAAGAGCATTTAGCTGCTAATCCGAATGATGTTTCGATTTTATCACGGATGGTACAGGTCCTTTTCATGAAGGAAAAATTTGAGGAAGTCATTCCTTATGCTGAGAAGCTAGTGGATCTTGATCCAGAAGATCTCAATATTAAAGTTCGCCTAGGTATTCTCTATACCGATTCTAAGGAATACGACAAGGCCGTCTCTGTTTTTAAAGAAATTCTTCAGCACGCTCCCGAATCAGACAAGATACTTTATTACCTAGGCGCGATTCATCAGGAGCAAAAGAAGTTTGAAGCGGCGATAGATTATTTCACGCAAATCCCAGCTTCGAGTGGGCTCTACCAAGATTCAAGTTTTCAAACGGCAACAATGCTAAGTCATTTGGCACAAGTCGATTTCTTTGAAAAAGAACAGAACTCTCAAACGGGAGAAAAATTTGTAAGTTTTACTCAGAAGAAACTCACCGAGTTTCCGGACTTGAAGGTGGAGCTAAGCGTCCTCTTGGCCGGTTACTTTGAGGCCATTGAAGAAGATCAGAAAGCGATTGATGTTCTTAAGGCTGTTGTGAAGGAAAAAAACTTCGTCATTCAGCACCAGTATTACCTGGCAGGATTGTACGAGAAGGTGAGTGATTATGAGTCTTCAACATCGATGATTATGGAGATGATTGAGAAAGACCCCAAAAATGCTCATGCTTGGAATTTTATCGGATACTCGATGCTGGAGCGTGGAGTGGAGCCAGCTGAAGCCCTTCCTTACATAGAGAAAGCGATCCAGCTCTCTCCGGATGATGGTTATATTCGTGATTCTCTTGGTTGGTATTATTTTAAAACTGGGCGGATGAAAGAAGCGCTCAAAGAGCTCAATCACGCGTTTGCAAAAGTACCCGATGATGTGGTGATTGCGAAACATCTCGCCATTATCCATAAAGATATGCAGAATTTTTCTCAGGCCCGCCGCTTTCTTAATCATGCTTTAAAAAATGCACGCCTGATGAGTGAGAAAAGAGAGATTAGTTCAGTTATGGAAGCGATCGAAAAAAATCGTGTCCCTGCCTCAGCTGCTCAAAACGACTAAACTCACTTGCCTAACACACATAAAGCATCTGATGATGATGCTTTATGAAACTTCTTTTTCTCTTGTGCCTGTTCGGTTGCGCTCACCGCTTGCAAACTTCGCAAGCCTCTTGGTTTGAGCTCTGGAGTAAGGTCAATTTTTCAGGAACAGGAAAAACACGCCTTGAAGTCCCGCCCCAGTCTTGGACTGCCTCATTTGAAAGTGGTTTTGAGGCCAATAGTTGGCAGATGTCTTTAAGAATTCCCACTCAGGGAGAAGTCTTATTTAGCTTTCCTGGTCTCACTCAATCTGCCATGAGTCCTGTAGACCACAATGATTTTAGAGGGGAAGTGCTATCCGCACTGCGCGAGGCTTCACAACAGAGAAAACTTAATTACCCAACCCTCGGTCAGGACTTTTTGCAGGTCGTCCATCATGTTATGAGGTGGTCCTATAGCAAGGAGTTAGGACTTGATGCGTCGTGTGTCGAGAAAAAAACTCATCTCTTTGAATGCCGGAGAGATCATTTAACTTCAATTTGGCACTGGGACTCTTTTAAGCAGGAGTTTGTCGGAACTTTTGCATTGCGTGGAGAATATCGAATAAAGATTTTTTTTCGTAACCTTACTGATTCTGTCTTCAAACGAGCGACCTTTGAAGTCTCCCGCTCGAGTAGCGCTATTCAAGATATAGAGTTGAGACAAGATATTTTCTTTCGTTAAGTGACGATAATTTCCTGCGTTAGAAGTGGTGAGGGTCAAATTGCACCTCTTGTCGCAGTCAACTTCTTTTTATAGTCAGTATGATTAATAAGCTTCTACAATAAGCTGATTTTTTTAATAGGTAGTTGAATGACGAGGAGTACAGCGATGCTAAAGCGCCTAACGATAATTTTGTCTCTGTTATTAGTTGTTTTGAGTTGTACAAGAGAGCAGAACTATAATGAAAAAGTTCTGAATCTCATTAGCTCACAAAAAATTAAAGGTTTCGACCCGATTTTTGCTGCTGACATGTACGCATCCAATGAAATTGGTAAGATCTATGAAGGTCTACTCGAGTTTCACTACCTCAAGCGTCCTTATGTCCTGACTCCAAACCTTGCAGAGTCTATGCCAGAGGTTTCTAAAGATGGACTGACCTATACGTTCAAAATTAAAAAAGGCGTCCTCTTTCACGACTCAAAAGTTTTCCCAAACGGCAAAGGTCGTGAACTCAAGGCTTCTGACTTTGTCTATTCGCTTCAGCGCATGGCCGACCCCAAGCTCCAATCCACAGGCTGGTGGTTGTTAGACGGAAAAATTGCAGGTCTAAATGAGTGGCGCGACAAGTACGCCTCTGCTGAGAAAGTTAATTATGATGAAGTGATCCC
>DIVA01000022.1 GCA_002435705.1 Bacteriovoracaceae bacterium UBA6144
TCGAGTGAGCCGGGACAGCGTCCGAGGGTAATTCCCCACACAAGAAGCCCTGTGATGAAAACAAATTGTTGAGTTGAGGGTGCCTGATGATTCATAAACCTTTCCCATTCATGGAAAGGAAAACGGTGAAGCTTTTTCACTTCACACCAGAGGTCATCTTTGGATGAAAAATGTCGATAAAGGATAGGTTCAGTAATACATAACCTGTGAGCCAGGTCTTTGGTAGTTAGACCATGGAAGCCACGCTCAGCGAATAAGGCTGAAGCCACTTCTAAAATCTGTATGCGCCGGTCCTGGGCCTTAAGACGAATCTTTTCCATCACTTCTCTTCCTTGAGATAAGACTAGTATAAACTAACTTTGCTTTTTGGGAGAAAAAAATGCCCAAAGTTAGTAAGTACTCACTCATTTTTTCTGTCACCTTTTCCGACCAAAAAACTCTGCCTTAAGTTTTTATGAGTTATTTCCGATAGATTGCCTATGGGACAGAATCTCACAAAACTTTGCTATCAAGAATGCCTCCGTCATCTGAAGGAGATTCCTACTTCAGTGCATTGGAAAATTCTTTTGCACACTCTTAAAGCGAACGTCCACGCTTTGGGTTTGGTCCATTTAGCGCGTGAAATTGATGCTTGGGAAAACAAAAAAGTCTCGCTCAAAGAACTACCGCTTGAAAAGTGGCTGAAAGAAATAAAAAAACTTGATATTGAGGATAAGTCTTGGAGTGAGACTCTTGCGGCCATAGCGCTGGAGGCGAACAAAACTCTTCATTTCCATTGGCATGGGCCTAAACTCGAAGAACTCAGTTCTATCATTATTCATCTTGCGCGCAATACAATTGCTCATGGGCAGGGAGCAGAGCTCAATCTATGGATTCAAGTCCGGGAACGAGGCAGCTCGTGGCATGTGCAAGTCAGGGATGACGGTGGTGGCTTCCACCATAGCACTCGTGGCAAAGATCTTTTGTCGGGGCAAGGGGCAGGCCTAGAATACGTGCGACAAACCATCAAAAGCTGGGGCGGAAGCTGTGGAATTCTCTCTAATCCTGGCCAGGGACTCGTCATCACTCTTCAATATCCAATGACCCAAAGCACTTTACTTAAAAAAGTCGCTTAAGCTGATCTAGGTCATCCTTTTTTGCTCATCTTAAGGTTACATTTAGCCCATGCATGCATGCACCCATTGCCATGAAAGCGTTGAGCGCGCTGTTTATGACGAAATCATTGATCCAAATCTCTCCACGCCTTTCTGTTGCCAAGGGTGCCTGACTGTTTATCAAATTCTTCATCAAAAAGGTTTCGGCGAATACTATCAGATCAAGGAAAGCGCTGGCGTTCTTCGGAAACGGGCCCCAGTTTCCGGTCAACCCGAAAGATTTCAATTCTTAGACGATCAGATTTTTTTAGACGAATACACCGAGCTAGATACTGAGGGACTAAGAGTGGTTGAGATCTATCTTGAAGGGATCCACTGCTTGGCGTGTCTATGGTTGATTGAACGCATGCCACTGATGGAACCACAAATTTTTAACAGTAAGTTAGATATCGAGCGCTCGGTGGTTTTGCTGAAGCTGGCGCCGCAACTAAAACTCTCTGAGGTCGCTTCGCTGTTTAATAATCTCGGCTACAAGCCCCACGTAATAAAGAGTAGCGAAGATCAAAGACGCCTTAAAAATCAAGAAGAGCGTAGAGAACTTTTACGAATTGGAATCGCTGCTGCGGGTGCCAGTAACATTATGATTTATGCGGTCTCTCTGTATGCGGGAGCCAGTGATCTCTATGCTCAGGTCTTCAACACTCTTACCGTCTTATTTGCCATCCCGGTGATGACCTACTCAGCTTGGGGATTCTATCAGAGTGCATGGAACTCGCTCAAAAACAAAGTCATCTCAATTGATGTGCCCATAGCCTTGGCCCTCATCATGGGATTTCTCATGGGCTGCTACAATCTTTTTACGGGCGTGACTGAAAACTATTTTGATTCTCTCACGGCTTTAGTCTTTTTACTTCTCCTCTCGAGATATTTCCTCAAAAAAATCCAGGAGCGCTCTCTGCGAGTGCAAGACTTAGACTTTTTTCATCATCATGAAAGTGTGCTTAAGGCTGTCGATTCAAGCTTAGAAAATTTCCAGGAAGTGCACGCTAAGTATCTTAAGCCCCAAGATATTATAAAAGTTAAACCGCAGCAGTTTATTCCAGCCGATGGAATTATTCTTAAGGGGCGGACTCATACGAATAATTCTCTGCTCACGGGCGAATCAAGGCTTGTGAGTGCAGATCATGGAGACGAGGTCTTCTCAGGAACCCAAAACCTAAGTAGTGAGATTTTACTTAAGGTCTTAAAAGTTGGCGGAGAGACTCGCTTAGGAGAAATTCTCAAATCTGTGGCAGGTGGATGGAGCCAGAAATCTCAGATTCTTCACGTCACTCAGACTGTCTCTCAGTATTTTATTTTGGTGGTTTTAGCCCTCTCCCTCATTCTCTTTGTCATAAATCTTCAAGAGCTTTCTCTCGCTGCTTCCCTTGAGCGAGCACTGACACTCCTGATTGTAACATGCCCCTGCGCTCTCGCACTGGCCATTCCTCTCACCTTCACCCGATCACTTGGTTTAGCGAGTAAAAATGGTGTTTTTATTAAAAGTGATGCCGCGATTGAAAAACTCATGAAAGTCAAAAACATATTCATCGACAAAACTGGCACACTCACCTTCGGAAGAATTCAAATTACAGAACTAAATATTCTCAAAGAGCCCCTGCTGCCAATGGCTGATGTAATCTTAAATCTGGAGAATCAGTCTCAGCATCCTGTAGCACGAGCCTTGATTGACTATGCCAAGGCCCTCAAGCCTCAGATCCGCAGAACGGAAGAGCTCCTCGAAACTATCGGTCAGGGTGTGAGTGCTAAGATCGAAGGCATAAAGTATGAAATCAAAAACTACCAAGTATTTGAACACGATATCTTAGTCGCGACCTTCAAAGTGAAGGATCTGCTCCGTCCAGACAGCTTCGATCTGATTCAACGACTTAAACGAAACTATTCTCTCCATCTTCTCTCAGGTGATCAGAAAGAAATAGTAGAGAAGACAGGCCAAGAGGTTGGTATAAGCTCTACCTTCAGCCAACAAAGCCCTGAATCAAAAAGTAGAATTGTGACAGAGACGTCTCACAGTTTAATGATTGGAGACGGGGCTAACGATGCAATAGCACTCAGTCGCGCAGATATTGGCATTGCGGTTCATGGATCAATGGCCCTATCACTTAAGGCTGCTGATGTGTATGTCGTCACTCCTGGTCTGGGCCCGATTGAAAATCTGCTTATTTTGTCTCAAGAGACGATGCGAATTATTTACCGCAATATTGCGCTCTCACTCACTTATAACTCGCTTTCGGTGATCGCTGTTTTTTCAGGCCACATCACTCCACTCGTCGCTGCAGTGATTATGCCCTTGAGCTCTCTCACGGTCCTCGTCTCGACTCTCATAGGAACGAAACAACTAAGGAGCTTATGGAAATAATTCTACTGCTCCTTCCTTTAGCTATTTTACTTGCTCTCTTCTTCATTGGTGTATTCATTTGGAGTACACTCAGAGGCCAGTATGATGATTTAAATACTCCACAATATCGTATGTTGATTGATGATAAAGACTGTTCAAAAAAAGGAATTGACCCATGAGTACTCAGGCCTCGCAGCCCGTAAATCGAAAATTAGAGAGTTTCTCCTATGACGACCAAATTGTTCGCTGGTTCGTGATAGCCACCGTCATCTGGGGAGCCGTTGCCATGCTTCTCGGTGTGACCATCGCTTTTCAGTTAGCTGACTGGCGTGTGAATCTAGGTTTGCCGTGGACCACTTTCGGTAG
>DIVA01000059.1 GCA_002435705.1 Bacteriovoracaceae bacterium UBA6144
CAAGAGATCTCATCTCACCTGTGGCTCAAAATCTACCAAGAGACCCAGTCCCTCGAAGAAAAAAAATATAAAGTATCACTTATCCCTCGTCATATTTTTCATGAATAAACTACTCATCATCTCGGGCCCGACGGCTACCGGAAAAACACTGGCGTCAATCCTAGTCGCAAAAAAATTTAACGGAGAAGTTGTTAACTTTGATTCTTTGAATTTCTACTCTCAACTTAACATCGGCACAGCGAAACCCACCCCCGAAGAGAGGTCTCAGGTTCCCCATCATCTCTTTGATATCGCTTCAATTTCTCAACCGCTCAATGCTGCGGACTTTGTAAAGCTTGCGATCCCTGTGATCAATTCCATTCATGGGCGTCAAAAACTTCCCATTCTCGTTGGGGGTTCGGGGTTTTACCTACAAGCTCTTGTTGAAGGGATGTGGGACTCACCAACCACGCCTGCGGCAATCCAAGCAAGATCGGATAGTCTTTATCAAGAACAAGGTATCCTGCCCTTCGTTGAGATATTGCGAATAAATGATCCGATTTCTTTTGAGCGATTACATGTTAATGATCACTATCGTATTCGCCGTGCAACCGAACATTTCTGGACGCATGGGACACCATTTTCAGATGCAAAAAATAATTTTCAAATGCAGCATAGACAAGACTGGAATCTCTATCATGCCTACCTTGATATTCCTAAAGAGGACCATTGGAAAATTATCGAGAAGAGAAGTCAATCTATGATAGAACAGGGACTCATAGAGGAAGTGCATCAGCTTCTGGCTCAGGGCCATATCGGAACAGAAAAGCCACTGCAGTCGATTGGGTACAAAGAGACAATCGATTGGATTCAAGGATTGTACGGAAAAAATCAATCGGCTTACCTAGAAAGACTCTCTATCAACACAAGAAGGCTCGCGAAATCTCAAAGGACATGGTTTAAGAAAAAAGATAAGGTTCAGTATGATATCCGCCACGAGCAAGAAAAACTCATGGCGGACATAAGAAATTTTATGGATCAGGAGTAAGGGACTCGTTGGCCACCATTGGAAGTTTTGGTGCGACAATCGTAGGAACCTTACCTGTTAGTGCATTTAAGAAAGCCACGACATCACTCACTTGCTCAGTTTTAAGATCCATATCGAGTTGAGTTTTGGCCATGACTCGAACTGCTTCGTCTAGCGTTTTCACTTTACCATTATGAAAGTAAGGAGCGGTTACAGCAACATTTCTCCAAGTAGGGACTCTCCAGAGATTTTTATCATCATCTTTTTTAGTGACTTCATAGCGACCCAGATCACTCACGAGGTCATACTGCTTGTCATAGACCGAGCCTGGCACTTGAGGAAATGGTTGATAATTTCCTTCGCCCATAGCAAAGCCTTCTCCATTAAAGTTGGCGCCTCCATGACAAGAAGTACAACCAATCTGATGAACGAGAACCATTCCTCGCACCGCCGCAGGAGTCATGGCTTTTTTATTACCATTCTTATAGAGATCAAAAGGCGAGTCAGGGGTGATGAGCGTACGTTCAAAACTTGCTATGGCCCGAGCTAGATTGTCGATTGAGACGGGCTCCTTATCTTTGGGAAATGCTTTTTTAAACATATCCAAATAGCCAGGAATTTTCTTTACTCGCATCATAACGGCATCATGAGATTCCATGCCCATTTCAATCGGATTCGTCAAAGGCCCCTTTGCCTGGTCTTCAAGACTAGCTGCACGACCATCCCAGAATTGCACAGTATTAAAAGCTGAGTTCCAAACAGTAGGAGAACCACGTCCACCACGCTGACCTTTCACGCCGACACCAACCGGACGACCGTCATCTCCACCGCCCATAACATTATGACAGGAGTTACAAGATATCGTGCCGTCTTTTGAAAGACGTGGATCAAAATAGAGGGCTTTCCCTAACTCTATTTTGACTGGTGTTTGTGGATTATCCGCAGGTGTAGGGACTTTTTTTGGCAATGACTGAAGTGCACCTAAAGCTTCCTTTATTTCTTTATCTGACTGTGCCTGTGCTCCATTTGTAAAAGCAAAGGCTTGCAGAAAGACCAGACCGATAAGTACCAACCACCTCACATCAACCTCCTGGTAGATTTTATGCCTAATATATTAATCTATTTTATGTTTTTTTTTGATAGAATATATTAACTAAATGATAGGAAAAAACTATGGCGCTGCATGACAAGCTTAAAGTAATTGTGATCTCTGATGGAACCGGCGAAACTGCCACAGCTATCACTCGTGCAGCCATGACTCAATTTGCAGATAAAGATATTTTTTTTACTCGCTACAAAAATGTCCGCTCTAAAGAACAGATCGATGGCATTTTTCAAGAAGCCGCCATTCATCATGATATGGTTGTCTACACAGTTGTTTCATTAGAATTACGCCAACACATCGCTGACCTGACACGCAAGGAACACGTCCGCGCCGTTGATCTCATGGGCCCCCTACTCACTTCTTTTTCTAATTTTTTCGAAGCAGAACCTAGTCACGTTCCGGGGCTTCTCCATGCCGTCAATGATGACTACTTTAATCGAGTAGCAGCGATCGAGTTTACTCTTAACCATGATGATGGAAGAAATATTGAAAGCCTTGAAGCAGCTGACGTTGTATTGGTTGGAATATCTCGTACTTCCAAAACGCCACTCTCCATCTACCTCTCTCTAGAAGGACTGAAGGTGGTTAATGTCCCAATAGTTAAGGGCCTTCCTTTACCAGAGAAACTTTTTGAAGTGGATCAGAGGAAAATTTTCTGCCTCACCATTGACCCTGAGGCTTTACTACAAATTCGTCGCAATCGTCTCTCGCGTCTTGGTGCTGAAAAATCAGGAGAATATGCCGACAAACAGAAAGTCATCGACGAGATCGACTGGGCCAATGGTCTATATGCTGAAAATAAGCGCTGGCCTGTTTTTAATGTAACAGGAAAAGCTCTTGAAGAAACTGCTGCTGAGATCATGAAGCTCTTAAATATGAGAAAAGTTAATAGATTCAAACAAAGCAAAAGATTTCAATCTGAAGAAAAAGAAGAGAACTCGGAGAGCTGAATTAATTCAGATCTTATTCCAGAAAATGGACTTTGTTTTCCTCAATCGTAAGCTCGACATTCTTCTCTGTTCCTAGATCAGGATTAACAATAGTCACATTGTACTTACCTTCTGGAATAGAAATATTTTTGAAGGGCATACGCTGCTCTAGAACTCCATCCTCAAGTTTGATCTTCATGATAGAGCCGTTGCTATAATTAAGTGAAGATGACAAGAGTCCAACCTTCGCTCTTGGCAATTCGGGAACGGCAAGAGTCATCATACGATTACTTTCACTCAAACTGATAAAGCGCACGAAGGATTTGTGCCCGGCTTTTTTGACTGCAACTTTAACTTTGGTATTAAGAGGTAAATTGATATTCGTTCCCATGATGTACTCTAATTTTTTACCATCCAGAAAAAGTTCCATCCCAAAATCAAAACCATTGATCTTCAATTGACCTAGTTCCTCTTTCTTAATAACTTTTTTCTGATCAACGACCTTAGTCTCTACTGATGAAATGGTTCTATCTTGAACCTCTCCACCCATGAGGTACTTCACATTAATTCCCGTGAGATCTTCAATAAATTCAGGCTGAAAGTAGGCAAGGCCCATCACGCTGGCTGCAATTAAAATAATGATTCTTAATCCACCACCAGAGGTAGACTCTGTTTCAATAACCATTTGCTTCTTTGATTTGATGCCTGTCTTGGAAGTAATGGATGTTTTAGAACTAATTGAGCGCTCTGGAGAGGCTACTTTTTTATTGGCACCTGGGATCGATACGACCTTTTGACCTGTTAAGGTTTTTGGGCCCTGACTCACAGGCTGACGAACAACTTTACGAGTAGATGTCTTGTGGGGCAGAGCAAGTTCAATCGAAGCCGTTCCCTCTCCAGCCTCTACCACTGGCTCACCTAAATCAATTTCTATTCTTTCCTGACGTGTAGGCTCATCATTTCTAGCCGATTGTGGTTGAGCTGCTGGAGCCGCAGTAGGAGCTTTTTCCGTCCGCGACATGTCGTCGATATAAGGCTGAACATCGATTTTACCATACTCAACAAATTTTGCCTTATCGCTTTTAATTTCATCTTTAAATAGCTGCTGAGCAAAATAACTAAGATCTGATGGGTTAAAATCAGGATACTTTGAGTAAAGGAATTTCACGAGAGCGCGATTCATTTTGTCTAGATTATCAAAACGATCAGCACGATCTTTCGAGAGAGATTTCATTACAATCTCATCAAGCTCTTTAGGAACGTTTGGATTTATGCTAGATGGAGGCGCAATCTTACAGGCCTGAATCTGCTTAAGCACGGCAAGATCATTGGCTGCCGTAAACATCTTACGTGAGCAGAGCATCTCCCAAAGAGTGATACCCACCGCGAACTGGTCATAACGACAATCGAGCTCAAGCCCTTCGAGGTACTCAGGAGCAAGATAAGAAAGTTTTCCTTTAATTGTTCCTGCTTGAGTGGCTTCTGAAGAGGCGTTTGATTTTGCAATACCGAAATCAATAACTTTCACAGAACCATCATATGTGAGCATGATGTTGTGAGGTGAAATATCACGGTGAATAATGTTAAGCGGTAGCCCCGTTAGTTTATCCGTGTAGGTATGAGCATAATGAAGACCCTGACAAACTTGCGATATAATAAAGACAGAGATTTCTACTGGAAAAACAAATTTTTTCTCTTTTAATCGATCGAGAAACTGCTTAAGGTTTGCCCCGTCGACATACTCCATTGCAGTATAGAGCTGATCATTCACCTTACCGTAGTCATAGGTCTGTGCAATGTTAGGGTGCTGAAGACCAAAAGTTACAGAAAGCTCATCTTGGAACATGCGCACGAAAGATGGATCGCGCGAGAACTGAGGTTGAACCATCTTAATAGCGAGAATTTTATTCGACTGCTCGCCAAGAAAGCGCGCACGACAAATTTTAGCCATCCCCCCATCAACTAAATGATCAAGGATCAGATACTTTCCAAATCTTTCGAATTTATTGTCAGACATATTCAGACCTCAGAGACTCTTCGGTAATCTGACTGATTTCTTTAGCTTTATAATGTAAAATTAAGCCTAAAAATTGAGAATAAGCTCCATAAATGATGGAAAACTCACGGAAAGATGGCCCGGGCCACCTACTTTAGCCATTTGCCGTTTACAGTACCCTAGGACCTTATAATTCTGAAGGTTCCAGTCTTGGAAGGTCGGATGAGTTCGCACTGACTGAGCAAAACTGTTTACAACTATATCATCGTAACCATTCTCTCTCATCTGCTCTCGAAACATAACATGAGAAATTTTAGTCGCATCGGCACTGTAATTTACTGTAACGAGAAGATGTTCGCATTTTTGAAAAAATTGCTGCTCTGAGGGCGAGAACCAACGCGAGAAAGGAGAATCTTTCTCAGCCTTATAAACCAGAGCATCATAATAGAGCGTCATACCATGATACCAACTGGCACGCTTAAAAATCATGGCGTCGTCCCACTGCTCTTTATCCTTTACGCCACCAGGGAAGCGGACAGATCCAGTCGTTGTTTTATTAAAAGAGCGATAGGCAGCACAGGAAGCAAATAAGAACACAAAACTTATAAGAATAATTTTTTTCATAGTTGCTCCAGCCAAGTGAGTATATCCTGCCAAACAGAATTCTTCTGGGTTTCGTGTAGTAGCTCGTGCTTGGTATGATTATACTCTATTAATTTAACTTTCTGCTTATCAATTCCTCGGGCAAAGAGCGAGGTTGCTTCCCTATCGACCACCTGATCTGAGTCAGAAAGTAGAAACAAGACCGAATGATTCAAGAAATAAGACAAAGAACGGATTTCTTGTGAAGCAAACCAAATTTCCCGCGCCAGCTGAGCGGTAATAAATCGAGGAATAAGTGGATCCGTTTCAAAACTATTAGCAGCAAGAGATGAGTAGGCCAGATCCCCCCCTTTGTGAATTCTTGGGAGCCTAAAAGTGGGGAGATAATCGGCTAAACCGTTCATTAAATCTTCAAGCTTCGGAACATCCACGATTTGATGGGGCCTAATACAAGGGTTACTTAAGATAATCCCCTTCACGTGCGTTGGCACTCGATGCTGAAACATGAGTAAGGCTTGCAGGATAATGAGACCGCCCATGGAGTGCCCCATGAGATGGGTGGGTTTATCAACACTATTCATAACATCTAAAAAACTTAGAGTATCATCCACAAAATGCGTAAACTTATCAACATGCCCTCGCGGTCCTGAAGCGAGACCGTGCCCCACCATATCGAGAGCAAAGACCTCTATTCTTCCTTTGGTCTTCTCAATGATCCACTCAAACATATCGGCATGGCGACTTCCGTGGGAAACAGCGCCATGAATGAATACTAAACGCTCTTTTGATTCGATGCCCTTGGCCTTGAAAGACAACACCGCAAAGCGCGAGTCCTTCTGAGTTGAAGGCATATGATAAACATTCTTCTCAACCTCTACGTGTTTAGAAGCTTTGTTTGCTTTAGCGGGTTGTGTCCACATCTCTTATATACTTTTCGATAGCGGTCAACGCATCTGATTGGAGTGATTCAAAACGAAATGAAAAGCCAAGCTTTCCATCGAGGAGTCTCACGACAGTTCCGGCAGCAGTGAAATGATACTCGCTATTATCTGGATGCACGTTGATCGAAATGCGATCTCCTGCTTTTCCAGGGAATTCTCGAGTGAGAACCTGCATTCCACCGACTGAGATATCACGACAAACGCCCTCAAAAACCTGAGAGTTATTTTGTACAAAAAGTCGCGCCAACATTGGTTTTCGAATTGTTTTTCTTCTTTCCTGTTCCTCAATCTTTGGTGGAAGTTCTTCAAACACTTGCTCAAAGTCACTCACATCGGCGAGGAACATCCATTCGGCCATCTTCGAGTGAATAAAAAATTGGGTACGACCATTGATTCTATTTTCGTGGAATAGTTTTTTAATCACATTGACGGAGTAAGGCCCGTATTCAGCAGGAGATCCTCCACGATCAACACCAATACGAACATAGACACAGCGCTCGTCAGAGTTGAGTTGAGAGAGTGCTAATTTAGCATTCATAGGATGCATGGGTGGGGCAAAAACAGGCTCGCTACTTAAGGCGAGTTCTGAGACGTCTTTAATTTTTTTCCAGTTATCAAAGCCCTTCTTCCACACGAAGTCTTCCATGGTGAGTTGACCTGAGCCCATGAGTTGAGTGACAACGGGTGTATCCACAGGCCCCAGACGTTGCCCTTTTGAAACGTAATACCAGCTCTCAGCCATAAATCCTCCAACTCATTGAAACCTATAACTCATTATATTCTAACCCATGAAAACTTATGAGAATTCTGCGGCAATCTTTTCCTCACTTAAGTTTAGGTCCTAATATCCGATCAGTAACAGTGGATATCTATGAATAAGGATCGATTTATGAAAACACTTATCCTGGCCTTGGCCCTTCTTTTAGTGGGTGCCTGTACCAAAGAAGAATTTGTGGGATCTCCTCGCAGTGAAAGCTTTGTTGCCAACCCGATTGAGGTCTTTCAAAATCTCACCTGTGCCAACTCCTCCACCGTGAAACCACCGGTAGATATTCTCTACGTCGTGGATAACTCCATGTCCTCTACCTACATTGGTCCGATCGTAAAAGAGCAGATTCGTCAGACAGTACAAAACATCTCTCAAGAGTTTGATTACCGTGTGGTTGTGGCCCCTCTTTTTTCTAATGGAACTGATAACTATTTGCCAGTCATCACCAACAACGCCAATGGAATTACTCATCTTAATATTGTAAATCTAGAGTATTCAAACTTCTTTACAGCTCCTTCTGGTTCAAATGCTGAAAAAGGATTTGAGCGTGCACGCACACTTATATCTAACAATCGTGCTAATGGAATGTTTAGAAATGGAGCCCACACTCTCATCGTAATGGCTTCAAACGGCGATGATACAGATTCACTCTACTGCTTCAATGGTCAGTGCTTCCCTGATACAAACCAAAACATGCAGCAGCAGGTTGATGCCTTTAATAGTATCAAGACAAGTTTGAGTGCTCAGCAGCTGCGCTTCTTTTCTCTTGTTCCCTTCTCTGGTTGTCAGAGCGGTTGGGTCCGAGGGGATCGCTATATCGAGATGTCTAAACGTCTCTCGAGTTCTGGTGCTAACGGTGCTGATGCCTACGACCTCTGCTCCTCAAACTACAATCTCTATGCTGGAGTGAACCAGTCCATCCGTCAGCAGATCGTTCCTCATGTTTATAACCGCTGGTTAGTGACCACTAACAATATTCCCGTTGAACTCATGTCTGTGCACCGCCTGAACTCAAGTGGCCAGGCCACTGAACTCACATCATCTCAGTACAGTTTTAGCGATACCTTCACGACTCAAAATACGAGAATTCAGCCTACTATTGGTGAACCTCAAACTGGTAAGTTTATTACCCTACAGCCTTCAGCCTATCTTACTTACCCAGACTGTTTGGTGGTTAAAACGAGAACTCCTACCGAATACTATGGTTTTGCTGTCGTTCCAACAGCACCAAGACCAGAAACACTTGTTGTGCGCGTTCGTGGTAGTAACGTAAGCCAGAGCACCAGCAATGGTTGGGAGTACTTGGGTTATAGAGAAAATCAAAACATCAAAGTGAATGCCAACGGGACCACAAACAACACCAATCCTCTTAATCGCACAGGGTATTTCATTAAGCTTAATGGATCAGCGATTTATAGTTCCGGTGAAACGATTGAGGTCTTCTATACGCCGGCTCCGATCTAGTAGCCGGCCTTATCTCTGTTTTGCTTATTCACAGAGTTCATGAACTTAATCGTTGGATATAGTTTCTGAAGCTTTGGCATGTCTATTTCCACTAAGACTTCTTCACCCTGAATGGCACGCTCTCCGACAAGACGAGCTGAACGAGCATCATCCAGATGGTCGGCCGTGATGGACATGTTCTTCGTTTTAAACTCCTCCAGAATAGGAGCGACGTTAAAGACCTGCGTGAAACGTGGGGCCGTGTCGTATTGATCTTGAGGTTTAAGATTCGGAATATCTCTCGGCGGAAACTTCGGAGCGTATTGAAGAATTTTCTCTAAGAAAGTGACACAGTTTTGAGAAAGCTTCATTTTCTTTTCTTCTGGCATCTGCTTTTCTGTGTTGTAGAAAATGAAGAGCGCTCTCAGAAGATCTAAATTTTTCATGATGTAAAGATTAGGTAACTTCTCTGCATCTTCGATGATCTGCAGCCACCCCAAATCAACGAGCGTTAAAGCGATGGCATCAAACTTCGCTTCCGGGATGTTGTAGATATCACTGGCGTAGAGATCGATCGTCCGCTTATGTACCGAAACACCTAATTCGTGCTTCTCCCCATGAGTTTTAAATACGAGAAAAAGTGTACCCAGCACTTTAAGAATTTCTGTTGGTTTCATGAATTCGTATTCACCCGCTTTATTACCATAAAGAGCGGTTGAATTTGATTCTAGTTCTTTAATCCGTGAGTTGGCTTTTCTGAGTCGAGCCGCCAGAGTATTAATAATTGTCTTGAACCAAGGGTTCAAGGCTGCCATGGTTTTTCCAAAAGCCACAAAAGATATTTCAATGATATCGGTAGAGACCATGGCGGCAGCTGAAGCAGATCTTTTTTTCCCAGAACCATCTTCATCAAAAAAAGCCATCTCTCCGATCACTTCACCCGCACGCAAGACACCAATTTCAATAAACCCCTTTCCCTTAGGTTTATACAATCGAATCTGTCCCTTCTGAATGATGTAGAGTGACTCAGCCAAGTCGCCATCATTAAATAAAACCTCACTGGGCCTTAAATGTTTGAGGCCTGATTTCGTAGCTTGAGTCGCGGGTTTTGCGGCTTCAGTCATTATCTCACCTTTTCGATAATGAGCGCGAGTGCTTCACCACCACCGATACAAATAGCAGCACAACCAAACTTTTTATTCTTATGCTCCATCGCATTCATGAGAGTGATAAGAATTCTATTACCTGAAGCTCCGATAGGATGACCGATCGCCACAGCTCCACCTAAGACATTCACTTTCTCATGCGGAAGTTTTAACTCTTTCATCGCGGCCATCGTAACGGCAGCAAAAGCTTCATTAATTTCCCACAGATCAACTTGCTCTGTAGTAAGTCCTGCTTTCTGGGTTGCTTTCTTGATCGCTTCCACTGGTGCAGTCGTGAACCACGTCGGATTTTGAGCGTGACTTGCCCAGGACACAATCTTAAATTTTGCGGTGGCAGCGAACTCATCACCACCCAAGATGATGGCACTGGCACCGTCGTTAATCGTTGAGGCATTAGCGGCGGTGATGGTTCCGGTTTTCTCAAAGGCCGGCTTGAGTCCTGGCATTTTTTCAAAGTTAGCTTTAAAAGGTCCTTCGTCTTCTTCAATCACGACGTCCCCTTTCTTGGATGGAATGGTGACGGGTACTATTTCTTTTTTGAACAGACCTTCCTTAACGGCAGCCTGAGCGCGCTTAAACGACTCAATGGCAAACTCGTCTTGCTCAACGCGTGTCATGTTGTATTTCTTCACACACTCTTCCGCACAATTACCCATGGCGCGATCGGTATAGACGTCCCACAGTCCATCCCACTGCATAGAATCTTTCATCTCGGTTGGCCCAAACTTAGCGCCGGTGCGAGAGTTCATCAGAAGATGCGGGGCCAGCGACATGCTTTCCATCCCACCTGCAATCACCACAGAATTCTCTCCGGTCATGATGGAGCGTGCACCCAGAATCACTGTCTGAAGACCAGAACCGCAAACCTTGTTTACTGTTGTACAAGGTACAGACTCGGGAAGCTTTGCAAAAAGAGCGGCTTGGCGGGCAGGAGCTTGTCCCTCGCCGGCAGAGATCACATTACCCATAAAGACTTCTTGAACACGATCAGCTGGCAAGTTGGCTTTTTTGAGTGCACCTTCAATCGCAATGGCCCCGAGCTTAGTGGCAGGAATCGTCGATAGATTTCCCATAAAGCTTCCAAAACCTGTACGAGCACCAGCAAGAATATAAACGGCCATAGTCATTCCCTTCAATTTTATCTAGATTTATCTCTCTATTCATTCTAGTAATCAGAGGCATTGATAGAAAGTAAAATCTCACTTTAAGGCGGCTCGTCATGTTTCAGCGCAAAAAATCCCTTAAACCCGGTCTCGATCTTCCTGAGGAGTGGACCCAATCAGTCTCCGATTTGCTCAATGAAACCTATGAAAAAGAGTGCGAGGCACGCAGAAGGCATTTTGATGTTTTTGGTCAGATTTTACCGGAAGAAATGGTGGTCGCAGCTGGATTCTCAAACCTTGAGAACCCAACAGAATCAGCCATAAGTATCTTTTTGTCCTGTGATCTTGAACCCGGCCTTGAGCCCAAAAAACTAAAAGAAATTCAGGCCACTTTCGTAGATCTCCTTGGTTTATTTTTTGATGAGATTTTTTCTCAAAGTGATTGGAGTGAGTGGGAACCCATGTGGCAGGAAGTGCAGTATGAGGGAGCTACATTCTTTCATAAAATTACCCGTGAAAATATTCTCCTCACTCTTGAGGCTGACAGACTATTGAGAGATGCGGGATTTAGCGAAGACGATGACGAGTGAGCAGTGAACACAATACTCCCCTACGCTTCCACCTGAAAACCAAAGAGCTCTGGCAAGATACAGCTGCTCTTATCATTGTTTGGCTTCTTGCGATTTTTCTCAAGATTTGGCTCACCGACCCTGCACAATTTTATCTTATCAAACTCGTGCAAATCACCGCTCTCATGGCGTCGATTGAATACTTAGGATTTTTTGCCCTTCATTTCTTTGGAAAATCAAAAGGTCTTATGATCCAAGGTTTACTTGGGGGATTTATTTCAAGCACGATGATTTTTATTCAAATCGGAAACCAAGAAAAAACTCATCAATACACAAGCCAAGAAATTGCACGCTCTCTTATTATCGCGACAATCGCCATGCTGAGCCTTGGAGTGATTATTATATGGACCATCGCCGATGAAAATCAGTTTTCACTTTCAATCCCCTTTCTTTTACAGACCTCAGTCCTTCTTCTAAGCCTCTTTCTTCTACGATCCAAGGGAGAGAAGGCTTATCGCCCAAAGGCGGCAAGCTTAGTCATGCTAGATGATCCTATCGTTTGGAAAAATGTTCTTAAATTTACTTTTTTCTTGGCCCTGATTCTCATGGGAGTCAAGGCCCTGACAAAGCTTCTACCTGAGTCCTACCTTATAAGTACTTTTGTGATTGCTTTATTTGAGTCCCACGCCGTTCTGGCCGCTTTTGTTACGAGCATCCGGACCTACTCGGCCAATCCTCAGATTGTGATCTGCTTAATTCTTTTTGGTAACGTCGTCTCGAAGGTCTTTTTGACTATGAAGTCACCTGTGAAGGAGATAAAGCGACCAGTTATTCTGGCACTCCTAGGCTCCTTTGCCTTCTCACTTTTAGCCTTACTCTTTTAGGCAAAAAAAAAGCCCCGTCAGGGGCTTTTAATTTATTCTGTGTCTTCGTATCTCATGGAGCCCGTGAAGGTCTGCTCGATACCGATGTCATCACCAGCATCATCATCGTCGTTCGCCGATTCAAAATCATCTTCTTCAAATTCAAACTCTGAAGTGATGTTAAGCTCATTAAGCACACGATAAAAATCTCTATCGTCAGCTAAATCTTTAATGATTGCTTCGATATACTTTGGTGGATACTTCGAAATAAGCTCTTCGATGAATTCCTGAAGTTTACCTTCCTTCAAGATGTCCTGCTTGCGTTGGATGTTCTTCCAGTTCTTGATGTAATGAAGGCGACACCAGCTCAGAGTGGTACGAATATTGTCACAACTCTTCTCGATACAAGAGTCATCTTTTGGATCAACAAAAAAATCCATTGTTCCAATCGCATCAACAATTTCATGCCAAGCGAAACTTTCTCTCAATACTGAAATCTCGTCGGCAATTTTACCTTCAAGATCATTCATGTCGTATTTTTTATAGCTTTCGCGGTCTTTCGATTTTTTGGCTACTTCAATAAACTCGTCTTCATCATCCTCTTCACCTTTTGGCATCTTGGGAGAAGCAGTAAATCCATCTTCACCTTCATCATCGTCACCGCCCTTGGCTTTTCTCTTCGCGGCTTCTTTCTCTGCTTTAAGTTTTGCTTTCTCCGCTTCTTTAGCAGCGAGGGCCTTTGCTTTCTCCGCTTCTTTGGCTGCTACTTTCTTTGCTTTCTCTGCTTCTTTAGCTGCGAGTTCTTTTTCTTTTTTTGATTGAAGCTTTGCTTTCTCAGCTTCTTTCTTAGCAAGTTCTTTTTCTTTTTTGGCTTGAAGCTTGGCTTTCTCAGCTTCTTTCTTGGCTTGCTCTTTTTCTTTTTGAGCAGCCAGCTTGGCCTTCAAGGCTTCTTTTTTCGCTTTTTCTTTATCAACTTTTGAAAGAGCGGCAACTGCTTTAGAAGCAATTTTTGTAGCAGTTTTTAAGAGACTCTTTTTTGCCGGAGCTGGTTTTTTTGCCGGTGCAGCCTTCTTTGCCACAACTGGCTTTTTAGCAGGAGCCTTCTTCGCAACTGGCTTTGCCTTAGGCTTTACTTTAGCAGCAGGCTTACCCTTAGAAGCGCCCTTTTTGGTCGAAGCTTTCTTCGTTGGTTTTGATTTTCCAGATGCTTTAGCCATAGGTCTCCCTCAATCAGATGAAATTAGGTCAAAAACTACCAAAGCCCTACCCGCTCTATCAAGAAAAATAGGACTTTATCCTTCTTTGAGCTCGTTAGAGGCGATGACCATGCGCTGGACTTCGCTCGTTCCTTCATAGATTTCAGTGATTTTGGCATCTCTGAAATAGCGTTCAACAGGATACTCCTTGGTATACCCATTCCCGCCACATAACTGGATGGCCTTGGTGGTCACCCACATAGCGGATTCACTGGCCATGAGCTTTGCCTGTGCTGACTCCTTAGAGTAAGGAAGCTCTGCGTCTTTTAACGCGGATGAATGATAAATCAGTAAGCGAGACGAGGCAATCTTGGTGCTCATATCGGCGAGCATGAACTGAATACCCTGTAGGTTCGCAAGTGGGGCCCCAAACTGCACACGCTCTTTGACATAATTTTTGGCGTAATTAAAAGCGGCTTGAGAAATGCCAAGCGCCTGAGCGGCAATCCCAATGCGCCCTCCATCCAAAGTCGCCATGGCGACTCTGAAACCTTTCTCTGGCTGACCGAGAAGATTTTCTTTAGGAACTTTGACTTTATCAAAAGCCAGTTGTGCGGTGGAAGAGCCTTTGATCCCGAGCTTGTCTTCAATCTTTATGATCGAATAGCCTGGAGATGCTGTCTCAACGATGAAAGCCGAGATGCCTTTGTAGTCGGGTGTCTTTTTAGTTTTCGCGAACACGATCGCTAGTCCTGCTTCACGGCCATTGGTGATCCAATTTTTCACACCGTTAATTTCCCAGTGATCCCCCATGTCCACGGCACTCGTCGTAAGAGACCCAGCGTCTGACCCAGCGTTGGGTTCCGAGAGGCAAAAGCATCCGATTAATTCTCCAGAAGCAAGTTTCGGAAGATACTTCTTCTTTTGCTCTTCTGTGCCGAAAGCGAGAATAGGCCAAACACAAAGTGAAGTGTGAGCAGAGACAAACACACCGGTAGAGGCACAGTTACGAGAGAGTTCTTCAATCAACAAAGCATAAGAAAGATAGTCCAGACCGGCACCACCGTATTCTTCCGGAATATAGCTTCCAAGAAAACCATTCTCTGCAAGCTTGCTGATAAGCTCTTTGGGAATCGCTCCATCGTGATCAATTTTCATAGCAATCGGTCCGACTTCGGAGTCAGAGAATTTTTTGATCATATCGCGAATTTCATTATATTTTTGATCAAGTAGCATGGTTATTCCCCTTTAAACTCAGCTTTTCTTTTACCCAAGAATGCTGCTGTTCCTTCTTTCATATCGTATGAGCCAAAGAGCCCTGAAAAACTATTCACTTCGATTCCTAAGCCTTGTTCTAAAGTCGTCTGACCGCCTTGATCAATCGCCAGCTTGGCTTTGGCCACTGCTAAGGGTGAATTCTTCGCCACAAGAGTGAGGTAAGCCTGAGCTCCCGTCATAAGCTCTACTTGGCCCTCAAAAACTTGATTGACGATGCCACGAGTGAGCGCTTCGCCCGCCGTGACATTGCGTCCACTAAAGACCAGCTCCTTGGCGTAAGCTGCATTTGTCCGACGGGCCAGTCTTTGCGTTCCACCGAACCCCGGAATGAGCCCCAGTTTCACCTCTGGCAATCCGAAAACCGCTTTAGAGCTGGCAAAGATAAAATCACAGGCGAGTGCCATCTCAAAGCCGCCGCCCAAAGCGAAGCCTTGCACACAGGCGATTGTGGGGAATGGAAGATTTTCGATATCAATCGTCACCGTTTGACCGAGTTTTCCAAAGAGCAACCCTTCACCGGCTTTCATGTCACTCATGGCAGATATATCGGCACCGGCGATAAAGGCCTTCTCCCCCGCTCCTGTGAAAAGCAGGCCCGTAAGTTTTTTAGTTTTGATCTCACTTAAAATAGTTTTGAGTTCTTTTAAGACATCTTCATTTAAAGCGTTAAGCTTATCGGGACGATTAATCGTCAGAATCCCAATATTATTTTCAACCGTAAAAAGGATATTACTCATAAAGATAAACACCCTTTTTATTTTTTCGCCCAAAGCGTCCAGCTGCCACATACTGCTTCAAGAGCGGACACGGGCGATACTTCGTATCCGACAGACCTGTGTGGAGCACATCCATGATGGCTAAACAGGTATCAAGACCAATAAAGTCAGCCAGCTCCAATGGCCCCATGGGCTGATTGGTTCCAAGCTTCATCGCCACATCAATATCCTTCGCCGTTGCTACGCCTTCATAGAGTGCATAGAAGGCTTCATTGATCATCGGCATAAGAATTCTATTCACGGCAAACCCAGGGTAATCCTGAGCGGCGACAAAAGTTTTTCCCATCTTCTCTGCCAGTGCTCTCACTGTTTCAAAAGTCTCAGTACTGGTTTCAAGACCTTTAATGCCTTCAACCAGCTTCATCACGGGTACGGGATTCATGAAATGCATCCCGGCCACAAGTTCAGGGCGCTTGGTTTGAGCGGCAATTTCAGTGATTGAGATGGAAGAGGTGTTAGAAGCCAAGATCGCTCCTGCTTTCACCACACTATCGAGGTTTCTAAAAATGTCGAACTTAAGCTCACGGCGCTCGGTAGCCGCCTCAATGACGATATCGCAGTCTTTGAGATCAGCCATTTGAGCTGAAGTTTTTAAAAGAGATTCCGCCTTTGCCGCATCTTCTTTTGACCATTTGTTTTTTTCCACGCCACGAGAGAGTTGACCCTTGATGAATTCAGCTCCACCACTCAGCGCTTTTTCAAAAGCATCAAAAAGAATAACCTGATAGCCTGACTGAATGGCCACTTGAGCAATTCCGCGACCCATCTGTCCTGCGCCTACAATTCCTATGACACGGATGTTCATAAAAAGAATCTCCCTTTTGGGGTTAAATGATGGAAATAGTTGAAGAAAACCCCTATCAATGTGCCTCGGAGCGGGCCTTTGGTCAATAAGAGGAGTTTTATACAAGCGGATATCTTGCCAACAATCATAAAAGTGTTTATAACTTCGCGATACTTAACATCGTTTAGGAGACCAAAGTGGCAAACCACCAATCATCAACAAAGCGCGCGAAGCAAGATAAAGTAAAGCGCATGACTAACAAAGTTAAAAAATCTTCAGCGCGCACAGCTGTTAAATCAGTGCGTGAAGCGATTGCTAAAGGCGATAAGACAACTGCTCTTACAGGTCTTAAAGCAGCTCAATCAAAACTCATGAAAGTGGCTAAGTCACCAGCGATGAGCAAGAAAGCTGTTTCTCGTACCATCTCTCGTCTTACAAAGCAGATCGCAGGTCTCGCTAAGTAATTCTCTGATCTTGACTCAAATCAAATTGAACCCATAGTGTGAATAACACTATGGGTTTTTTTATTTTCTGGAGGTCTTTATGCGCCTACTTAGTTTTCTTTTAATGCTCACTATTCTTACCGGCTGCGGAGTTCAGTCGATTCCACAATCTCTCAATGCCACCGAAGCGGCATGGGCTGAAGTGCAGAACCAATACAAACGCCGTGCTGATCTCGTGCCGAATCTAGTTAATACCGTTAAGGGGTACGCCGCTCATGAAAAAGAAACACTCGATGCTGTTGTGAGTGCTCGCGCCAAGGCGACCCAGATGACCGTCGATGCTTCGAACCTCACACCCGAAAAGCTTAAAGAGTTTCAGTCAGCCCAGTCAGGCCTGTCGCAAGCACTAGGTCGTTTGATGGTGGTGGCCGAAAAATATCCAGATCTCAAAGCAGCCGCTAATTTTAGAGACCTCCAAGTGCAACTTGAGGGAACTGAAAACCGCATCACAACGGCTCGTCGTCGCTACATTGAAACAGTTCAAGAGTTTAATAATCTCGTGACTGTTTTTCCGACTTCCCTCACGAACTCACTATTATTCAAACACGAAAAGAAAGCACAATTTCAAGCTGAGGAAAGCGCTCAAGCGGCCCCAACGGTTCAGTTCTAATGAGATTTTTTGTTCTCAGTTTTCTTTTCTGTACACTGGCCCTAGCGCAGCCGAAGTTTGGTACATTAAATGCTCCCGTCA
The DNA here is from genome assembly GCA_002435705.1 of Bacteriovoracaceae bacterium UBA6144. Classification (GTDB taxonomy): domain Bacteria; phylum Bdellovibrionota; class Bacteriovoracia; order Bacteriovoracales; family Bacteriovoracaceae; genus UBA6144. The sequence goes on from DIVA01000059.1 coordinate 17,722, forward strand.
TCGATCTGGCGGGGCTTCTTCATTCCAGTGACAAAGAGTTACTGGGAAGAAATATCTACGAGATCCACGCACAGGGTGGACCTCAGGTGGGGATATATATTGCCGATGACCTCCAAGGCTATGCCGTAGAGGATTTCAGTATCCGCCTCGCTGAAGCCTGGAAGCTTGGAGGCGATAAAAAAGATAACGGACTTATTATCCTGATTGCTCCCAAGGATCGAAAGCTTCGTATCGAAGTGGGTGGTGGCATTGAAGGTGATATCACGGATCTTGAGGCCAGTCGTTGGGTCACATCCATCTTACAACCGGCCTTCCGGGATCAAGCATATGCTTTAGGTTTAAATACCGTGCTCTTTGAGGTGGCGGGTAAATTTAATATCAAGTTAGAGGGCAAGACATTTGCTAAGCGTGTGCGCCGGCAAAAGAATGAACTCTCCCCATTGGCCACTCTGATCCTGCTCGTTATCCTGATCTTTGTCTTACCTATTATTTCTCGTGCGCGTGGTGGAGTTGTTCATTACGGAGGAGGGCGAGGAGGGTTTGGCGGAGGAAGAGGTGGGTTTGGAGGGGGCGGTTTTGGAGGCGGTGGCGGCTGGGGCGGCGGTGGCGGTGGCTTTAGTGGTGGCGGCGCCTCAGGGAGTTGGTAATGAAAAATCCATTTGAATCAGAAGCAGTAAACAAACGTATTTCAACCTTCGAAGAGAACACTGGCTTTGAATTAATTATTGCAGCAGCGAGAAGTTCCGATCCCTATCCTGGTGCGGCCTGGAGAGGGGCACTCCTTCTCGGTTTAATCATCTCCGCATTAATTCTGCATTTTTGGAATCTTGAACCGCGCAGCCTCGAGGTATTACTCGTTGGGATCATTACAGTGAGCTTAGTCTATCTGCTGAGGCTTACGCAGCTCCACTACTTCTTTGCTCTTCCCAGCGAAATGGAGCGAGAAACTCTGCAACAGGCACAGGCAACCTTTAGTCATTTTCAATCAGACAGCCTAGGTCATCATGCTTCAATCCTGGTCTATCTCTCTCTTCGAGAGCACAAGATTCATTTACTGACGGCAAGAGAGCTCAAGCTCACAGACGATGTTCTTGAAAACGCCATTGTTAAGATGAGTCAAAAGTTTAAGCAAGGCTCATTTGCTGAGGGTTTAGTGGATGCCATCGAAGTGCTTGAGAGTAAAATACTTGAGAGCGTGGGAAAGAATCAAAATCCAGTGAAGCTAAATGTCGCAGATCGTGTTTATTGGAGAGAAGAGTGAGCTCTGTGGCTCACTCTTCGAGTCGAGATTACTTGCGAACAAGATTAACTTGGCGCACTCTCTTAGAAACCGTTCTATATACGAGTTCTTCAACACATCCAGGCTGAGGAAGACCTGACTCACCAATCGGACATAGCTTTGAGCGACGAGTGTCTACGATACGAATATCACGGTTAACAACAGTTGTTTCGAGCTTAAAGTTATTACGAGCGAAGTTACGACGTGTAGCTGCCCCTCTCAAGCGCCACATAGGGCTTGCGGCCGTGAGACGCGCCATCTCTTCGGCAGAGAACTCACTCACAGGAACTTGAAAAGTTAGATACTGAGAAGGCATTTCAGGATCATTGAAAACACCATCTGTATAATCAACGAAGACTTGAACGACGGGCTGGCTTTCAAGAACAACGACTTCAGTACAAACATTAGAAGCTTCACCATTTGGATTACAGCCCGGAATGTCTCTGATTTCTGTGCGAGTTGGAATGTGAAAGACTTGAGCTTGATCAAGCTTAAAGCCACGGTGTGCAACATCCACTTCAATTGTGTTCGTGTATCTGACTTGAGCGAAGCTTGAAAAGCTTATCGCTGCGACTAAAAAACTTAGTACCATTTTCATAAAGTCTCCTCTGACTTTGGGTTAATAACTTAACCCACTACCTAGCCAGCAGAAGACTTTAGGTCAAAACAAGAGCATCTTGATAGTTGAAAAAGAATTCACGTTTTAACGGCCCTTGTAATTTTTTTAATCGTAATGATCTGAATTTTTTTATTCACGTCAAATCTAAAAAAAACACCGCGGCTCTTAAAATCATAGTCATAAAAAGATCCTGGCATTGCTCCACCAGGTATCACTGTTCTTTTAAATTCTTTCTTTCCCATTTTCTCAATCTCTTTATACAAACCAGCGGCATTCTCCTCTTCATAGAAGACTCTCGTAAAGCTGATAACTTCATGGCCATCATGAACAATGGTTGTATCAAAATTATGTCCGTACAAATTTAAAAGGAAGCTTCTTCCCATGATCTTTTTTTTATTTTCAGGAATTCCTTCAATCAGTTTTATCACCTGAGTAAGTGGCTTTCTCAAATAATTATCCAGCATGGACTGACCGATATGCTTCTGTGCAAACGCGACAGGATTAGCATGTCCCTCGACAGACCAAATTATAAAAATAAGAGAAAAAATGAATTTCACTTTTTTAAAGCCTTATGTTCATTAATAATACTTTCCATCACACTCGGATCTGCGAGAGTACTAATATCACCCAAGCCGTCATACTCAGCATGCGCGACTTTTCGTAGGAGTCTTCGCATGACTTTTCCTGAACGCGTTTTAGGTAAACCTTTGGTGATGTGGATCACATCAGGGGCAGCAAATCGTCCGATTGATCGCCTAACGGTCTCTTTTATATCCTCAATCAACTCTGGAGAAGTATGGTAGTTTGAATAGAGCACCACGTAGGCATATATGCCTTGCCCTTTAATATCGTGAGGGAATCCAACAACAGCAGATTCAACAACTGCTTCATTTTCCACAAGCGCACTTTCAATCTCAGCTGTACCCAGTCGATGTCCCGATACATTCAAGACATCATCAATGCGTCCTGTAATCCAGTAGTATCCGTCTTCATCACGGCGGCAACCATCACCGGTGAAGTAGAGTCCTTTGTATTGCGTAAAATAAGTTTGCACAAAACGTTCGTGATCTTTATAAATTGTTCGCGCTTGACCAGGCCATGAGCGTTTCAGGCAGAGAGCACCTTCAACTCCATTACCTTTGATCTCCGCCCCGGTCTCAGCATTAACGACAACTGGCTCGACTCCAAAGAATGGAAAAGTAGCTGATCCCGGCTTGGTGGGAGTCACACCCGGAAGTGGCGTCATCAAAATACCACCTGTCTCGGTTTGCCACCACGTATCCATGATGTCACAATTTTTATCGCCGACAACATCATGATACCATTTCCAAATCTCGGGATTGATCGGCTCTCCCACAGAGCCTAAAATTCTTAAAGAAGAACGATCATATTTCTTAACAATCTCATCTCCCGATTGGGCCAGTGCCCGCAATGCAGTGGGAGCACCATAAAAAATGTTAACCTTGAGGTCTTGGACTATCTGCCAGTATCGACCGGCATCGGGATAAGTGGGAATAGATTCAAAGAGCACGACGGTGGCGCCATTCGAAAGAGGTCCATAGACAATGTAGGAGTGCCCAGTCACCCAACCCACATCAGCCGCACAAAAATAAACATCTGATTCGTGATAATCAAAAACATATTGATGAGTGAAGCTCGCATAGGTGAGATAGCCCCCTGTGGTATGCATGACACCTTTGGGTTTACCGGTTGAGCCGGAGGTATAAAGAATAAAAAGTGGGTCTTCGGCATCGTGGGCAGGAGCTGGAGCCACGGGACGAAATTTTTTTATTTCTTCATTCCACAGGACGTCGACACTTCTTTTTTCCCATTCCGCGTTGGTGCGGTTCACAACAAAAACTTTTTCGACCACATTGAGATTTTTTACAGCAGCATCAGTAATAGCTTTCAAAGGAATCTTCTTACTGCCCCGAAGACCTTCGTTGGCGGTAATGACGACTTTGCACTCAGCATCCTCTATTCTTCCCTGAAGGGCTTCACTACTAAACCCAGCAAACACAACTGAATGAACGGCACCAATTCGTGCACAGGCCAGAACTGAATACACAAGCTCAGGAATCATGGGAAGGTAGATACAAACTCGATCACCTTTTTTTACACCATGGGCCTCAAGCATGTTGGCCGTTCTACAAACCTCTCGATGAAGCTCAGCATAACTAATATGCTCATACTCTCCTGGCTCATCCTTGGCCCAGATAATGGCTGTTTTTTGAGAGCGTGTCGGAAGATGCCGGTCGACGCAATTCCAAGCCGCGTTTAATTTAGCTCCGGCAAACCATTGATGATTGACGTAGGTAAAGTCACCGCTCGAAACAATCTCAGGAGTTTTGAACCAATCAATTCTCTGTGAGATCTTGTGCCAAAAGGCCTGAGGTTTCTCCAAAGACTCTTTGTACTCTGATTGATAGTTTTCCCAATTCTTCAAAAAAGATTTTTCCTGAATTCGGGGCTTTACGGGATAAATATCTTTCATACACACCTCTTCGCTTAGACAAAATGGCTCAAACCTAGAACAAAGTTAGAAAATACTTATGCGCAGATCTGACTTTTTTGATAAAGTAACAACATGTCTCAATACAACATTCATATTGCTTCTCAACTTTCTGGCGTAGCTGCCGCCACTATTAGGGCCTGGGAAAAACGCTACAAAGCACTGGTCCCGGATCGTGCTGATAATGGCCATCGATTATACAGCGACATTGATATTGAGAAACTAACCATGCTTCAGCTTCTCACCCAATCTGGTCACACTATTTCTAAAATTGCTCGCTCAAATGTTGAAGAACTCAAAGAGCTTCTCAAAAAACAGGAGAGAATTCAACAGAGTGAACCTGTAGATTTGGATTCGGTGGATATCGACACCCAAAGGATGCTGACTGGAATACTGCTCGCTCTTGCAGCTTATAAACTCGATATCATCTCCTATGAGCTAGAGAAAGCGAAACGCCGGCTTGGTCCTCGTGATTTTGCCTTAAGCGTAATTGTGCCGCTCTTCAGAGAGATTGGTATTCGAGTCATGCAAAACACTCTCTCTATCGTTCAAGAACACACTCTCAGTGCGATTGTTCAGTTCCATATGGGGCAAGTTATTGCACAAAGCTACACTCTTCAGCATGGCGATAAGAGTTCAATCATTTTAGCAGCGCCCGAGGGAGAAATGCATGAGATTGGCCTCTTAGCGGCTTGTTTATTGTGCGTTCAATACCGAGTTCCCTTTCTCTTTTTAGGAAAAGACCTGCCTGCACAAGCCCTCTGTGAAGCGGCGGTTCAACTCAATCCGAAAGCCATTTTATTAGGTGTTACCAAAGGACATGAACTGAGTGAAACACTGACTCTTCAGAAATTTATCTCAGACGTAAAATTAAATATTCCAGCTTCCACGACCATTATGATTGGTGGAAACATCAAGCCCTATGTGCGTACAGAGCTAGAGCGTTCGAATGTGGGATATCTCCCCACACTCGAAAGCCTTGATCAATTTTTAAGAGAATTTCACTAACCTATTCGCAGTAATAAGCTGTGGCGAAGACTTGTGCTTTCTGGCCGTTCGGAACTTCCTGAGTGATGTGAATGGCATTGGCCTTAATCTTACCGGCCAAATTACGGGCATGATTGCGGGCCAGATCCATGCTACCTTTGTCGTTGTCGCCTACAACTTTTCCTACCACTGAACACTCGCTTCCAGGTTTTGTATTGAATACCTCAACCTGCTTACCAGCATCAGTGAGAATACCGGGAGCAGTTGAGCATCCGACTAGGGTAAGAATACTAAAAAATAATACTTTCAAATTAAACTCCAATGAATAGATTCAAGGTATGATAACAAAAAGTCCTGAGAGGATACAGCGTGAAGTTTTTAGCTCTTTTTTTGTTCATATTTTCAAGCTGCACTAAAAAAGTCGATTTTGACACCCACGGAGTGACCCCTAGCCTCAAATCAGTGCGCTGGGAGATATCTGACATCAATGAAGGCACCTGGGCGGTTGGTAGCACCTGGAGAGATGTGGTGTCGAAGAATCTCACCGTGGTGCTAAAAATTCCTGAAATAAAAAGTTCCGACTTAGATGAGATAGAAAAAAATTACAGCGTTGATAGTTGGCTGGTAAAAGTCATTCATAAAACGCAGCTCGGTCAGCGTCAGCACATCGCCACAATGATTGCCCCTTTTAGATCCAAACTCAAGGGAGGCTTTTCGGCCAATCAAACACGGTCCATTGCTTTTAGTCTCACTTACGCTGCCTGGGCCATGTCAGAGAGATTTCGCAAGTTTCAATGCCCCGCTTTCTCACACAGAGCACGCTTAAAAGAATTTTCCGTTGAATCCTCTGACCAACTCATGGAGTTTTCCCTCTCTAGCATTGGAAAATTTCATGAGACCTATCTCATCAATGAATTGGTTCCCCCTAAATTAATCATTGCTCAATCGATGGTGGGAGAATTTTATCTCGAGGCAGCACTCTTTAGCACTAAAAACAAAACCCTCTACAGCTCGTTTCAGCAGCTCCCAACCTACGTCCACGTCAAATCTGAAAAGCAGGTCAACGTCTCTGGATGCGAGGGTGTGCAGCAGGAATATCAGCGGTAATTAGAAACAATCGCGTCAGTTAACACATAGGCCTTGGTGGTATCAATCAAGTATCCTTGATTGATGAGATTTTTTCCCAGGAGCATCTTTTTAGATAAATGAGATCGATCGGCAAGGTTAATTTCGATTTCATATTTTTTATTATTGATCCAGATTGAATCAATGAAGAAATATCGAGTTGAAACGCCCGAAGCCGATTTCACCTGATGAATTCGACTCACCATTTTTTCCAGTCGCATCTTTTTTCCCTGAGCATCCTCAGTATCAAATCGCACATACATAACTTCTTGTGACGAATTACCGTTGACCGTTTTTACAAATGTCTCAATGTTTTTTGCATGCACAGAACTGGTGCGAGCACCAGAATCAATTTTGGCGTCATAGACGAGACCTTTTTCTTCGCCTAATTGGATCACTTCAGAGTGGCCAAGGATTTTTGTTTCCATGGCATAATCAAGGGGAAGACATGATGAAGGGGCATCTTGCAGAGACCTGTATTCATCAATCTTATCTTTTAACTGACTCGCTCCAATCAGCGTAGCGCTTAAAACGATTCCAAAAACAGCTAAAAAAGATTGATTCATGAATCCACCCCACCCTGAGTAATCTTATCGGATAGAATGGAAAAACCTTTAAAAAAAGTGAATAATGGGGAGCCTATGTGCCTGTTTTAAAAGACATTCAATCAGATCTCCCCATCAAGGACAGTTGTGCAGGGTTGCGCTAAAAACTATCTCACTTCATTGACACTAATTTTTTTTGCGACACCAAATCCAGTTGAACTCACGTCAAAAGTTTTCTCCTGAATTCTCGCAGCATTATTTCTCACAACAAACTTCGAGTAAGAGAATGTATAGCTATCACAGATGCATCGAGGACGTCGGCCATCCGAGGCATAATTATCTTTAATATTTGAGAGGGTAAAACCCTTCTTGCGCATGTGCTCGACATGCTCCTCGACTTCGACTTCATTAACAATATCAGTAATCGATCCCTGAGCACTTAAAGCTGTAAAGATTGAAAACAACACTAGAAACTTCATCATAAAGACCTCGCCTTGGGGGTTGATTAAAGTTTTTGCAGAGTAAGGGGTGTCGGCTCTTTATTGAGCTGAATTGAAAATTCTACCACCTCAAGGCTTACACGGCCGTGAAATGCTCTGTCTTGGGGATCTCTAGAATCAGTGCCAGAAGTTCAAGCGACAATAAGATCTCTGCTGATTGGGCTTGGGTCGAGAAAATCTCTCTGAAAGCTTTGAAAACCTGGAGCCTTTGCAGTGGTCGAGCTTGAGAAAGAATACTCAGAGAAGACCGGACATTCTCTTGAGAGTAAGGGCCTTTCAAGCCCGGAGTCCTTCCTAATAAAGAAAAGACAGAGTGAGTGAATTGATGAGGAGCTGAGCTATTTAGAAGTGTGGCAAAAAAATAACAAACGACTTCTACATTTTGCCAAAGTGAATCTTGGGCAATGAGGATTTTTTTGGGTTTCTGTGGCCTGAGCGTGAGACCTAAATAGTAATAAAATAGGAATTCGCGGTGAGAGATTCTTCGATCCTCTTCAATCAGCGCCTTCATTTGACCCAGCATTTCTGTGATCACAGGAGCCTCAACCCCACGAAGGCGGGCAACACTTCTTTCTAAAAGCCTGAAGCGATCTTGAGCACTGAGAGCTCCTAGGCTTTCGTAGGTCTTGAGCATCTTCATACGATCAAAGCTAGGGTTCCATCTCATGACAGCATCGATAGGACCGATACCGGGTGAGGCTTCAAACCAAAGATAAAAGGCATAGGCGACATAGATCGGGTTAAAATCCACTTCTGCGCTGGATGAAGATTGAAACTGACTTATCGCTTCGAGTTGGTTGAAGTCTCGAGTCGCTTCTCTTTGATTGGATATCCCTTCACTACTTATTCCTATGTTTTTAATGCGCTCTAAAATCGGAGGATGAGTGGCTAAAAAGGATAGAAAGGGCTGCGGCCAATGAAGGTAAAAATGAGATATCTCTGCACTTCGAGGAGAGGCAAGTTTATTGAAATTTTCTTTCCATATTTTTCTGAGAGCACCGCCGATCCCGTCTGGATTTCTCGTGAATTGAACCGCGGAGGCATCCGCAAGACGTTCACGATCTCTAGACACGCCAGCCTTTAACAGGAAGGCAAAGAAATACCCTAGGCTACCAATTAGAAACAAGCCCACTCCAAAAAGAGGGGCACCGTTATTTTTATTATTTCGCGATCGATTAGAGCTTCGAATAATGATCCTTCCGGCATCAGCGATGCTGGTGAGACCATAAAGATAGCCAAGGAGATGAATATTAAGGGCCATGTCGCCGTTTAGAATATGAGAAAACTCATGAGCAACAACTCCTTGTAGTTCATCCCGATTCAATTTTTCTAATGCTCCCTTAGAAACAGCCACGCAGGCGTTATTAATTTTAGTACCTGCGGCAAAGGCATTGATGGATAATTCATCGTCGAGCACAAACACACGTGGCAAAGTCATGCCTGAAGCAATTCCCATCTCTTCAACGATGTTTATGAGCTGTCGCTCTTTTAAATCTTTTGTATCATAGGAGATTTCTCTTCCTCCCACCATCTTGGCCACATAAGCTCCACCCTTTTGAAGAGGCAGGCTTCTCACCCAAGAAACACCCACGATCATCAAATAGACAATGGCAAAAACTTTGAAATTATCTTTGTGAAACAAAACCTGATGGAAGAAGAGATCTTCTTCCATCCCAGCATGCGCTTGAATGAAAAGGATATAAAAGAGTGTGGTGATCGCTGCTGTTATGAAAACGATCCCATGGAATGAAGCCACTAAATACTTAGTTCTTTGACGTGCACTCTCTTGCTGAGCAAAAAAACTTTTCTTCAAGCTAGAATTTTACTCTTACACTTTCTCTGACCTGAGGATTTTCCACTTCAAAAGACTGAGCAGCGATAAAACCAAAAGAACCGGCAATCATATTGGCTGGAAATGATTCGCGAGCGGTATTATATTCCATGACTGAATCATTATAATGCTGGCGAGCAAAAGAAACTTTGTTTTCGGTAGAAGAAAGCTCCTCCATCAAAGTCTTCATGGTCACATCACTTTTAAGCTGTGGGTAGTTTTCAGAGAGCGCCATGAAGCTGCCTAAGCTTTTCGACAACACCCCTTCTGCCGCCACGAGTTTGGTTAGGTCCTGCGATCCCTTGACCGCTCCCAAAGCTGCATGAGCTTGGTTACGTGCCTTGATCACAGCTTCAAGTGTTTCACGTTCATGACTCATAAAAGCTTTGGCCGTTTCCACTAGGTTTGGAATGAGGTCATAACGACGATTGAGTTGCACATCAATTTGCGAAAATGCGTTCTTGTGTTGGTTTCTCAGGCTAACCAATCGGTTGTAAATGGTAATGATGAGCAAAGCAAGCACAACACTAATGGCAAGAACAACTAACATGACTGGACTCATAGACACCTCTTTTGATGGGTCTATTATGCCAAATTTTTGTGAATCCAAGAGAAAATATATTAAGCAGGAATCCGATCTTTTGTCTCCACTAAACGTAGAGATAGGCCCAATACAAAAGGACAAACTGCAGCGGCACTCTGAACCATAAAATCCAGACGGGAACTGATGAGAACAAGTTATCTCTGACCTGAATCATGTAAACATGAACAGTCAGGAAAAGAATTAAAAGGATTATGATCCCCCAGGCCCCAAAAGTTTGGGTGGCAGGAATCAACACCATGACCCCAAAAAGAATTTCCAGAAAGCCTGAGAAAAGATTGAAGAATTTCGGATAGCGCCAGTACGGGGGAATCATTTTGCAATAAAATTTGGGAATGCGGAAATGATTGATGCCTGCACCAATATAGAGGACCGCAAAGAGAGTGAGATGCCAAGAGTAATTAAAATTCACTTATTATCCTTTTTGACTCCATCCACTTTTCCTTTTTTAACTCCCACAACTCAGCTTCCGTAAATTCCGAGCTTACAAAACTCGCCGGACGAATACCTAAAAGAGTGGCCCCTGATTTTTCTTTCACGCGCCGTGAAGCCAGGTTGCCTAAGGCATTGGAGAAATACAATACATCAAATCCCAGTTCACTGAATGCGTACTCCGTAACCGGCCCTACAGCCTCTGTCATCAACCCCTGTCCCCAAAAGGGACGCCCCAACCAAAAGCCTCGATTCTCTGGACGCGGCTCCCGCCACAGGTCCACACACCCGATCAACTCATCAGGTTTCGTTTGTAGATAAATCCCAAAACACCAGCGGTCAATTCCTTGTCGAGGAAGAATGAGGTTCTCTAAAAAATACTCCACACCATTTTCCGGATAGGGCCATGGGACAGCACTGGATAAGAAACGAATGACCTCAAAATCAACGAAATATTTTTGATAAGCAGGAATATCAGTAATGGAGACTGGCTTAAGAATTAAGCGTGATGTTTTAAAAACTGGGGGCTGTATTCTCATATAAGCTCTAAGGACAGGTGACTTGATTCATTTTTTAAATTCTATTATAATCAAAAAATCATGAATCAGTAATCTCTCCGACACATTTCCCCTTCTATATTTTTTAAGACCTTAGAGGTATGAATGAAATCACTAGTGATACTTATCACTGGTCTCATTGGTTTCTTCTCCTTTGATCTAAATGCTTTTAGACGTTCAAGACGCGAAGGCCATGCTCCAGTGAGAGTTGAGATCGAGCTGACGGATCAAAAAGAAAAACTAAAGCGGACCCAGAGAAGATATAAAAATCAAAAATTTAAAAAGAGAAAAAACTACGTAAACAGGAGATTCAAATACCAAGACACAAGGCCAAAAGATGCGCGCTATGGGAATCAGAGAACTTTGAGGAGAATGTATCGAAATGATTGAGTTGCTCAAAAAAAAAGCCCCCGTGGGTTAAACGGAGGCTTTAAATTTCGTTTTAAGTGGTGCCCCTTAGCGGAGGATTTTCGAACCAGTATCATAGAAAGTATAGCCCAAGGCTATGATTTCATGTCGACATAGGTTCATCCCCATAGGAAGCACTTTACTTATAAACAGATCTTGTGAATTCAATCGCAATCGGCTCTTGTTTGAAAAATTCAAGCGAATAATCTTTTACTGAAAAAATAAGAGCTGAGGATTTTTCTGACGCATTCCCTCCACTCCATACAGCAATTGCAATTTCGGGAATGGAATCATTGTTTATATCCAAAATGAACGTATCTTTCTTAATCGGGATAAAATAAGCCTCATGCCATAAAGTGCCGAAGTCTTCTGAGAATGTTTTATCCCATAAGACTTTAGATCCACTTCTCATAAAGAGTCTCACTTTCTCACCCACGCCTTCATTATTTTTTAAGGGATAAGAAAGCAGAATTTCCTTACCATCTGGAAGCTTTAAGTAAGTCTTATTCCTTAAGTTTTCAACATAAGGGTCTGAATCTTTACTTAAAGCGATCTGGCTGAGAAGCATTGTAAAGATCAATAACTTCTTTTGCATAAGGTTCACCCTTGTTCCAGTCGTTGTAGGCACGAATGACATTAAATAGATTCCTTTTTTTCTTTGGGATTGAAGAGTATTTGTAAGAAAGCCATCTGATTCCGGCGGCAATACTAATCACAGGATCTTCTAGATCTTGTCTCTCTAAATCCAAATAATGATTCTGCAAAGACATTTTGCCTTTTCTTCTTACGCCTTTAAGATCATTACGAGTCCAATTTGTGATTTGCATAAGTCCGTAGGCAGAACTGATTTTTGATCTAGGATCAGCTTTGATTCTAAAACTGGATTCAACAGCAATGATTACTTTAATTAGAAAGGGATCAAAATCCGCAGGTAATGTAAGCCCCATGTTTTTCCAAAAATTTATCCAAAAGTGAATGGCGGAATCTAATTCGGGATATTCAGCAAAGCCAAAGACCTTTCCCAGTCTCGTATTATCGTGCTCGCCATGCCAGTAAAGATATAAAATATTTTCAGGAAGAAGTACGTACTTCACTCCCCTATTCTTTCTAAGATGTGCCTTAACGTAATATTTAATTCCGGTCTCGGAAACTTTAAGATGCCTCTTAACGACATGATAACCTGGAGGGGCCATCTTCAGTGTACGTGGACGTTTAATTAGGCTCATACTTTAAGCCACATCCCTTTCCGCTTCCCAAATATCAAGGTTAACCTGGAGATTCATCCACATCCTAGGAGAAGTATCCAAAACTTGCCCCAAAAGGACTGCAAAATCTGCACTCATTGCCCTTTTACCGTTGATGACCTCGCTGAGTTTAGTCTGCATTGTGGAAACCTTGATTTTTCCACCTGTAGCCTTACTGAGTTTTTCAGCAAACTCCAATTGAGTCATGCTTAATTCATCTAGCCACAGACCCTTAAGAATCTCTCCTGGATGGCTAGGGCGTCTTCCGATATTTTGTCGTTTAAGTTTCATACAATTCTCCGTAGCCTAATGATAGTTTTCAATTTTCACATCAAAGAAATCATTATCTTTAAAAATGAAAGTTATTCGCCAACCGCTAATCTTATTAATATCAATCGCAAATTCATTTTTTCGATTTCCCTTCAATTTATGTAATCTAATGGAAGGAGGAAATCCTTTTTTTTGGAGTTCGTCCAACGATGTCACTGCATCCATAATATCCATTAAAAAAATTGCACGCTGCCATAGTTCGAAAGGCAATTTTTTGGTTTTGCCAATCTGGAACAGATCAAATGCGACTTTATTTCCAAACTCTTTAATCACTACCCCCCCATGGCACCAGAATACCACATTACGGTATCACAGTAAATATTCATTATAATAAGGAGTCTTGCATGTCAGAAATGAAGTTTAGTCTATTATCAAAGGAAGAATTGGATAATGCTATTGATGTAATTCTAATGCTTTACATATGGGAGAATGTCATATCGAGGGTCAACCGCCTGAAGAGGATTTCGAACCTGTGTTAGACTTGGCCAATAGAATGTGACTTTGGATACTTTGATCGAAACAACTCAAGATTAGAGCCAGTTGATGACCCGTTTAACAAAAAAGTGTTACCTATGTCTTCGGAATAAACTGTAACCGATGTCTCCGGAATGGACTCTTGAGGGCATAAAAAAACCTCAGTAAAAGGGTTAATTTTACTGAGGTTTTCTGTGTCGTTTTAAGTGGTGCCCGCGCGCGGAATCGAACCACGGACACAAGGATTTTCAGTCCTTTGCTCTACCAACTGAGCTACGCGGGCGTGTTCTCAAAACGAGACCTCTAAGCTATGGTAGCAGAGAAGTTTCGTCAATCAGATTTAGGACTTATTGTGACATTGATTTTAAAAACTAAGTTGGCCGGACCTTGGTATGAGACCAACGCTCTTTGTTTACTTCCTTCAGGGGATATTCGCTCTGAACGAGCGATTTTTGCTCATGGGTACACCGCCAATAAATCGGACTGCCTCCCATGGGCGACTCGATGCACAGAGCTAGGAATCCCAAGCCTCATCTTCGACTGGCCAGGCCACTATCTGGGTGGATTCAATGAAGTGGAGAATTTCTCGGACTTCACTGATGGGGCGCACAAGTTGTTTGGTGAAGCCTACACTCGCTTACAAGACATGCTGGAGCAACAAAAAGGCTTTAAGAGCCCCAAAAAAGTAATTCTCGGCGGTCACTCCCTCGGTGCCCTGATGGCGATCAAAGCCCTTAATTTGAATGAGTTTAACTCCCTTGAGCGCTTAGCGATCGGAGTTGGAATCGGCCTTAATAATAAAGTCGAAACACATCTCTTTGATACAGAGTTTTATCAAAAAACGCTCGCCATTCGCCGCCAACTGGTTTCCCCTGCTCTGGATAGTGATCTGATGTTTCCGTGGATCCGGGATGAAAAAACTCGCCTCCAACTCAGTGGCGAACGCATTCATCTTATCACCGGTGAAGACGATATGGTGGTGGGAGTCGGTGGCTTAGAGAACTTCAGCGAGCATCTATTAAAATTAAATAATCACGTGACTCTTTTCAAACCCAAGAAGCTTGCTCATCATGAACCCACGCTCGCAGCTCCACATTTAAATGCTTTTTTAAAAACTGAACTAGGATTTTAGTATGGCCATTATGATTGCTCTTTTTGCACTTGTTATTGGAGGACTTGTTCTGGGTTATGGTGCAGACCTTTTTGTCGATGGCGCTAGTCATATGGCAAGACGCTTTGGCATCTCCTCTGTGGTGATTGGTCTCACCGTCGTGGCATTCGGAACATCGGCGCCAGAGATGGCCGTGAACATTCTGGCAGCTCTCAGCGGAAGCAATGACATCGCGATGGGTAACGTCGTTGGCTCGAATATTTTTAATATATTTGTTGTTCTTGGCGTCTGTGCCACCATCTCCCCTCTCATGGTTTCAAGCCAGCTCACCAAAATTGATATTCCCCTCATGGCTGTCTCTGCGATGCTGCTGTGGTGGTTTAGTTTTGATGGGGTGATTCAAAGTTGGGAGGCAGTTGTACTGAGTCTGCTTCTGGTGGCCTACACGGCCCTACAAGTTTTCCTCTCGAAGCAAGAGAGAACTAAAAATATTAAAGAGGAATCTGAAAAAGAATTCTCTGACTCTGCTCCTGTTTGGAAGAATGTACTTTTTTTGATCGGAGGCTTGGTGCTCTTGATTGGAGGAGCACGCATGTTTGTCTACGGCGCTGTTGAAATTGCGCGGGTCTTTGGGATGAGTGAGCAAGTCATTGCTCTGACAATTGTTTCAGCTGGTACCTCACTGCCAGAGCTGGCGGCGTCCGTGGCAGCAACGCTGAAAGGTGAAAGAGAAATTGCTATCGGCAATGTCGTGGGATCTAATATTTTTAACATCCTTTTAGTGCTTGGCTTATCAGGTGTCGTGAGTCCCACTGAACTTCTGGCAGACACGGCGATGCGCTCAATTGATATTCCTCTCATGCTTTTAGGTTGTGTATTGATGGCACCACTTGCAAGATTCCGCGGCAAGTTTGAGCGTCCTGTGGGAATTCTTTTTGTTCTCAGTTATGTGGGGTATGTGATCCATTTGTTGGGTCGCGCTTAAGCCAATAATTTAAAACACGCAGAAGCGTTTTTTTTCCAGGCCGCATAAAGGGCGTTCCCTGCATAAAACGCTGAAGCGCTCGTCCCGATAGAGATTGTATCGCTTCATAAATAGTTGAGGCCGGTTGATGGTACCATTCTCTCCAGAATTGGGCTCTCTCAGATAAAAATCCTACGACTCTCTCTAGGGGTTTGCGATTCCACGGACAGACGTCCTGACAAATATCGCAGCCAAAAATTTCTCCTCTCGATGCCTCATAACCTGGAATCGCTGGAGTATCTTCTCGTCGGTCTTCAATCGTCCAGGTTGAAATACATTTATCCGCAATCAGCGTGCGAGTATCAGAATGAATGGCTTGAGTGGGACAAGCTTCAATACAAGCTGTGCAGTGACCACAGTGATCAATTTCTATTCGAGCGTCTTCGATAGCCAGAGGACGGGAGAGAATGATTCCTGCAATAATAAAATAGGAGCCGTGCTTTGGATGAATGAGCATTGAGTTTTTCCCAAACCAACCAAGTCCGGCCCGTAAGGCCAGATCTCTTTCCAAAATAGGTTGGGTATCTAAACTAAGCTTATAATTTTCTAAACCTAAATGCGTCGCGATCTCATGCAATTTGGGAGACAAAACGTCATGGTAATCAAGTCCGTCAAAACCTAGTGCATAGCCTGCAACTTTAGGAAACTCAGCACTCTCTTTTTTAGCAGGAGTGTAATCAAAAAGAAAAACGAGTGCTGACTGCGCCTCTTTAAACCAGTGCTGAATATTCTCACGATTATAGATGCTCTGCTGAGTTCCCAGATAAGGTAGGGTTTCGTGATGATCTTTGATCCAGTGACTGAAGTTTTTAAAACTCTGCGCCTTTAGCTCTCGAGTGTAACCCCAGTCCACGATGCCCAAGCTTTCAAGATAGCTGGCCTCAATGGTGAGAAGAGGTTTCATTCAGCTTTTGGAATAATCTCGATGGCACCAGTGGGGCACACGCGAACGCACTCCATATCCACCGTACAGCTTTCGATTTTTGAGATATCGATGACTGTCTCTTTGTCTGCGTCGCTATTGACCTTCCAGATGCCATGAGGACAGACGGCCACACATGCCTGACAAGAGGCACAGATGGTGGTGTCATGGAGGATCTTCCCCTTGGCAAACTGAGCCTCATGAACCGTGTCGTGGCTGCCCGAAGTAATAGCACGCGGTACATCTTTAATGATATCAACACGAATGGAATTAGTTGAGCCTTGCTGAAAGTACTTTCCATCACCTTGAGTCACTACGACCTTATCGCCATTCACAAGTGCTTTGGTGGTCTTTAAGTGAGTGAGAACTTTTTCCTCGAGGATATTAAGATCCCCTTCACTTGGAGTTGAAAGGTAAAAAGGTGTGATCCCCCAGTAGAGAGACATCTTGCGCACAACTTTCAGTGAGTTGGTGACTCCAAGGATTTTTGGTTTGGGACGAAAGCGAGTCATCTGTAAGCATGACTTTCCGGATTCCGTAATAGAAATAACCCATTTCGCATTGGTTTTTTCGGCAATGATACTGGCCGCCACTTGGGTAGAGGCCGAGACACTTGAAATATCCATGTGACGAAGGGGCGGGCGCTCCGTTGGTCTCAACTCCGCTTCCTTAACAATTTGATCCATCATCTGCACCGTCTCGAGTGGATAGGCGCCAGAAGCGGTCTCACCAGAGAGCATCACGCAATCAGTTCCATCCCAGACAGCATTGGCTACGTCCGAAGCTTCCGCACGAGTAGGACGGGCATTGGTGATCATGCTCTCAAGCATCTGCGTAGCCGTGATGACAGGTTTCCCTGCTTCATTACAGTCTTTAATCAGCTGCTTCTGGATGGAAGGCACCAGATGGTTACCCACCTCAACTCCCATGTCTCCACGAGCAATCATGATCATGTCTGAGATATCAATAATCTCTTTAATATTGGCGATCGATTTAGGAGTTTCCACTTTAGAGACGATCGGAATATTGATCTTCATCTTATGTAACATCGATTTCACACTCAAGACATCCTCTGCTGAGCGCACAAAACTCAAAGCGACGTAATCCACTCCTTGCTTGAGTCCAAACATAAGATCTTCGTGATCTTTGTCGGTGTAGGATGGAGCCGTAACATTCACATTCGGGAGATTAATCCCCTTATTACTCTTAAGGATACCGCCGACCTTCACTTTGATCTTTAAGACATCGCCTTCTTTAGCGATAGCTACCGCCTCAAGCAGACCATCATCAAAAAGAATAACGGCACCGACGTGAGCATCAGAGACTAGATTTTTATAAACGGTTGGAATGAAGCGTTTTTCGTATTGAGGATATTTGACCATCACTTCTGTGGAGCCAATAACCCACTCTTCACCAGCTGCAAGCTCTAAGGGAGTAGGGAGCTTATCAACTCGAATTTTAGGTCCTTGAAGATCAAGCAGTATCGCAATCTCACGGCCAGCGAGGCGTGAAGCCTCTCGCACATTGGCGATGCTTTTTGCGTGCCCCTCGTGAGTTCCGTGGGACATATTGATTCGAGCGGCATCAATGCCAGCATGAATCAGCTTAACCAGGGTCTCAATGGTGTTTGAAGAAGGGCCGATAGTGGCGATGATTTTTGCGCGTCTAATTGAGTTTTGCATAACTCAATCTTAGCCCATTCGCTTATACTCGTTCAACTGATCAATTTGCTGTTTCTGAGAGAGTTTCAATTGATTCATCTGATTTTCGTACTGCGAGATTAACTGAGCTTTTTCTTGCTCCATAGCAGCCTTCAGGGACTTCATTTCAGCTGAATGACGGGCCTGCCTCTCTGCAATAGTTTTAGCCATCAGGGCATCTTTAACCTTAAGTTTGGCCTCATAGTCATTGACGAGTTGTTTGTTTTGCAGCTCATTCAACTGGCTTTGGTTATCCATTTTTTGCTGAAAACTATCTGAAAGCTGAAGAATTTTGTTATTGAAATTTGTATCTCGAGCATCCATTAAAGCTTGGTTGGCCTTTTGATCTGCAATTTTCTTCTCGTTATAGAGTTCTTGCTGAAGACGAATTTGGTTGTCCGCATTCTCCATCACCATCGAAACTTTCAGATCGAGATCCTGGCGGAGGCGAGAGTTTTCACGCTCCATTGTCTTCATGCGAGATTCATAGTTACCAACGGTTGAATCCATGAGTTTTCCAAAGTTGCGGCGCAACTCTAGAATCTCTTCGTTTCGAGCTTTATTAGCATTGTTTATAAATTCAATCTTCTCTTCATTCGTCGTGCTCTTGAGTTCAGAGACAAAGCGTTCGTTTTTATCCTGAAGATCTAGTAACGACTTATTGAAGTTATCTTTAAGCTTGTGCAGCTGAGATGAAGATTGATTTCTCTCCTGCATCAAGTGTTCTTCGTGCCGGATCCGATCAGCTTGCTGACTGGCCATTTGTGCCTTGAGCGTGCGAGCCGAAGCTTCTTTCTGTTTGGCCACATCAACGATTTTATCAGCAATCAATTCTTTTTCTTTCTTTTCTTGTCGACCAATCGCTTCAGAGGCTTCACTTTGCAAAGTGTCTCTGTATTGCTCCCGCTCTCTGATGGCTCGTTCATCATAGGATTTACGGGCGTCACCGAGATTCTCTTTTAAGCGATTAATTTTATCCGTATAGACAACGTCGTCCTTCAAACCCTGTTGGCGCTGGATGACTTCTGCAAATTCGCCTTGCCCATTATCACGGCGACGCTTGTCGAGATCAATGTTGCGCAGCTGGCGCTCGTAGTTTGAGCGAATCCCAGCAAGCTCACTCTGGTGATTTTTATTTGTCTTATAGTCTTGTTCTTTCTGCTTACTTAAGAATTCTTGATTCTTCTTGGTGTAATCATCCGTCATCTTCTCAGCGCGAGTATTGAAATTACTGGAGACCTTGCCCACTTTCGTTTTCACATAGTCTTGATTGAGTTCTTTCTCAGCTTCGTAAGCTGCTTTCGTTCTCTCAAGATCCTGCTGGAGACCTTCTTTTAATTGAAATCTCTTACCTGCTTCATCTTTATAAATGGTCTTGAGCTGGTCTTCGTGAGCACGAGTCAACTGGCTCTTTTCGAGATTCATTTGATCTCGACTTTCAGCTCCTGAGCCCGCAAACTTCTTGGCAAATTCTTCGATCTTTTCATCTTTATCTTTAGTCAGTCTCGCAACGTTCTGCTGATAACGATTATCTTTTTCTGTATTAATTGTTTGATTGAAATCTTTATCGTTTAGGCGAGCTTTCTCGTAGGAATCGCTAATATGGCTCATCTTTTGGTCAAATTCTTTTCTTAAATTCTCACGCTGCTTTGTAAAACGATCGAGCTCTTCGCGGTTAATCTTATGAAAATTTTCTTTTTCACTATCCACCAGATGGTTTGTCTTCTCTTGAATAGAATCAAGGTTTGCTTGGTAGTCTTTTTCTAGTTTTGTTTTATCGCGAAGGAATACTTCTGATTGCTTTTTTTGGACTGCCGAATGACGGGACACTTCATCAGAGAGACGCTTAGTAGTGTACTCTCGATCCTTTTGGATCGTGTTTTGAAAGTTTTCTCTTTCTCGCGCCAATGCTTTTGTGTAATCCACACCTTTCATGCATTTTCCTCACAGGGTACATTCCTTGACCCTAAATAAAAGCTTAGCATGTGGTGGCAAAAAAAAAGCCTTGGGAAAATTCTGCAACTTCCCCAAGGCCTGATGTAATATCCGTGACTTACTTGACTAAAACTAGCGAGCAAGCTCCTCATCAATCAATTCTGAGAACACTTCTATGGGCTGTGCCCCATTGATTAACTGGCCGTTGACGAAAAATGTCGGAGTTGATTTTACCTTCAATGCTTTGCCTTGCTCCATATCTTTCTTAACCTGATCGAGATACTTGTTGCTCGTCAGGCATGCATCAAAAGCTTCAGATTTTACGCCCACTTTTTTAGCTAGGTTTTTGAGAGCATCAATACTTAACTGATCTTGATTCGCAAACATTTCATCATGCATTTTCCAGAACAAACTAGAACTTTGCTCATTGGCACAAAGTCCCGCGACAGCAGCGCCTTCAGCTTGATTATGAAATGGAAGAGGAAAGTTTTTAAAAGCAATTTGAATCTTATCGCCGTACTTTTTCTTAAGATCTGTCATCACCTGTGCGCCTCGAGAACAAAACGGGCACTGGAAATCTGAGAACTCAACGATAGTAACCTTCGCACTCTTGCTACCGATCGTAGGAGCATTACCTACTTCAACATTCGAGGTTGGGCGGCGAGGCTTTTGCATGAACACGTCAACCGGACTCTTCGCCGTTTGTTGAGCAAGCCACTTATCAGTTGCTTCTTTTTTCTTCTCCATCTCAAGGTAGCCCTTGATCTTCTCGCGAACCATTGGATTGAGATGCTCTTGAGGAATTTGTTGCTTTTTAATAAAGGCATCAATGTCTTTCTCTGAGACTACTACTCCACTGGCAATAAATTTTTCAAGATACTCATCGTTTGAGAGACCTTTCTTTTTTGGATCTTGATCCATAATTTTTTGCATAACTAAAGAACGCAAACGATTGAACTTCACTTCAAAAAGTTTTTGTTCAGCATCGTAGAGTTCGGCTTCAATCCCATCATTGAGCTCTGCCTCAGTGATTTCGATTGTTCCCATCTTAGCGACAACACCATTTTGCGTAGCAGGCTTGAAATTAAAGGCCGGTTTAGAAACAGACTCTGAACAACTCACCATAAAAACTAACGACAACAACACGAGAATGAACTTCATAGAAACTCCTTAACTAAAAAAAGAAATAATAGCAGGAAATAATCAGGTCAGTCCAAGAAAGCAAAAAAGTCGGTTAATTTTTTAAATGCTCAATGAATTCTTGGAAAAGATCAGAGCTGTGCATTAACTCTGAAGGAACACCACTATCAACCAGCCTCCCCTCTTTCATCACCAGTAACTTTGTGGCCGATAAAATAGTCTCTAATCGATGAGTCACTATAATCGTCAAGCTGTGTCGCTGAACGATAAGAACCAAATCTCTCAGCGCCTTTTCGAGATCCGGATCGAGGCCAGAAGAAACCTCATCAAAGAGCACAATAGGCTTACGTAAAAAACAGGCCCTAAGACCACTTAAAAGTTGCTTCTGACCTAATGAGAGTGACTTCACATCTATTAACGTGTCAGGACCTATGCCCCAGCGCCCAAGATAGGGAAGAGCTTTTTGAGCATTGACCCAAAATTCCTTAAAGCCTGGGACATTTAACTCAAGCGCTATATTAAACTCAACCGAGCTCGAGAAGACATGAGAGTCCTGAGAGACGAGACTTACTAATTGGCAGAGCTGACCGAGATCTTGCTCATTTTGTGCCTGAAGTTCATGAGTTCCATCCACCAGCACCGAACCACTAAAACTTCCGTGCTGACCTGAGAGGAGTCTGAGCAAGGTCGATTTACCACACCCTGACATTCCAATAATTCCAACCAACTCTCCCGTCTGTGCTTTAAAATGAATGTCCCGAAGCTCAAACGCAGTTTCATCAGCACGCTGATAGGAGAAATGATTCACTTTCACTTCCATTGAACTCTTCATCTCTAGGACAGTTCGGTGCAACTCTTTTGTGCCAGCAAAATGCTGATGAAAATCCATGATCCGATCAAGACCCGTGCGCGCTCTTTGGATACTAGAAATTTTCCCAGCGACCTCTTTGATAGGAGAGATAGATTTTTGAATTAAGTCGATAAGTACTGCCAAAAGTGCCATCCGCCCCATTTGACCTTCAGGAAAAAACACTAAAACGGCTGCCAGTAAAATGGGATAGAGTGATTCGGCTGCTGAGTAATAACCTGCGTCCCAAACGTTTGACTTCAACTGCTTTTTTAAAAAATCATCAAACACCGCATCTCCGCGACGAGAAGCGTATTGAGCGTGTGGGGTAAAGGCGAGCTCCCTTAAGCCCTTGGTCACATCGGCTACAACACGGGACAGGAGTCCAGTGACCTTACGGACTTCTGTAAACACCACACCCATTTTGCGACTTCCCCATACTAAGAGGACACAGGCCACCACCTCTAAGGCAAATAAGCCGATCCCCACACTTGCATTGAGGCGAAGAAACCCGATGAGAGAGGAGAGAATGAAAATGAAATCAATCACAATGGCAAAAGCACCTGAAGTGACAAGTTCCTTGACCGAATCACTATCAGTCATCACTCGCGCTAAGACCTCACCTAAGGGGAATTCATCTTCCATCCCTTTACGTTTTACTTTCAGAGGAGCCTTCATCCAAAGCCCAAAAGTTTTTGATCGAGTCTGCACGAGAAGCTCCTGAACGAAGCGATAGACACTGATCTGATAACCTACTCGATTGATGTATTCAGCAACAAATAGACCAGCTAAATAATAAAAAGCCGTATTGCCATTTTTGAAATCGTTATAAAAATTTTCAGTCATTGACGGCAAAAGTAAACCGATGGCCCCCGTGATGACCATATGCAAACCTATGACAATTAACCATCCTCTTCCCTTTTCAGGTAGAAGGATTGGCAACCATTTGTTCTTGAAAGAATTCAAGAAACACTCCCTTCAACTCTTTGTCTCCCATGGCCTTAATGCCAACCTTAGGATCAAGAAGCATTGATTGATCACACATCTTTACTGTCGTTAAACGATGTGAGGTTAAAATAAAAGTTCGACCTCGACAGAGTGAGCTCTCTTTAAGTTGAGTGATAATTTTTCTCTCAAGCACTATGTCGACGGATGAAAAAGGATCATCCCATAGGATCACTTCTGCTTGAGAAAGAAGCGAGCGCACGAGGCTCAGGCGCTTCGCTTGACCGCCAGAGAGTCGCTTGCCATTTTCTCCCACTTCAATTGTCAGGATGTCCTCACCATTGAGTGCTAAAAGATCAAGACCAAAGAGTTTGAGAAGTGAGCGCGCTTCCAGCTCAAGTTGTGGAGTCTTTTCTTTGCCTAAAAAGATATTCGCTTCAATCGTATCATTAAAGAGATAAGGTTCCTGCTGAACCATTGAAAAGCTGATCTCTCTTGCTGCCAAACGATGGCCCATCTTTTTTAGAATTTCACTTTTGCCAGATCCCGTTTCTCCACAAATGACAAACCACTGTGCTTTAGCAAGTCTAAGCGCTAAGGTTGTATCCCAATATGGGAGGCTGAATTCAAAAGCATTCTCCGAGACTTTGATCTCACTCTTCCACTGACTCTCGTCAGGATTGAGGGTTCGAAGCTCCGTGTGAAGATTCTTCACTCGCTTCCAAGCAGCAAGTCCTTGCGATGTCACTACCGCCATCCAGGATAAGAACATGAGTGGCTCAAGCATCAGGAACAGATAGCCTGCAAAAAACACCAAGTCCGATGTGCCACCCCCGTTTTGTCGCACGATCAGTGCCCCCCAGAGCAAAGAGAGACCAAGGCCCAGGCGGATAAGGGGAAACCCCAGAGCAAACCCGACCGAAGATTTAAAAAAGAACCCCATCTCAAGCCATGAAAGCTCATTAAAACGTTCGATGAAGGTTGTTTCACGATGATAATTTTTTACGGTCGCTTTCGCGGCGTAACTTTCAATCACATGATTCTGTACTTGCCCTTGGGCATCGAGAGCAGCTTTCGCGTATTTTTGAAAAGCGGCTACCAAGGTTGAAAAAATTAACACCGAGGCACCCATCGGGATAAACGCCACCCACAGATTCGAGTCTGCTTGGTTGAGACGAGGAATCATCACAAAGGCTGCAACGATCACGTTTCCGAGCTGGAGGAGCGCGAACCCAACGAAGGCACGAAGATTGTTAAAGTCATTAAACAGCACTTGATACAGTTGCCCATCATTCCAGTTAGCGTAGCGTGCTGGTGGTGCCTTCTCCATTTCCTGGAGCATTTCTGTGCGTAGAATTTTTTGCTGAAAGCGTGCGGGGGTAAAAAACAAAAGCCTTGAAAGTGTGCGAAAAACCAAAATACCAAGGGCAATCAGCATAAAGGTTTGAACCGGTGCTGCCGGCATCTCACCCGACCCCTCAGCGACATCGGTCAATAGCTTCACTTGGGCGGGTAATTCCGTTTGCAATCTATGCAAAACATAGAGAGAAGCAAAAGCACCTAAGTACCAATACCAAAATTCAAAGAAATGAGCGATCAGCCAAGGAATAAACCGTCGCTTAAGGCGTGTGGACATAAGATCATCACGATAGCCTTGCGCAGCTAGCCATGTCAGTGAAAACCTCACTCTCTTCGCTAGACAAAAAGCAGGAAAATTCCTAGGATGTCAGGCACGCGCCCTTAGCTCAGTTGGTTAGAGTATTACCTTGACATGGTAGGGGTCACAAGTTCGAATCTTGTAGGGCGCACCATTTTTTCTTCGAGTCTGACTCATCCTTTCTTTCATCAAAGTTCCACCCATTTTCTTATTTCTTAATAGTTTTTGTATTTAATGCAGCCAGGACAATCGATACTAACTCATAGGTTCATCCGCTAGATTTGAAAACACGGACACAGGGTTCCATTACGTCACTGCCATTTGTGCGAATAACTGCATCGTTATGAATACACCTCAACTCTCCCACTTTTATGAGAGATTTAACAGCTTCAGGAATTAAGTGAAGTTTTTTTTCTGAAGGAGAAGATTCCCTTAAGCAGTCGAACCGCTAGAGCAATTGCTTAATATTTTTAGGATCGCCCCCCCAATAAATCATACGCGTCTTCTTTTCCTTGTCCAACTTGTCATAAGCAAAACCAACCCCAAGCTTTTCGCTGTACTCTGATACATCAAGTTGAATGTAATCAATTCCTCTTTTAGGGTGCTCGTATGTCTTCCAATCATCCGACTTCAGCTTTTCCTTGACCAAGCTAGAAGAAACTTCCTCGCCATTCCCCACAGGAGCCACAATCGAGATAATCTTTCTGTCTTTCTTTTGCACAGTGATCGAGAGAGAAAATATTTTTATTTTGTCTTCTATCCCATAAACTTCATATTCTACATCCTGATCCACCATACGAAGCCCGTCTATATTTTCAATT
The DNA here is from genome assembly GCA_002435705.1 of Bacteriovoracaceae bacterium UBA6144. Lineage (GTDB taxonomy): Bacteria > Bdellovibrionota > Bacteriovoracia > Bacteriovoracales > Bacteriovoracaceae > UBA6144. Next base: position 43,268 of record DIVA01000059.1, read on the forward strand.
GCGACACGAATATCTCTAGAATTCCATACTGACTGGAGCTTTAAAATTCGATCCTGAGAACCTTCTTCTTTCGAGCTACATCCAATTAGCATTACTAACCATACGATAAAAATTTTCATTTCTTTTCCAATTTGAAATCAGATGGAACAAGCCTTCTGATTAATTCGTATCTTTTTGGGAATTTTTTAAGTAAACCACTTTCGTCGTATAGAAAATCTTCTAAATGGTTTGCAATATCTTCAGTCATACTTTGATCAGAGTCTTGTTTTAATTTCGGTGCGTCTTTCAATCGAATAGCATACCTGCTTACCTTACCATATCGCCACCCAAGCTCTTCAACTAAATCAGCAAGCTTTGTCTGGTCTAGTCCGTGAATGTATAGGTGCGCTAGCTCATGAGCTAAGATACGGTCCTGGTCGCTGGATTTGAAAAACTCATCATAGAGTGCAATTGTATCTAGGCTCTTAACTGTTGCGCCTGGATTTTTTGGAGAATTTGAAATAACTCCTCTCGCCATTTTAGCAAATAGCTCTCTCAACACGCGTGGTTGAATACTCAGCGCTCTCAACACAGCTTCTTTCTCTTCCTGACTCCAAGCTTTGAATTTTTCTACAGACTCGGGCCATCCAACTGGAGCGTTTTCCAGAAATCGATCCTGCCAATGTGTTACTGTTGGAAACTTATCTCTACAATGCTCTTGCCTCGACGTTTTTGAATACTCCGTGCCATCCTGACGTTTATATTTCTTAACTGCGTGTGTACGGACTTTGATCTGCCATTTATTGCAAGGTGGAGGGGAAGCCAGAACCGAAAAAGATGAGAGCAGAATCAAAAGAAAGCTAATCCTCATAAACCTCTCTTCGATGCCCAATCTTAACGATAACAACGATTACTTCATTTTCTTTTACTTGATAGATGATGCGATAATTCCCCACTCGTAATTTAAAAAGCCCAGATAAGCTTCTTCTGAGTGGCTTCCCAAACTTCAGAGGATCAACCATCAATTTTTCTTCGATGGCTTTCTTTATCAATCTTTTTGCTGAGCCATCAAGGTCTGCGATCTCGTCTACGGCAGACTTAACATATGTCACTGACCAGGCGTTGGGAGTATGCGAGGACATTACTTTTTCTTCTTAGACCACACGTAATCGTGAGAAAATTTCTTTTCACTTAAGCGGGCTTTTGCAATTTTTGCATAATACAAATCTTCATTAATTTCTAAAGCTTCTTTCGCAAGATCAATAATCACACTAGAGATAGAGGCACTTTTTCTCATGTCTTTTAATGCATCGAACTCATTATAAAGGTCATCTTCAATCGTTAAATTAACCCTCTTTTTTGCAGTAGGCATAAATCCTCCAGTAACACTAAAGTAACACCTCTTCTCTTGCGGGTCAAGAATCCTCGTTATTTCAAAGCCTTATATTATCCTCTTTCGTCTTAGTTTTCACTCAACAAGTTCTTTAAAATACTCAGGCCCTAAAAGCTGAATATTTCTGCGTGCGAAACTACGTCGTCTTAGAACGAAAGATGTGGGGCGCGTGGGATTCCAGCGCCTTGGGTTGGGAAGAATCGCCGCAAGAAGTTGCGCTTCACTGGGAGTGAGATTGATAGCTTTTTTCTTCCAGAATTTTTGAGCAGCGGCTTCAGCCCCGTAGAGCCCAGGCCCTAGTTCAATCACATTTAAGTAAACCTCTAGGATGCGCTCCTTGCCCCAAAGGAGTTCAATCAACACAGTGAAATAAGCCTCCAGGCCTTTGCGAAAATAGGTACGAGCAGGATAGAGAAAAACATTTTTTGCCGTCTGCTGTGAGATGGTAGAGGCTCCGAGTTTACGTTTATTCGTTTTGTTGCGCTTGATGGCCTTCTCGATCGCCTCAAAATCAAATCCGTAGTGATTAAGAAATTTTGGATCCTCAGACGCAATCACTGCTTTTTGAAGATGGATTGATATTTCCGAAAGTTGGACCCAGTCTTTTTTAACTGGGTACCTCTCTCCTTTCCATATGTATTCAGCTGAACGCAAAAGCATCAGGGGGGTGGCCAGCACCGGGACCCAACGGTAGACCAGAACAGTTGCGATCGAAAGACTAAAAAATAAAATGGCTACCCCAAGAATCAGGTTCCTGAAAGTACGGAGCAGTGAACGCTTTGGACGGGGAAGAACAATCTGATTCATGAGCGCATACTACTTTAAGTTTTTTATTTGTGCAGCCTACAAAATGGCACGAGCAGAAAAGTATCCCACGCTAAGGGCAACCAGTCCGCCAATCAAGGTCAGAGCGACGTAACTTAAAGCTGAGAGATAAAACTCCTCTCGCAAAAGATGAAATGTTTCAGCCGAGAAAGCGGAGTAGGTGGTGAAGCCCCCGAGAATTCCAGTCATGAGAAAGAGTGAGACATGTTGACCTAAGCGGACCTGCCCCACTGCTATGAGTATTCCCATCAAGAGGGAGCCGACCAAATTAATCAAGGCCGTCGGATAAGTGACTAAATGAGAGAGTGACTGGGCCAAGTAAAGACTGCACGAGTAGCGTAGAATTGATCCCATCATTCCACCCAATCCTACAAAAAGAAAATCTATCATAGACGCCTTAATAATGAGGTGGCTTTGTATTTTCAAGCGTCGACCCACTTCCCTGCAACTCCATACGGTCACGCTGATCTTTGAGTTCACGCTCCAGTCGTTCGATGCGGCTTTGCTGCTCGGCTACAACCTTATTCATCTGATAGATGAATTCCTCGAGATGAGAGTATTTTATCTCTAAATCTGTTATTCTCTTTTCCATTTAACCCTTCTTTGTGCTTAATTATTCCTCATGCGCTGGTCTTTGTTAAGCCTTCTTCTCATGATTACCTCTTGCTCACTCTGGAAGAGCTCTTCTTCTCGCTCTCCGAGTGAAGAACTTACTCATCTGCGCCAAACCCATGATCTCCCTGCACTGGCAGCGGCACTCTCTCTCGACAATCAGATGCTCTTTTTAGAGGCACAAGGCTTCAGAAAGATTGACTCTCCTGTTGAGGTCACCGTTCAGGATAAATTCCATCTCGGCTCTTGCACTAAAGCCATGACCGCCACCCTTGTCGCAAAATTCATTGAGCGTGGACATTTTGATTGGACAAGTAAAGTCTCAAGCCTTTTGCCTCACATTAAGTTTCATGACAGTTTTAAAGATCTCACCATTGAAGATCTGCTCTCACATTTTGGTGGACTGAGTACTAACCCCACTAAAGATAAGATCCCCTCACTCAAAAAACTCAAGGTCACCAGCGCACGCAGAGAGGTGGCGAGGATCTATCTCTCTGACAAGCCTGAGTTCATCCCCCAAGAGTTTCACTACAGCAATGTGGGCTACATCATCTTGGGTCATGTTTTAGAAAATCTATCTAAGAAAAGCTGGGAAGAGCTCATCTCTGCTGAACTGTTTAAGCCACTAGGAATGAAGTCTTGTGGCTTTGGAGTCACCTCTAAGGGAAGCGAGAGCACACCCTCTCAGCCTTGGGGCCACTCGAGAGTTGATCAAAAAATGAGTCCACTGCAAAACGATAATTACCCTTTCTATGGTCCCTCTGGAACGGTTCATTGTAATCTTCTAGACTGGCAAAAATTTCTGAGTCTCCATGTGCAAGGCTTCAACGGCGACTCAACATTTTTAAAACCAGACACTTTCAAAAAACTTCACTCCACTCCCGCGCCCTCTGAGACCTACACCTTTGGTGGCTGGCTGCGATTAGAGCGCCGCTGGGCCCAGGGTCCTGCCTTCACTCATAGTGGAACCAATACGCTGAACTACGCACGGACCTGGATCGCTCCTAAACGCAAAGCGATTCTTATGGTTGTGACAAATGCCCACGACGAATCAATTCACACAACCATCGATGAGATGTTCAGCGCTCTTATTCATCACTTTTTTTGAAGCCTGATTGCGCCGCTCAACATTTTCACCCCTTCAGATGAATCATTCAAAAAAGATGAGAGAATGGCATAACTATTTATCCACGCTTTTTTTATTGTGATTAAATTGTCTGAACTATTTCTAACTTTGGAGAAATGAATGAAACGGATTCTGTATGCAAGCGGAGTAGCTCTATTGAGTTTGCTTATCGCTAATCCTATCTTTGCCCAAGAAGGCGGAGGCGATGGTGGCCCCTCGATTGGTGGGTGGTATTTTTCAGTCGCAGGTAAAGGCGGCTTAGGTGACGCTGGATCGGCTGATGGAACAACCATCAAGACACGTGACATGTATGTCTTTGGCGGTGAAGCCATCTTTGGCAAAACATTCGGGCGTTTTTTACTCGGCTTATCAGCGGAGTACAACCTCTTCAAACAAAAAACCAAGGCCAGTGAAGTCGGCAACACCAACATGGCCGGCAGTCAGCTCAACGTATCGCCAGTGCTCGGAATGGGGGCGGGAAAATTTCTCTTCGTCTTAAAGCCGATCTTGTACTCAAACCTGACAGCAGAAAAGAAGACAAGTGGTGGAGATGAGAGTTCAGTAAACTCACCAAAAATGGGCTCTTTTGCTTTTCAAATTAACTATAAATGGGGAGCCAAAACTTTTATTGGTTTTGAGTACGCCAGTGTGGATTACACAAAGTCTGATGTTGGTGGAAAGGAAAGCACACTCAAAGGCGACAACATCGTGAACTACAGCTCAATGGGAGTCATTTATGGTTACAAATTCTAAGTCTTTTATTCTCGCAGCTTCGCTGCTTTTTTTATCCTCCTGTGAAGATGGTGGATTCTCAGGAATAGGTGGGGGCGGATGCGACCAGTGCGTGATTTTCGTTTCGGCTACGGGATCTAATGGTAATTTGGGTGGGGTTTCTGGAGCCGACGGGATCTGCGCCGCTGATGCCAATAAACCTGCAAGTGGAACTTTTAAAGCGCTAGTAGGTGCTCCTGGAGTTAGACAAGGCACTATTGGCTCACAGATTGACTGGGTCCTCAAACCCAGCACACAGTACGTTAGAAAAGATGGAACACTTATCGCGACGACTGATACAGATGGCTTAATTCAAGGGGCTTTGACTAATAGTATCTCCGCAATTGCTGTTGCGGGAGGGATCATGACAGGTTTGAGCGATAACGGTACACCTCAACAGCACTGCCAATCATGGACTTCTGGTCTTGTGGGTGATGGTGTTTCTTTGGGTGTGGCGATCTCTCCAGATCAAACGGCATGGGTCAATAATAGTGCGAGTACATGCAACACCACCACTCGCAAAATCTACTGCGTCCAACAATAAGATTTCAGCTGCCTAGTTATTCCTGAGCGAATGACTAGGCAACTTTCGCCCCTCTTCTGTCCCGTGTGCACAGAAATTCACTCAATGTTATGATGAAGTAGGTCGATAAACCATGTTACCAGGAGGTTTTATGGTCACTCGTTTTTTACTGCTTGCTGCTCTTTTGACTTTAGGTGCTTGCGCGTCTGTTCAGGGAGACCGTGATCCGGCTTCTGCTGGCAAGGATGAACAGGCCCATGAAAGACACGGTCAATTCTACCGTGATGCTGCGTTTTAATAACCTTCAGTTTTGATGGTTGTGAGGACCCAGTGCCAGATGTCGTCAGTTAAAAGCTGCACATAAGAAATGTCCAACATTGCGCCGCCGACTCCTAGTTGGCGGCCTGTGTGGACTCCAATCAAACGCAGCACCCCTTCCTCTCTCTGATAGACTGGCCCCCCCGAATCCCCCACCACACCATACTCATCTTTCACTCTCAAAGATGTGCCGAGCAGATTTTCAGGAAAACTCGTCTGCCAAGTGCGAAGATTTTTTCCGGCCCGCTGACCAAAGCCGATGCGTTCACACATTTGATTCAACTGAAAATTGGTGCGCTTGGGATAAGTTACATCGATAGGAGTCTCGAGAAACATCAATCCCACATCCACACTCTCTCCTGGAATGTTTCCACGATACTTCGGGTGGGACATAAATGACTGCACCTTGATCCAATGGGTATACTGCCCTATCTCTGCTTCAATTGTGACTTGCGCGCCTACAAGACCCTCCGTACAGTGAGCAGCGGTGAGGATGACTTGAGGCCTGATCAGCACACCCGAGCAAATGGACTGAGATCCTGATCGATAAAGTTGAATACCTACACTGCCCTGAAAATCAGTCCAATCCAACTCAACTCCTCTGGCTAAACCGAAACTCAAAAGTATGAAAATCCACATGGCTTTAATCTCTTCTCAAATTTTTTTCTGGAAACCATCTAAGCCCAAGCGTAAACTAAAGTTACATCACTCAAAGGAACATTTATGGTTTCTGTCCTTCTAAGTCTTCTCCTATCATCTGCATTTGCTTCTCCCTTAGTCAAAGAGTTAGTGCCTCAAGGTAAGATAGTATCTGAATCGCCGGAGAGCATTAAAGTGGAAACAGTTGGAAAGACACACATTGAGTTAGTATTTGACGATAAAGGTGTGCTGGAAGAGGCATTTGGTAAAGCAGCTGGAAAAGGAGACAACTTTGTCCCTGGTCAAAAGATGTTGCCCTTAGATGAAATCGTTAAAAAGCTTTCTGGAAAAACCCTTCAGGGTGAATGGATCTTTGAACAAAATCCCAATGGTGATTGGGTTTATGATATTGAGGGCCGCGAAAATAACAAAGACGTGGACTACATCATCAATGCTGAAACCGGAGTGGTAAAAGAAGTCATACTGGATGAGTGATCAGAATCCGACGAAAAACCCGCCATGCTGTTCTGATAATAGTTTGAGAAACTGATACGCATTTCCTGTCTTATCTTTTAACACTTCTTGTCCCACCCCAATCGCATTGATCTGTACTTTCCTCACGCCATTAAGCTTTGAGAGGTGACTCAGCAAATCGTAAATATCATCTTTGATGGGTGATTCATGAATACTAGGCTCACCATCTGTGAGTAGAACGATATCAGTGATCTCTGTGTAATTTTGAAAAATATAATTAAGCGTATCTCTGATGGGAGTCGCACCCAATGGCTTCATGGCATAGATAAAATCCATGGCATCATACTTAGCCTCAATTCCCAAGGGTTTGAGCTGACCAAAAAGTGGACGATAGGCTGAGCGGCGACCATTGGGAAACTGTACCACCTCGATAGCGTAACCTTTTGGCATTGAAAGCAGGAGCATCTTAAGCCCGGCTTTCACTTGACTCATACGATCTTCATCCAACATTGAACGTGAAGTATCGATAGCAAAAACAATGGAGCGGCCTTTGAACTTGAATCCGATATCAAGCGTCTGTCCATCATTCTCTTTCTTTTTCTCTTCTTCTTTTTCTTTTTCTTCGATTTTCGTTTCCGTGATTTGATTTCTCAGATCTTCATTCTCTAAGATCGCTTTCTCAGCACTGGCACGCAGGACTTTCAACTGCTCAAGCTCAGCTTTTAGCTCTTTGATGTTCTCTTCTTTCTTTTCAACCATCTGTTTGATTTCATCGATTTTATCTTCTAGAGGATTCGCCTTCGGGACTGCCACGTACAAAATAATAACAGCACCAAGGGCACCGGTGATGATGTCGAGTAAAGCCAGATTGAATGGAGCGGAGTCTCTGCGTTTAGCCATTAATGGATCTCGATTTTATTCACCAGATTTTCAATCACAAATTCTTTGAGATCAGAGTGCAATCGATCACTCTTCTCTTGAAGTTCATGCAGATAAAACATGATGATGGCTGAAAGCACGAGTGAAACTAAAGTCGTATCAAAGGCCACAGCAAGTGCCTGCGTGATGGCCTGCATATCACCCGAGTTGGCAATAGCAAGTGCCATGGAAATCCCGATCACCGTTCCAATGAAGCCCAAAGAAGGAATCACCCACACCAAATAGCGAATCATCGATTGATCAGATTCTGATTTATTTTCGTAGATATCAACTTGTATCGAAACAATGTCGATGAGCTCTCCCATCGAACTCGAACTTCTAAACTTGGTGCACGCTTTCTTTAAGAGATCGATGAGGATGAAGCGATCCTTACGTGCCATCTCAACCAGTTTGAATTTGAGATTATTGATGTCGTCTGGCAGAAAAACATTTTTTTCAGATGTCGGAATAATGTTCATCGTAAAAGCACGTCGCTCTCTGTGAACAGCATATATTTTGTCTCTGATTTCAAAGAAGGCGAGAAAGAAAGCCAGATAAGTAAGCGCTTGAATATAGCCACCACCTAAGAGGTCACCACCTAGAAGAAGAGTTACGCGGTGTAACATCTTCCCTTCCACACTCGCTGCATAGCCCATGACGGCCAGTCCCATTATGCTTAAAGTAATCAGGACGGCGACTGAGAAATTTTTAAGGTTTTTCATACCTAGACGCTCCATAGAGATGTAAGATCTCTCCCATTATAGAATGAGGTGAACCATGAAAAGAATGGAAATTCAGCCTGAAGCTGTTGAACTAGCAAAAAAATTTACTGTCTCAGACCCACAACTGGGTTTTGGTAAGTATATGGCACCTATCATGGTGCAGTCTTGGTACAAAGAAGGCGTGTGGAGCACTCCCAAACTCATGCCTTATGCGATGATCTCACTTGATCCCTGCGCAAAAGTGTTGCACTACGCTCAAGAAATATTCGAAGGCATGAAAGCTTACCGTCATCCAATGGGTGATATTAATTTGTTCCGCCCTGAACTCAATGCTCGCCGTTTTAATTTCTCTGCTCGCCGGATGGCCATGCCGGAATTTCCGGAAGAAATGTTCATCGAATCAGTGGCAACACTCTCAGCCTACTCACATCAGATCGTTCCAAAGCGTCTGGGTGAATCGCTCTACATTCGCCCCTTCATGATTGCGACAGAGAAGGGTCTGGGAATTAAACCTGCGAAGGAATTTCTCTTCTGCGCCGTGGCCTCTCCCTCTGGTAACTATTTCGTGAACCCAAATGTGCGAGTCTACATCGAACGCGATGAAGTCCGCGCGGCAACCGGTGGCATCGGAGCAGCCAAGGCAGGAGGCAACTATGCCGCCAGCCTCAGCTCATATGCCCGCACCCTTCATGAAGACTGTGATCAAACACTCTGGCTTGATTCGAAAGATCGAAAATACGTCGAAGAGATGAGTGGAATGAATTTCTTTGCTGTGGTCAAAGGTGAACTCATCACTCCCCCTATTTCAGACTCAATCCTGGATGGGATCACTCGTCGCTCGCTCATAGAATTGGCGCGCTCAAAAGGCTTAACCGTTAAAGAAGAACGTATCAACATTGATTATCTCCTCGAGCACATCAAAAAGAATGAGTGCACCGAAGCTTTCATCTGTGGCACAGCTTCTGTTCTAGTGCCCGTGGCCAGCTTCAAACTGAAGTCAGGTGAAATTTTTAATGTTTCTGAGCCTAATGGAAAAATTTCTATTGCTCTTAAAGAGGAACTGACTCAAATCCAAGGTGGCAGACTAGATGCTCCACAAGGCTGGTTGTATAAAGTTCCAAAGATTGATTTTTAAATTTGATGAAAGAGAAAGGTGCAGCCGAAGCTGCACCTTAGAGAGACTAGAGATTAGGCAAGATTTCAAAACAGATAATGGCCACAGCCGTTGGAAAGAGTGCTCCTTTCAAGAGACCCATTGGCGAAATTCCACCTTCAAAATTTTCTTTCAAAATCCCGTAGCCCGCTGGGTTCGGAGCGTTGGCGATAACAGTGAGACCACCACCTGTAACGGCACCGGCCACCAAGAAATACTTCGCAGAATCTGAAAGCTCAACGAGAGATCCAAGATAAGTAAGAGCGGCGTTATCAGTAATAGCTGTTAAACCCGTCGCCCCAAAAAAGAGGGCCTGATCACCAAGTTGACCCAAGAGAGGCTGCAACCACCATTTCTGAAGTGAACCGAGAACAATTAAGCCCCCAAGAAAAAATCCGACCATCAGTGATTCTTTAATTTTAATACGATCATCTTGGTACTCTTGAGTCACTGTCGTGAATCCCATGAAGAAGAGAAAGAGCCCCATGAAAAACACCATGTGGTGAGCAGAAACCACAACCATGGCCAGGAAGAAAAGGTGAACAAAAGTTACCCACACTGGTGGTAATTGTTTGTCTGTAGAGTCTGGGCGCAGACTGAAGTCACCAGAGAGTTCACCCTTAAACATAAAGGCAATAGTAAGGGCAGAAATCACACAGGCGATAGCTGCTTTATAACCAAAGTGTGTCGCCATGAAGCCAATTCCCCAAGCCCACTTCGACGCCACCATCAGAACTGGAGGAGCAGCGAAATGAGTGAGAGTTCCACCGATACTGATGTTCACGAAAAGAAGACCGATAGTAGCGTACTTAAACTTCGTGCTCATCTTTTGCGAGAAGAAGTTTTTCTGAAGAATAAGGGCCGTCACTGTCATAGCAGCTGGCTCAGTGATAAATGATCCCAAAAGAGGCCCCAGCACACAGGCCGTAAAAAAGAAGGCCATCTTCTTAGGCATCGGCATGATGTTTGAAACCAGCACGATCGCTTTTTCAGCAAGCTTAATGACGGGACGAGTTCCGGCCATGGCCATGATGACAAACACAAACGCAGGCTCTGTGAAATTGAGACTTTCAAGATAAGCGATGGGAGCTGCGAAACCATCAATCGCGGCCATGTAGCAGATAAAAATGGCTGCCCACATCCCAAACACAGCTTCTACTTCTGCTAGGAAGTGAAAGAGGTGGTAGCGCATTGAGTGTTCAGGAAAGTGATGACCGATTTCGGCAATCTTGCCGACCATGAAAGTGTGCAGGATACCCAGTGCAAAAATCACTGTGGCTCCCAGCTCGATGAGACTTGGGTTCATAGAAACTCCTTGGGGTTAAACTGTCTTAAGTTTAACTTAAAAAGGCGGAGTTCTTAGACATTTTTATACTGAACTGATTGTCTCAGCCATCTTTACCGATTGAATTCACCGGACACGCATCCATTTGTTCCTGGCAGAGTTCAATCTCTTTAGCGATGGTGGGCTGTTTTTTCACGTAAGCGTTTCCATCATCGTCTTCAGCGAAAAATTCGGGAGCACCAGAATAACAAACGTTACAAGCAATACAGCCTTCACCCGTATTATCGTCGGGGTCCGTGCAATAAAAGGCTCCAGGAATGTTGAGTTGATGCTTTTTCTTCGGGTTCGCCATAGAATCTCCACTTACTTTAATGATAAAACCACTATAAATAGGTGCACTTCACCAGACAAGCTTAAGCTGCGAGTATGCTTTGCGTTAAAAGGAATTGTGTATGTTTGAAGAAAGTCTTAACAAAGCTCAACAATGGTGTGCTCATCCCGCCATAGATCTTGAGGCCAAAAAAGAGATCCAAGAATTGATCCAAAAGCTTCCTGCCTCACAAACGGAACTGCACGAGCGCTTTTATCGAGGCCTTGAGTTCGGCACTGGTGGTCTGCGTGGAATCTTGGGCATGGGTGAAAACCGTATCAATCGCTATACTGTTCGTAGGGCCGCTCAAGCGCTGGCCTTGACTATCAAAAAATACTACCCACAAAATGCAAGTGTGGTGGTGAGCTACGACTGCCGTCACGGTTCCCGCGAGTTCGCAGAAGAAACCATCGGAGTCATGGCCGCACACGGAATCAAAGGCAGAATTTTTTCCGTGCTCACTCCTACGCCCATGCTCTCCTACGCCCTCCGCTACTATAAAGCTCAGGCCGGAGTCATGGTCACCGCCAGCCATAATCCCCCTAAGTATAATGGCTATAAGGTTTTTTGGAGCGACGGCGCTCAAGTGGTGACGCCCATCGATCAGGAAGTGATCGACGCCTATAATTCTCTTTCTGACTGGTCGATGATCAAAACCATGAGCTTCAAGGAAGCAACTGCTCTTGGACTCGCTCAGAATACCGACTCCCTGGTCGATGAAAGCTTCTACCAAATGATTCAAGATCAGGTGATTGTGAATAAAGAATTGTGTCTCACTCAGGGGGACAAGCTTAAAATTACTTTCACTCCCCTACATGGCACAGCTAAAGTTCCCTGCGAAACGATTGCTAAGAAACTAGGATTCACTCATTTTAAAACGATCGCCGAGCAAGCTGTGTTTGATGGAAATTTTCCCACTGTTAAATTCCCAAACCCAGAAGACCCCTCAGCCATGAAAATGGTGGTGGATGAGATGCTTCGATCAAATTCAGATATTGCATTTGGCTCCGATCCGGATGGAGACCGTCTTGGTGTAGTGGTCAATCACAAAGGGCAGGCGCATTTTGTGAATGGCAATGAACTTGGTGCCATCTACCTCCACTACATCTTCACCCAAAGACAAAAAAATAAAACTCTCCCCGCAAATCCCGTCATCATCAAAAGTATTGTGACTTCACCCGTGCAAGATAAGATTGCTGCCACATTTGGGGCACAAACGATTGCGACTCTGACAGGCTTTAAGTGGATGGCCCACGCGATTAAAGAACTCGAAGACAAAAAATCTCCTCTCAATTTTGTTTTCGCCTCAGAGGAGTCTTTCGGCTACATGCCTCACAAAGAAGCCAGAGATAAAGACGGTGTATCGTCGATGGCACTGATGTGCGAAATCGCGCTCTTTTATAAATTAAAAGCGATGACACTGATTGATGTGCTGGATGAAATCGCCGAGACTTATGGATTCTTCGCTGAAACCCTCGTCTCCCTCGATTACGAAGGGCTTGAAGGAGCCCAAAAAATTCAACGGATCATGGAAAAGTTCCGCCACTACTCTGAGACAGAAATGCTCTTTGAAAAAATTGCCAAAAAGAATGACTACCTCAAACCTCAGGAGACGGGTCTTCCGAAGAGTAATGTTTTAAGCTTTCTCTTTGAGAGCGGCAACCAACTCTTCCTGCGTCCCTCAGGCACTGAACCCAAGATTAAGTTCTACGTCATGGTGGCAGAGCATTCGGGAAATCTAGCTCAGAAGAAAGAGCGGGCCCAAGAAAAACTTACGAAATTTTCTCAGTATCTGAAAAATATCTGTGAGGGTATCTAAGTGATCGAAGCTGTTGTGCTTTTAAGTGGCGGCATGGATTCACTCGTGTGTGCAGCGATCGCTGCCACGAAACACAAACACCTAGCGTTTTTGCACTTGAACTATGGGCAAAAAACCTCCGCCAAAGAGCTTGAGTGCTTTGAAAAAATCTCAGACCACTATCAGATTCCTACAGATCATCGAAAGATCATTCAAATGGACTTCCTCAAGCAGATCGGAGGAAGTTCTCTGACCGACGACAACATCACTGTAAAAAATTACGACGGTGACGAATCAACCATCCCTTCTAGTTACGTGCCCTTTAGAAACTCCATCATCCTCTCTCTGGCTGTCTCCTGGGCAGAATCATTGGGGGCTCGCCACCTCTACATCGGTGCTAACTTTGAGGACTCCCCTGGCTATCCTGATTGTAGACCGGAGTACTATAAGGCATTCAATGAACTCGTGAGGCTCGGAACTAAAGATGGTGACATCCATGTCCACACTCCTGTGATACATATGAAAAAATCAGAAATCGTATCCGAGGGTCTTCGGCTTAAGGCTCCCTTTGAGATGAGTTGGTCCTGCTACGCGCGCACTGATAAAGCGTGTGGCGTATGTGACTCCTGCGCTCTTCGAATGCGTGGTTTTAAAGAAGCTCAAACAGTCGACCCCATTACCTATCAGGGTTAGTAGAGCTGAACAAAATCCCCTTCAGTCACAGAGCCGCCTGAGTGAAGGATTGAAATCGATCCATCAGGGCCAAAGTAGTCTATGACTTCCAGTGTGCCTTTCACGTCCCCTTTAGAAACACCGATGAGCGCCCCGGTTTCTGGATCAAAGATATCCTGACCTTCGGTGATGACTTTAAGAATATCACCGATGTTAAGACCACTGTCTCGTCCGGAATTGAGATAAATTTTTGAGCCAATGATTTTTGCCACGCGACCCGTCCAATCCAGCTTCCCACCCATCTGCACCAAGCGCGGGAGAAATTTTCTGACTGCGACCCGAGTGGAGTAGCGTAAAAGATCTTGGCGGTAAGCGAGGTTCTCTTCTTCTTCGGTGATGTAGAAGCGGTAGTTGTCGTCGTTAACTACACCTTCCACCAGCTCTGAAACTAATTCTTTTGAACTGATTACATCAAAGACTTTTATCTCAATCTTCGTTTCTGCGAGGGCTTTTGTTTTACGAACAAAACCAATCTCATCGGAAGCCTGACGAATGCGCGCTTCAGTGATGCGTCCAAATACCACCAGATTCACTCCCGCCATTTTCGCTTTACGTGTCAGCTGCGCCAACTTCACTCCACCACCGGAGTAGATGTCTTTTGATGAACCAAAAATTTGAGCTGCCGCCGGATCAATCAAGTAATCGCGAGACTTAGAAAGCTCACGACGAAATTCTTCTGTGGCCTGAATCGCTAGATCTTCTCCGCCGAAGGGGGCTTCATTAAAAAATCCAAGGAGCGCGACTTTTTTTCTCAGTGGATTAAATTCTTTCACATTTTGCGGACGGCTCTGGTTCACCCGATTCGGATCGAGCGCTGTGCGACGACTGATAGGTCCTGCACAGGACATGACAAAAATTAAAATGAATATAAGAAAGCGAGCGACCATGGAGAAATCCTCTCTCGTCGCCCGATAAAAATTATTGCTTCAGCTTTTCACCCAGAGTGACAATTAACTCCGGACCCAGCTCTGTGACAGTAAGAGGGCGACCTAACTCTGATTCTAACTCGGAAGAGCCTGACACTAAAGCCTTGAATTTATTTTCCGATCCTCGAAAGAAAAAAAGAATCTTCGCTTCATTCTGACTAAAAGAATCAAGCTTGCCCTGGGCCTGAATACCGGCACCCTTCACTCTCATCCAATTCAAAAATTGCATCACCTGCCCCAGGTGGCTGGCACCCATTACTTTGACCGTCATGGAGTTGGTGAGAGAAACTGAGCGGGCCACTTGGTTTTTAGCATCCATCAGTTGTGAGAGAGGATACTTATAAATATACGTCGCAAGCAGGGAGTTAAAATTCTTTTGTTCTAAGGTTTTTATCACCTGAGTTTCTTTGGGGAGATCAGCCCAAAAGAGCACACGCTTGGTATTCAGATCGTGCAGAATAACGCCACCCGAGTGATTCATCTTGGTGTCACTGGCCGTAGAGCGAATAATATCTTTTTCCACATTCAGATTAACTGTCAAAAGCAAGCTACCAATAAGCTCTGGTGAGACAAAGCTTTTCATGGCTTTTTCATCTTGCGCTTCCCAAGCTTCAAGTGAGGAGTGGCAAATGCTATCGCAGAGGACGACTTCTTCCACATCAGCGGGAGCATTGACTTCAAACCACTTGAGCCATTCTGCTTCGACAACATTTGTAAAATCGGCTGCCTCCTTGAGCTGCAAATCTGTCCACGTGAAATGCTGAGTGTTCATCTGGACGCGCACAAAGAGTTTTCTAAAAGACTTGTTATCCTCCAGCATTCTCTGGTGAGACAGAGAGAGAAGACGAGTATCGACTTCCGCCTCTAGGATCATTTCCCATTTATTAAGTTCAACAGGATCAGCTGCGAATTTTTTGATGGTCGTGCGCTTGAGAAGTTTTTCAAACCCCGCAAAACTTTCACGGCCAGTGTTTTTTTCTTGTGCCACCAGGGCTTCAAGATCAGGTTTATCCTTCCACTCCTCGCGACGCTTGAGTTCCATTCCAGAAAACCAACTTGAGAATTTTTTCTCAAAAGCAGCTTCATAGGCTGCCACATCTAAATTTTGAGCTTTCATTTGCTCTTTAATCAACTTCTCTACGGCAAGTTTAAACACAGTGGTACGAAGCTGCTGCTCTGTTTGCTCTGACTCACTTTTGTAACTAATTGTGACAGATTGCGCCCACAGGTTAAGTGAGAAGAGCAGACCTAGAACAAAAAACTTCATGAGCGAACCTCTTCCTTTCCGATGTGGAAAGTAACAGCGTTGCACTGAAAAAGATCGTTCACTCGAGCTTGTAACTGAGGAGAGGGAGCTACTAAAAAACTATCATCGAGCGGAAGGCGGGCTTTCCCTCCTTCAAGCTCAAAAATGAAATGGATCGGCACTGCGCCTCTGTAGCTCAGAAGAATTTGGCGCAAACGTGTCAGCGAGTGGGGGTTAAGCTTGTTTTTTGGAAGTGAAACCCTGACCGCAGTGACCTTATCATCGGTGACGTCTTTGAGCAGACTGATTTTTTCCACTAGAAACTTCTTCGGATCCTCCGAAAGGTTCACATGCCCCGTGATCAGGACCGGATCATCTACAGTAAGCATCTCGAACACTTCCGCATAGACACGCGGAAAGAGCAAACACTCGATTTTACCCGTGAGATCCTCGAGGTTCATGAACGCCATCTTGTCACCCTTCTTGGTGATGATGTTTTTTACAGTATTGATCATGCCGCCCAAGACCATGGGCCTGCGACTCGGATCTTCCTGTTGGCCGCGGGGATTAAAGCCCTCTGGCTTTGAGACCACTGGCAACGAATGAACGTCGTGGATCGCCATGCTCGTGAGTTTGGTGAGAAGGTCTTTGTATCGGTCGAGCGGATGGCCTGAAATATAAATCCCTAACAATTCCGCTTCCAGAGAGAGTTTTTCTTTCTCCGAGAACTCGGCGGTCTCATGGATCTGGAGCGCCTGTGCAGTCTCAGCACTGGTGACTGCTCCTCCGAGATCGAAGAGATTGGTCTGCCCCATACTGCGCTCTTCCTGCTTGGTGGTTCCATGGGACGTGATGGTCTCAAGATTCTCCAGCAAAGTCTTACGATTGTAAGAATCGCAGTTATCGAAAGCCCCAACTTTAATCAAAGATTCCATGACCCGCGAGTTTACGGCTTTCATGTCCACACGTTCGCAGAAATCAATTAAACCTTTAATGGGACCATTATCCTGACGCTCTTTAATGATCGCCTGTACAGCCCCCTCTCCCACGTTTTTAATCGCTCCCATACCAAAGCGGATGGTGCTGCCGATGACGTTGAAGAGCCAGAGCGATTCATTCACATCAGGAGGAAGGATCTCGATGTCATGCTCGCGGGCATCCTGCGCGTACATGGTCACTTTATCTTTATTGGAGATCTCTGTTCCTAAAAGCGCGGCAAAGAAAGCTGCTGGATAGTAGTGCTTCAAGAATGCTGTTTGATAGGCGATCACCGCATAAGCGACAGCGTGCGACTTGTTGAAACCATAAGCCGCGAACTTTTCCATCAGACCGAAGAGGTAAGCACTCTTTTCTTCATCGAATCCGCGCTGAATAGCTCCTTCCATGAAAATCTTTTTGTACTTTTCCATCTCTTCGGGCTTCTTCTTACCCATCGCACGGCGGAGCATGTCCGCTTGTCCTAAACTGAACCCCGCGACAGTACGCGCGATGTTCATCACCTGCTCCTGATACACGATGATCCCGTAGGTGTCTTTCAATACCGGACGGAGTTCTTCGAAGGTATAAGTCTCAGGCTTGCGGCCGTGTTTGATCTCCACGAATTCATCGTGCATTCCGGATTCCATGGGACCTGGGCGATAAAGAGCGTTAATGGCGGTGATATCATCAATCGTGTCAGGTTTGATGCGCTTACAGAGATCTTTCATGCCTGAAGATTCGAGCTGGAAGACACCAGTGGTGTCCCCCTCGCCGATAAGTCGGAAGACGGCGGCATCAGTCATGCTGATGTCTTCAATATTGAATTTCGGATCATGATCGCGGCGGATAAATTTCACAGCGTTATCGATCACGGTCAAAGTTTTTAGTCCCAAGAAATCGAATTTAACCAGACCAATCTTTTCAGAAAAATCTTTATCAAACTGAACCACCTGCTCGCCTTCGCGGCCTTTATAGAGAGGACAGTAAGTCACAAGTGGGTCGTTGGTGATAATCACGCCAGCGGCATGGATCGAAGCGTGACGATAGAGGCCCTCAAGCTTTTTGGAGATCTGCAAGATGCGACGAATCTTTGGATCATTATCTTCAAGTTCTTTGAGCTTTGGTTCCTTATCAATCGCCTCTTGCAGCTCGATACCTAATTCATCCGGAATCAACTTCGCCAGAGCATCTGCCTCAGAGTACGGAAGAGCGAAAACACGAGAGACATCGCGGATCACAGCTTTCGCTTGCAGTTTTCCGAAAGTGATAATTTGTCCGACTCGCTCTTCTCCGTATTTTTTTGTCACATACTCGATCACCTCTTGGCGACGGTCTTGACAGAAATCCACGTCGAAGTCTGGCATGGAGATACGTTCCGGGTTAATGAAACGCTCAAAGAGAAGGTTGTAAGGAATCGGATCAATGTTGGTGATGTCGAGGGCGTAAGCGACAAGGGAGCCCGCACCCGAGCCACGGCCAGGACCTACCGGAATATCATGGGCTTTAGCCCAACGGATGAAGTCCGAAACGATCAGGAAGTAGCCCGTGAATCCCATCTGCTTTATCAGGCCAACCTCTTCTTCAAGTCGGGCCATATAGACAGGCTTAAGTTCTGTGTCCCAGTTCTCTTTTGAGATCAGATGCTTAAAGTGAGGACCAGCAAAACGTTTATCCAAACCTTCCAGAGATTCACGAGCAAAAAATTCTTCTTCACTCTCGCCCGTATCAATTTGGAAAGTGGGTAGATGATAGATCTGCTTTCCTTTTTCGTCTTCCCAGCGAATCTCGAGGTTACATTTATCTGCGATTTTTAGTGTGTTGTCACAAGCCTCAGGGATGTAGCTGAAAGCCTTACGCATCTCTTCTGGGGATTTAAAATAAAACTCTGAGGTCGTGAGCCTCATTCTTTTTTCGTCTTCAAAAGTCTTTCCGGTCTGAATACACATGAGAACTTCTTGAGCAGAAGCATCGTCGCGCTCGAGGTAATGACAATCGTTAGTCGCTACCAAGGGGATGTTGTGCTTTTGGGCAAACTCCACAATCTTGCGATTCACTTCAACCTGCTCAGGGATCCCGTTCTCTTGAATTTCTAGATAAAAATCTTCGCCGTAGATGTCTTGAAATTTCAGAGCGGCTTGATAAGCCTTCTCGTCTTGGCCTGTGAAAAGATTAAAGCCCACTTCACCTTTCAGGCAGGCAGAAGTTGCGATTAAGCCTTCGGAGTACTCTCTCAAGAGATCCACATCAGCGCGTGGTTTGTAGTAGAAGCCCTCTTGATAGGCTTTAGTCAAAAGCTTACAGAGGTTTTGGTAACCCGTAAGATTTTTACATAAAAGAATTAAATGGTGAATTTGGTGCTTCCCCTCAGTCTCGTCTTGCGAGTCAAGGGTCTTAGAGTTCTTAGGAGGTCTTCGATCAAAGCGCGAACCAGGAGTGAAGTAGATTTCTGAACCTAGGATAGGTTTGATCCCTGCTTTGATGGCGCGTGTATAAAAATCAATCGCACCAAACATGTTCCCATGATCGGTAGAGGCGATGGCAGGAATCCCCTGCTCTTTGGCTTTTTTAAAAAGATCATCCAGCCTCAGGGCTCCATCTAGCAAGGAGTACTGAGTGTGCAAATGAAGATGAACAAAACTGTCCGGTCGAGATTGCTGAAAGTTAGATCCAATCAAAGGATTTTTCATGTGCGTGGGCCCTGTTTTCAGAGTAGGAACTAGACTTTAGCCTACATCAAACAGAGGGGCGATGACAAAAACGCGCCCTGCACAATTGGCCATTTAAAACTAACATCTCAAATAAATATTCCTTATTGGCAAAATCTCGCTTAACGATGGAATTTCTTTGAGTTAAAACCTCTCTTCCCAGAGGAGACAAAGATGGTTGAAGGACTCAGTTTTGACGAACAAAAAGAAGCGCAGGAAATACTTGAAGCCATCAAGTATTTTTCTTTAAAAGGCTGGTCTCCGGCGACTTCAACTAATTACTCAATTAGACTCAAAAATGACCGTTTTTTGATTTCTCGCTCGGGAGTGGATAAGTCACAGTTTAAAGCTGATGACCTCATCCACATAAACTCTCAGGGTGAGATCTATCCTGAGTTTCAAAAGCCAGGAGTAAAATCTTCGGCAGAAACCTTCATTCACACGTCCATTTACAAACGCTTCCCTGAGATCAACTGTGTGCTTCATACCCACTCAGTGCTTGGCACTTGGCTGAGTCAAAAATTTGCAAGTGACAAGGCCATTCATTTTAATGGCTGGGAACTCCTCAAAGGTCTCTCTGGTATCGACACTCATTTAACGACTGTGACACTTCCAATTGTTTATAATCACCAGGACATGGAAACACTCATGAATGAGATGGAGTATCACTGGGCCTATGGACCAATGGGTTTTTTAATTGCAGGACACGGTCTCTACACTTGGGGCAAAAACGTCTTTGAAGCCAAACGCCATATCGAAACTTTTGAATTTTTATTCGAACTCAAAAAACTGGAGAAATAAGCATGGCCACTCTTAAACTTCTCGATCGTAAAGAAGTCATCAGTGATGTTCATCTCATCAAAAAGTTTATGAATGAGAGAGGAATTATTTTTGAACAGTGGGAAGCCTCTAAAGCCCTGAGTGACCACGACGATCAGGAAACGATTCTCGAAGCCTACCAGCATTCACTTAGTCCCTATATGGCACGCCACGGTTACACCAACGCTGACGTGATTAATGTTCACAAAGAAACTCCGAACATTGAAGAGCTGCGCCAAAAATTTCTCAAAGAACACACTCATGATGAAGACGAAGTGCGCTTTTTTGTTGATGGTGAAGGTGAGTTCTTTTTTCACCTCGATCAGGTGTTTTCACTCCATTGCGTAAAAGGTGATTTCATTTCGGTTCCTAAAGGACATAAACATTGGTTTGATCTCGCTCCAAAATACCGTGTGAAAGCGATTCGTGTCTTTCAAACCAAAGAAGGCTGGGTCGCGCGCTACACAGACTCTGGTGTGGAGAAAAAATATCTCCCATGAAGACTCTTCTCTTTGACATCGAGGGCACGACCACTGACATAAACTTCGTCCACAAAGTCCTCTTCCCCTATTCACTAGAGCGCATGGAAGCATTCATCCTTCGCCACCCTCAGCATCCTGCTCTCGATCTGGTCCGTAAGACTTTGTTGGAAGAAAAAAATATCGATGCCAACCTTGAGACCTGCATTGAAGCTCTTATCGGGTGGATCAGAACGGATCGCAAGCACGGTGCACTCAAACAGATTCAAGGTGAAATCTGGCAACACGGATACGCTGCAGGGGACTTCAAAGGTCACCTCTACCCCGATGTTTTACCTGCATGGCAAAGATGGTTAGAGGCCGGTTTTCAGATTGCGATCTATTCGTCGGGCTCCGTTCAAGCGCAAAAACTTATTTTTGGATACTCCTCTGAAGGAGATCTTACTCCCATAATCTCGCATTACTTTGACACTAAAGTGGGCGGAAAACGAGAAGTAGAGAGTTATCTGAACATTCAAAAAGTCATAGGCCCTGATGTCACCTTCTTCTCTGACATCAGCGAAGAGCTCGACGCCGCCAAGCTCGCTGGCTTTAAAACGGTGCAGGTATTTAGAGATGAAGTGAAGCCTTCGGCTCATCAAAGCATTAAATCCTTTAGTGAGTTCTCTGCTTGAACTTACTCATTACCATTGCCCTGACTCATCTGTTAGCGCTCGCAAGTCCCGGGCCTGATCTGGTGTTGGTAGTGAGAAATGCTCTCGGAAAATCTCGTTTGGATGGCTACTTCACGGCTGCAGGGTTTGCTCTCGGTGTGCTCGTCCATCTCTCTATCGGTCTTTTAGGACTCGGGCTTCTCTTCACCCAACTGCCATGGCTCATGCAAGGCTTAAAAATTCTAGGTGCCATCTATCTGGCCTATATTGGCTACAAATCGTGGAGCTCTGGAAGTTTTAAAATGAATGACCAACGAACATCACTTGTGAGTGAACCTTGGGTCTCTCTTCGCGAAGGACTCATCACCAATCTTCTCAATGTCAAAGCGATGCTCTTTTTCTTCTCACTTCTTATCACCGTTTTAAAACCAGAGGTCGACGGGACTCTAAAACTTTCTGCGGTGGCCATCATGGTGAGTTTAACTTTTATCTGGTTCTCACTCGTCACCCGCTTCCTCACGATCGATAGCATACAAAAAAGGTTTCTCAGTATGCAGCGCACACTTGAACGTGTTCTTGCGCTCTTACTCTGGCTTCTCGCCCTTAAACTGAGCGGAGTAGTCGAGTGGTCATTAGAATTAATGGCCTGAAATTTAAAACCTCATTAAACTTAAGACTTCTATTAAGGAGTCACTATGTTTGCTTCAGAAATCGTCTCTGTCGGCATGTTTGTTCCCCCGCGTATCGTCACCAACGACGAACTCTCCAAATACATGGAGACCAGCGACGAGTGGATCTCGCAGCGCTCGGGCATCAAAGAGCGGCGCTGGGTAGCCCCAGAAGTAGGCTGCAGTGATTTGGCCTTAGAGGCTTCCAAGCTTGCTATCGCAAATGCAAACATTGATCCTCAAGAGATCGATCTTATCCTCTGTGCCACACTTTCACCCGACCACGACTTTCCAGGACTGGGCTGCTTTCTGCAAGCTAAGCTTGGCCTCTCAGGATGCGCCACTCTCGATATACGACAGGCCTGCAGTGGGTTTGTTTTCGGACTTTCGATTGCCGATCAATACATCAAAACCGGCATGTATAAAACCATTCTTCTGGTCGGTGCAGAAATCCACTCCAAGGGACTCAACGTAACAACCCAAGGCCGTGACATCGCTGTGCTGTTTGGAGATGGGGCCGGTGCCATCGTCATCAAACAAACCACTGATAAAAACCCTTCTCGTATTTTAAGCACGCATCTGCATTCTGATGGCATTCATGCCAAAGAACTTTGGATGGCTGCCCCCGGATCCAACATCGGAGCGGATAGGATCAATGCTCAACATCTTGAAGAAAAAATGCACTACCCTCAGATGAATGGCAAAAAAGTTTTCGCCCACGCGATCCGACGTATGGCTGAAGTGATGCAAGAGGCACTTGTGAAAAACAACATGAAACTCGAAGAGATAGATCTCTTTCTCTTTCATCAGGCTAACCTTCGAATTAATGAGATGCTCGCTCAGGAACTCAAGATTCCACCGGAGAAAGTTTTCAACACCATCATGAAATATGGCAACACCACAGCGGCCACGATTCCGATCGGCATGGCCGAAGCGGTGAAAGCAGGGAAACTTAAGAAAGGCATGACGGTGGCATCAGCCGCTTTTGGCTCAGGCTTTTCTTGGGCATCGGCCATTTATCGCTGGTAATCAATGAAAGCAGTCCTAATCCTAGTTACTCTCTTTCACAGCTTTGAGAGCTTGGCGTACACTCCAAAAGAAGATCAAGCTGTGAAATACTACATTTCTACCTTCATGGTGAACCGCTTTCTTGATTATTCACAGGAACAATTCTACGGACCAGCGGGCAAGAGCCCAAAAAATGAAAAAGATCTCCTCGCTCTTTGTTCTCCCGAAAATGCGGACATGAGACAGATGGGTGAAAATCTCGAGGACAAGAAGAATGTGTACAATAAAGCAAAGACAGATAAGTCGATTCTCCAGGCCCTCTTTCATGAGCAACCTGGTTTAGGATTGAATCCAGAGCCTTCAGAAATCATCCGCTTCGCTAATCAGCTTTTCGATGCTCAAAAGAACCCAAGCATTTACGGCTTCTGTGACTTACAGGGTAGAGAGCAGGGCAAAAACTGTATTAAGCGTGACGACTCATGTCCGCAGGCAGCTGCCAAGATGAACAACGGTTTTAAAGTCTTTGCTTCCAGAACAAATGTTCTCAAACTTGATATCTCTACATTCTGTAAGCAATTTTTTCAAACTTGGATCAATGGACAAGCACAGGCCATCGCCGAATTAAAAATGTGCCGACGAGACAAGTAATTCATCTTTTTTTAGAGGCTAGCTAAAAGCGCCAAAAGAAATCAAAGACCGGATAAAAACCTTCCGTCCCAAATTTCAATTCTGTGACGTCTTGAGTGGCTATCCCCATGTTGAGGTGAAAGCTATTCCAGATCCACATATGGGAGATGGTTCCCCCCACAGTCTGTGATTGAAAATTAAAGAGCGGTCCAAAGAGTAAACGGTTCCAGTCATCACGAATATATTCATAGATCGTACGAATATCAGAGGCGGGAAAAAGATTAAGTTTCTCCACCTCGGGATTATCCTCATTGATGCCTTCGATACGCGCGTTAATAATGAGATGCGACTGATATTTTTGATTGGAGGGAAGAGTTAGCACCAGACCTGCCACCGTGACCCAGTCATCACGATTTACTTGGCGAGCAAAAAGTGCATTCATGCTCAAATGCCCCCACTGGTTTCGCATCAATTGAGTTTTCACTCCTGCATTTATAAATCCATCTAAGAGAAGTGAGTTGAGAAATTTTACGGTCCAACGATCACTCATCCCATACTGCACTTGCGGAATAGAAACCAGCCACTCTTGACGCGAAAGAGTGTGTCCATCGGAGTTGAAGAGTCCCAGGTAAGGCAGATCTTTGTAGCGGGCCGGAACGTCTTCTTCCTTATCCAGAAATAAACTAATGTGCGCCGTCAGGTCATATTCTTGCAGAGTCTCTTTGGTAAGTTTCTCCATGGCATCGCCGGGAATAATAAGCTCTTCGGCAAAGAGCTCTTCCACTGAGACGATTGCGACTGTCTCTGATTCTTTATCCGTGATCTTTATGACTCGACCTAAAGCTGAAAGTTTTTTTAAAGGCAGGGAAATGATGACAATTCGATCCGACTCTTGAAAAGAGTGATCAAACTCAAGACGGACAAGGATCGTTCGATGATCAATAAAACTGTCAACCTGATGATAGGCGCTTGCAAAGAGTGAGAGGAAGAAGACAATAATCGCCATTAACGTTTAGGAGATTTAAGTGGGCAGTGCGCACGAACCTCGACACAAGCTTGGGAAAAAATAATCGTCGTCCACCAGTCTTGAGTGATGCGCGTATCAACTAACCACTCTGAGCCTGGGCACAAAACTTGAACCAACATCGGAAGGTAGCGATCTTTTTCTTTCTCTGCATTGCTCATGAAGAGCCATTGATTAAAGCATTCTCTGACTTTGTCTTCATGTCCTTTGGCCATGACGGGGGCGATAGGACGCTTATTGGGATTTTCGCGATACTGAAGCTTATTGATCACATCATAATCGGCGTACTTACGTGTACAGCTGTGAACAAGAAAAGAGAGTGTCATAAGGAAGATGAGACTTTTCATGGCTTTGAGAGTACTCTATCGGGCATGAAAAAAATAGCCATCATTGATCCCTTTATGGTTTCCCCTTCGATTCACTGCTTCAATCATCTTGTGACTCAATTGCCAGCCCAGCTTACTTATCACCAGCCACACCGCTTGGGTTTTGAGACACTCAATACTCACAACCATGACGGATTTATCGTTCTCGGCAGTGCCTCAAATGTGACTGACAATGAGGCTTGGCACAAAGAGCTGAGTGACTATTTAGTAAATCAGCTGGAACATAAAAAATCTGTTCTAGGTATTTGTTTTGGTCATCAATTGATGGCAAAGGCCTTTGAAGCAGAGGTTAACTACATCCAGCCCGATCAAGAGAAATTAAAGGGCACAAGGGTTGTGACTTTTCTTGAAGACTTTGGACCGATTCAAAAAGGAGTCGAACTCAAATTCGCACTCACTCATCAACAAATGGTTAAGGCCCTTTCCCCTCAGCTGATCGAAGTGGCGCGAGGTCTTCCGCATGATATTATTAGGCACAAGACTCTTCCATTCACTGGCATCCAGCCCCATCCAGAAGGCTCAGCACACTTTTGTCAAAACAATGCCCTTATCGAACATTCATCGAGCATTGAAAAAGTGCAAACGGATGGTTTATTTTTTGTGAAAGCATGGCTTGGTAGTTTCTAGGGAAGATTGACCGTCACGGAAGAAGTGGCGTCATCGGTCCGAATTGTGATGGAAGCATTTTTATAATAGGGATCATCTAGGCCCTGCTCCTGCAGGGGAATAAGATGATTTACAATTAAATGGCGATTCAGAGGATGACTCGCACCTTCAACGAAGACATCGAGATCACTTAAGCATTGCGGTGGGAATGTTTCTTGGCAAATGATATTCTTTAATCCAAATGTTCTTTTCGCCCCATCCACCTGAATCTTCAGAATGATTTCAATGTTTTTTTGATCATTAGATATCTGAGCCGAACGGATTTCCACAGAGTGAGCACTTAGGACAATAAGAAATGTGACTAAGGCCATCAGCATTTTCATAGACTCTCCTTTGTATTGAGAAGAACTCTTAACATCGGAGACCATGGGCAGCAAGCAAGTGCCAAAACCCTATAGGATTTTCACGCTTTTCTTACACTATTTAGTTATTCCCACTCAATTGTGCCAGGAGGTTTGGGAGTTAAGTCATAGACAACACGTGTAACCCCTTTAACTTCATTACAAATACGAACAGAAATCTTCTCAAGCACTCTCCAGGGCATCTCTGTCACGGTGGCCGTCATTCCGTCTTGAGAATTCACCATCCGCAGGGCAATCACTTCCTCGTACACGCGCCCGTCGCCCTTCACTCCCACCGTTTTTACGGGAAGTAGTACCGTAAAGGCCTGCCAAGTGGATTGATAGAGCTGGGAGAGCTTGAGTTCTTCGAAGAGAATTTGATCCGATTGTTGAACTTTCTGTACACTTACTTCGTCCACCTTCCCCAGCACTCTTACCCCGATCCCAGGCCCTGGGAATGGATGACGCCAGACCCAGTCACGCAAGAGTCCTAGCTCCTCACCCATCGCGCGAACCTCATCTTTAAACAGAAAGCGCAGTGGCTCCAAAAGTTGAAGCTTCATTCTCTCAGGCAGCCCGCCCACATTATGATGACTCTTAATAGTAGAAGATTTCCCACCCTTCTTATGAGGCGAGAGTGATTCGATCACATCAGGGTAAAGGGTCCCTTGAAGGAGATAGTCAAAATGAATGTCATGATCTTGGGCATAACTCTTCACTTTTTCCTCAAACACTTCAATGAATGTGCGACCTATGATTTTTCGTTTCTCTTCGGGATCAGCCACACCTGAAAGACTTGAAAGAAAAATATTTTTTGCATCGATGATTTCAATCTTGAGTGGTGTTTTTTCTTTGAGAAGCTTGATGTGATGAAGATCCTGCGGGCGCAAAAGTCCGTTATCGACAAAAAAACAATAGAGGTCTGGCCCTAACACTTGATGAGATAACATCGCAGCCACTAAAGAATCCACGCCACCCGAAAAAGCACAAAGGACTTTTTTACCACGGGCGCGACTTACGACATCCAAACAGGATTTAATCATCGCATCACCATTCCAGTCGCTCTTAAGCTTAGCTATCTTCACGAGGAAGTGGCGGAGGATATCAGGGCCATGAATGGTGTGCTGAACTTCCGGGTGAAACTGCAAACCAAAAATGGGCTTTGCCTCATGTACAATCGCCGCGCACAGACCATTTTCAGATTCCAGTACTTTTATAAATCCAGCAGGAAGCTTGGAGACGTGATCGCTGTGGCTCATCCACACATCATGCGTTGAAGGACACCCTTCAATACTAAAATCATTCAGAGCGTGGACTTTCGCTGGGCCATACTCACCCACCACTCCTTTCTCCACCACTCCACCAAAGAATTGCCCGAGTATCTGCATCCCGTAGCACACACCAAGGATAGGAAGGGATTCATTTTTAAAAAAGAGACTATAATCAGTTTGATCCTCAAACACACTTTGTGGCCCGCCTGAAAGAACAAGTGCAGAAGGCTTGAGTTTTTTATTAAATCTTTCTACCGCATCATCAAGGGTGATGATCTCACTGGCGTAACCCAGCTCGCGCATTTTACGGGTAATAAGCTGTGTGTACTGTGAACCAAAATCAACAATCCAAATTGACATAGATATCCTCTAGCTTGGGCGATAGTTAGGAGCTTCTTTGGTGATGGTAACATCATGGGGATGACTCTCTTTTAGGGAGGCACCTGTGATGCGGATAAAACGTGCTTTCTCACGCAGCTCTTTCATATCTCCCGCACCGACATAACCCATTCCTGAACGAATGCCACCTGCTAGCTGAAAAAGGTTTTGCGCCAATGGACCACGATAAGGGACCTGTCCCTCAATTCCTTCTGGAACGAGTTTACCCATTTCCTCAACCGCACCTTGACCGTAGCGATCTTTCGAGCCCTTCATCATCGCTCCAAGAGAGCCCATGCCTCGATACATTTTATAGGCGCGACCTTGATAGAGGACCATTTCACCCGGGGCCTCATCCGTTCCCGCAAAGAGAGAACCGATCATCACCACTCCTGCCCCACTGGCCAAGGCTTTTACGATATCCCCAGAGAACTTTATGCCTCCATCAGCAATAAAAGGAATGCCGGCTTTTTCACAAACTCCTCTACAATCAAGGAGCGCTTGCATTTGCGGAACACCGATACCGGCGATCACACGCGTAGTACAGATCGAGCCAGGACCTATTCCCACTTTGATTCCATCCACGCCCGCAGCGATGAGATCTTCACAGGCCTTGGCCGTGGCCACATTTCCTGCAACCACATCGACGTTTTGGGAGAGAGCCTTCACGGCCTTAACCATCTCGATGACTCCCTTGGAGTGACCATGGGCCGTATCAATCACGATCGCATCCACGTTGGCCTTAATGAGATGCTGAGCACGCTGAAGCTCCTTAGGACCTACACCAATCGCAGCCGCTACTCGTAAGCGCCCTAGAGCATCTTTATTGGAATAAGGATGCTGAATTGTTTTCTCAATATCACTGATCGTAATCAGGCCACGCAGACGATTTTCAGAATCCACTACGGGGAGTTTTTCGATGCGGTGTTGCTGGAGCAGTTTTTTTGCTGCTTCAAACCCAGTTCCTTCCAAAGTGGTAATGATGTTCTTCGACATCACATCTTTTACTTTCAAAGAAGAATCTGATTGAAATCGAAGATCGCGGTTGGTGATCATGCCGAGCAACTTCCTGCTCGCATCCACAACCGGAAAGCCCGAGATCTTATGTTTTTTTATCATCTCGAAGATAGAAGCTAGCGTCTGATCTGGACTTGCCGTGAATGGATCGAGAACCATACCTGATTCATACTTTTTCACTTTCATCACTTCCAAAGCTTGATCCTCTGGATTTAAATTTTTATGGATGACCCCTAATCCACCTTCTTGTGCCATGACGATGGCCGTGCGGGACTCAGTCACGGTATCCATAGCGGATGAGACAATGGGGAGATTCACAGTGATGTTACGGGAGAAGCGAGATTTTAGATCGACATCAGAAGGAAGAACCTCTGAGTATCCAGGAATGAGCAGAACATCGTCGTATGTGAGAGCTTCGGTTTCAGAATAAAACATAGTGCATACCTTTAGAGAGGATATGCATAGAAGTTATGAACTCATGAGCGAAATTTAGCAAGGAAAAGACTAGATTCTGAGCACGTAACCCAGATTCTTGAGAGTTTTTACATGGTTTGAGAAGGGTTTAAGTTTACGCCGCAGGTTGGAGAAGTGAGTATCGAGGTTATTCACCTCCACATGGACATCCTTCCACAACATCATGATCAGATCATCTTTATGGATCACCCGATTGGGATTTTGCGCTAAAACTAAAAGGAGCTGATATTCTTTAGGGGTCAACTTAACCGGTTGACCACTCATCAGAACCTGGTGGGCATCCAAGTCAATGACGACATCTTTAAACTGGATCGTCTTGTTGAGCTGTAAATTCTTTTTCGTAAGTAAAACGCGATTTCGCACACGTGCAACGAGTTCCTCAATTTCAACCGGCTTGGTGATGAAATCATCCGCACCCATTTCCAAGCCCTTAAGTTTCGAAACCAAAGTTCCATCACCTGTTAAAAACAGGATTGGCACCTGACTCTTCACTCGTCTAATCTCTTCGTAGATCTGAAAGCCACTTTTGTCTGGGATATGAAGATCAAGTAAGACGGCATCAGTATGATTGAGCTTAATAAAATCGACGGCTTTATCTGGATCACTGAACGTTTCACACAACAAATGATCTTCCAGAGCCGTCTTGTACGTCTCTAAAACATCTTTATTGTCATCAATGATGGTCACGTGCATATCACGGGCTCCTCGTTCAGGGCTCATTCTATACAAGTTTACTCTAGACCGTTAACTCAAGTTATCTTTAGAAAAGAAGAATTTAATGCAATCCAATAAACCTTAGAATTCATTGGCTTTAGGCTGCAATCTTTAGAAGTTTTCTTTTATAGGCCTCTGATTAGTAGCTTTTCAAATCGTCAATTAATCGTTGCACTTCAGGGGTATGCTTGTGCTGCTGGCCCTGGTGATACTGATAAGACTTAAGGAATTCCGAAAGGTTAGCTTCTCCTTTCACTGAATCTAGCGACTTAGTACTTACTGAGGCCATTCCTCTTGCAGGAACAACCTTCACAGACGGCTGCGCCTTTAAAGGAGCCACTCCAATCACTCGCACTCTGGCTCCCTGAGACTGAGGCTGAGCTTTTTGTCTTTGGATTTTCTTCAGGTAGTACTTTTGGGCGGTATCAACTGAGGCGATATTTCTTTCTACAAAACTCGATTTGATATGTTTCACGCTCGGTTTTGGGGCTTCAGACTCACCGATTGAGGCAATCTCACGTCCAATATCCGCTTTCTTTTGAGCTGAAGCAACACTCGTATCAAGTGCTTCTACGCCTGGAAATATTTTTAGTGTGTTAGTGAGAGAAGAAAAACCAAGTTGAGTTGGGGAGCGCGGATAGCCTTGGTCATAATCTTCGTGAGCCGTAGTGAAGTGCCCAGCCAAAATACCATAACGCAGTTCTGGCTTTTTTGGGCTTGCAGCGTTCACTTCACCAGAGATCACAGTCAACTGAGTTTTTTTCGAATCAGTTGAATACGTTGCGACGAATTCACCTTTAAACGACTGCATAAGCATGTTGGCCGTTGAGAGAGTGAATGACTTTGAAAAGGCTGTCGCCTGTGACCAAATACTCCCAGAAAGAAGTGTGGCCTCATGCTGATTAAGAATGAAGCTTGATCCACCGGCAAGATGAAAGCGTCTCTCGTTGAAATCTCCCAGAGTCACCTGAGCCTGATCAGACACAATAATTTGAGCCGACTGGTGAACATCCATACCTTCTTTCAAAGTAATGGTACGACCATCATGAGTCATGAATGCCATGCCTTTAACTTTGTGAATTTTACCGACGAGTCTCGCGTGAGCCCCGAGCGATGAAATCAACAATAAGAGAAAGAAGCTACTTTTTATTTTTGTGATTGATGTCTTCATAGTATTTACTCAATATTTTCCATTCTTCGGTATTACGATATTTAGTTCTAAATTCTTCTACGGTACTTGCAAATTTTCTGTGATTTCCGGAATTGTACTCAGACATGGCCATCCAGAGCTTTGCTCCACGATAAAAATTTGATTTGGGATACTTACTGACTAGGCTTGAGAAATGCTTGATGGCGTGCGAATGCTTTTTCGCTTCGTAGGAAGCAATCCCCGCTCCAAAGTATGTTTTATCGTCTATGATTTTATGCTCTGGGAAACGTTTCAGTAGTTCGTTATAAAATTGAGCTGATTTTTCATACTTCTTAAAATGCAACTCTTTCTCAGCCACTCCCAGAAGTTTTTCTGGTGACCACTGATAGATTTCATACTGAACGAGATCGTTTGCATCTTTCTCGGACACGCTCGCAATCGACCTTTCAGGCTTTTGATTGGCACGGGCCATGAGTGCATTCTTTTCTACTTCCAACTCGGCAACTTTGTGCTCAAGAACACCGACCTTGGCTTTCAATTGACCATTCTCTTGCGCAAGTTTTAGAGATGTTGATTCAAGCTTCCAAGTCTGAGCTATCTTTTCTGATAATGACCAGTCAACACGACCCCAGTTCCAAGCGACAACCACCCAAGTGGTAGAAAGAATAAGCCACGTAAAAAAAGTTTTCGACATAGTTCAGGTCCCTTAAAAGTTGGACTTCGTTGATCTCCTATCGGCTTAAGGGGGTTAAAACTTGAGCCATTTTTTACTCAAGAATATAGGAGAAAGGGTCGATAAAGATTCCAAGGGGAACCTATTATGAAATCAGTTATTTATGTCCTTCTACTCATAACTCTTAGCTTTTCTACTGCCATCGCACGCGGTCCTGCCGTTGAGGATTTCGTCGGGATTGAGATTGAACAGCCAGACCTGACCCCCACAGGGACTCATGCTTTATTTAATTTCGAGCAAGAGCTGACAGAAGTAAAAGCAGAGCAAGCTCCCACGCAAGCTGTGATCTCTAAGACAGACTTAAAAGCAGCCTCACCCACGAGTGAGTCAAGCCCCTGGGCCCAGTGGTTTGGTATTGTTGTCATCCTCGCTCTTCCGGTCGTCACTTGGTCACTTACAATGAGACATCTTAATAAGCGCACAGAAGAAGTATTGCCGGATAACGTGGCGATCTTTCCTGTTAAGCCCAAAGAGAAAGTTGCGGCCAGCAACGATGATATTAAGAAAGCCAGCTAATTTTAGAGCTCTTTCCAAAGCCCAGACACTTGGTACTGCCAAACTGATTGGTTGCTATTGAAATTGACGAAGACCTCATTGGCTCCGTCCTTATTCAGATCCATGACATTGATAGCATATCGTCGGCGCCAGTATTGATCCCGCTGAGCTTCATATTCGTGCCAGTAGAGTGGACCTTTCTGAAAAGTAAATTTATCGAGATTTGTTTTTGAGAAAGTTACAAAGTACAAACGAGCACTGGCTTCAAACCGCTGAGACTGAGTTTTACCTTCATAAAAGTGGATAAGTAGAGCTCGGACTTTCTCCGAAACATTGATCAGCCGGAGGCGGTAAATCTTTGAGTCAACACCCGTTCCAGTCAGTGAGCCGGTAAATAAGAGTGATTTGTCGTGGGCATAGATCTCAAGCACGCTCAGTCCATCGACCATCTGAACCGCAACAGTTTCATTTTTGCCATCGCCATTGAGATCAAATTCATATCTGGGGGTACTGAATACCCATTTAGGGGGGGGCGGCTCTTTTTTTTGCTCTCGGGTTAATTCGCCAGTTACCAATTTTCGCCAAAAACGCTCATCCTGGGCCATTGCAGGATTCACAAAAAACATAATCATAGATAGGCTGAGGATGAAAAAGCGCATATATTTATCATACTGCGCCAAGGAGACTTCATGCAACTTTCTCTCGGATTTATCCGTTCGAACTCACAGATTCTCATCAAGCACCTGGATTGTGAGCAAAATAAACTCAGTGATATCTTGATCGACTCGACTGATCTTTCTGATCACAATCTTCAGGGACTATTTATCTCTGAGTCCGAGCATTTTGAGCAACTTTTAGGGATCCTTGAAAAAGAAAAGAAATTCTATCCCATCCTCGATGGTAAGGCTCAAGGCATCACCTACTCTCTGTTCGAAGAAATGCCAGCGTTTCAATTCAAACAGCTCGCTGAAAAAGTTATCTCTCAGTGGAAAAGCCACCATAACTTTCAGTCTCTCGAAGAACTTTTCAGTTTTACCAGTCATATGAGAGTCCTCTGGCACAAAGATCGCATCAGTTTTCTTGAGGAGCTGTGGTTCTATCTTAAAAATAATCTGGGGGCCATTGACCTGACACTCGTCTTTAATGACGTGATTCAAGCAGAAGCCAAAAATGAAGAGGGTCAAAAAGAACAAAAGCCCAAGCTCACCCAATCTCTTCTGACAGGAAATAAGAAAGCTAATTTCGTCACTGGTGGTGGCAAAGAGCAGCTCCTGATGGATCGCTATCTGGACAAGTGGAACGAGCAGTTTGAGGTCACTGAATGGGACTCCCATAAGGGCCGCTTCGTCGCCACAGTCATGATCGATAAAAGTCCTTTGATCATCATGGGACATCTGACTCAACTCGGTCAGTTTCAGCGCTCACTGCTGATGGGATTATTTAAGGGAATACAGAGCTAAAATCGCTCAAATTCTTTTTCATCTCAAGATCTAAAAGATGCAAGTGGTAGCCATCTACAAATCCATGGTGGGCCTGTACGGAGAAGGGAAAACTAATCTCGGCTCCTACACTTTCAAAAGCACCAAAAGCAAAACTTGGGATATGCACTCGCTGAGGATCAAAAATAGGATGCTGAATACTTGTAAACTTCATCCAAGGCAGAGTGGTAATAAAAATGTAATCAAGTTTCCCCTGCTCATCCACCAGAATTTTGGAAGCGGACTCAGACTCTTGCTTGGATTTCAAAGAGCGTTCAAGGAATAAACTCCACTGATGATCAAAACTAAAATTGGTGAAATTAAAATTTTTCTGAGGATTTAATACTGTGTAAGAAGGTGAAAGCGTCGAAACCTTGACCGGATTCCCCTCATGATCTAGCCTCCACATGAATGCCTCAATGTTCATCACCGAGCGACATAGATTATAGATGAGCCATTGAAAGCGGGAGATTCCGTGCCGATGGCACTCACCGCTAAAATCAGAAAGCTTCAACTCCCAGGTTAGATTTAAATAGGGAGAATGAAATTTCGAGAAAAAATCAAAATACTTTTGCCGTTCACTTTCAAGCTTCATGCACCAAAGCCTTTAAGCTTCTCTCCCCCGAGGAGATGGAAGTGAGCATGAAAGACTGTCTGGCCAGCATCTGCGCCCGTATTAGTAACAATTCGAAATCCTGTTTTTTCTAAATCCGTCGTCGCCACGTAGGTCTTGATCGCAGTGAACACTTGACCGACGTGAATGGTAGAAAGTCCATTCACATTCGTCGTATGCTTCTTATGAATGAAGAGGATGTGAGTTTTGGCCATCGGAGAAATGTCATGAAAAGCAAATACATTATCATCCTCATACACTTTTTTTGAAGGAATATGACCTTGAAATATTTTACAAAATAAACAATCCATTAGCCCCTCACTCTCTCGATTTTAGCTCCCAGTTTTTGTAACTTTTGCTCAAGATTTTCATACCCACGATCGAGGTGATAAATCCTTTGGATATCACTTGTGCCCTCTGCTTTCAGAGCAGCTAACACAAGGGCCGCAGAGGCTCTCAGGTCTGTACACATAACTGGCGCTGCTGAAAGATTGGGGGTGCCTTCGATGAGGGCAGCGTTGCCTTTCAGTGTGATCTTGCAACCCATGCGGATCAATTCAGGGACATGCATAAAACGATTCTCAAATATTTGTTCTGTGATGATCGATTGGCCATCACAGACACACATCAACGCCATCATTTGGGCCTGAACGTCGGTCGGAAAACCTGGGAATGGAGCGGTCTCAATCACCACGCCTTTAAGTTTCGTGGCGGGATGAACAGTCACACCATTCTCCACTCGGTCAAAAGTAGCTCCCATTTTCTCCAAAGTCTCAAGCACAGCTTCCAGTGTCCATGGGGCAAATCCCATGACTTCAATTTTTGACTGAGTCATGAGTGCTGCAATGATGTAAGTTGCCGCTTCAATACGGTCACCAATTGGTCGATAGGGAGACTTTTGGTGGAAGTGAAAATTTCTCTCCACTCCTTTTATCTCAATGCGGGAGGTTCCCTCGCCTTTTAACTCAACTCCCATGGAGCGCAAGAACTGAGCAAGGTCTGTGATCTCCGGCTCTCGAGCGGCGTTCTCAATAATTGTTGTGCCGTCTGCAAAAACAGCGGCCATCATGAGATTCTCTGTTGCCCCAACTGATGGAAAGGAAAGCGTCAGAGACGCTCCTTTGAGACGCTCACAGCTTGCAAGGATATATCCCTTCTCGATCTCAATTTTTGCACCCATCTTTTCTAGATTCGTCAGATGGATATCGACCGGTCTTGCACCGATAGCGCAACCTCCTGGCAGCGAGACTTTGGCCGTACCAAATCGCGCCAGAAGAGGGCCTAAAACCAGAACAGAAGCACGCATGGTTTTCACTAAAGCATAATCGGCCACGAGATTATGTACGTTACTGGCATTGAGCGAGAGGATATCACCCTTCGTTTCTGCCTCGACCCCCATGCTTTGCAGGAGTTTTAAGATGGTATGAACATCATTAAGCTTTGGGACATCTTTTAGATGAATTTCTTGATTAAAGAGTAAGCTCGCTGCCAAGATAGGTAGCGTGGCGTTCTTAGCACAAGAGACAACCACTTGGCCCCTAAGATGACTTGGCCCTGTGACGAGTAATTTATCCATATTTTTAAAATCCTTAAGTTTGTACAATTCTATCTCTCTGGGTTTTGTTAGGCTAGAATTTGAGTATGGCCCCTCATTTTTTGACCACAACTGAAGCGCAACGTTACCTAGAAGCTAGGATTCATTTTCATCACTTAGTCACAAGCAAAGTGGTCAACTATCTAAAGCTATCGGATCCACTAAAACTGATTCTCGATGTGGGGTGTGGGACAGGTCACTCCACTCAGGCTTTTGCTGCCATGGCTGAAAAGATTATAGGCATTGATCACTCTGAAGCTATGCTTGCAGTGGCTTTGAAGGGTGAAAATATAACGTATCTCCAAGAGAGCGCAGAAAAAATTGATCAACTCAATATGACACCTGACATGATCATCGCCGGACAGTCATTTCATTGGTTTGATCGTTCCAAGTTTTTTAAAAATGCGCAGCAAATTCTTAAACATAAGGGTCATGTGATCGTCTTTACTCACGCCATTGATCATCCCGAACTGGTCTCTCTGAATCGCGATTTTCCCCGTTCGTTTAAGCTAGAAATAAACCTGAAAGAAGAAGCCAAAAATTTTGGATTTATTCAGAGAGATCATTTTTTTGTACACGAAAAGATTTGTCTGACAAAAATAAAAATTCTCAATCATCTGCGCACACTCTCTTCTGTGGAAAATGCGTTTAAAGCTGATTCAAACCTTGCAGCTCTTATGCTGGCTAAGTATTTCGCAACATCAAAGGATGACGAAGAGTTGTCTCTAACCAGTAGTTCAGAAGTGTGGATCTTACAAAAAGACTAACCGATGGGTGTCTTTGGTGCCATGGCCTTGAGGAAACGAGGGCGAGATGACCAATCTTTGAGAACTTCAATCTCAGTGAGTTTGGCTTTCTTAGCGAGTTCCAAGATGACATCCATGAAGTCCTCATGACCTTCCATAAAAAGAACCCCGTCAGCACTCATGTGACGGGAAGCCTGAGAAAAAAATCTCTCAAAAAATTCATGGTATTTTTCTTGCTCAAGAAAGAGGGCCAAGTGAGGTTCAAATTCACTTGTCTTCGGATGAACACCCTTATGACCTTTAGGAATATAGGGTGGATTAGAGACAATCACGTCATAGAGACCTGTGACATCTGTGAAAAGATCACTGGCCTTTAGGGCCACAGGAGCTTTGAGATTGTAAGCATTGGTCTCTGCCACTTGCAAAGCGGCCGGAGAGATATCGGTAAGCAACACACTTAGCTGTGGCAGTGCTAAGGCTAAAGATATTCCTAAACATCCGCTCCCAGTGCCAATGTCTACGAGGCGCTTGGCCTGTGAGTTTTTCTTAACCCAACTTTCAACGATCTCAAACAGCTGCTCCGTTTCTGGTCTCGGGATCAGAACATCTGGATTAACTTTGAAATCAAAATGAGTGAAAGTGGCGTAACCAAGAAGATAAGCGAAGGGAATTCCCTTGAGAAAAGATTCTTCATCGCCATCAATCTCTTCAGCTTCCTTTAGAAAACGCTCTTTTGTGATGCCTGGGTAATTGGCTTCAAGAAGACCTTGATTGTCATGGAAAAATTTTTTCCAGTCCTTCACATATCTCCTTCACCCTGCAAGAGAATGGCTTGGTTATGAGCCACAAGAGGTTCAACCAGTTGGTCTAGATCTCCGTTCATTATAGCATCAATATTAAAAAGCGTCAGATTGATACGATGATCCGAGACGCGACCTTGCGGAAAATTATAGGTACGGATTCTTTCTGACCGATCTCCCGTTCCCACGAGACCCTTGCGAGTTGAGGCAATCTCATTGGCCCGCTTCTGCACTTCCATATCATAAAGTTTAGCGCGAAGAATCTTGAACGCTTTGTCTTTATTTTTAAGCTGACTGCGTTCATCTTGCATAGAGATCACAATGCCTGAAGGCATGTGTGTCAGGCGAACAGCAGAGTCAGTGGTGTTAACAGACTGTCCACCAGCTCCCGATGAACGAAAAACATCAACACGAACATCGTTCATATTTAACTCTACATCACCGATCTCATCAGCTTCAGGCATGATGGCTACCGTAATGGTCGAAGTGTGAACACGGCCCTGGGCTTCTGTCTCAGGAACACGTTGAACACGATGCACACCTGATTCATATTTCATTTTAGAGTAAACTTTGTCCCCACTAATATTAACGATGATTTCTTTGATGCCACGATCGCCTTCCGAAATTGACTGGACTTCTGTTCTCCAGCCCATGGTGGAACTGTAGAGTCGGTACATACGCCAAACTTCACCCACAAAAATACTGGCTTCGTCCCCACCAGCTCCGGCACGGATCTCAAGAATAACGTTTTTATCATCAGCAGGATCACGCGGAAGTAGAAGAAGCTTTAACTCCTGCTCAATGGCCGGAAGTTTAGCTTCCAACTCACTGAGCTCTTCTTTGGCCATCTCACGCATGTCTTCGTCTTTCTCGGCCAGGAGAATTTCTTTATTGCCTTCGATGTCGCCCACTAACTTTTTGTACTCGCGGTACTTGATCACCAGAGGCTCAATCGAAGAGCGCTCTTGATTAATCTGGCGCATTTCATCAGCACGATCGTAGAGACTTGGGTCTCCAAGACGCTCAGTAAGGGTTTCATAGCGTCTTACGACGGCATCAATCTTATCAAACACATTTATCTCCGCTAGGCTTCGAGGAAATCGTTAAGTTGTGAATTAGTTTCTTCAATATCTGTCAGTGCCTTAAGATCAATCTCTTCGACCGAGATGACTCTTTTATCAGCATCTTTCAGGTTATATTTTTCTTCTAAAAAAAGAACGGCTTTGATGGATGCAAGCGCAACTTCAAGCTGATCATCTTCTGGCTCGCGGGTCGTGAGATTCTGCAATAGCATACCGGGTGCGCTCATGGCCCTTGCCCACCAAGCGGTGGAGCACTTACCAGCTGCTTTAATAATCTCATAACTAATCCCCGCTACTGGGAGCATCAACACCACTTTAAAAAGTGCAGCGACCACATGACGGAGAATGGTGGGAAGACCCGCGCCGATAGGAAAGATAGTAAAGACGGCAGAAAACAAAACAATGCTAATGATGATCAAAAAGAAGAGAAAGGAAGTGCCACAGCGTGGGTGCTGCGTCGTGAACTTACGAGCATTCTCAACAGTTAAGGGAAGATTCGCTTCAAAGGTGGAAATCGATTTATGTTCAGCTCCGTGGTACTGAAACACACGACGCACATCCGGCATGAATCCAATCAGCCAAATGTAGAGGATGAAGACGCAAGCCTTGATGAAGCCATCGACAGCATGAAAGGCAAAACTATCTAGCCCCCAGTCCAATTTAAAAAAATCTGCAATCAAAGCCGTGAGAGCATGAGGCAAGAAGACAAAAAGTCCAATACCTGCTCCCATAGAAACCGCCATGGTTAAGAAAGTGGCGATGTCGACTTTTTGAGACTTGGCTTTCTTTGCTTCATAATCAGCCTCAGAGATTCCTTTCTTCAGGGCCTTAGCTTTTTCTTCCGCATCCATGTTCACATTGGCGGAGTAGTTGAGAGACACAATCCCATTGGCCATGGTTTCCACCAGCGTGAGCACACCTCGCAGCACTGGTTTTCTTAAAAAAGCAAAACGCTTTCCAAGTCCGAACCACTGATCACGACGTAAACGAATCTCACCGTCCGGCTTTCTGACCGCAACCACAAAAGCATTGGGAGATCTCATCATCACTCCCTCAATCACAGCCTGGCCACCAATGGCGGCGTACTGTTTCGCGACAAGAAGACTGAAGAGCTTAAAATATTTTTTCATTATCCGTTCATTTTATCCAAGAAACTAATATTGGTTTTCGTATCTTTAATACGCTCAAGGATAAATTCCATGGAATCCATCGTATTCATCGGCTGCAACACGCGACGAAGAACGAAGACACGCTGGAGATCTTTCTGCTCCATTAAGAGATCTTCCTTACGAGTCGAAGATTTGTTGATATCAAGACATGGGAACACGCGTTTCTCCATGAGCTTGCGGTCAAGTTGGATTTCAGAGTTCCCGGTACCTTTGAATTCCTCAAAGATAACTTCATCCATTCTTGAACCTGTATCAATAAGAGAGGTCGCAATAATAGTGAGTGATCCACCATTTTCGATATTTCGAGCGGCCCCGAAGAATCTTTTTGGCTTGTGAAGAGCGTTCGAGTCCACACCACCAGAGAGGATCTTACCAGATGGTGGAACCACGGTGTTGTAGGCACGTGCGAGACGTGTAATAGAGTCGAGAAGGATCACGACGTGCTGTTTGGCTTCTACGAGACGCTTGGCTTTTTCAATGACCATTTCAGCGACCTGAACGTGGCGAGTGGCCGGTTCATCAAACGTTGACGAGACCACTTCGGCGCGCACGGTACGTTTCATGTCTGTTACTTCTTCCGGACGCTCATCGATCAAGAGGACGATCAGTTTCACTTCTGGGTGGTTATCAGCAATCGCGTTGGCAATGTCTTGCATGAGAACCGTCTTACCAGCCTTCGGTGGTGCCACGATCAAGCAGCGCTGACCAAAACCTTGAGGAACGAAGAGATCGATAATACGAGTAGAATAACTATTAGGCTTATTCTCAAGATTGATTTTCTTATTTGGGTAGAGCGGAGTTAAGTTATCGAAGAGCACAGTGTTTCTGTGTTTCTCAGGAGCTTGAAAGTTAATGTGGTCGACTTTCAAGAGAGCGAAGTAGCGCTCGCCTTCTTTGGGTGGACGAATTTGGCCTTCAATCGTGTCACCTGTTCTCAAACCAAAGCGGCGGATCTGAGAAGGCGAAACGTAAATATCATCGGCACCTGGGAGGTAGTTGTAAGAGGGTGAGCGCAAGAAACCAAATCCATCGGGAAGAATTTCGAGCACACCGTCACCGAAGATCTCGATAGATTCTTTGGCTTTTTTGGTGAGAAGAGCAAAGATGAGTTCGTGTTTTTTGAGGTTGGCTGGGTTTTCGATCTGGGCTTCTTCGGCCATGGCGGTAAGTTCTTCGATGTCTTTTTCGCGCATTTCACTAAGATTCATGGAGGCTCCTGAAAAGGTGTAACAAAAAATTTTATGAGTGTTGTTTCATGAAATTAAATTTGAAGGGTAATTTGATCGTTATCTATTGATAGGTGATCAGGTATGGATGTATGAATCTATTTTCAGTGCATCATGGGATTTTGTCAATCATTATGGCCCTTGCTTCTTCCGTATCTTTTCCGTAAAATAAACTATGCGTAAAATCATCCATATCGACATGGACTGCTTCTTTGCAGCTGTCGAGATGCGGGACTTCCCTGAACTTAAGGGGAAGCCTGTAGCCGTGGGTGGATCAAGCCAACGTCGAGGGGTGATTTCAACTTGTAACTATGAGGCCCGTAAATTTGGTGTCCGTTCAGCGATGCCCACCGCCCGCGCTTTCAAGCTTTGCCCGAGTCTTATTTTGCAAAAATCACGTTTTGACGCTTACGCTGAAGCCTCTGATCAGGTATTTCGGATTTTTCATGACTACACTCCCTTCGTGCAATCGATGTCTCTGGATGAAGCCTACTTAGACGTGACAGACGCCGATCTCCCCTCCGGTAGTGCGACGCTTTTAGCGCAAATCATCCGAGAGCGCATTTTCAAAGAAACGGGCCTCACCGCCAGCGCAGG
This sequence comes from Bacteriovoracaceae bacterium UBA6144, assembly GCA_002435705.1. Taxonomy (GTDB): domain Bacteria; phylum Bdellovibrionota; class Bacteriovoracia; order Bacteriovoracales; family Bacteriovoracaceae; genus UBA6144. The sequence continues at coordinate 84,969 of DIVA01000059.1, forward strand.
CATTGCGGAGAATAAGCTTTTGGCGAAACTCGCCAGCGAAGTCAAAAAACCAAATGGGCAATTCACCATCGATCCCAGCATGGTTGAGAAGTTCATGCACCAGCTGCCTCTTGGAAAGATTCACGGAGTAGGAAAAGTCACTTCAGACTTTCTGGCGAGTCTTGGCTTTAAGGCGTGCTGCGATCTCTTACCCTTTACTCGTTTTGAGATGAACGCAAAATTCGGAAAACTTGGCGAGTATCTCTTTTTCGCGATCAGAGGGGTGAGCTTTAGTCCCGTAGTCACAGAGTGGGAGCGCAAGAGTTTAGGCTCTGAGAGAACTTTCTCTGAGGACCTGACTGATCCCACACTCTTGCAGATGAAACTTAATGAACTCACACTCGATATCCAAGAATCACTAGCTAATTACACAGATAAAAAAATAGCTTCATTGCAGGTAAAAATTAAGTTCCATGATTTTCAACTCACGACGATTGAGAGAACAGGGCTCGAGGTCACAGCTGAGAATACCTGGGCACTTTTTTTAGATCGCTGGAGCCAGGACCCAAGACCCATTCGACTCTTGGGTGTTTCCGTGAAATTTGCCAGCAGCACACAGAGCAGCCAACTCTCCTTTGACGCTCTCTCTCTTTCAGAGTAGATATGCCTATGACCGAGTCACATCCGCTTCATGCCAAACGTTTTCTTGCCATCGATTGGGGAGAAAAATTTATTGGCCTTGCTAGTTTTCACGTGGGTTTTGATCCGATGGTTCTTACTATGGGAAGAATTAAAGGCGGGGCTTTTGAGCAAGTTTGGAGTGAGTTAAAAAAAGTAATTGAAGACGAATCTATTGACGTGCTTGTGGTAGGTGTCCCCTATTTTATTGATGGCAAAGCTGGTTCTACCACCCATAAAATCCGTGAGTTTCTCTCTCAACTATTGACCGTCATAGAGATTCCCGTTTTTGAACAAGACGAAACACTTTCTACTTTTTCCGCTGAGGAGAGAATGAAAAATTCACCTCGCTACAACTTTAAAATAAACCTGAGCGAAATAGATACGGTTTCCGCCAGTATAATTCTTGAAGATTTTTTACGCGCGCAAGGCGTCGCTAAGTTATAATGTCTCATGCTTAAAAAAACTTTTCTCTACACTTTGGTCATCGCACCACTCTTCGCCCTTACTCTCATTGCTGGAACAGTTTATTTTCTTTACCAAGTTAAGTACGAGGGACCGGAAGTCGTCTTCACAGTAAAGAAAGGTGAAACTTTTGGACAAGTGAATGCTCGGCTTGCAAGAGAAAAAATTATTTCAAATCCTCGCCTTTTTCATTGGCTCGCCCGCTACAAAGGTCAGATGGAGAAACTTAGAGCAGGCCCCTTTCTCATTCCTTCGCAATCCAAGATGGAAGATGTGCTCAATGTTCTGATCTTTTCTCAGCCAATGCTCCTTTCTGTCACCATTCCTGAAGGGCGCAACATGTACCAAGTCGCCGAGATCTTGTCTCAAGCCGGCTTTGGAAGCGCCAGTGACTACCTGACTCTGATGAAGGATGAAAGTTTTGTGCGCTCTCAAGGCGTCGAGGGCCCAACTCTCGAAGGGTATCTCTTTCCTGAAACCTATAAATTTGTCCCTGATACAAATCCTAAAGATATTCTGGTCTCAATGGTTCAGTTGTTTCGCAAAAAAGTTGGATCCCTCACAGAAGGCCATCCTTTTCTAAATCCGACCCAGGTGATTACACTGGCCAGTGTGGTGGAGAAAGAAACGGGAGCGAAGTGGGAGCGTCCTCAAATCGCCTCAGTGTTCACGAATCGGCTTCGAAAGAAAATGAGACTAGAAAGTGACCCCACGACCATTTATGGAATATGGGAGCGCTATCAAGGCAATATTAAAAAATCTGATTTGCTTGAACTGACTCCCTATAACACTTATAAAATTCCGGCCCTACCCTTGGGACCTATCTGTAATCCAAGCCTGGAAGCGATTCAAGCTGTCATGAAGCCTGATCAAACCGAATATTTTTTCTTTGTTTCAAAAAATGATGGCACGCATGTGTTCACGAGAAACTATAAAGAGCATCTTCAAGCAGTTGAGGAGTGGCAAAAGAATAGAAATAATCGTGATGGAAAGTCTTGGAGAAATCTTAAGCAGTAAGCTTATTCGCAGGTTTTAACGTTATCAAAACTGCGGGCCGGCTGCCCTTCATTCCAGACAAACATATCGGTGCGCTGTGAGTTCCAAACGGTGCGCGGAAAGAACTGAACAAAAATTTTCTGAGACTCTGTGGTATCCATGCGACTGACTAGACGAGCTCCACGATCAAAGCCCAAGGTCAACTTCCAGCGAGGAACAATTTTACTATACACGAATCTTCTCGTTCCACGTCCCACAAGGTCGATCCAATCAGCAATGGGTCTCATGCACACGGGTGTGAGTTCAATATCGTAGCCACCGTTCACCGTGTTCTCTACGAGATCCGCTCTCCAGTTAAAATAAGGTCTGATCTGATTCACATTATCCTCAACCGCCTGGCGATTGACCTGATAGGGAGAAAGATTCGTCAACATAGCAGCTCGGCGGGCATCAATCTCATCATTGTCCAGATTCCTAAAACACTCTCGAGCACTTGGAGCATCACTCTCGAGGATAGATTGAAGACAGGCGCCATTAGAAACGTGCAAGATCGGCTTCAGTGGTTCTACTTCATTCTGTCTTACCACTCTCTCAAGAGCAGCACTTAAAGGCTTCGAGACCACTCCGCGCCAACCTTGCTGCGGACCGAGGATCAATGCACCTGCATTACCCTCTTTAAAAGCACAGCCAGAAAGTATGGCCGTGGGATTAAAATCAGTATCAAAGAGAGGGTTCACATAACTATTCTGGATCACATCACACTCATCTTTACGAATCACACCGAGTTGGTTGTTATCCGCGTCTACTTTCCAGATCGTCAGCTTTTGATTGTTTTCTAGTCCACCGCGATTCAAGCGCACTGAACGGCGAAAAATAGGCTCACTCAATTCAATATAAGCAATGTCGTGACGCCATAAAATCGGATCTCCCCCTTGGATGGGACTGGCGAAAAGGAGCTTTTGACAACCAACTCTTTGAGCTGCTGAAAAACCAGAACGAGGAAAGAAAACATGAAGGTCTTTCTGGCAGCGGGTATCGTCCTCTGAAATTCTCAAGGTCTCTGTTAAGCAACTAGACGCCGTCGCGAGAGTGACTGAATTGACAAGAAAACCCGTGCAAAATTTAAGTTTGTTATTGTCGATGATAGCAATCTTGGCCATACCGCCTGGGCAGGATAGGCCCGCTTCACAGATAACGGACTGGCCCTTGAGCTGAGCTTCCATTTCACCGGTGACAGTATCCACCGTAGGAGTCGGGCGCGACTCAATCACTTCAGCTTTTTTCCCACAGCTCACTCCGACTATAACAGTCAGGATCACTAAAAGAATAGGCCAGCTCAGGGTAGGTCTAATCAAACAAACCTCAACAAAAATAATGTTCTAGCCTTTAACCTTAGCCAGCCGGGGCTACTCTTGTCAAAGCTGGGCCTAAGATAGGGTAAATTTTTACCGAAAATGATAAGATTTTGGCGTTTATTGCCGATAAGCCCTGCTACTTGAGAACGGCACCAGCTGCCCTTAAAATATAAGTGTAAGTTCTCGAATAATAAGCTTTGCAGGAGAATATAAATGGATAAAAAACAATTAGAACAGTTTAAGGTTTTGCTCCTAAAGCACCGCCAACAGATACTAAATTCTGGGATGGTAAATAATTCTCAAGACTTACATGTATCTCAGGAAGACCTCTCCGATGAAACGGATTTGGCCAGCTCACTGGTCAGCCAACAGATCTCCGTTTCTATCCGCGAAAGAGAACTCTTAAAACTTAAAAGAATTGATTTCGCTCTTGATCGCATTGCCGAAGGAACCTACGGTCATTGTGAAGAGTGCGATGACGAAATCGGTCTTAAGCGCTTAGAGAACCAGCCGTGGGCAGAGCTATGTATTTTTCATGCCGAAGAAAAAGAGCGCGAAGAAGCCCAGATTTACCGTCAAGCTTAAGAGCGCAACAATCTGTATTTATTCTGAAAAAGGGTCCCATTCAGGGGCCCTTTTTTTTGACTAAAATTTCGACAGTCTGCTTAATTTCCGACACTTATCCCCTAGTTAAAGCTGCTTAACCCCTTAATCTCACAATGAGTCTCTTGGCCCTTGTCTTGCTTTATTAATTACATACTTTGCGTCTCCATCGCGGGAGCCGCTTCAAAATGTGTTATGAAAGGAAGACTATGAGAGTGACGATTTCAAAAATTCTAAGCCTCGCCCTAAGTCTGCTCATGATGGCGCCGAGTTTTGCCAACGTGACTCTTGCTAAGCAAGCTCAGTCAGTTGAGTCTTCGGCTTATCCTCTCAATCTTTTAGAGTCACGCTTTGCTAGCTGGGGTGTAGATCCTTCTAAGCCACTCACATCTATTAATGTGAGAGATTCTTGGGCTAAGTTTAAAAAGAACCGCGATATCGTAGTGGCGGTGGTTGATACTGGTATTCAAGTTGATCACCCATTTTTGAAAGACAATATTCATGTTTATGAAGGTAAAGCGGGCGCACAGAATTACGGCATGGACTGGTCTGGAAAGGGCGTATCAACGACACCTTCAGATTCTCATGGTCATGGCACACACGTAGCGGGAATCGTGAAAAGCATTTTTCCTGATGTTAAGATTCTTGCTCTTAAATATTACAATCCTCAGGCTTCTGGACAACAGAACCTTGAAAGCACCATTAAAGCTCTTGAGTACGCTGTAAGAATGAACGTTGATGTCATCAACTACTCTGGCGGTGGTCCTGAGCCATCTGTTGAGGAACTTCGTGTTTTGAAAGAAGCTGAAAAGAAAGGTATCCTTGTTATCGCAGCAGCAGGTAACGAGCGCTCAAACATCGACGATAAGAGAAATGCTTACTACCCAGCAAGCTATGGTCTCTCAAACATCATCACTGTTGGTGCACACGACGAAGATATGCAGATCATCGCGAGTTCAAACTACGGTAAAAACTCTGTGGACATCGCAGCTCCTGGCTTTAAAATCAGAAGTGCTATTCCAATGGGCGGCGCGGGTTATATGACTGGTACAAGTCAAGCCACAGCTTTTGTCACTGGAGCCGTGGCTTTGATTAAATCAAAGTACCCTCACTTTAACTATGAGCAGACACGTAACATCATTTTAAGTTCTTCTGTTAAAGTAAAAAGCTTTGAAGGCAAGATCCTGGGTGCTGGTAAGCTTGATGCTGCTCGCGCGATCGAATTAGCTGACTCAGTAGATGCACGTTTGAAGGGCAGATCTCTCGCCAAAGTTAAATAAGCCCATTACACTTCTTACATGATATCAATTCTCATGGCTCCACTCAGTGGAGCCCTTTATGCTTTTGCTTTTCCTAATTTTTTAAACTCTGGCTGGTTTTTTCTCTCTCCTATCGCCCTACTTTTAATGAGCTGGAGTCTTGAGAGAATCCCCACCACTAAAAAAAGAATTCTCGCAATCCTGCTTCATCAAACGGGCTTCAATCTCACTGGTTTTTACTGGGTGCCAGCCACCTTGCAAGAATTTGGTGGACTCCCTCCTGGTGTGTCCCATTTCATCGCTCTCTTTTTGGCGCCTGTGCTTAACCCTCAATGGTGGGGCTGGCTGGTGTGGCTTAAGTACCGCGATAAAATCCCAGGCTTTAAAACCTGGACTCTGGATATGCGCTCGCTTTATGGAGCCATTCTTCTTACGGGAGTAGAGATTCTCATCCCGCAGCAGTTCCCCGTCTTTGCGGGCCATGTGTGGATGCAGTTTGATCAATGGCTCCAGCTGGCTCCGATTGCAGGAGTAAGTCTCTACTCATTTTTTACCTGGTGGTTTGTTCTATCTCTGCAACAGATCCTCTCTCGCAGGACTCTCTCCGTAGCTCCTCTCGTTATATGTTTTATTTTTTTCCTCCTCCACCTCATTCTTCCCAAATGGGAAATAGAGGGTGCCAAGCAGTCGCTCAACATTCGAGTGGTCCAAGCCAATGTAGGAAATTTTCTCAAAATTGAATCAGAGTCTGGTGTGCCCGGAGCGATTGAGGATGTCATTCAACGTTATCAGGAACTGAGTCTGAAAGAAAATCCTCAAGAGCTTGATCTATTGATCTGGCCTGAAACCGCTTACCCTTTTTCCATGAGTTCACCGCAATTTAAAAATCGTGAAAAAAATCCACCTGCACTCTTCACTGATATCGTGGCACAAACAGGCTCAGAAATTCTCTTTGGTGGCTATGATAATAACGGCGGAGAGCGCTCTTGGATGGATCGATTCGAAACAGAGTACAACGCTGCTTTCCATATCGGCACCCAAGGAGAATTCAAGCAAGTTTACCGTAAACACATTTTAATTCCATTCGGCGAGACCATGCCCTTTGGTCCGCTCAACAAAACGCTCTCGGCATGGGTTCCGGGCGTCTCCTTCTTTGCCGCAGGAGACGATTTTCCCATTTTCACGACACGCAAAGGAGCGCGTTTCGTGACACCTATCTGCTATGAAATTCTACAACCGAGTTTCGTTGCGAAACTTTTAAACAGACCCACTCATCCGGCTGACTTTATTGTGAATCTCACCAATGACTCTTGGTATGGAAAAACCGCCGAACCTTTTCAGCATTTATTTCTTGCGAAGTGGCGAGCAGTCGAGTTCAGAAGACCTATCGTGAGGTCCACAAACACTGGTATCACCACAGTTATTTACCCTAATGGTATTGAAGGAAGAAGACTCTACACGGGTGAGAAAGATGTGCTAGATGTGTTACTTGAACTTCCTCTCACTCCCCCAACCACCGTCTATCAAATCTGGGGCTATCTCCCACTCATCGGACTATGGTTGGTGTTAGCTCTAGGATTCACTAGCTTTTGGTGGCTGAAAATCCTGCTTGCAAAAGATCATGTAAGCGCAAAACACCCTTAAACTTTTTACCTTCAAGAACTGGTAGTGCGCTGACTGGGCGATCTTTACTCTCCATAATCTTGAGTGCTTCATAGGCCAGAATCTCTGAGCTAATGGCCCGCGGAGAAGTATTCATGAAATCTCGAATCGGTTTTTTGAGTGCCTCTGGATCTTTCATGAGTGCGCGTCGGATGTCCCCTTCCACGAGTATCCCCTCAAGGTTTCCATCATGTGTGATGGCCAAAAGACCAACAGGGTATTTCGTCATAGTCAAAAGCGCGTCTTGCAAGAGGCAGTCATGTTTGACTTGTCCGCATTCATTCTCTTTGCGCATGAGTTTTTCAACTGTGAGCGAAAGACTTTTCCCCAGAAGACCGGCCGGGTGATTAATGGCAAACTGCTCTTTTGAAACACCTTTCACGGCCTCAAAAAGGACGGCGAGAGCATCACCCATGGCCAAAGCTAAGGTCGTACTGGTTGTAGGGGCTAAATCATTCAGGCAGGCTTCTTTTTCAACAGAGCAATCCAGCACAATCGCGCACTTCTCAGCAATGGGACTATTCACATTTCCCAACAGGCCAATCAAACGCTGAGTAGGAAGCTGCAGATAAGGTAATAAATCAATAATCTCCTGCGTGGTCCCAGACTTTGAAAGCAAAATCATCACATCAGACTTAGTGACACGGCCCAAGTCGCCATGCATGGCCTCGGTGGGGTGGAGAAAAAAACTAGGCAGACCTAAAGAAGAAAAAGTCGAGGCGATCTTAGTTCCAATCAGACCAGACTTTCCCACACCGCAAATAACGAGGTTTCCACCTGTCTGAGTTAACCACTCAAATAAACTTGCACACTGCTCGATAGAATCGGCTTTCAGCCTTTCTTGGGCCAATTCCAATGCTCGAGCTTCCATTTTTAGTACATTCTTAACGAGTGAGAGATGGTCCATAGTGTCCTCATGAGCGAAACCTGCTATCATTAATAGCATGATGAGACACATTATCCAATTCCTATTGATCACCAGTCTATCGGGCTGTGCGTCCTATGAAAAGTTTCGCCAGGTGACTGAAGAACTCGAGATGCCCTCCAAGATTTTTAGGGCTGATTTTAACCAAACGTGGCAAGCCGTTATTGAAGTGATGAAGAAGTATGATATTGCCCAGCGAAACCAAGAGGCCGGTTATATCAAAACTCGCTGGATGGATAACACCATGGAAGTAAACTTCACAGACTCCTTCGGGTCTTCTGATGCTGTCAAAGCTGCTCGCTTTAAGCTTGTGGTGAACGTGGTAAAAGGTTTTAGATCCTCAAGCGAGGTCGCAAAAGTTACTATCTACAAACGCCAACTGGTTGAGCAAGATTTCTTGCAGGGCTGGAAAGAGATCCCTACTGACGGGATCATGGAACAGACCTTGTTGTATCGGATTGAGCGATTGATCGATAACGACAACAAACTCAAAGAGATCGACAAGGCCCGCGAAAAAGAGCAGCTCGAAAATTTTTAAATTATTCCTGATAGTATCTGGTGAAGCAGCTCATCTGATAATGAGAGCCATTGATCGTGGCTGGAATTTTTAGAGAATTATCACTTCTGCCAAAAATATTTGAAGGGACAACCAACTCACCTTTAGTGCTGGTATTAATAAAACGATAGATATTATTCGCTCCCTCAGAGTGTGAGAATTCGATATCGTAGAGCCAATGCATATCAGTTTCAGTCCCAAGAGTGATAAAGAAAGTCCCATCAAGTTCAGTCGTGAGATTAATCACAGAATAGAACTCATCAGTTGAGCACTGTGTGTACTGTCGAGCAAAGCTTGTGGTGGAAAAAAAGAGAATAAAAAACAGAACAGAAATCTTTTTCATCATGAATCTCCTCAGAAAAATCCACAATAGGCTTTTCTGAGTTTGATTTCAAGATTGAATAGAAATAATCTGATGCACTTATGTTAAGACTCAGAGCTTAATAGCTTTTTTCCAAAACTCTCTTTTACCTTGAACACTCGCGACGGGAGCTGATTGCCCAGTGATTTTTGAGAGCGAAAAATCCAGATCCTCTGTCAGATCATGGTACTTCGGTTTTTGAATGAGTTTAGCCAGAGCTTTACTGGCCGGCTCATACTTTAAAACACCAATCGTGCGAATCACAGAACGTACGATTGAGGTTCTTTTTCTTTGTCCGTTATTACCTGTGTAATTGGTCTGGTCGTACATCATGTTCCAAACATTGGGAGCAAGATCGACAAGCTTTAAATGCGAAATGTTATCCAGCGCCTGCACACGTACAATCAAGCTCGGATCCTTAAGCGCCTTGGTATACACGGCTTTATACTCTTTCATATCCAGTGCTGCGAGTGCCTTAAGACTTGCCACTCTCATCATCCAGGAAGGGTGATCAGAGAATTTTGCAATGAACGCTGAGCTGGGCTTTCCCATTACTTGGCCTAAGAGCATCGTTGCGTGCCAGCGATTTCTCTCAGGGTAATTTGACTCTTTCATAACTTTGATAAGAGTTGGGACGGATTTAGCCTTGAGAGAAAAAGTCATCGCTTTTAGGCGAGCCGGCTCGATGGTAGAAACCTTGAAGGCTTCCTCGTAACGGGCCAACTTCTGCGACTCAGATAAGGGAGAGAGTTTGGGTTGATGAGGAATGGCAGAGAAGGCAAAGTTCATAGCAAGTGCAACAATAAACATGGATTACCCCAACATCTTTTCAAACTCACTGAGTAAATCCTCAGGCGATTTTTCACTTGTTTTCTCTGTTGCTTCTGGGGCAGCTGCAGCCTTGACCGGCTCTTCTTCTGCCGCTTCTTCGGCTTCAGCTTCAGGCTCCGAGCCGCCTAAAAACTGCTCAAGATCTTGTGTCACTTTGTCTTCTACGACTTCATCAAAAAGATCTTCTGGTGGTTGAATCTTTGCAGCAGACTCAATCGTCGGAGGAGCAATCGAATCAGGGACACTGCCACCGCTGGCTTCGGCCAGTGCACGCTTGAGCTGTTGGTTCTCTTGCTGTAAGCGCTTGAGGTTGGCAAGATCGTCTTCAATGATTTCGTATTCTTTGAGTTTGTTTTGAAACTCATTTCTCTCTTTTTTCGTTTTCTCAAGCTCCGAAGCTAAGGCAGGATCTGCGCCGCCTGATTTTCCAGCCTGGGCCAGAAGAGCTTCAAGCTCTTTGATTCGGGCTTGCGCCCCAGCGAAACTTGACTCCAACTCACGCTTGGCACTCTGGGCACTTGAGAGTTGAGATTGAAGAGCAGCAAGTTCAGAAATTTTCTGATTCAGCTGTGCGCGAAGTTCAGAGTCATCTCCTCCAGAAACTAAAACTTGGGGATTTGATTTTGAAATAAACTGCGCTATCTGTTCCGTGTTAACTGGACTTCCTTGACTCTGCGGAAGAGTCATCGGATCCAGACCGTCAACACCACCGCGAAAGAGAGCATTCTTAAGTGTGTTTGAGTTCTGAATAACAGTATCGAGGTATTGCTTCACGACTGAAGCTGGGAGCTGGTGGCGGAGAAGATTATAAGTCCGACGATTAGCAAACCACAGCCACAGAAAAAGTGTGGTGGTAATAACTAATAAACCAGAGAGTATCACAAGTATTTCTGGCGTGAATTTATCCAAAAGCGTAATGAGCGATTCTACCATTGCCGGTCCTTGGCCAAAGTCGAAAGTGAGCTCGTCGTGAGACACTTATTCTATTATAGCTATTCTATAACGATCGTTGTCAAATTGGTGATTTTTCTGACTTTAGGATTGTTAAAACATCCTCGTATAGGGGCGATCGAGCGGCCAAAACTGATGGATGATAGGGATGAAAAGACCGACCTTGAATATCTGATATTGGCACTCCAGCCTCTTGGCAGATGAGTCCTCCCGCAGCTATATCCCAAGGCTGAAGATGGTATTCCCAGTAGACATCTAAGATCCCTGAAGCCACGTAACAGAGTTCGAGTGCGGCTGATCCGAGGCGACGAAAGGCCCTGACTTGAGGAAATTTTCGAATCAGTTCAGCATTATGTCTTCTAGATCCGAGGTTGGTGGAGATCAAAGCGTCTTTTAGCGGCTGACTGACAACCGGAGCACGAAGCTTTTTAGTCAGCTTCTTTTTTCCAAATTTTCTCGTGAGATAGGCGCCACCACCCTTAGTCGCGTAGAAGGTTTCACCAATGATCGGGTTATGCACCACCGCTACTTGCACCTCAAAGCCTTTAACGAGGGCAAGTGAGACACAAAAAAAAGGCAAACCGTTGAGAAAATTATTTGTGCCATCGAGGGGATCAATCAGCCAAGTATATTGATCGTTATCATCAGGCCCCTGAATTTTTAGCTTTCTGACATAACTGTCTTCTTCTGCCAAAATTTCATGATGAGGATACTTCCTTTGGATGCGCGAGATGACGAGCTCCTCAGATTTTAAATCAGCTTCTGAAGTTAAACCGAGAGAGCCTTTGTGAATAAGTTTCAGAGGTTTGGTAAATAACTTTTCTGATCGATTCATGAGAATCTTACTTGCATCCTCAGCGAGCTTAAGCGTGAAGGCCAGAGCTTCGGCACGTTCAGTTTTCTTCATTTGACTCATCCACAATTTGCATTAATTTTTCTTGCTCTTCTTCAGTCAATTTTTGAGCTGGAACCGAATATGATTCATCTAACCAAGCTCCTAAATCAATCAGGCGACACTTCTCACAGCAAAAAGGACGAAATTCAGATGAATAGTACTCAAACTCTTTTTTGCAATGAGGACATTTAACTTTTAGCATCGAAAGAACTCTCTTTGAAGATCCCTTATGATAGGATGCCTCTCTAATTTTTTTCCGTCAATTTTGTCGACGGGCATGATTCCTCTTAATGCATTCACTCCAAAAGATGCTGTGATGTCCGCCAACTCCCTCACGCTCAACTCAATCTCTTCCACATTAAATAATTGCATGACTCTTCGGCGGCCCAACCCCTCAAGGGTGTTGTTGGAAAGTGGCGGTGTAATGATTTTTTGATCACGAATAAAAAAGATGTTGGCATGAAGAAGTTCACAAATCTTTTCGTGCACATGAAAGAGCGGTACTTCATCTGATTTTAAGTGTCTGGCAGCCACCATGCGCGAAAGATAATCACCAGACTTCAAAAAACTGGGCCAAGATTCCGGACGTGCGGGACTCATCACATTTATTAAATTAAGGTCTTTGCCCTCCGGAATCACTTCATTCCACCAATCATCTAAAATCAACTCGATCTCATCTTGCGAGTCGCGATTTTTAACTTGTGCCGTGAGTGTTAGTCGCCACACCCCTGTGGGACCTGGTGGCTTGAGATTTTCAATGAGTTTTTGCGCTTGCTGCGCAGTATTAGGCCAGAGCCATTCTGCTGACTTTAAAAGTCTCTCCCAATGCCATTTCTCAAAGTGTGCCCTGCCCTCTTCCACACGAATGGTAGTAAACACGCTTTCTCCATAAAGAAAGGCCCTTGTTCGGTTGAAGTTCACTCTCATGTCTAGGCGAGATTCGTTGCTCATGGTACGAAAAGATGCCTGATAAGGAGGCCCTTTGGCAGCTGAAAAAATCATCATCATGGGTTATGGCAACCAAGCGCGCGCTTGGGCCGAAAATCTTTATGATTCGGGGCTAGAAGTGCAGATTTTGCTGCGCAATGAATCCAGCACCCGCTCGCGCATACCAAGCAAGTTCAAACTGCTGGACTGGCAGTCTCCCTTGCAAGGTCACCCTATCGCTCTCCTCGTACCTGATCATGAGATTACTCGTGCCTTGTCTCATATCGCTGAGTACATTCCTCAGGGTACCACTCTCTTTTACGCTCATGGTTTTGCTCTTCATGAAGAAAAACTGGCGGAAAAATTTCCGCAGTTTCATCACGTACTCCTTGCTCCCAAAGCAATTGGGACTGAAGTCAGGGCCACTTTCCTCGAAAAACGTGCGCTCGGTGGCGTCTACTCGGTAGAGTTGGTTGAAAAATCAGAGCAAGAAAAAATTAAAACTCTCACTCTGGCTTATGCCGCTGCCTTAGGGATCACTATGGGTCCCTACCCTTGTCGTGTGCAAGAAGAGATGATTGCGGATCTGTTTAGCGAACAAGCCGTTCTCTGTTCTTTGATCCCTGAAAGCTGCCGCTTAGCTTTTAATATTTTAGTTGAAAAAGGAATTCCGGCGGAACTCGCTTTTTTCGAACTGTGGCATGAAGTCGGCCTGATCACTAAGGTCATGGTGGACCGAGGTCCTGTGGCTTTTTTTGATCTCATTAGCCCCAATGCATTGATTGGTAGTGAGAAAGGAAGAAAACTTCTGATAGGCACTGATCTTGAAAATAAAATGCGCTCACTCTTAAGCGAGATTGAATCGGGAGCCTTCACAAAAAGTATCGAAGGAGTAGATGTCTCTCTTCTACGCCAACAGATTGTTGAAAGATGGAAAAGAGATCCTTTGGGTCAAACGATTGAAAAAATGATGAAGGATCAAAAATGAAAAAACTTAATACTCGTGACATTAGAAAAGCCAAAGGTCAAAAAATCCAAATGCTCACCTGCTATGACTACCAAACTGCTCAGCTCTACAACGAGCTCGACGTGGACATGCTCTTAGTCGGTGACTCCCTTGGTAACGTCGTACTTGGCTTCGACTCCACCATCCCTGTGAGCGTCGAGATGATGAAAATTTTTGGAGCTGCCGTTAAACGTGGGGCGCCTGAAAAGTTTGTGATCGTTGATATGCCTTATGGCTCTTACGCTACGGTTGAACAAGGACTCAAGGCAGGGGCAGAGATCTTTCAACACACGCAGTGTGAAGCCGTGAAACTCGAAGGTGCTTTTGAGGTGGAGCTACAAACCATCAAGCGTCTTACGCAAATGGGGACTCCCGTGATGGGCCACATCGGTCTGACTCCCCAATCCGTTCACCAGATGGGCGGCTATTTCACTCATGGCAAGGATGAGCAAAGTGCCAAACGTCTCAAAGAGGAAGCTTTGAAACTGCAGGATGCGGGATGCTTTTCAATTGTACTTGAGTGCGTAACCAGTGAGCTGGCCCAGGAGATCACTCAAAGTCTTCAAATCCCCACCATCGGAATAGGTTCGGGTCATCTGACTGACGGACAAGTCTTGGTGACCAATGATCTCTTAAAACTCGGTCAGAATACACCTCCCAAATTTGTAAAACCCATCGCCGATTTTTATAGTGAGAAGAAAAAAGTACTCACTCAGTACCTCAAGGATCAGCGCGCGTGAATGTATTGACTCTTGATTTCGGAAACACACACGCTCACGCCGCACTCTTTGTGCAGCATGAACTCGTTGAATCGGGTGTTCTCGATGATGTGTTTACGTGGTTAAAAAAACGCCAACTCACCTACGGTGAAGTCAGTGGCGTGCTATGTTCGGTTAAAAATTATGATAACGAGCTGTCTGAACATTTGAAAGAAGGGTTACTGATTGATGGTGTGAAAGATTATTGGAAAGGACAAAAATTTGCGGGCATGCCGGTTCATTATGCGAACACTCTGGGTGAAGACCGCCTGATCGCTGCTTGGTATTGCTTTAAAGTTTTAAAGAAGCCTGTTCTCCACATCAGCAGTGGAACATTTTTTACCGTTGATATCATCGATGCTGAAGGCTTCCAGGGGGGATTTATCCTTCCAGGACTTTCCCATCAACTTGACTCCTTAAATCTTGGAGCACAACTGAGCGTGGGTGCAGTCAATCCTTCCCCTGATACTCTGACTCTTTCAAGAGCTGCGCAAACGACTGAAGAAGCCTTGCAGGGCATATTTATCTCTTACGCACAGCTTATTCTCAAACTCACTCAACGGTATAATCTCGAAGAGATTCTTATCAATGGTGGAGCAGCAGAACAGACTCACCAGTTAATAAAACCACTTCTCACTAGTCTTAAACTATCCACTCAGCCTCATCTCAATCATCATGCTCTCTATGAGTGGTATCGCAGGAATATTTGCCTATGAACATCCTACTTGCCGTGACAGGTTCAATCGCTGCTTACAAATCTTTTGATCTTACTAGAACTCTCGTGAAAGCGGGCCATAAAGTCCGTGTGGTTCTCACTCAGGGTGCTCTTGAATTTGTGAAACCGGAACTTTTTCGCTACCTCGGAGCGGAAGCGACCTATCTTCCCACTGATGATTTCAATTCGCCTACACCTGGTGTGCCTCACGTGGAGCTTGGAAAATGGGCCGAGAAACTAGTCATCGCTCCGCTCTCCGCCAACACTCTTGCAAAGATCTCAAACGGTGAGGCTGGGGATTTCCTCACAAGTATCTTCATGGCCTGGAGACAAAACCGCCCAGTCTTGATGTTCCCAGCTATGAACACCATGATGTGGGAGCATCCTTTCACACAGGAGCATGTAAAAAAAATCAACAAACTCCCTTATGCCAAAGTCATCGATCCTGCGGCAGGACTCTTGGCCTGTGGTGACGAGGGTGCTGGAAAACTAATGGACGTGGATGCCATTAGATATTTAATTGAAACTTATAATCCTTTGCAAATCGTTTCGAAAAAGATTCTCATCACAACCGGAGCCACCCTTGCTCCGATGGATCCTGTTCGATACATCACAAATCCCTCAAGTGGACTCACCGGCATTGAAATGGCCCGGGCGTACTTGGCACAAGGCTGCCAGGTGACACTTCTGACGGGATCAAATGAGCTTCCGCTGGCTGATCTTAGAGCGCATCCGCACTGCCAGGTTTACTACACTCCTAAAACCCAACAGATGTTTGAGCAGGCACAGTCTCATCAAGCCAATGCTGATACTGTTATCACAGCAGCAGCTGTAGCGGATTTTGAATTTGATGAGTCTGTTCAAAAAGTTAAAAAAGAAGGCTTGGATCTAATCAAACTAAAAAAATCCACAGATATTTTAGCTGAGCTTCTGAAAACAAAAAAATCTCATCAGAAGTATGTCTCCTTTGCGGCTGAGACTGAAACCACAGAAGTCGTCTTTCGTGAAAAGTTCAATCGCAAACCGGTGGAACTGATGATCGGCAATGCTGTTCACAGTGGCATCTCTCAATCAAGTGCTCCAGTTGGCTTTAAATCACCCCAAGGCACTTATTGGTTTATTAACAAAGATAAGACTCAAGGCCCAGTTGAGCTCACCAAGGTCCAGCTGGCGCACAAAATTGTGGCCTGGGACCTGCAAGGAGACGTGCTTTGAAAATCTTAAGAACACATCATGATTTAAAAACATGGCGCTCAGGTCAGGGAGAAGATGTTGGTTTCATTCCGACGATGGGAAACCTGCATGCTGGTCATCTCTCTCTAACTGAAGAGAGTTTTAAAAACCATAAGGCCTCTGTTGTTTCGATCTTTGTGAACCCAACTCAGTTTGGCCCAAAAGATGATTTTAATCGCTACCCCCGTACACTCGAAGCTGACTGCCAAAAGATTTCAGAACTTCATCAGCGCTACCCTCATAAAGAAATTGCTGTTTTCGCACCAGCAGCGATTGAAGAAGTTTATCCGGAAGGTTTCTCGACGGTGATTCGTGTGCCAAAATTTGATGGATTTCTTGAAGGTGCTCTGCGGCCTGGTCATTTTGACGGCGTGGCCACTGTTGTTTATCTTCTCTTCCAACTAGTAAAACCTAAAACTGCCTATTTTGGGAAAAAAGATTATCAGCAGTATAGATTAGTAAAACAGATGGCCCGTGATCTGGGACTTCCTATTCATGTCAAAGGAATGCCTATCATCAGAGATGCTGGCGGGCTCGCCCTCTCATCACGAAACCAGTACCTTAGTCCCGTGGAAAAAAAAGATGCTCTTTATTTGTTTAACACCCTTTCACACATGAAAAAGCTGCTCGCTAACTCAAGTGATAATGCTCCTCTGCTAAAAGCGTATGCGGAACAAGAAATGAAAAACGACCCCCGTTGGCAGTATCTGGAAGTCCGTGAAGCAAGACGTTTAAGCACAGAATTACCTAAAAAAGGAAAAGCCGTTATCTTGGGATTATTAAAAGTCGCAGAAGTGAGACTGCTAGATAATATGGAAACGGAACTCTCATGAGACCAGATGAAGAATTCAAATTACCACTGGGCCAAAAAGCCACACTCGTCTCTTTGGTATGTGATCGTTTTGAAACTCATGCCACCAGTCAACTGACCAGTGCGTCGCTCAGAGAGCTGCGCGAGCTTTTGAGAACACTGGGCTTAGTGGCAGGCAACGAGCATATTCAAAACATGAAGCAGATTAATCCCTCTACCATGCTTGGTGAGGGTAAAATTGAAGAGATTGCAGAAGCTGCTCGTGAAGAAGGATCTAGCCTTCTTGTTTTTGACTTTGAACTCACAGCCTCGCAAGTGAGAAACATTAAAAAACTCTCAAAACTAGAAGTCGTGGATCGAAATACGATCATTCTCGAAATCTTCGCTCTCCATGCGCGGACCAAAGAAGCAAAAATCCAAATTGAGATTTCAAGGCTTGAATATCTTCTTCCTCGCCTTACTTCGATGTGGGGACACTTCTCCAAGCAGCGTGGTGGTGGTCGTGCCGTGGGGGGAGAAGGCGAACAGCAAATCGAGCTTGACCGCCGTATGGTGCGTGAGCGCATTCGCATTTATAAAAAGCAGTTAGAAGAAATTCAACAGACCCGACAGACCCAGCGCAAAAAAAGACAAAACCAAGCTGTGACCGCAGCGCTTGTGGGTTACACCAACGCCGGAAAATCCTCAGTCATGAATCGTATGTGTAAGGTGAATGTCTTGGAGGAAAATAAACTCTTCGCCACTCTTGATTCAACTTTCAGGACTCTTAATCCCGACTCTAAACCGCCCATGATTTTGATTGATACAGTGGGGTTCATTCAAAACCTTCCCAATACTCTTGTTCAGGGCTTCAAAACAACGCTTGAGTCAGCTCTTGAAGCAGATCTACTCGTTATCGTCTGTGATATCTCTGATTCTAATTATCAAAAACATTTAGAAGTCACGCAGAGTGTCCTGAAGGAACTCGGGATAGAGGATAAGAAGCAATTAATTGTTTTTAATAAGAAAGATATTCTTAATGACCCCTTAAGGGCCCGCATCATCATGCGACAGCACCCTAACTGCTTCTTGGTTTCAAGTTATGACGAACAAGATATGCAGGACCTGCGTAAACACATCATTGATTACTTCTTGGCCCAGCAAGATCACTACGACCTCTTCATCCCCTATGATGCAGGAGATGCCCATGCCAGAGTGAGAGGTAACGCCAATATCGTCACAACGAGTCACCATGAAAATGGAATATTCTATCGGATACGAATCCCCGATTTTATTTTTGGACAAATCGGCCTTGGGCCCTATGTGTTGGCTCCAGATGATCAACGATTTAAGGGAGAAACAACTTAAATCTACTTGTCGGAAACAGACATGAGCTTTAAGCTATCGCTCTTGAAAAAAACAAAAGTCAGCTCCAAAAAAAATTACCAACAAGCGGCTCGCCTCGGAAGAGGCTTTGGTGGCTTGCGACCTTTTGAGGCACTCAAAGATGCCTGCCCTGTGGTTAAGGCGAGCTATCTTTGGCTTACCGTTTCGGAGCAATTAAAAGAAATCATCGGGCCTGAAGTTCATTACCAGTGGTTTAAGCAAGTGCGTCCAGTTGTCATTGCCGAAAACACTCTCTTATTAGAAACAACCACTCATCTCAGTGCCCAATGGATACACTGCCATTATCAAGAACTGGTAGACACTCTACTCTCCGTTCATGATCGCAATATAAGTGCGCTTTTTATGTCAAAAGAAGATCGTAGAGGCGTCAGAAAGAACCGCTAGAATGCCCCACTTCTAAAATAAATCGTCAAACCGAAAAAAATGATCGTTAAGGTTATTCCTGCCACCATTATCCAAATATCTTTTTTCTCAAAAGCCATAAACATCCTTAATGAAGATTGGTCTGACCGATAATTTCACGAACTTGACGGAAAAACTGAGCAGGGTTTATGGGCTTGGGTATATGCCCTTTAAGCTCCATTCCAAAATTCCCTTCCACACTTTCTCTCCCCACTGTTACAAGGGGAATGGCGAAGAGGCCCTCATAGCTGGCCTGGGCATTAAGCAGGTGCTCTTTTTCATTTTTTAAAATTTCGCTGTCCACAACTAGCACATCAGGTTTGAGATCAAAAAGAAAGTACCCCGATTCCTTGAGAGTCTTGAGGCTATAAAATTTATCGCCAGCGGCCAGGGCCTGTTCCTTAAGCCAACTCGTAATCAATGGGTTAGAATCAATATAAAATAAAAACATAGGGGTCTTTGCCAATGGGTATAACCATAGATACCATTCATCTGAATCATCATCAAGTAGAAGGCACCCCTATGGCCGCAACAGTCAAAATAATAGAAATTAATTCTTCCCAAGTACTTTTTGAGTGCCCAGTGGACCAAAGTGACTTCGCTTATGAAAAAGCTGCTGAATTCGAAGAAATGGGTCTTGAAATCAGACTCATTCACCCAAGTGTGAATGAATCACTGGCCCAGACCTTAGGGATTAGTGGCGACCCACTTGAAGCCTTTGAAGAGAGCCTCAGCGAAGAGATCGAAGGCCATGAGGGGTCTTGCTGCTTTGAGGATTCTAAGGATAAGCAGCCTTAAATAAAACATCAATGATGTAATTTTTACGTCCCAAGGCTTTCTCAGTTATCTTTTTTATTTTTTCACTCTATGACCTACTGCTTATGCTGCATATCTGGAGGTCATTTGAAAACATTACTTTTTACATCTCTTATTATCCTTTTTGGTTGTAGTTCAGAAAAGAAAACACAATCAAAAACCTGCACCATGAATGGGTCTCCGATTGATTGCGCTGAATTTGAGAGAAGAAATCAAGATCCAGTCACAAATCCAATGGCCGTGAGTATTGGAATCGATGCTGACATCAGTATTGATAATTTTAAAATTACTGTCCTTGAAAACGCCGAGGCTATGGATTCTGTGACATCCAATGGAATGGCACTAACCTGTCTCCTAAGATTAAATACGGAACAAGTCATTACCGCAATTCGCAGAGATGACAATTCATTTGTGTTTAGGAATATCGAAGGCAGAGGTGACAGCCTCACATTTAACCGTAGAAGCGGCTCAGGCATCCTAGGTATTTGGGAAAATGAAAAACAAGAAACATCTCGTTTAACAATGAAGACAACCATTGAAATTTCGAATGGAATGATAAAAATCAAACGCAAATGTTCTTATAATTAAAACCGTTGGCTGAGGGTTAATGAAAAATTTCTCTCAGCCACAGCATATCCCCACACATCTTCATACTGACGATCGCTTAGGTTGCCGATCATAAGAATAATATCTTGGTTCAAATTTCGTGAATAACGAACTCTGGCATTAAGAAGCTCGTAAGCTGAAAGCTTTTGTCTTTTTCCCTCAAAATCATTATCAAAGCGCCCGGCCACATACCTTACCCCAAGTTCTGTGGACCATTTATCTTGATTCCACAACCATGATAAACTCCCATACGAAGGAGGTCTTCTTAAGGGGACTTGTCTATATTTTGAGAAATCAAGTATTCCAAAATTCATTCTCAGTTGCCCCCAAAAATGTTCTGGAGAAAGAAGATTCGTTTCAATCCCTTGGACTCTTAAAGTTCCTCGATTCGCATATCCTTGATTGGTGAAGGTAATTAGGTTTTGAAAATCTTGCTGAAACAAAATCAAATCTGCCACAAAGCGACCACTCCAACCTACTCCCCACTCAAGGCTTCTATTGAGTTCTGGGTCTAGTTCGGGATTGCCTACTGGAGAACCAAAGGAGTCAGGGCCGAAGAGTTGGTAGAGACTTGGTGCTTTGTAACCTTGAGCGTATTTGATATAGGTAGAAAGTTCTGATCGAGGTTGGAGTTGGAAACTTGATTCATAGGCCAGGAACTCCCCATAGCGTTGATGGGACTCACCACGGGCCCCAACAAAAAAACTTAGTTTATCTAAGCTCCACTTCTGTTGAAGAAAGGCTGAAAATATATCATTGGAAGCATTTAATTTTTTATCCGAATAGTTTTCTTGGTCAATATTTAAACCTGCAACAGTAAGATGCTTACCACTTAGAACTTGTTGTCCCAACTGTAATTGGCGTATCTCTCCATGGTAAAATTCATTACCTTGTGAAAGTGTTTGGATATCCCGCTCGATATGATTAATGCCTGTTTTAAGCCAACTCAATGCAAAATCACCTTTATATGAGGTGGTCTGAATGAATTGCACATTCTGGTTTTCACTTCTATCAAAGCTTGTATCAATTGCATTGCCTGAATTATCAAATCCATCCTGCTCGACCTGAGAGAGTGAACCTTGCAGGTAGAGATCCGTCTGTAAGCGTTGACTCCACTGGTGCCTTGAAGCCTGAAAGAGCTGAGTACTTCGGGCCCCATCTTTTTCTTTAGAGTGTGATCTCTTGGAATTGAGTCGAGAGTATCCTTCCGTCTTATATGTCATTAATCCAAAAGTTCCCTGATGTTTTTTATTTTTCCAATCAGACTGGCCAGACACAAGGAAAGTATCAAATGATCCTACGGTGAGATTAACCTGAGCGAGTGGGTCTTCATTTAATCTTGGCCCTCTTCGCGGTGTAAGCTCAATCACTCCACTCGTAGCATCCCCTCCATAGAGCACCGGTGAAGGACCGCGCTGAAGCTGTACATCCTGATACTGATTAGAGAAGAGAAAAGCTGTATCAAAATGACGGTCGGTGTTTGAAGGATCATTCAGACGGAGTCCATCAATCGTAAACAGAGTGTGGCGAGATTCACTGCCTCGAAGAAAAAGTGCCCCCCGTGAACCTGGTCCCCCTGTTTGAGTGAATACCACTCCCGGGGCTTGCATCAGAACATCCTGCACGAAAGGGGTTTCCGATAACTCTTGCTCGGAGGTTTGCCAAACGGGTGAATTAACGAAGCCCATTAATGATGGGGAGAAGTCTGAAATCTCTATGGTTGCTAGATTTTCTTGAGAAAAAGCGAACTGGCTGAGCCAGACAAAGGTGAACAAACTCATCAAGCATTTCAAAAGTCCTCCTCGGGAAAAGATAAGACAGAGGGATCGGACTTTACCGTTGCGGGACAGCGCCGGAATGACTCAGAGAGTTTCACCGGACTTCACCTTTCGTCTTCAGTTAAAGATATCTTAACCTCGATGTTTAGCAAAGATTTAATCCATTCATAGCAATTTTCATGAGATTGGATAAAATCAAAGCATGAATCTATTGTTGCTTTTACTCATGAATTTTTATGCTTTTTCACAGGAGCGCAGCGTTCAAGACCTGAGTCTTGCAGGGCTCAGGCTGGCAGAACAAAGACTCCCGGTCGCACTGAGTGATTTTGTCCTGAAAAAAGAAAATAGAACTAAAATCGGCCTCCAGTGGCAAAATGATTCAGTCCAATGGATTCGACTTAATGAAGTCTTGCTCATGCCTCGAGCAAAACTGAGAATTCAAATTCCCTCTACTGAGCCTTCGTTCCATATTAAATATCTTAATAAAGTATTTCTACTCCAGTCTTATAAGGGACGTGCCACTCTTGATTTATGGGTTTCACTCTTTAGAGCAGAACCCATTACGATTTACAAAGGCGCTGACGTCTTTGAGGTCATAAGCGTTTCAGCAGAGAAATCTTCCAAAAATAAAAACACCCAATTGATTGATTACTCTTGCGCCGCTTGGGGAGTTGAGGTCAAGGGCCTTGATGATGATTACCTCTCAGTTGGTTGTCAATTCCATCGATCAGGCAAAGTAGGATCAGAAATCCCTCACCTTGAAATTCTCTGGAGTGCGGCTTCTTATAGACTGGCAGACAATTCTCCTTCCCCCTACTACGCATCAATTACAAATTCGGAACCCATTGAATTTGAGGTCATCAACAATAAACTGGAAAAAAGAAAAGTCACCATTGTCACAAAGCTTCCCAAGCGAGTGAAACGCTTGCGAGTGGGATTTGGCTTAGGCCCCCATCAATTCAAAACGATGGAAAACAAAACGACAGAGGACAGATGGACTGGGTCCTATTTCCTCTACTCTAATCTCTACTTGGCTGACGGTGTGAGTTTAAGGGCTTTCGATGCTTATACCAGACAGAATGCCACATTTAACAATGCCGGTCTTTATTACGCCACAGAGATTTCAAAATTCTTTGATAATAGATTTTCATTCACCACTCTGATCGGAGCGCAAATCCTTACTTATGAAACACCTATGGGTGAAAATTTTAATGAAGCGATTTTTCCTCAGGGTGGAGAAATCGTCTGGTCTCATCCCTTTGGTCTGAAAAATTACCGTATGACAGCGGGGCTCTTCTTTGATCTCTCACAAGCCCATACTTATCAAAATAATTGGTTGAGATTCGGAACAAGTACATTTGTTGAAGTAAATTACATTAAGTGGGGAAGAGAGAACACCCAAGCAGAGCTATGGGGGTTCTCTATAGGTTTTCCCATCTTTGAACTCTTCTAGCCAGCCTCTTGGTACTTGATGGAAGAGTTCTTATGAACCTTATTTCGTAGTTTCGTCTTCTGCTTTGCCATTTGTTTTTCAACTTTTTCAATGACCTGATCTAGGCTCTTGTAGAGTGAATCAGTACTCGCTTTGGCATAAAAATCAAATGAATGCCCATGCACCTTTACTTCAGCCCAATGCGACTGCTTTTCGTCGCACCAGCAAACCCATTGAACTTCAAAATTTCCTTCAAAAAACTTTTCTAATTTCTGTGATTTCTTATGAATCATGTCATCAAGTGCGTCGGTATGTTCAAGCTGCTTAAAACTGATTTTTACCTTCATATCCTTCCTCTAGTTTTTTCGTTTTGATGAAGTAGCAATATTCATCATCTCGCGATACTTAGCTACTGTTCGACGGGCCACAATAATATCTTTAGTACTTAAAAGCTCAGAGATCTTTTGATCAGACAGTGGACGCTTTGGGTCTTCATTTGAGATAAGTTCTTTAATTTTAAGTTTTAATGTCTCACCGGCGATATCAATCCCACCGTTTTTGCCACCAATACCCGCATTAAAAAAATATTTCAGCTCAAACGTTCCAATCGGTGTATGCATGTATTTATTGGTTGTCACACGTGAAACGGTACTCTCGTGCATTCCAATTTCATTGGCGATATCTTTTAAAATCATTGGACGTAAGTACTCTGGTCCTCTTTTAAAGAAATCCTGTTGAGACTTGACGATCGCAATCGCCACTTTCGTGATGGTCTTCTGGCGCTGCTCAATACTCTTTATCAGCCATAGAGCTGAACGCAGTTTATCTTGCACAAAATCTTGAGCCTCTACACCACCGGCTTTTGTCTTCAAGAGATCACGGTAGAGATTTGAAACTCTCAAACGTGGCACGCCTTCATCGTTTACTTGCACGACATATTCTCCACCGACTTGCTCGATGAAAATATCTGGAACGACGTACTGAGTTTCTTCTGGAGAGACTAGCCGCCCTGGTTTAGGGTGCAGCCCCATGATCACAAGTTCAGCATCCTTCACTTTTTCTTTTGTAATGCCTATGGTTTTGGCAATTTTTTGATAATCTTTATTCTGTAGATCAACCAAGTGATCTGCGATGATTCTTTCGGCCAGTGGGTAACGCTCTTCCAGGGCACGAGCTTGGGCCAGGAGACACTCTTCAATTGTTTCACTGGCACAACCCACCGGATCAAAGCTCTGTACCATCGCAATGATATTCTCGGCTTCATCACGATCAAGGCTTGATCTGGCGATCAACTCTTCAGCAGGAGTGGTCAGGTAACCGTCGTCATTAATGTCATGAATGAGGCTCATGGCAAAATTAAACTTCACCTCCGACAGGCTCTCCATGCGAAGCTGCCACTCCAAGTGCTCATGCAGAGATTGTCCCTTAGAGACCATATTTTCATAAGAGGGCATATCATCTGGTGACATGCTTTCACGCATGTTCGGAGCTGTGGATGATGTCGAGTTAAAAGAGTCGGCATAAGAGTCCCAATCAAAGTCTTCTCTGGTGCCTTCGATTAATTCTTTGCCTTTAAAATCTTCTGCTGTGGCTTCTCTGTTTTCGATTTCTTCTTTTGTAGGCTCAGCAACTTCTGCCGATTGCTCACTGTCAAACTCTTCGAGCATAGGGTTATCAACCATCTCTTGAGCAATGAGATTCGTCATTTCGAGATGAGTGAGAGTGAGAAGCTTGATCGCTTGCTGAAGCTGTGGTGACATCACCAAGCTTTGCTGCTGCCCAAGTTTCATCGTCATTTTGTTTGCTGCCATAAAGGCTCCTACATCTTAAATTCTTCGCCTAAATAAAACTTACGAGCTGTCTCGTTATTAATAATTTCTTCGGGTGTACCACTAACAAGCAATTGCCCACGACTCATGATATAGGCACGATCAACAATCCCTAGTGTCTCTCGCACCTGGTGATCGGTGATGAGCACTCCAATCCCCCGCTCTTTGAGTTGGCGAATGATGCCTTGGATGTCGGAAACGGCTAAAGGATCAACTCCCGCAAATGGCTCATCCAACAACACAAACTTCGGCGCCAGTGCGAGGGCACGAGCGATCTCTACTCTTCTTCTTTCGCCCCCCGAAAGCTCACGGCCCTTGGATTTCCGAATATGATCGAGACCGAAATCTTTAATCAAACCATCTAACTTATTAATCCTCTCTTGCTTTGAGAGATCTCTGATTTCTAGGACTGATAGAATGTTTTCTTCAACCGAGAGTTCGCGAAAAATGCTTGCTTCTTGAGGAAGGTAGCCTATTCCTTTGCGAGCTCGCTCATGCAAGGGTGAGAGCGTAAGGTCTTCGTCGCCAAGACGAATATCTCCCTCGTCGGCTTTGACGAGACCCACGATCATGTAGAACGATGTGGTTTTACCAGCGCCGTTAGGACCCAAGAGTCCTACCACTTCACCTTGTCTCACATCGAGCCCGACATCATTCACTACGGTTCTCCCGTTATAGGTCTTCTTCAGACCTCTGGCGGTCATTACATCCACTTGATCACTCCTTTGATTTTTTCTTGTTCTCGTCTTTCTTGACTTGAACATCTGAGAGAGCATCTTCGACTTCAATAAACTCCATCTTCTCTCTCAATGTGATCATGTAGCCCTTGATCACGTCTTTGCCTTGTACGACTCGAGGTGCTCCCGAGAGCACGATTTTATCTTGTCCAAACCCTTCAAGCCTTTCTGCAAAGGCTTCGCGGCTTAGGGGACGGCCCTGCTGGTCCAGCATCTTTTCCGTCATCTTCACATCGTCATTCATGACGAAATACTTGAGCTTTTTATTCTCTTGTTCGAGAAAAATATCGCCATTTCGGGCAGATATCTTCATCTCGCCTCGCTTAATTTCAGCATCTTGTCGCATCTCGATTAAGGAGTCCTGTCCAATGAGCTCAAGGGTCCCCGCCTTAAGGAACAGGGTTTCAAGGTAGTTAAAACGCGGTATCACTTTCGCATCCACCGCCCCTAAAAGTTTCATGCGCTCTGACCTTGGTTGGGCCTCAAGCCTTTGAGAAGTGAGATAAATTTTCTGACCGCTCTTGGCCATCAGATGCTGGATGGAGATATTTCCTGAGCCCGTCAAATAATCTCGACTCACTCGATAGTTCATTTCATCACCTCGGTAAATCGAGTTCAGGTGGGTGATCTCGACTTCTTTCTGGAGGGTCAGTTGATCCTGGGACTTGATGTACTCAGCATTGAGAGCGGTGTAAGTAATGGCAGGCTTTCGTTTATCGATGGCATAGGTGCCACGAGGAGCATGAAAACTCACCACCTCGTTACCTAAACTGCGCATTGAAGTGGCGTTCAGAGAGAGTGTAGGGTTTGTGTCTTTGACAAAATAATAACTCAATTGAGTCATCTCAGAAGGCACTTGTGAGAGAATGGCATTGGAATCATTTCCCCAGCCTCCACTTCCTCGATAATGGAAAACACCATAGCCAATCAGAGCGTTGAGAAAGAGAAAAAAGGAAATAATTATTGTTGATTTTAGGGGTCTTAAAAGCATAGTTTTTAGTATATCACTGCGCGGCGCGCATGAGGGAGTTTTTCAGATGACTGTTTTACTCGGAATGGGCACGATAGAGGGATGGAAAACAAGACATTAAAACAGCTCGTGGAAGAAGGTCTCAAACTCACTCCGATGATGGAGCAGTACTGGACGGTCAAAAAACAGTATCCAGATAATCTGCTTTTTTTTCGCATGGGTGATTTCTACGAGATGTTTTTTGAAGATGCTCGAAACGTCGCAAGGCTTTTGAATATTTCACTCACTGTTCGGGGCAAACTGGGTGAAACTCCCATCCCTATGGCCGGGATTCCTCACCACGCGGCTGCCACTTATCTTGATCGTCTCACACAGATGGGTCATAAGGTCATCATCTGTGAGCAGCTAGAAAATCCCAAAGAAGTGAAAGGCCTCGTTAAACGTGGAGTCACACAAATAGTCTCTCCTGCAGTTCCTTACGATCTTGATCGTTCGGGTGAGAAAGAAAATAATTACATCGCTGCTGCTTTTCAAGATACTCATGGAGTTCTGTTAACCTTGCTTGATTTCACTACTGGTGATTTCTTTGGGCTAGAGCTCCAGTCTACGCAAGATCTGGTTGAGAAGATTCAGATTTACCGACCAAAGGAATTTCTTTCTAGTCTAGGACAATGGGACCACGAACCACAAATAGAACATGTCCTGACTGAACTCAACATTCTACACACTCATCTTTCGAGTGAATGGTTTGAAGAAAAACACGCTCAACTCTATCTGGAAAAACTCATCCCTAGCTACAAGCGTGATGGCATCATCCAGACTCGCCCAGAGATCCTCTCCCCTCTCTCAGCCCTCAGTTGGTACGTGTGCTCCACACAGGCCATGGAGAAGATCCAACACATCCGCCCGTTCAGACTCATTCATGCTAAAGATACCATGAAGGTGACTTGGGCTACTTTACGAGGACTTGAGATTTTCCCTCGAGAGCAGAATACGTGGACACAATCCTTAATAGGATTCATGGATCGCACCAAATCTTCCATGGGTGCAAGGCACTTAAAAGTTTTCTTCCAGTCTCCATTGAAAGACCTTGAAGGCATCTTAAAGCGCCAAGAGATTCTCCAATCATTGATGGATAACCAAGAGACTTTAAAGTTGTGGCGTGAGGAACTCACTCGTGTACGCGACATCGATCGCATCCTTGCTAAGATCACAACCCGCAAAGCCCACGCAGGTGATATCCTTAACCTGGCCCTCACCATTGAAGTCTACGCATTACTTGAAAAAAGTACTGAATCTAAAACGATCAAAAAGTTTTTCCCCCTGCTTAATGCTGATTTTCAAAAACAACTTCAGGAACTAGCTGCAGAAATCAGAGAAACGATTAGTGATGAGATGGGTGCTCACGTTGAAAAGGGTAACCTGATCCGTAAGGGAGTGAGTAAAGAGCGCGACCGTCTCGCGAAGCTCTCTGACTCTGCGGGAGTAGAGCTTTTAACTCTTGAGCAGAGCTATCGAGAGAAGACGGGCATCACAAACCTGAAAGTGAAGTCTAATAACCTCGCCGGTTTTTTCATCGAAGTTTCAAACTCTCATCTCTCAAAAGTACCAAAGTCGTTTCAACGCAAGCAAACTCTCACCAATGGTGAGCGCTACACCACGGAAGAGCTCTCTAAGCTCGAAGTCGATGTCACTTCAGCTCACGAACGCTTAACTCGCTTGGAGAAAGAAATCTTCGATACACTTCAAAATAAAATCATGCGAATGGCAGGATTGATTCTTGATGTTTCCAAGCGCATAGCTCAAATGGATGTTTTCCAATCACTGGCTTGGGTGTCACTGCAAGAAGGCTTCGTGCGCCCCTCGATCTCAACTGAAAAAATTATCGAGATCAAAGGTGCCTGGCACCCACTGATCCGCGCCAACATTAAAGATCGCTTCGTCACCCACAATCTGCGCCTAACACCTGCGAAACCCTTTGCTCTCATTACCGGTCCTAACATGGCCGGTAAAACCACTGTCATGAGAGAAGTCGCCATCATCCAGTACCTCGCACAACTCGGTGCTTGGGTGCCAGCAGCTCAGGCCACATTAGGAGTGAGAGATTATCTTTTCTCGCGTCTCGGAGCGAGTGATGACATCATCCGAGGACAGTCAACCTTCATGGTGGAGATGAGCGAGACGGCAGAAATCCTTCGTCACGCCACCAGCGACAGCTTGATCATCCTCGATGAGATTGGACGCGGGACATCCACTTATGATGGCCTCTCCATTGCTTGGTCATTGGTGGAGTGGTTCACCTCGAAGCTTCAAAGCTTGACCCTCTTTGCGACTCATTACCATGAACTCATTGAGCTTGCGGATAAACTCGACAATGCCATCAACCTCACGGTCAGAACTGAACAGCACAAAGGCAAGGTTCAGTTCATGTATGAGTTGATTGAGCAGGGAGCAACTCAAAGTTTTGGGATCCACGTGGCGGAACTCGCGGGCCTTCCCAAAGAAGTCCTTAAGCGCGCGCGTAGCATCTTGGGCAATCTTGAAAAAAATCATCATAAGCAGTCGGTCACTGAGCTCGTTGATCCTGATCAACTCTCCCTCTTCTCCGTGACTCAGGTTGAGGCGACTCCGCCTTACTTAAAAGAGCTTGAGAAGCGCCTACAAGATCTGGATGTCATGAATATTACTCCTCTTCAAGCACTCCAAATGCTCAATGATTTAAAGAGCCAAACCCTTAACCACTAGATTCACTCAACTACTCAATTCCTCTCTAAAGCTGTCGATAAGACTCTTTAGAGAGGGATCTTCATGAACTTAAAGCTTCACACTTACTTGCACCAAAATCTCAGTTCTTGGGATCTCCTAGATGAAAGTTTGAAACCGGTGCCAGAGAAAAATAATCCGTGGGCCTTGTGGTGTGGCTGGGTGTTTGATTGGGTGCTGGCCCTGATCATCACAAAAATCTGCGTTGGCTCTTGGATGACCTTCATGACGTCACTGGGATTAAATATGCTCCCCTCACAGGCACTGGAGTTTGTGGAGCTTAAAACCCGTGGTCTCGAAGTGATTTTAACACCACTTGTATTTTTCACTCTCCACTACACATCACTATATTTTCATTCAAAAACAGTGGGACAGAAACTTTTCAAACATCACGTGAGATTTTCTGAAGAGAAGAGTATTTGGCTCTATACCCTGGCGCTGATGGTCTCGCCGGTACTAATGGGAATCCCTCTTCTCAATTCTTGGCTGGATGAATTTGCTGGCAGTGAAACAGTCTCCAGAGACTACAGCTACTACGTCTTCACTCTGCAAACTGAGGTCGTCGCATCGATCAACCTGGTTGATCAACTTGCAACTGAAAGCGAAGAGTTCGAGGACTTCCAGCAAGCGGCTTAAGCTCCGTTTCATTAAAGAATATTCTTCTCTCTCATCCCTCCTTTGGAGGGACAGTTTTTTCATTTCACATTATAAGCAGGTTTTCCTCTGTGACGCCCAATGAAGGGCGCCTTTTAACGAAGGAATATCATGGAGGAGATGTTGAGGGTTCTTATTCTCATCGCTTTAATCATGCAGCTTGCTGTCATTCTTAGAGCGCTTTGAATCAGATTCAGAGGATGTGTAGACGCACATCCTCACCTCTTCATCTTATAAAACACTAACAAATTTTCAAAAACGAAACAACTTCCCATTTTCGCTTTTAAGATAACGAAGAGTTATCTCAAAAGAGGCTGGCACCTTTTACTCGAGCCACTTGAAGTTCAATTCTCTCGTTTGCGCCTCATTCGGCTTAGACGGTGCTCCAGACATCTGATCGGTAGCACTCGCCGTTTTTGGGAAAGCCATCACATCACGGATCGAATCTGTTTTTGTGAGCATCATCACCAAGCGCTCCATGCCGAAAGCCATGCCTCCGTGCGGAGGCGTGCCGTACTTCAAAGCCTCAACGAAGAAGCCAAACTGATGTTGCGCCTCTTCTGGCGAAAGTCCGAGCACTTCGAACATGCGCGATTGAACTTTGTTATCGAAGATTCGAAGCGACCCACCGCCGAGCTCATAGCCGTTACAGACGATGTCATAAGCCTGGGCCTTACAGGCCGCAAGTTTTTCAAGATCGTTAGACATAAAGAGCTCGACTTGATCCAAGCGAGGCATAGTGAAAGGGTGGTGTTTGGCACCGATGGCTTTGGTGTCAAAATCCACATCCAAAAGCGGGAAGTCATAGACCCAGAGGAAGGCATACTCGTCAGGGTTAAAGAGCTTCAGAGTTTTCCCGAGATGGCGGCGAACCGCATCGGCACAGTCATGAGCGATGTTTTGATTTTTATCAGCACAGAAAAACCAAAGGCCATCACCTTTCTCTTTTGATTTTTCATAAAGCGAAGCCAAGATTTCAGGAGTAATAAATTTTGAAATACCGCCCGAAAGGGCTCCTGCTTCCACTTTAAACCACGCCACCCCTTTACCACCGTAAGGTTTTACGACTTCAGTCAGAGCGTCGATGTCTTTGCGAGCGAGAGTCGCCGTAGACGTCGGCAGGAACATGGCTTTGACCAGTCCGTGCTTTTCTTTTGCCACATCGGCGAAAGTCGCAAAGCCTGAGCCCGCAAAAGTTTGTGTGACATTCATGTGCTCGAGTCCAAAACGGACATCGGGTTTATCCGATCCGTAGCGCTCCATCACTTCATCATAGGTGATGGCCTTGAGAGAAAAGTTATCACCGAGTTTAAACAGACGAGAGATCATGCGGCTGGCCAGATTCTTCATGTAGTCCATCGTCGGGAAACTCACCTCGATATCAATCTGCGTGAACTCCGGCTGGCGGTCAGCACGAAGATCTTCGTCACGAAAGCAGCGGCAGATTTGAAAATACTTATCGGTGTTAGCGATCATCAAAAGCTGCTTGAGCGTTTGCGGTGACTGCGGGAGTGCGTAAACCTTGCCCTTGTGCACACGGCTTGGCACGACGTAGTCACGCGCCCCCTCAGGAGTTGTTTTATAAAGAATCGGAGTTTCAACTTCCGTGAAGCCCAGCTCATAGAGAGTTTCACGAGCGGTGCGAGTGGCGTCACTGCGCATCTTTAAAATATCTTGAAGGCGCTTTGTGCGCAGATCCAAGTAGCGGTACTTCAGACGCAAATCCTCAGTGGCCTCGATATGTCCGTGCGGAAGAAAAGGAGGAATTTCAGCTTTCGAGAGAAGCTCCACCTCTGTGACCTGCACCTCAACCATCCCTGTTTCCATCTTTGGATTCTTGGCTGAATCAGGACGCGCACGAACAACACCTGTGGCCTTCACGACTGATTCGAGAGAGAAATTTTTCAAGATAGAGAGATCACCTTTAAATTCTTCAAACCCAAGCTGGGTCAGACCATTTTTATCTCTCAGATCCACGAAATGGAGTGCGCCTAGGTCGCGAACTTTATTGACCCATCCACAGATACTTACTTTTTTTCCAATATCTGATTCGCGCAATTCTCCACAGTGGTGGGTGCGCATGAGTCCGGATAAATCTGTTTGAGAATTCATTGTCATCTCCTAAGGTCTAGGCCTACGATTGAGGCATGAAGATGATGCCACTCAAAAAGTACCTTCTCAATGCAATCTTTGTGCTATTCACATTGATGCAGCTTGTCTCCTGCAAAAACCCCGTGGAAAGTGAACCGGATAAGTGGGGATACCTCGTGTCAAAAGACGACAAAATCCTCGTTCGTCTGGCCATCTCTGAGAGTGATCAGCAGAAAGGCTTCTCTGGCATGCGCGATGAAGACTGGCCGGATAATAATGGCATGCTCTTTCTCTTTAATGAGGACGGCAACCGCCACTTCTGGATGCCCGATACCTACTTTGATCTCGATCTCTTCTATCTAGATAAGGATTTAAAGATTATTGATCTCCAATACCAAGTCCCCCACTTCATTGGGCGCTGGCCAGAGAATAGAGTTCCTCGCGCTAAGCTGGTGTGGGCCCGTCATGTGCTGGAGTTAAAATCAAAATCACAGGTAGGAAAACGGCTTAAAGTGGGCGATCAGCTTCGTTTTGAGTCTCCTCAGATTCCCCCGCAAATAAAATAAGAAACTCATCAGCTGCGATGACACCGAGAGTTTCCTTGGTGATCTGGCGCTGATAAGACTTATCCAAAGTCAGGCGTCTGATTTCTTGAGAAATCTGAGAATTCTCTTTTTCTATATGAGAAATCTCTTCTTTCTTTTCATTTAAGCGAGAATTCATTCCCAAATAATCAATCACTCCGCGTTCCATAAAAATGAGGCGCAGAACTAAGAGCCCTACGATTCCCCATCCTACACGCGAGAAAGTATCAATTTCTTTCTTGGCTTTAATTTTTGGCTTGGCCCGCTTAACAGGAAGGCGTTGCTGAATTTCTTCTTCTTCCTCTGCTTCGTCCTCGTCTTCTGTCTCTTCGATGTACTCCACCTGAGGAGCAGCCCGACGAGCACGTGGACGGATGATCTCTTGCTCTTCTTGCTCATCCAGAAAGCGGCGGCGTGGGGAATCCACGACAGTGGGTGCTTCTGAGGGCGTAGAATTAAGCGGTCTCTGGAAAAGATGAGAGGAGCGTTTGCGAGTAGTTGTTTTAGATTTTTGAAAAGGTGATTCTACTTCTTCAAAATCATCATCAAAGTGTGTTTGCACGGTATTCACCATCCTGGCTATAAGGATAGATTAACACCGTGCAATTCTGAACACAATCAAAGAGTTGGGCGCGGTCCTCTTGGGCGACTAGAACGCTCAGGTGCTCTTGCGCCTGAACGAGGCTCATAAGAGCGAGATCCACCACGGCTGCCTTCCATCGGCGAACTTGGCAATCTGTCTGCTTGATCAACAAACACGCTTCTCTTGCCCCAAGTTGATCCTTTCACACCATTTAGTTTTGTTCCCATGGAGGCAGAGATTTCAAAAAATGATACCTTCTCACGGATATCGATCTTGCCAACTTCTGATCCACGCAGACCTGTCGTCTGAGAAAGGAATCTGAGGATTTCTCCAGGATTGGCCCCATCCATCTTACCGACGTTGATCATATAACGCTGACCCTGACCGCGAGCTGGACCTTGGTTCATGTCTCTTGAGCCTGTCGCAGCTCCACGTTGAGACGGAGCCATCACATTAAGGTCACGGGCCTTACGGTATTTCTTCATCGTCTCGCCGAGAGTTTTAGAATAAAGCGCCTTGAGAAGCTCTTCTTTCGTGAGAGTTTCCATGGCAGTCGTGAATTCAGAAAACTCTGGATTCTGCTCCATAACCATCTCACCGGCTAAGGTTTGCACACTCTTCACTGCTTTAGAAATCAAGCGACCACGAATCTCTTCGACTTGAGGAAGATCGATGCGCGCAATTTTCGCTTTGGTGATTCTTTCGATCAAGCCAATCTTGCGCAACTCTTGTGGAGTCACGATCGAGAGAGCAATGCCTTTAGCTCCACCGCGACCGGTACGACCGATACGGTGAACATAGGACTCGAGATCAGCTGGCAGCTCAACGTTAATTACGTGAGTTAAATCTGATACGTCGATACCGCGAGCAGCTACATCCGTACACGCCACCACTTTACATTTCTTTTCTTTGAAACGCTTCATCGTGAAGTCACGTGCGTCTTGCTCCATATCACCGTGGAGAGACTCAGTTGAGTAGCCACGAGAATTAAGAGCGTCGGCAAGCTGTTGCGCACCGATTTTTGTACGAGTGAAAATCAAGCCGTAGATGTCATCTACGCTATCAAGATAACGGCAAAGAGCCTCGACCATATCACCTGGGCGAGCGACCAAGTAGGTCTGCTCAACCGAAGTCGTCGTCAGTTGTTGCTTGGTGACTTTCACCATTTTTGGGTCGTGAAAGTGCTTATCAACTAGACCTTTGATAGGAGCTGGCATGGTGGCCGAAAACATCCACACTTTCTTATGAGGACTATTGGCAATGATCGATTGAACATCATCAAAAAAGCCCATATCGAGCATTTCATCCGCTTCATCGAGGATCACATAACGAACGTCTTCCAGTTTCAAGGCACCGCGATCGATCAAATCAATCACGCGCCCAGGAGTTCCCACCACCACTGAAGGAGCATTCTGACGAAGCTCTCTGAGCTGGCCTGAGATCGGTGTTCCACCGTAAACTGAGAGTGAACGAACGCGCTCTTTACCAGTGGTAAATTTCGCGATTTCACCTTCAATTTGATTCGCAAGCTCACGCGTAGGAGCGAGGATCAAAGCTTGAACGTGACGAGCACTGGGATCAAGCTTTTCAAAAAGTGGCAATAAGAATGCCGCGGTTTTTCCGGTTCCTGTTTGAGCTTGTCCAATAAAGTCGATATCAGCTTCTAAAAGAAGAGGAATAGCTTGAGCTTGAATTTCCGTAGCGTCAGCAAAGCCTAATTTTTCCAAGGCTTCAAGGGATGAGGGGCGAAGGCCCATTTCAGCAAATTTCACAAATAACTCCGAGATTGTTGAGTATAGTTCAGCGCAAAATAGCGCCGCGCTAAAGATTTGGCCATACCTTTTCTTAAGATTTGGCCTGAAGGTAAGAATTACAGGTTAGTAGATCATTCCAATGACCCATAATCCGACAGATGCAGTGTCGAGGGCCGGTTTCTGCAAGGCATTAATCCTGACAAACGGATAAAGGATAAGGGATGGATTGACAGTGTAGTTCACACCGACAAATGCCCCTTGGTAGATTCGTTGCACATAATTAAGTGATTTAGCACCTTTGGTTTGAGCATGCTCAAACTCCTGCTCAAAATAGATCTGCGGCTGCCAGCGGTCATTGATGGTGTAACCAACGTATGGCGCCAGATAAAGAAACCAGTACTCATCATCAGCAGCACCAGAGAAGTTATAACGAGGAAGGATCCAAGAACCGAACACCCATCTACTACCCTTTGGAGCGTAGTCGAGGACACAGAAGCAATCAACGAAACCGTCTCGCTTAGCAGCTCGAGTCGACTTCTGAATAGGCACACCATAACTGGCTTGCATGAACCATGACCAACCATCACCGAGATCCCAAAATCTTCTCAATCCCAAAACGGGATCAAGCACGCGGATCTGGCTTTTATCAGGGTTATTGTAGTTTCTAGTCGTGGTCCACTGTGTTTCAAAACGCGGGTTCACAAAGGGCTCAAAACCATTATCAAGTTTATAGCGAAAGCTAAATTGGTTCCAAGTATTCCAAGGAACTGATCCTTGATCGCGATCACCATTAGATTTTGTTCTCACACGATATTTGTCTGGACGCTCAAGGGCCGGACCGTGAGTCTCCCCGAAGTAGGCAATTGAAAATCTCTTGGGAGCAGGTTTGGCTGAAGGCTCTGGAGCTGGAGCGGGCTTAACTTCTTCTTTTTTAACTTCTTTGACTGTCTCTACTGCTTTCTTCTTATCAGATTTTTTTGAGGATTGAGCTTGAACAGAAAACGAGCTAACCAAAACGAGACAAAATAATAAACGGGCCATAGCAACAGAATCCTCATAATAAATAGACAAGAAGTCTGCAAAAATTGCACATTAGTGAAGACACTGACAACAAATAATTCCCGAGATTAAAAGGTCTTCATATGAGCAAACTGCAAACCTTCGCCCAATTCTTTGAAATGATGAACAATATGGATGCTGACACCATGACGGCCCTGGTAGAGAAACATCTCTCTGACGAGGAACTTGAACACTTCGTGCGTCACTTGGAAGATTTCTACGGCATCGAAGAAGAGGAAGAGCTAGGACATTTGGCCCAAATTATGGTTACAGGCTACCTTGCAGCAAAATCTGAGCAAGGTCAGCTCCAGTAATCGAGCTCGGATTCAACTTTTTTCCAAAATCGTCGCGCCAGAGCAGCTTCTTGCAGGAAGTACCATGTGGTCTCCAGCACAGGAAGCTCTCTGGATCTCTTAGCCAAAAGCTTAAACAGATCACTCAGTTCCGAAGAGAATTCCCCCTGAAGAAAAATCTTCTCAAAGGCTTCCCCAAGCCATGCTTCTTCGGCTTGAAAGCATAGACTTCCACTTTCCTGATGAAACTCAATCCCAAGCGGCAGGGCCTCAAACACCTGCGCCAGCTCAGACCAGCGACGAAGTGCTATTTTGGCATCGAGGATAGGTCCGATACGACGAGAGTGAGACGTCAGGTTTTTAATTTTTGGGTGAAGAATAAATCCATGAGCCGTCTTCTCTATCCAAAAATTAAAACCAGGATCAGAGATATTACAGACACTTTCCTCTTTCACCGGAAAGCGTCTCATGCCGAGTCGCTGATGGAGAATTTCAGCTTCCTCACGATACTCACACGGGAAATAATTGAGCTTATGCCAGCGCGCCCGCCCTTCACTGATAAGACGCAAAGTTGGGTAATCTTCTGGTGAGGCTTTAATTTTTTCAAGATCGATTAAAAGATTATCTGAGAGCAGGCTACGAATAACAAAAGTTCCACCGTGATGATCCACATGAAAAAAGAGTCCTGGCTTGGCAGGCACTAAAGGAAGTTCAACTTCCGGCTCCCACCCCTCTTCATCCTCTTCCATCCAATCCTGAGACTGGTCTTTAAAGGTTTGCTTCACTAAAAAGGAAAGATCTTCCATTAAAAATCCTTAAATAAAACTTATAACCATTCTTAGTACAAGGATCACAACCATCGGTGAGGGATCAAAAGGAATATTAGGTGGCAAAAGATTACGAATCGGCTTCTGAGGGACATCGACAATAGCTCTCAATTGCACGACCACGGGATGACGACGAAGCTTTTGATCGGGAACAAACCCGATGATCACATCGATAAAAGTGAGAATAATGAAAATTTCAAGTAATGCCGCTATCATTCATTCATGATAGCGGGCCAGGATAGCTTTGAGAAACTAAAATTTAAAATTCGCAGTGACTGCAGCAAGCACAAAAAGAATCATCATGATCATGTAGGAAATGGATCCAAGTTGGGGAGCCCTTTTTACGACCACCGCACTTCCCACTCCGATGATAAACCAGATGGCAAACTTCACAAAAATCCACACCGGCCAGGCCTGACCGTGACCAATCCCTAAACGGGCCATCAGACCCATGCCTGAGACGAGAACGAAAAGCGTCGCCACACCTGTCAGAATTTTGAAAGCCTTCGTTTTAACGCCAAAGAACTGAACAGCAAACCCAGTTAAAAGGAGTGCTAAAGAACTAAGATGAATAACTTTATAAATTTCATAACTGATCATAAAAACCTCAAATTTTTGCTAATACGTGTTTTAAAAGATCCCAAAATTTTTCCACACTTTCAACTTCCACACGCTCATCTGGCGAGTGAGCTCCCGTGATAGTGGGGCCGAAAGAGACAGCATCAATGGGACCAATCTTATCTCGAAGAATCCCACACTCAAGGCCTGCGTGGATAGCAGTAATTTTGGGCTTCTTTTGATAGAGAGACTCATAAACTGCACTCATCTGATCTAAAAGCTTATTTTCCCGCACTGGCTTCCAGCTAGGATATTCCCCGTCTTTATGGGCCTTAAGTCCCATGAGAGCTGCTAAGGATTGAATCTGATGCTCCAGAGGAACGCACTCTGCGCGATCAAAAAAGCGCAGAGAAGTCTGAATGTAGAACTGACCGCGCACAAAAAGGCACTTGGCCAGATTATTAGAAAGGGCCACCAATTCACGCTGGCTCGCGAGATCATACTTATGAGCGCCATGGGGAAAAGCACTTAAGAGTGAGAGCACCTGTGAGAGCGACTGCTGCTCCAGACCTGTGGTGACAAGATCACATGACTCAATGTCTGCTTTAAAGTTTTGATCATTTTTAGGTTGAAAACTCATCCAGCGCTGAGTGACCTGTTGGAGAGATTTCTGAAATGAGTGAATCTGTGACTCTTCAAGGCTCACAATCGCCCAAGCATCGCGTGGGATAATGTTATGAGCTTTTCCGGCACGAAGTTCATGCAACATAAGCACATCTTTCATTTCCCAGAGAATTTCCGTTAAAAACTTAATGGCATTGCCTCGTTGCTCATGGATATCAACTCCCGAATGCCCACCAAGAAACCCCGAAACCACCAGCTTAAATGTCTTAGGCTGTTTAAAGCGAGCTTCACTCTGGAGGAGCTCACCAGTGAGCTCGTAGTCAATCCCACCGGCACATCCGATGTAGAAGCTTCCCCATTCTTCGGTATCGAGATTGAGCAGACGGCGACTTTTAAAAAGAGAGGGATCAACTCCCCAGGCCCCTTTGAGTCCTGTTTCTTCATCAACGGTGAAAAGGATTTCAAGCGGTGGATGAGAAATATCCTTCGCCTCCATGAGTGCCATAGCAGCGGCACATCCAATCCCATTGTCCGCGCCCAGCGTGGTTCGATCAGCCTTTAACCAGCTTCCGTCTTTAATCACCGTGATGGGATCGGTGTGGAAATTAATAACTTTTTCAGGAGCAGCATCCGTCACCATATCCATGTGGTTTTGAATGATGAGGGGTAAGCTCCCTTCTCGATCTTTCGAAGCTGGCTTATAAACGATGACATTGCCCACCTCGTCCACTTTTGTTTCAAGACCTAGATCTTGAGCGAACTTTAAGATGTGCTCACGGATTTTATCCTCAAACTTAGAAGGCCTAGGCAGTTGAGTGATGTGATAAAAGTTTCTCCAGAGACTCTCTGGTTGGTGTGGAAAAATTTCAGGAATGGCCATCGTGATCTCCCCGTTAACCGATTGAATTCACACTAACTACCACCCGCACTTAGGGTCGTCATCATGTTTAGTTGACGAGATGCAAAATGTCTTTTATAGCCTTCATATATTTTTTTGGAGGATACACCTATGCGTCTTTTAGCTGCTTTGACTTTGATCTTTAGTTTTTCAGCTTTCGCTTTCTTTCCTGTAAACCCGTTGGTTCAGGTGAGAGGAAACGTGGTGAGCGCCCAGGTTTATAACCCTTACTACGAACCTATCCTGTGTGAAGGCTTTGCCTTCGGAAGAACTTATTCCGGAGTGGTGCTTCAGTCACGTGTCGCAGACATTATTCCTGCTGGTGGATATCGTTTTGCTTATGTCCACACCAACGCCTTCTTGAACCCATTTGTTCAAGGCTGGGCGCAGATTCATTGTCGATTCGTGGGAAGATACTACTAAACTAGTTCAGGCCCTTATCCAACAGAACGTCGTTATCTGAACCTCTGTAGTAGTACACAAAATGGTAGCCATCGGCTGCGAGATCGTCGGCTGCTTTTTGAACAGTGTCATCATTCTCTGACGTCGTATAGACGATGATATTTTGAGTTTTATTTGGAAACTGAGAAGAAAACTTCGAGATAAAATCACTTCCATAAGGAATATGAGCCGTGTTCTCGTAACCAACCAACATCTTGGGTTGAATATTGACGAGAGCAAAATTTAATCTCTCCTCAAGTCTCTGCTTAAACACTTCTCTTCCGATTTCGTATTTCATAGCAACACCCCCAACAGTCATGGCCAAGTTTTAAAGATTTCCCTATATTAGTTGGATGAAAGCTTTTTGTCCCTCTTCTATTTTTGTTTTCTGCCTTGCAACACTCTTAAGTTTTGGTTGTGCGACATCAAACAAGCCGTCAAAAGATGACTGGGAAGAAAAGGTCCAGGCAAAACTCTCCACTGAGCAGGGAAAATTCCAAATTTGCAGTAAGTACATTTCCTATGTCTCCAAAAAAGACATTACCGTTAGTATGACTTTTAGACTTAACCCAACCGGCGCATTGGAGACCTTGTGGCTCGACGAAAGCGAGGCTTGGGACACGCGCTTTTATGACTGCCTCTTCAACGTCATCGATCAAATGGGCTTCCCCTCTTTTAATGAAGACGTTTCTTTGGAAGTCCAGCAAGACATTACTTACCGGTCACGAGGTTAAGATGACACTGAACTGGGACGAATACTTCATGCTCCAGGCGATTGTGGCGAGCTTTAAGAGCAAGGACCCAAACACTAAAGTGGGCTGCGTTTTTGTAGACAGCCAAAATCACCAGATCTCTATGGGCTATAATGGCCAGATCGCGGGCCTTGATGAATCTCAGCTTTCTTGGAAAAACGAAAGATCACTCCCCCTGGATCAGCAAAAGTACGCCTACGTCGTCCACTCAGAGGCTAACGCCATCCTTCATGCTAAGGGCAAACTTGAGGGATCAAAGCTCTATGTCACACTTTTTCCCTGCCACGAATGTGCCAAAATGCTCGCAACTGTTCGCGTGAGTGAAGTGATTTATCTTTCAGATAAGTACAACGGAACCGTTGAGAATAATATTTCAAAAAAAATTCTGGGCCTCAGTGGCATCACAACTCGTCAGCTTTCATTACCTGAAAACCTTACTCAGTCTTTAGTGGCCCACATCGAAAAAACAAATCAAGACCAATAACTACTTTTTAGCTTTAATCCAAGCAGTCACTTGCAGCTTAATGGCCTGATCTACGGGAATATCAATTTTTTGAACCTTCTCTTTCTCCACTAATAAGGTCAGCCCACCCAGCATATAACTGAAAGGCACGTAGACTGAGATGAGGTTTGTTCCAGGGAGCTCTTCCAGATGATCT
Source organism: Bacteriovoracaceae bacterium UBA6144 (assembly GCA_002435705.1). Taxonomy (GTDB): domain Bacteria; phylum Bdellovibrionota; class Bacteriovoracia; order Bacteriovoracales; family Bacteriovoracaceae; genus UBA6144. The sequence continues at coordinate 126,431 of DIVA01000059.1, forward strand.
CTTGTCACAAGCCCCATGACCTTGACTCCCCCGTATTCTATTAACACCACACTTTGATGAGTCTCTCGATCTGAACGACCCGGAAGAAGGGCCATGAGGTCTTTAAGCGGGTTATAAATAACTTTGATCAGCGGAAATTCTTCCAGTTTTTTCATGAACCAACTAAAAATTCGACCGGTCAGGTAGCTGTGGGCCAGCAACCCCACCAAAAAAATGAAAAGAAGAGTTAACACGATTCCAGTTCCGGGCCAGTAGAATTCCTGACCAACAGCCCAGAGTACCACTGATCCAAAGAGTCCTTCGGCTTTAGCACTGGCCCAATAAAGAAGATAAAACGTGAGAGTGATCGGGAGAACAACGATCAAACCGCGGAAGAAAGTCTGGTTAATTTTTTTCATCATGTGATTGAGAGTATCAGAAGTCAGAGAGTGTGGGGAGAACGATTGAGAGCAGAGGGCAAAAAAAAAGGGTCCCGAAGGACCCTTTTCATCTAAGAAGATTACTTCTTCTTAGCAGCTTTCTTTGTTGCTTTCTTAGCTACTTTCTTCGTAGCTTTCTTTGCAACTTTCTTTGCAACTTTCTTAGTAGCTTTCTTTGCAACTTTCTTTGTAGCTTTCTTAACCATGATTTCCTCCCAGAAATTGTAGGTTGTTGACCTTTCTTATTTAAAGCTTAAATACATTTTTTTTTTAACGCAAACAAAAAATGTATTTTTTTTTCACTTTAATCAAGTTTTCGATCATTTTGTTGTTAAAAGCTTGTCGGTCACTACCCCACAAGAGCTTTAGGAAAAAATGAAATGAAGCTTTTCATCTTTCACTTCAACCACAACACGACCACCCTTTTCTAATTTTCCGAAGAGAATTTCATGGGCCAAAGGCTTCTTAATTTGCTCATCGATGAGTCGCCCGACAGGTCGAGCGCCTAGTTTATCGTCAAAACCATGACGTGCTAGCCACGCGAGGGCCTCCGGCATGACTTCGAGTTCAACTTTCTTTTCCACCAACTGACCTTCGAGTTCCATCAAAAATTTATCTACGATGGATTCGACATTGGTTGGTTTGAGCTTATTAAAGTGTACCACAGCATCCAGTCGATTCCTGAACTCAGGGGTAAAAAACTGCCTGATCGCTTGGTCACGTTTAGCTGGATTGAGGCCTTTGGTCTGACCCGAAAGACCAATCGCCCCTGCCTCCATATCCTTGGCACCAGCATTTGAGGTCATGATTAAGATCACATTTCTAAAGTCAGTGGTTCTGCCATTAGAATCGGTCAGTGCTCCGTGATCCATCACCTGCAGGAGGATATTGAAGATATCCGAGTGGGCTTTCTCAATTTCATCCAGCAAAAGGACACAATAAGGAGTCTTATGGACTGAGTCTGTGAGGCTGCCACCCTGCTCGAATCCGACGTAGCCCGGAGGAGCTCCAATCAGTTTTGAAACGGTATGCTTCTCCATAAACTCCGACATATCAAAGCGCAGAAAACTGACTCCCAGGGCCTGGGAGAGCTGCTTGGCGAGCTCAGTTTTCCCCACACCAGTAGGACCTGCGAACAAAAAGTTGGCAATCGGTCTGGTTGAGGTCCCAAGGCCTGAGCGAGAAAGAATAATAGAATTGGCCACTTTTTCAATTGCTTCATCTTGGCCATAAATGAGGAGCTTGAGGTCACGTTCGAGGTTCTTTAATTTATCGCGCTCATTGCCGGAGACACTTTTTTCCGGAATACGGGCAATTTTTGAAACAATATACTCAGCATCGGCAACGGTTGCCTCCATATCTTGGCGCCAGTCCGGCTTTAAGCGCAGGTAGGCACCCATTTCATCGATCACATCGATGGCCTTATCAGGAAGCTTTCGATCAGAAATATGTTTCTGGGCCAGGTCTACGGCTGCTTTGACCACCTCAGATGGGATCTTGATCTTATGGTGATCTTCGAAACGCGACTTAAGACCTTCTAAAATCTGGACGGTTTCGTCGTTGGAAGGCTCCAAAACGTCGATCTTTTGAAAACGGCGGTTGAGGGCAGCGTCTTTCTCAAAATATTTGCGGTATTCTTCAAATGTGGTTGAGCCCATGCAACGAAGAGTCCCTTTAGACAGGGAGGGCTTAAGTAAATTGGAAGCATCCATGCTTCCGCCGCTGGTGGCTCCAGCGCCGATAATGGTATGAATCTCGTCGATAAAGAGAATACTTCCCTCTTTTTCATTTTTCTTCTCAAGGGCCTGAAGCACAATCTTAAGTCTTTCTTCAAAATCACCACGAAACTTCGTCCCGGCGAGAAGTGAAGCCATGTCCAGTGAATAAACAGTGGTCTTGGCCAGAGGTTCAGGAACCTTTTGGTCGACAATGGCTTGGGCAAGTCCTTCAGCAATGGCGGTCTTCCCCACTCCCGCATCACCCACCAGAATCGGATTATTCTTGCGGCGACGGCAGAGAATTTGGATAACTCGCTTGATCTCTTCACTTCGCCCAATGGTGGGATCAAGTTTACCGGCCTGAGCTTCTTTATTGAGATTGATTGTAAAATCGGCTAACGCCTTCTCAAATTTCTCCTCTCTTCGGAACGGACCTTCACCGGAACCAGTATTGGTGCCAGCCTCTTCGGTTTCATCTCCTCGATTAGCTGGTTTATCCACTCCATGAGCGATTTTTTCCACGACATCAACGCGTTGGATATTTTGTTTTTCAAGAAAGTAGGTTGCATGGCTTTCCTTTTCGCTAAACAAGGCCACTAAAAGATTAATGGCCTGAATAGACTTTTTTCCGGAACTTTGAATATGAATAGCGGCTCTCTGGATCACTCGCTGGAGAGCGAGGGAGATCTCGGGTTGATAAAAAATTCCATTTTCACGAGCGGCTTCTCGCAGTTGCTCATTTCCAAACTGCTTGAGGTTAAGTTCATGAATCTCTTCCTCTTGCAACAAGGAGAAGTTGGAGTCATCGTTGATAAACTTCTCAAGGTCCTGACGTAATTCATCAAGTTTAGCACCGCAGTCCTGCAGCACTTCCACCACCGTTGCATCATCGAGCATGGCCAGAAGAACATTCTCAAGGGTGAGAAATTCATGCTTACGCTCGTTCGCCTTACGGATGGCTTTATTGAGGATGAGTTCGAGTTGATTGCTTATCATGGTAAATCCTTAATAGAGGATGATCTAATTAGAATATGGGTGTGATTCTCTAGAGCGCAAGGGTCTGACAAAGATTTGTCTTAATCATCCGTTGACTCAATGGAACATTTTAAGGGATGTCCATTCTCGCGAGCATAACGAATGACTTTTTCTTTCTTAGATTCAGCTACTTCAAAGGTATAAATGCCGCACACCCCATAACCACGAGTATGGACTTCAAGCATGATGGCCTGAGCTTCATGGCGAGTTTTGGCGAAAAATTTCTGCAATACATGCACCACAAACTCCATGGTGGTGTAATCGTCATTGTGGAGGAGCACCTGCCACGGCTTAGGTCGCTTAACCTTTGGCTTCTGCGCCACCGCAATACCGCTTTTTCCCTCTTCTTCGTGTGCAGACATGTGTTCACCCTTAAAGTATTATACTAACCATACAACAAATCTGAGGAGATTGGCACGTGTCAGAGCTAAGAGATCGCTTACAAAAAAATTTCCGGCGTCTTGCTGCTCAGTTCCGATCCCAGAAGGTCGAAGCTTGGCGACTTTATGCCCAAGATATTCCCCGATATCCCTATCTTATCGACGTATACAACAATTTTTGTCTGATTTATGACCAAGGTCGCTCCGATCTCGTGAGTGAGGAAGTCATTGAAGAGCACCATAATGACGCTCGACTTGCCGTTGGGGAAGTTTTGTCCCTGGCGCCCGAGCAGATCATCTTTAAAAAAAGAGAACGTCAAAAAGGCGAAAAGCAGTACGAGATCATTGATCCCAGGGCCGAAGAGGTGATGCTTATCCAAGAAGGTGAGCTTAAATTTGAGGTCAATCTCAGAAAGTATCTGGATACGGGTCTTTTTCTTGACCACAGGCCTTTGCGCCGAGAGCTGCAAAAAATTTCAAATGATAAGAAAGTGCTCAATCTGTTCTGCTACACCGGCTCTTTAAGTGTAGCTGCAGCAGCCGGCGGTGCCAGCGAAGTGACTTCTATTGATATGTCTCGCACCTATCTCGACTGGACTCTTCGAAATTTCAAACACAATCAACTCTCCTCCGGTCATCATCGCTTCGTCCAGGCCGACATATTGGCATGGCTCAAAGCCGACATTGAAGAAAGCTGGGATATCATTGTGCTCGATCCTCCGAGTTTTTCGAACTCCAAGCGCATGGAAGATATTCTTGATATTGAGCGTGATCATAGTTTTTTAATCAAAGAATGCATGAAACGACTCTCTCACTCAGGCGTACTCTTCTTTTCCACAAACAAGAGAAAATTTAAAATCGACTCACTGCCTTTCAAAATGAAAGAGATCACCCACTGGACCACACCGATGGACTTCAAAGACACGGGAATTCATAAGGCTTGGGAGATCCGGCACGCCTAAAGAGGATGAGATAAATCTCGAAGCATCAAAGGTGATTGATAGGTTTTTTTCTTTTGCGAAGAAGGACTTCTCGCATTCAAGCTCAAAATCGATCGAACCGCATGGTGATCAGACAGGTCACACTCTTCTTTATTGGAAAAAAGATCACGGATGTAAACCACGGCTTCTTCGGACAGAGAGGCATCAGAGCTATTTTTTCTAAGCAAAATATGGTCCAAGTTTGCCTGGGCTCCAGAATAAGCTTTGCCAAAACAATCAATTTTCTCTGCCAAGGTATTCATCATTTTCATGGAATCGGCTAAAGGCAGTAAGCCCAGAGTCTCGATCATCTGGTCAAACTCACCTTCTTTGCGACTATCGATATTTAAATCACCTGCCACAATCTGTGCCACCCCCTCGACTTTGAAATCATCTAAGAGATTCTTTATTTGCTCGACTTGTGTGGTCCGAACTCTCACCATTTTTTCTTTTCTTCCTGCTTGCATGTGAGTCGCCAAGATCTGAACCCTTTGACCCGTCTCCAGGTTTAACTCAACCAAGAGAGCCCCCTTGGAGGCAAAGCAGTCGGCAATAGCGCATTCGTTAAAATAGACTTCACCGAGAAATGTCAGAGGATATTTTGAGAGGATCGTAATTCCTGACGACATAAATTTAAGCTGAAAAATTCCCCCATTCCTCTTTTGCACAAAATGATAGGGATAGAGATCTTTTAGTTTTTTGAGCAGACGCTTTTTATAGCGGCTTTGAAAGGTTTCAGTCAGGACAAGGACATCATGAGAGTGCGCTAACTCTTTTAAGGCCTTTATCTGTAAACGAGTGCGCTCTTTTTGTTTTGAGAAAATAATGGGGGGTGGAAGCATATAAACGTTCCACGACATAATCCGAAGATCATGAGCAAAGGAGGAGAACGATACTAAGCCCAGTGCCCACAAAAGACACAGTCGCCTTAAAACAGTCATTAAAGTCTTATCGATTTTAAAGCCTTAAAACTTAAGAGAGGTTGTGGAACTCAAGCTTATTACTCAAGCTTTTCCGCTCATGAACCGATAACTAAACTAATGAAGTTACTCTTCACGCTCCTGTTTACGTCCTTGAGTCTTGTTGCTTTCGCAACAATTCCAAGCTTATCCCCTCTCACCAATCACTTGCGACGTCTTCCGGCCGCTATCACAGGTGAGGTTTATCTTCCGCGAGAACTGGAAATAAAAAACGATTCCAGTGCACGACTCAAAATCAAACCTAATAGGAACATGTACTTCCAAGTGACTGAGAGTGGCTTCAACGTCAACCTCGCCGAGAGTTTTGACTTTTGTGTGAAGATCGTGGGGTTTTGTAAAAAGGTTGATATTCGAAGTATTCAATGGAGTCCACAGACGGGATTTCGCGCCAGCATCAACGTTCCCAATTTTGATATCGCCGACATGATCCATGACCGCACGAAACGCCAGCTTGAGGCCGCACTCGAGGCGGAGTACGGTGCCAAAATGCGAGCGGCCCTACCCGTCGTAAGAAGATTTCGCCAGAGTAAAGATCTCAATGAGGCCAATCAGATTGCTCAGGCGATTGGTGGTATTTTTGCCGGTGGTCCAAGTGTGGAATTTGGCGGCAGAATAGGACTACGGTTCACCCAACCCACACCGAACCCCATTCCTAAAGACAGCCGCGGCAGACCACTACGAGATGTCCCTATTCAACTAGGTGATTACCGCATTGGTCTCCAGCACAACGATCGAGTTGAGGCAAATGTGAGTTTTTATAAAGGCCGCAGAGGTCTACGTCTGGAGCGCTTTCAACTTCAAAGCGACAAAGGCATTAATGTTAATCAGGGCCGCGAGTATGCGCAGAATGCGCGCATCGTAATCAATGAAATGAATCTCTCCGCCGATGGAACCCAATCCTCCATTCGGCTTGGCGCCAGTGAAACTATCGTAGGACTTGCAGCGCTTATAGAAGCTGTGCGTGTGGGAGGTGGGGCACCACCGAGCACCACCTGTCATATGTGTACGTTCGCAGAACTTCCGAACTTCACCAATCAAGTCGACATGCAGTTAAGAGAGAGCATCCTCAATCTCGTGCGCCAGCGCCGCAGTGATCTGGTACGAGCGGGGGTCTCAAACGATACCATCCGACAGTTCGTGGCTAACGAGATCTGTGCGACCCGGGGCCTGCGCTGTCAGCAACCCTGCTATCGCCTCCTAGGTGCTCAGAAACAGGCCTGCATTTCCCGCTGCCGGACAGCTCACAACAGTTGTGTCGGCCGCTAGACTCTGAATTTATTTCACACTTTCGCATCCGCGCTTAAAAACTCGTTAAGCTTATCCCATGAAAACTCTTATCCTCGCCCTCAGTTTGCTTGTGTCTTTTTCTGCTCTCGCCCTTCCCTATCGCTGCGTGAGCATAGAGAAGCACGAAAATGGAAACCACACAGTTAACCTTAAGGTGAACCCAAAGCGAGACTATGTAGACACAAACGGAAGGACCTGGAGCGCCTACTACCTCGGTATCTCACCAGCGACAAACCTTCCTTTTTCACGCTTCACGGCTTACGGCCAAGGGGAAGCCAGTGACGAGAAGATCTCTCTCACCTTGATCGACAAGGACTTCATCATCGGAACTCTGAGTGCAAAACGGGTGGTAGGATCAAACCTTCTGACCGGCAAGCTGAACCTGCGCAAGGTGAAGTCCGGAGACCTCGAGATCGAGTGCTTTAAGAACTAAAAAAAAGGGCCCCCGAAGGAGCCCTCTCATTCTCATGAATAATGGAGAATCAACTTAGACTTTGAAACCTTTAAGCTTCGAGGCAAGAGTCGCAGCTCCTACTTCTTCCGGCTTGTAGTTAGCCTTATATTCGCCAGCGTCTGCAGACTTCATTGAAAGAGCGATTTTCTTCGCAGACTTATCAATTGAAATCACAACACACTTAACCATTTGGCCTTTCTCAAGCTTGTCAGAAGGCTTCTCTACGCGCTCATCTGAGATTTCAGAAATGTGCACGAGACCTTCGATACCAGTTTCCACTTCAACGAAAGCACCGAAGTCCGTAAGACGAACAACTTCACCTTCGATCGTGTTACCAACTGGCATACGCTCTTCGATGCGCTTCCATGGATCTTCCTCAAGCTGCTTAAGACCTAAGCAAAACTTTTGGTTTTCACGGTCTACAGATACAACCGCTGCTGTCACTTTCTGACCTACTTTGAAGTCAGCGCTAAGTTCAGTTGTTTTCTTTGTCCATGAAATATCAGAAACGTGGATGAGGGCATCAACTTCTTCACCAAGGTCAACGAAAAGACCGAATTCAACGATCGCTTTCACTGTACCAGTGACTGATTTGCCAACATTGTATTTTGCTACGAGATCATCCCAAGGGTTTGGCATCAATTGCTTAATACCAAGAGAGATGCGCTTGTTTTCAACGTCAACTTCAAGAACCACAGCTTCAATCTTCTCGCCTACGTTGTAAGCCTTGACTGGAGCTTTCTTGTTCGTCCAGCTCATCTCTGAAACGTGGATCAAACCTTCGATTCCGTCGTCGAGTTCAACGAAGATACCGTAGTCTTTCACAGACACGATTTCGCCAGAAACTTTAGTTCCTGGGAAGTACTTGTCTTTGGCAGATTCCCAAGGGTTTGGTTGAACTTGCTTAAGACCCAAAGATACGCGCTCTTTACCAGAGTCATACTTAAGGATTTTAACGTCAACTTCATCGCCCACACCGAGGAGGTTAGAAGGATGCTTCACGCGGCCCCAAGACATATCTGTGATATGCAAGAGTCCGTCCACACCGCCGAGGTCAATGAACGCGCCGTAATCAGTAATGTTCTTCACGATACCTTTTACGATCATGCCTTCTTGGATCTGAGCAAGTGTTTCATCACGAAGCTTACCGCGCTCATCTTGAAGAATCGCACGACGTGAGAGAACGATGTTCCCACGCTTCTTGTTGAACTTGATAACCTTGAACTCCATTGTCTTACCAATGTACTTATCGAGGTTCTTTACTGGACGGATATCAATTTGTGATCCAGGCAAGAAAGCCTTCACGCCGATATCAACAGAAAGACCGCCTTTCACTTTCGCGATGACTGTTCCTTCTACTGCTTCGCCGCGCTCACAAGCTTCAGAGATTTTATCCCAAGCTTTGAGGATCTCAGCTTTGTCTTTAGAAAGAACGAGGTTGCCCATGGCACTCTCAAGCTTCTCAAGATAAACCTGAATAACGTCGCCGACTTTAACTTTCAAAGTGCCGTCGTATGAACGGAACTCTTTAGCTAGGACGAGACCTTCTTGCTTGTAGCCGATGTCTACAGTGACATAGTCGTCAGTAACGTTGACAACGTTGCCCATAAAGACTTCGCCTTCAGCAAAGTTTTTCGCTGCGCTGGAGTTGATTAAATCTCCGAACTCAGTTTTTGGTGCCTTCTCGATTTCGTCGCCTTGGACGAACTCGTAGCCTTTGATCCAGGCAGGAACTTCAAAGGATTTAGATGCGGTTTGTTTGGTGGCCATAATAATGACCTCCCTTTTGTGACATTGCCCCTTCTACGAAGGGTCCGAATTGAATCGAGGCTCTTTTATAGACGATAAAGGGGATTTGAGTCAAAGGAAATCAAGCTTTTGACGCGCGAATACTACCTTTCTTCAGACTGAATCTTAGGCGCTGCAAAGCCACTCTCTCATACAGGTTAAAGAGTTCACTTACATAGGTCTCAAACCCATGCTTTTCATGCAACCCCTCGAAATCAAGATCCAGAAAATGGGCAAATCGACCGTAATGTTGGTAAATCTCTAAAATTTTGGCCCTCATTTCTCTCGAGTCACCCGGCTTATAAGTGAGTCCCAAACGTTCATGCCCGATCATGTCCGCACGCACACTCGTACGTGGAATCAGCACCGGTAAGCGACACATAAGGGCACTTAATTCATGCTCATCAAAGGGTCGTGAAGTAGAGACTGAAACGAAAATATGATGCTGAGATAGAGAGACTGACCCCCATGACTGAGAGTGAAATGAGACAAAATGCTCAAGACCTCGCTCTAAGATCGTACGTTTAAATTTTTCAAAATGCGGATGCTCAAACCATGAGCCTTCCGTCACAAGCGAGAGTGTTGTTTTCACTCCTTGGATTTCGAGCAGAGGCAGGTTGATCAACAGGGGCAGAAAACTTTCTACGTCTGACTGAGACCCCGAAACAAATGTACAAAGCTTAAGAGTACCTTCCGGTTTTCCTAAATTCGGTTTAGCTCTCATTTCGATTCCGGCACCAGAGAGAAAAAGTTTGCGTTTGAGAAAAGGGAGTCGCTCTTTGAGCTGCTCGACCATAATCGGCGAGAAAGTGATCACTTGGTCGAGTCTCGTAATAAAATAATCATGCCAAAAAGGTCGATAGAGTTCAGATACTTTTTCATTACAGGTATAAATCAAGGGGATGCGATTATCTCGCTTAAGCACAAAGCCCAGGGCCAGAAGCGGGTCATAGCTATAGGAATGAACCAGATCAAGGCGCTGCTCTTTGCGTAAAAAATTAACGATCTGAAAGATTTCGTAACCTAATGAAAAAAGTTTTTTCGAGTGAACATACTCTCTGGGAATATCTTCATGATCGGCTTTCTTATCAAGGTTAGAGCCCTTGCGACAAATCAACATCGGGTTCCCACCAAGATTTCTAAAATTGGTAAGATCAGTGATGACTCGATCAATAATAGGATGAGGTCCCTCTTCGAGGTAGATAAAGAGCACATTTAGATCGGAGAGGCGGAGTTTATCGCGTACCATTACTTCCCATCTGTAAACTCAGCATAAATTGAGCCAAGTTTAATCTTTGCCTGCATTTTTAAAAGCCTGCGCTCTTGATCATCCGAAAACCATAAAGTCATGTCTCCACTCTTAAGAGTGCGGCCTGTATATTGACTCGAGGCCTGGACGCGAATAGTGGAAACTTTGCCGCTCTTAATTTTTATTTCTTCACGCTTCTCAACTGTCGCAGTCACCACAAGGACCTTGGCTTTATTGACGACTGGGATCGTATAGACCTCTCCGTTTCTAAGAGGCATCCCACGCAAAAGCCAAAGTACGCTGAGTGGATCAATGTACCAATGAGGGATAGGTCCTTCCCATTTTTTTGAGCTCTCTTCCTTATTCTTCACAGCCTTTTGATAGGCGCTGGTTTTCAAAAGCTCACGATCATAGAGTTGAACCTCATTTACATTCTGAGAACTTTCTTTCTGAATGAGATTGTAGCGCTTGGAAGTAAAGCTCTCACTGTCCACGAAAGTATCTAACTGATCATCGATCTCGTAGATGGCACTGTAGAAAGGAGCTGACTTAAAAAATGCCTGGAAGTGATGAACGGGCTTATCTCCCATCATCTTCAGACCCCGGTAGCCCACCACAACTTTTCCTACTGTCATGCCCATGTAATCCACGTCCAACATGATCTTTTCATCTTTGTTCAGATAAGGTCTAAACTGTTCCCAAGTTGATTTTGTTTTTTGATCAAGCTCTTTGAGTTCAGCGGGATAATCCTCCGGATAGATCGATTTAATAACAGGAGCACTACTCTCTTTCTTTTTTCCTTTTGCATCCACCTTCGCCTTGATGATTGGCTTCACTTCAGGCTTTGACGATTTAATTAATGTCTTTGGTGGATTTGTCGTCACGGGAGCAGGAGTCACCTCTTGAACCGAGAACTTATCGACTTCCTGTTGATCGATCCCTATCTGAGATAACTGTGAGTCATCAACTTCTTTATCAGCTTTAAACCATTTCGAAACGTCCTTAGAGTTCCAAGCACAGCTAGTCAAAAAGCTAAGAGAGAGCATGAGAGATGCACAAAAATGGAGATATTTCATATTGAAATTTTAAGAGCTTATCTGATCTGTATCAAGATGGAGAACTTTTCCAAGAGCCTGAGTAAAACTGTCCTCACCATTCATGAAGGACATTTTTACTTTCAAATAAACTAAACGAGGGTCACGAGAGACCTGCTTAAGTTTCACCATATCTTTTTCGGAGCAAACCACCGCACATGAGTGATGATTGGCCTTAAAGAGGACTTCGTTAACATCCTCTTGGCTAAAAAAGTAGTGATCAGAAAAACTAACACGCTCAACTATATTCATCCCGAGCTGCTCAAGCGAGCGGTAGAAAGAATCCGGTGAAGCAATCGCGGTGAGGGCGACAACAGAGAGCGACTTCAGATCGGCCAGCTCATACACAAGTTGGTCATGACAGTCATAGACACCAATAGGTCGATAGAAAATTTCACACCAGAGTGGTCCGTGATGGAAGTGGGAAGAAATGAAATTTTTAAGATTTAATCTTTCTTCATCACTCACCATATCCGAGCGGCTAACCAAGATGGCATCGGCATCCTTCAGCGCAGTGAGCCCTTCCCGCATATAGCCCAGAGGAGCAGTTTTATACATACTCAAAGGCATGGTGGCATCAAAGAGCACAATATTAAATGAGCGATAGATTTTTAGATGCTGAAAGCCATCATCCAAAAGAACCACATCCGGATTAATGTCAGGGAAAAATCTTTTAAGATTCGCAGCACGGTTGCGCCCAACGATCACTGCCCCCTTTCGCATCTTGGAAGCAATCATGAGAGGCTCATCACCATACTCATGAGGATTAAGGCGAAAGCGCTGACCTGATCTAAGCAGACCCGCAGACTTTTCCAGACTACCTTTGTAGCCGCGGGTGAGCACAACAGGAACTTTGTTTTTATCAGCCAGATAATCAGCGAGCCACATAATCGTGGGAGTCTTGCCTGTTCCACCGAAACTGAGATTACCTACAGAAATAACCGGCACCTTGAAATAGTGACGCTTAATAAAGCCGTACTCATAGCACGAGCGACGGACACGATAAAACGATTCCCACAGCCAGGAAAGTGGCATCAGAAATGCTGATTTTATTTTCTCAAGATTCATACTTCATCTCACGGGCCATCATATTACCCACCTGCGTTTCACCATGCGAAAGCATATCAGGTAAGCGCGCTAGGTCTTGTCTTATTTTTTCCCAATCGGAGCTAGAGCGCCACCATTTTGTTACCGCCAAGGCCATAAGTTGCGGTTGAGCCTGCTGCTGAAGGAACTCTGGAAATACCATTTTATCGAGGATCAGATTGGTGAGCGAGACAGCTTTTTGATAATTAATAATCTTTCTCACGATAAATTCATTAAAAAGACTTGTGTGGTACGCCACAACAGTAGGAACACCTAGAAGCCCTGTTCCCATAGTGACTGTTCCAGAAGCTGCCAGTGCCGCATCGGCGTGAAGGAGGTGCTCAGGGAGCTCTTCAGGAATAATCCAGTGATCCACAACTTCTCGGGCCACATCATAGAGAGCTGCATCAAGGTGAGAAACTTTTGAGAGAGTCACCACCATCTGCGGGAACTGTTCTTTTAGAATTTTAATCGTTTCGACGAACTTGGGTAAAAGCGGAAGGACCTCGGAGCGACGGCTGCCAGGCAGAACAATCAAGTGAGGCTCTGTAAGCAAACGAGGTGACCAAGGACGTACTTGTAATTTCTGAACCTGAGCACTCCACGCTTGAGTTAGCGGATGAGGGATAGAAATCTGCTGATTTACACCGCGATCACGAAACCACTTTTCTTCGAAAGGCAGAATGGTAAAAAGTTTGTAAGTACATTTAGATAAGGTCTGCGCTCGCCACGGTCTCCAGGCCCAGGCCTGAGGGGCCACATAGTACCAGACACGAATCCCTTTTTTGGTGAGTCGCTGTGCGAGACGAAGATTGAAATCTTGAAAATCAATTAGGATGGCATCTTGAGTTTTCCTTCTCACTGCTTCTTGGGTGAGAAAATCGAGTGCCTTTTTATAGTAGGCAAACTTACTTATCACTTCACTAAATCCCATCGTGGAGAAATCTTTAAGGTGATAACAAAGCTCCATGCCACGGGCACTGAGAAGATCCCCACCCACTCCCCACAGCTCTATGTCGGGACGATTTTTTTGAAGATCTGGGATAAAACCCAGAGCATGCTCTTCGCCGGATGGTTCACCTGCAATCAGCAGGACCTTAGCCATAGATTTTGACCGTTGAACGAGTTTCAAGCGCCGCCAATACGGCTTCTACCAGCTCCACGGCTCGCACGCCGTCACGACCTGAAACCATCGGTGCTCTACGATTGAGAATAGCTGCATAAAACGCTTCTTGCTCAATCAGAAGATGATCTCTTTTGGCGTAGCTCTCTGTTTGAGTGAACACTCCTTCACTTATTTGATCAGCCGGCGCGTGGGAGATGGTGTTGCGAAAAAGATCGACTTTCACTAAGCCTTTACGGCTACACATCTCAAGTGAACGTTCTTCTTCAACGTGATTTCGTCCCACTGTAATAAAAGCGGTGATGTCATCTTTGAGGCGAAGTTCAGCTGTGACGTGATCCCAGTGATTGGTGCGAATTTTCTGACCCCAGGCACTCACCGAGACAACATCCTTACCCGTTAACCAAAGTACCAGATCAATATCATGAATCATCAAATCTTGAACGACGTCCACATCCGTCGCTCTTCCCTTGAAGGGAGCGTAGCGATTGATACGGATGATGGCATCTTTCTCTGTCGTACGGAAGTAGTCGCTTAGTTTTTCCCAAGCCTCATGGCAGCGCTCAGAGTGGCCTACTTGTAAAACAAGCTTCTTCTCAAGGGCCAGAGCTTCAATATCTTTAGATTGCTGTGTGGTTGAAGCTAAGGGTTTTTCGCAGAATACATGCTTGCCAGCTTTTAATAACTGCATGGCCAGGTCATGATGCAGACTTGTGGGAGTAACAATCACAGCGGCATCAAACTCACTTTTAATGTCCTGCCAGCTACTTAAAACTTTCACACCCGGATGGTCCTCTTGAGCTTTTTGAATATTAGGCTCGAAGGTTTCAATGATAGCGATGAGGTCACAGCTCTCTTTGAGGGCAGCAGCTTTCTGTGCATGCCACTTGCCCAAGAATCCATAGCCGATCACGATCGTTTTAACTTTCATGTCTTTTATCCAATCATAAAGGGAGCGATCCCGATTTCAGATTTTTTGATGAACTCAGAAATTTCTTTCACTATCGGATTATTGGCAAACTCTGCCATGAGCTCCGGATGAGAGATGAAAGCACGAGGAGCAAGGGCCGAAGACTCCATCGTACGGTAGAAATCAACGACTTCAGAAATAATCGCCTTATCGTGACCCTGGCGCTTAAGACCGATGATATTGATCCCTTTGAGCCGCACACGATTACCATAAGCGGTACAGAAATTAGGGATGTCACGGTCGATGGCTGAACCACCACCGATGTAGGCCCCACGACCGAGAGAGACGAATTGAGAAATCGCTGTGCTACCGCCGATGATCACACGGTTACCAATATTCACATGGCCCGCAAGCATCACAGCATTCACGAAAGAGACGTTATCGCCAATTGTACAGTCGTGAGCAATGTGACATGAAGCCATGAAAAGTGAGTTATTACCGATAACAGTTTTACCATCTTGTTTAAGAGTTCCGCGGTGAATAGAGACATATTCACGAAAGTTATTGCCATCACCAATAATTGTTTGAGTGGGTTCACCTTTGTAGGAATTATCCTGAGGAGGAGCACCTATCGAGCAGAACTGAGAGAACTTATTATTTTTTCCGATTGTGGTATGGCCTTCCACCACCACATGACTGATCAGTTCAGTGCCCGCACCGATGGAAACGTTTGGCCCAACCAAACAGAACGGACCGATTTTCACACCTTCAGCAATTTTTGCTTCAGGGTGAACGCTGGCCAGAGGATGAATTTGTGTCGTCATAGATTACTCCAACTTTAGACTGGCCATGAAGCTTGACTCACTGATGAGCTCTCCGTTGCAGTGAATTTCAGCCGAATAATTCGTCATGATTCCTCTGACTTTAGTGAGCGTTGTAGTGATGTCGAGGACCATCCCAGGGACTACAGGTTTTCTGAATTTTGCTTTTTCAACTGCTAAAAGTGCCACATCAAGTTTAGCTTCTTCGAGAGGTCCTTTGATCGCGTGGATCATGAGGAACGCTGAAGCTTGCGCCATCATTTCCACTTGCACGACACCAGGTAAGATGGGGTGCCCAGGAAAATGGCCCTCGAGAACTTTAGTCTGTTCGTTCACAGTGTAGCGACAGTGGGTTTTACCACCGACAAGTTCTGACGGAATAAGTGGTTTAGCTTTTGCTCTCATCGCTTCCGGCAACTCAACTCCTACAACTTCATCGATAAAGAGAAAGGGATCTCTGTGAGGAAGAAATTGCATCACTTGTTTCTTATTCATTAGCATAACTAACTCCTAGCTTTTGAGAGCGTTTTTTCTCACCCAGGCAACAGTTCGCATCCACTCTTTAATATCTTTGGCGGGGTGACCACCGAGAACAGATTTCGCTGGGAAGACGGCACCTTCATTAATCATGGCACCACCAGCGCATTGAGTGCCCATCCCTAGATGAGAATCAGGGCCAACCGCAACACGACCACCGAGCACCACGAAATCTTCTAAGACTGCACTGCCGGCCACACCAGCTTGGCCACAGAGCACACAGCCCTTACCAATTTTTACATTATGACCGACCTGTACCTGATTATCGATCTTTGTTCCACTACCGATAACCGTCGGAGTAAATGCTCCCATATCAATACTACAATTAGATCCAATCTCAACATGGTCGTGAATCTCCACGCCTCCCATGTGCCAAATTTTATGATGAACACCTTTATCAAACACGTAACCAAACCCATCACTGCCGACGGTCGTATTGGCGTGAATTCGTACATTCTTTCCAATTTTAGTGAAAGGCATTAGGACAACGTTAGCGAAAAGCTCCGTGTTTTCCCCTACGCTGACATGGCTTGAAATCACGACCCCGGGATGTAGTTTTACATTCGCTCCCAACGATACGTTCTCACCGATGAAAACCCCCTGAGCGATGATCACGGTGGGATCGATGTCGCAGTTACCGAGTTGGCGACCATCGAGCGCATTCTGAATACCAGAAAACTTTTCATCATAAAATGGACGAGAAATCCGAGTGATGGAAAGGGGAATATTAGGACTTGTGAAGACTGAGAGAGAACGCTGTGTGAGACTAGTCTGTGTCGCCTCATCAAGTTGGCCCCAAAGTTTTACATCGAGTATCAGGGCACCAGATGTTGTGG
>DIVA01000094.1:0-956 GCA_002435705.1 Bacteriovoracaceae bacterium UBA6144
GTACTGGCTTCTACCGCATTATCGATGATATTTGAGAGGCTTCGTCCAAATTCAACTTGCGAGCAGTTCAGGAAGACATGTTGTGCGGCTGGGGCAATCAGAGTCACAAAATTAACTCGATCGCTCCACTGAAAGCGTTTCTCTGCCACGATACGCTCAACCATCTCTGATGCAAAAAAGAGCTGTGTTTGTGTCTGGGTATTCTGTCCTAAAAGTTGATGAGCAATATCACTTATACGTTTGGCAATCATATGTAATGATGATTGGTGTTCAGAGAGATTATCCACGGGATGAGAGAGCAGCACCTGAAGTGCGGACAGAGGAGAGCGAATATCATGGGCAACCTGGCGCGCCAGTTGCCCTCTCGCCACTCGCTCGGCGAGCATTTTTTTATGGGTGAGCACTTCATTGAGTTCCCGCTGGAGGTCATCCATCTCTTGGATAAAAAAGCTATGGGCCCCAGGACTCTTAGGGTCTAACTGAAATGAGTCCTTCAGTGTCTTAAACTCCCCCTCGAGGCGATTCACAAAATGACGAGAAAGAAAAAGTCCCAAAATAAAAAACACAAACATGATAAGACTTGAAATGATCACTGAACTGAGAGCATTTTCCCACACCGATATTTTTGGAAACACCAAGCGCAGTGAAGCGGCGACACTTTGGGTTGTGGGATCAAAGTAAATATTACGGGTGAGCACTTGTCCTTTTTTAAAGTCCTCTTCTCTACAGTCTGAAAGCGTCTCGCTTCCAGTGATTTCGCTACAAATGAGTCGCCCATTTTTTTTTGCCCGTAACATTCGAGAGCGGACTTCCAGTTCACTTCCTTGCAAATAGGGCTCACGCACTAACTGCACGAACATATCAGCTCGCTCTTCGCGCTCGTAATTAAGTGACCAGTTAAAAACATAGTAGTTCGACATGAGGATAGTCAGGAATGTCAGGATAAATAATCCCAA
>DIVA01000094.1:1022-2569 GCA_002435705.1 Bacteriovoracaceae bacterium UBA6144
ACTCCTAGCCACCCCAAGTGAGAGTTCTTATCAATGGATTCAATAAGACGTGCCGTTGTTAGTCGCTGGAGTAGAAAAGCTGTTGGGGCCATGAGGACTAAACCCAGAAGAGTAAGCAGGAAGTGACTCTGATATGGAATATTGAGGATCACTAATCCAGCAAGGCAGAGCCCCAGGAGAAGCTTCGGTCTTTTTTCTCCGTCGATTCGTCTTGTTAAATAAAAAGTTGAAAGCACATAAAAAACAAAAAAGAGAGTATGCCAAATCATTCGTCCACTTAAAAGGTTAAGAGACTGAACCTCTCGATAAAATTTCACAGGCAGATAACTTGTCGCCACAAGAAAAACGAAACTTTCACAGACTAAGGCGATGAGATCTTTTCTATTTTGTTTGTTTAATTGAGGCACAAAAGAGCGATCTCTCACGCTGCCTACTTCTCTCCATCCCAAATCACGCCACACGATGAGAGTGACCAAGATCCTCAAGACTAAAATGACATAAACCAGAAATTGGATAGACTCAGGAAAAGCCAGACAGAGTCCAACTAAGACCACGGGAATCCCTAGCCGAAAACGCAGTCCTCTTCCGGCCGATTGATAAAAAAATCCTGGGAGATTTCTATCCTCAGGACTCACACTTTCAGTATAGCGGGCCGAATAAGCCGATTGCCAGGCCCCACTGATAAAAGCGTTGGCCAATCCATCCACAAATGCTTCCACAACCATGAACCACAAGACGTAAGTGGTGAGGGCCAACTGCGCCGACCAAAAGGCACCTATAAAAATGGCCGTGGCAAAAAATTTGAGTATTAAACCGATCAAGACCGAACGATGAGGGCCGTAGCGATGAGCAATAAAGCTGGTTGGCATTTCAAGCAGGGCCGCGAAGAAAAAATGAATGCTCGTTGAAGCAAGAATGGGATCAGCTCCCAGACCAGGAAAAAGTGAGATAAGAGCAGTAAGGGAGATATTTGATGCGAGGGCCACTCCTTTGAAGAGACCCTCCGTAAGACCGAAGCGATGAACTAAATGCTGATGACTAGCGGACGATGTCAACTCGTGAATCACCGTATTGGTCGTCGACAAAAATATTGAGGTCTAAATTCATACATTCTCCTAAGGACTTCGATAATCAAACTCGTGCAGACGCAGAGAATATTTAAACAGGGCATCACTGTCAACCACCCTCTCCCCAATCGCCACATACATATCTTTTTTCCATAGAGGGACGAGTAATTTTTTCTCAAGCATCGCCTCTCCCAACTCCTTAAAAAGACGCGTCCTTTCAGTCCACTCCAGGGCCGATTGCGCCTTGGTGTAGAGGGGGGCCAAGGGGCCCAGGAATGTCTTAAAATCTTGTCCCAAGATACTCGTGAGAACAATCATGAACCCATCTGGATCCGGAAAACCCCCGGCGTAGGCTGCCACATACACATCCGGGGCCAGCTCTTTGAGTTTATCACCAGGGAGCATTTTGTGAATTTCAAATAGAATATTGTATTTCGCTTCTAGCTTTTTATGAAGGCCTGAACCAAAAAGTGGCTCGAA
>DIVA01000101.1 GCA_002435705.1 Bacteriovoracaceae bacterium UBA6144
TCATGGAGCCGGTGGGCCTTTTACCTAAGCTTCCTCTTATGCTCTTGAATGGCTCTGAGGGGATTGGCACGGGCTTTTCGTCTGTGATCCCGAGTTTCAATCATAAAGATATCGTGAAAGCGATGATCTCTTTTGTGCAAACAGGGAAATGCAAAAAGATTAAGCCTTGGGTGCGCTATTTTACGGGAGACGTAGAGGTTGATGAACGCAACCGCGTGCTCTTCAAAATGCTCTTTAAACAGATCGGCGATAAGATCTTTATCGTTGAGCTGCCTCGGGGCTACGATGCTCAAAAACTCTACCGTCACCTCAACAAGATGATGGAGCAGGACTTTTTAAAAGATTATGTCGATTCATCAGTTGATAACGAAATCAAGGTTGAACTCATCTTCAAGCGTGGCTTCACCCCCACGCTCGAGGAAGTCGAAGCCAAGATGGGGGTCACCTCATCGCTTTCGCCGAACTTCACTCTCATTACTGAGAAAGGAGTAAAGGTCTTTGATACGGTCGAAGAGATTATTGAAATCTTCACGGCCCAAAGACTTGTGGTTACTAAGCGTCGCTATGAACTTTTGATTCAGGATTATGAAGCGCGTCTGCAAAAAAATAATGAGATCATCCGCTTTATCAAAGAGAAGCACTACGCGATCGCCGAGAAAAAAGCCAACCGCAAGGACTACGTGGACTACCTCACCAAGTCTAAATTCACTTACGCTGAATACCTCGCCGACATGGCGATCTATCGCATGACTAAGGAAGAGGTCGAGAAGCGCTTGCTCTTGATCAAAGATGAAACGAAAGCTCTCACGGAGTTTAAGCGTATTTTAAAATCTCCTGAACTTATCAAGAGTAAGTTGATCGAAGAGCTCAATGATGTCGACAAGAAGCTCACAGAGATCATGGATGATAAAGAGAAGCAGAAGAAAAAAGCTTTTGCCCGCGCTCCAAAACCACCGACTAAAACACGTCAGTAATGAGCTAAGTTTGACAGACCTTTTCCCCTTTTGATGCAATTAAGAAAACATCAAAAGGGGAATACGGATGCTCTCACTTTTCTTGGCACTTTTTTGTGCCCACGCTTCAGTCACGGATGATCTTTCGCGCGCGCCGAAATCATTTGCTTTCCAAAATTCAAAAGCCGTCTATATTGATATCCTCGAGGCTCATTACCAGCTTGAGTACGATATCACTGGCAAAGTCGCTTCTGTTGACGCAACTTTACGCTTTCAGACTGATGAAGCAGGTTATCCCATGCTGGACTTCGTGCAAAATGCTTCAGAAGTTTTGTTAAACGGTTTGGCCACTCAGGCCAGCGAACTCTCTACTCCTGATCGTGCTACCAAGATGCGTGTGATAGCTCAGGAAATCTCTTCAGGTCTTCACACCTTAAAGATTAAGCTCCCCCTCATCTCTCTGCTTGAATGGAGTAACGGAGGAGTGCACTCAGCGTTTTGGACCAGTGACCTGTCAGAGAGAAGCTTCATTGAAAAATATATCCCCACCAATCTTGAGTATGACCGCTATGGAATGAGTTTTGATATTCTTTTTAAGAATTCTCAGGTCAAGCAAGCAGTCTATGCCAATGGAGACATTCAATTCCTGACTGATTATCATGTGCGGATTCAATTTCCTCCTCACTTTAATGCCAGCGCTCTGTTCTTTCACACCACCCCAGAGACTGTGATGCGTGAATCACGTTTAAGTTTTACGTCGATGGATGGTCGCGTGATTCCAGTGCGTATCTATCTTAAGCCCTCGATGCTCACGAATGCGGGTGCGCAGCTTAAAAAACTTGAAGGCATGACACTGAAAATTTTGGCAGAACTTGAAGCAGACTATGGTCCTTTCCCTCACCCTAGTGTCACGATCTATAATGCCGGCTCAGGCGGTATGGAGTACCACGGCGCCACAATGACAAGCGAAAGTGCTCTCGGGCATGAATTAATCCACTCCTACTTTGCTCGTGGGATGATGCCCGCCAACGGTAACGCTGGCTGGATTGATGAGGCCATCGCCAGCTGGAGAGATAATGGATATCCCCGCGGTGGTGCCTTTAGCGGTAATGCCAACATGGCCGGTCGTGCAGGGTACACCCGCTTTACTGATCGTCAGGCCTACAGCTTTGGAGCCAAATTCATGGCAAGCCTAGATAACCACCTCAAGGATCAAGGTGGATTGCGCCCGATGCTTAAGCGGGTGATTGAAAATCATCTTTTCAGCCCATTTTTTACAGAAGACTTTGTATCGTGGATCGAAGGTTTTTCTCGCACGAATTTGATGCCGATTTTTGAACGCCATGTCTATGCGCCGAAGAAGGGAGAAAAGTCCACTCCCATGACTCCGATGCCTCATGTTCATCATCAGAAAATGAGTCTTGAAGAGTTGCAAAACTACCTGTGAGTACTTTTTATTCAGATCTCTCATCCTTTAGTGAGTTCACGCAATTCACTGATGAATCATTCTTTGTGGATGTGCCCTCTGATTGGTCGGTGGTCATCACCGACATCAAGGGCTCTACTCAAGCTATCAAAGAGGGACGCTACAAGGACGTGAATACGATTGGGGCAGCCAGTATTATCGTGGTTCGCAAGTGCCTTAAAGATTTTGATTTCCCTTTCGTTTTTGGGGGTGATGGCGCCACTCTTTTGATCCCAAATTCTCATGTGGCGAAAGTGTGTGAAGACCTCTCGGCACTCAAGGCCTTATCTCAACAAAACTTTTCTCTTGGTCTGCGAGTAGGGGTGGTGAGTGTGGCTCACTTAAATGAGCTTGGTTACTCTCTTGAGGTTGGAAAGTTTGAACTCACAGCTGGGCGCTCGATTGCGATTTTGCGAGGCGATGGACTTAGTGTTGCCGAAAAGCTCATCAAGTCGGATGCCTCTTTTGAGTATAAAGAGAGCACTGAAAAAGAAGTGAGTCTGGACGGCTTGTCCTGTCGCTGGAACCCCATCCCTAGTCGCAGAGGCAAGATTTTTACAATCCTTGCTGTCTCACGCCAAGGAGATGCCATCTACACGCAGATCATGGATAAGCTCTCAGAGATTTTTCCTGATGGCATTGAAGCGGCGAACCCTGTTAACATTGATCTTACCACCTATAAGTCCGTGGGGCAGCTTCTCGCAGATGAGCGTAGGCTGCACGACTCTGTTTTTTCACTTCCTTTCTTTTTACGAATGCTTGAGATCTTTTACGCGGTTCTCGTTTTTAAGTTTCACTTCCCTGCCATTTTTTTTAATGCCAAAAAATACGCTCACTCCATGCAGACTCATTCGGATTTTCGAAAGTTTGACGATACTCTTCGCATGGTTCTCGACTGCACGCCTGATGAAATCATTCAGATAAAAAACTTTCTGGAAGAAAAATTTCTCTTGAGCGAACTCTTCTATGGAACCTTTGAAACAGATTCCGCTCTCATGACGTGCTTTGTGGAAGGACTGGGGCAAGGACAACACATTCACTTCATTGATTCTGAAAACGGCGGCTATGCTTCAGCGGCGATTGGACTTAAGAGGCAGATGAAAGTTTTAGCTTAGAGTTCGACGTGGTGTTGATGAAGGTACTGATCGTTTAAATAATGCTTGCAAGTTCCATCAGAGTGAAGCTCTAAGATGATTTTTACCGTATCCGGAGAGTTCTGGGCCTGCTCTTTCGTGATGGGAGCCGTGACTGTTGAGCTGGCGGGGGCACGAGCACCCAGGGCCTGAACCCCGATGCTATATTTTGATCTAATGTTTCGAATGTCTTCACTTCCTGGGCGCAGATAGAAAGTGCTATAGCCAATACTTGGGTACATAACACTTTGAAGTGCATAGTTGGTGATATGACCTAATCCCAAGAAATGACCCATCTCATGGAGGGTGACAGTGAAAAGATCATACCCGTAGGGGTTGGTAGGAGCGTAAGGGAAGGTCCAGTTAATCAGGATATCACCTTCTACAATTTCTATGGATTCACTGGCCGTGCCCACGTTTTGTCTGACACCAAAAATTTGTGTGACCGCCAGAGCTGTCGAGGGAAGATTGGGATGCCAGTTCACAGCTTTATAAATTCCAAATTCACCATCAAATAATGAATTAAGATTATTCACACTTGAGCGGTCGTTGACCTTAGTGCTGGAGACGCTTGAGAAAGTAAAGCCTCCGTGGGTGTTCCAGCTGACCACGGCTTTGGTTAGTTCAGCGGCTTCATTATCTGAAAATTCACGAGAGAGATAAATCTGTTTGGGAAAACCGGCCTTATTCCAGGCAGAGGGAGCATTAGGATTAGTCGCCGCCCCTGTTGTCAGGCTCTCCTTCTGTGCGGGCACACAGGAGTAAAAGAGGGTGAGGATAAAAAGCAGTCGCAGCATAGATCTCCCAGAGGGTTAACCTCTGAGAGTCCTATCGACACAAAAGCGAAAAAATTTGACTGGTTTTAGCTCGTTTTTATTGGATCTAAAAACTCGGGAAATGCCCTTATTTCTGAGACTTGGCGTGATCTGCTAAAAACTGCTCGAGACCAAGTTTGGTTAAAGGATGGTGGAAGAGACCTTCGATCGCTTTAAATGGAATCGTGGCCACATCAGCACCAGCCAGCGCACATGTTTTCACATGAT
>DIVA01000027.1 GCA_002435705.1 Bacteriovoracaceae bacterium UBA6144
GTGGTATCAGTTCCATTATCAACCACGGCCACGACGACCTCATCGCGATCCACAGTTTCACCACCTGTGCCAAGTTTCCAAGCACCACTCGCTTGGGTCGCTTGCAGCCCCCACTGATCCTTGAAAGAAGGATCGTTAGGTGTAGAGCGAAGTTGCATTTTCTCATTCGCAAAAGCGATTTCAATATCAGCGTTTAGTTTCGCTTTCTCTAAACTGGCTTCCACGCTCTTCTCACTATCACGCAGGAGATAGAGACCAAGACTTGGAAAGATGGCCTCTTTAATTTCAAGGCCCGCAAGTGCCAAGGCTTTCGACGATGGGTTGTTTATCTTAGCGATAAATTCAGCAGCGTGAGTATTGGTAGAAATAAGGGCCGTGGCGATAATGGCTCGTGTGAAGTTCACGCGATCCTCCTTGATCTGAGTTCAATCTGCGTCCTGCAGAATGCTGGATATAAAGTTATTATCCCCTGAGTCAAAGGTGTAAGAAATCGGGGCAGGATGTGCCATTAATGTTATTGAATTTAGCTACTTAAGCTAAGTAGAAGAGCAGAAAGATTGAAGACAGAAAATTGACAGGGGTAGGAAAACTTTGCCGCTCACTGGGAGCGGCAAAGGAAGAATTACTTAAGAGACTTTTTAGCAGCTTTGCGTTCGCGAATCGCCGTGATGAATGAGGCGTGTGACCAAGTCAGTTCATCGGCAGAGATGTGAAAACCAGTGAACTTATCCCACTGCTCTGCCATGGCTCCATCAGCACGAGAGTGAAAGTAAACGCGTTCAAGATAAGCATCACCTTTTTCAACTAACTTGAGATTGTTTGTCTGGCGAGCGAGGCGGTAGTAGTACTCTGCAACAGCAAGAGTGGTAAGGATCCATGGGTTCCCACCATAATATTGATCTTCTGGGTAGCGACCAAGGGCCACGGCTGAAATACCACGCTGATTAAGCGGATAAACTCTATTGAAAGCATTTTCCAAAAGACGAATTGTATTCTTGAGTTTTACGTCTTGAAGTTTGAAGACAGACGTTTCTCCGACGTGATGAAAGGCCAAGAGAATAGAAGTATCAAGATTTGAATGCTTATAGTTTAAGCCTCCAGCGAAGTCGATCGTATTCACAAAATGATTGTTTTGGATAAAACGCTTGAGGTGGTCATCAACAAGGCTTGCTTGCCATTGGTAGTAAGATCCTGCAGCCTCATCATTAAGGACAAAAGCTAATTCTGCACCTTCAGTCAGCGCTTGGCGAATGGCCATGAGCGTATAGAAGTGAGTTCCAAAAACTTCTTCCCAAAGATCAAAGTTTGGCTCTCTCCAGCGGTGAGCAATGTATTCAAGGTCTCTTTTAATAAGTGATTGCGCTGGTAGCTCAGCCTTATAAAGGTACTCAAGTTCGCTGGGCTTCATGCCCTTGCGGAGAAGATCATGCGTGTGACGAATAATATAGAGAGAACGAAGTGCTGGGCCGTCATCTTGAGGTCGACCCCAAGGACCAGTGTAACCACGGCCATCAACAAAATACTTAGGTTCGCCCAAACCACTGATCGCATCTTTGGTTTGAATATAATGAGAGAAGGCAATGTATTGATCGATAAATTTTTGAAGCTTTGCTGATGGATGCATTCTGTTTTCTTCCATCACTACGTCCATGACTAAAGCGGCGTCACGAACCCAATGAAAGAAGTAGTCTGGATTCACGCGTTGTGGAGATGCAATCACCACGCCCGGAGCTGCTCCAGCGGGGGAGATATTCTTGAGGAGTTTTTCCCAAGAAGCTTTCTCTTGAAATTCAATCCAGCTTTCAAGGTTAGAGGAATAAGCACTAAAACTAATGAGGAGGAGGAAGAGTATTTTTTTCATAAACC
This sequence comes from Bacteriovoracaceae bacterium UBA6144, assembly GCA_002435705.1. Lineage (GTDB taxonomy): Bacteria > Bdellovibrionota > Bacteriovoracia > Bacteriovoracales > Bacteriovoracaceae > UBA6144. Next base: position 1,867 of record DIVA01000027.1, read on the forward strand.
CTTTGATAGCCCTGCAGATATAACTTTGGCAATATGTGTAAGGCTTTGAAATGTCATAATTATTTCCTAAGACCCTGTCTTAATTTCCCAGGTTACTGAAAGTTCATCGGAAGCTTGGTAAATCAAGCGCCATGAAAAGAATTTTATTGATACTTGGTCTTATACTAACCATTTCATTTGCACAGGCTGCACCCACTAGCAGTGAAGCGGATGTTGTGATTCAGACCCGTTTCGATAAGGGATGGAGTCATATCTTTCTCAATCATGTTCGTACTGTTTTGATGCAAAATGGCTTACCTGATCCGTATCGTAGTACCATTCAAAAACCTCTCGTCTTTGATCTTGGGCCTCGACTTGTAGGCTTGTCTCAAGAGGGACGTGATTGGTATCGCTTGCTTTTAGAATTTCTTAAAATTGATATGCTGAAGTCTGACTTCAAGCTAGTTATTGAGCAGTTTAACTATGGACTTGAGAATTTAGATGCAGAGATCACTCCTTCTACTCAGAGTGGTCATATGCTTTGGAACATGAAGCATAATGTACATGGACTTGAGCTGGGAGCGCAGAAAATTTCTCTAGAGGTCTCTCTTCATTCTACCAATGGCAGACCGATTGTTTTTGCGATTGAACTTTTGGGGGCAGAATTAGAAATCGACGGGTTGTCTCTTCCAGTGGAAGCACTTTGGAAGAGTGTTCTAGGTGATGAGATGATGGGCCTTAAACTCGAAAAGGTCGATCTTCGCGAAGCGCTCAAAAAAATTCACGCCCAGCCTGATTCCGTAAAACTCAATTTTCGTGACCTCATTGTCCCAGAAGTTGAAATCCGTATTGGCAATCGTTCAATCAAAATTGATCCAGTAAAACTTCGCAATTGGATCATGCGTGAAAAAGACTCCATGAAGAAATTCATCCTCGATATCATCGTGCTCAAAAACTTAGACGTTTTTGAAGATCCGGCCGGGGATGATGATTTGGAGTTTAATTTCCCTAAAGCATTTTTTGAAGAAACGGAGCTCTTAGCTGGTGCCATGAGCGTAGATGGATTGATTGCGACACAAAGTCATGCTCGCGCTCGTCTCAAAGGCGTCTTGTGCTTACCGTCTGAGGCCTCTGATGTGAAGACATGTCTAGAAACAGCCCCTGTGAATCCCCGTGCCAATCGTTCGAACCGTAATTACTCAGCTTCCATGACTCAAATCTTTAGAGCACTCGAAGATAATAAGGCCAATATAGTAGTTTCCATCGGTGAGCCATTTATCAACCAGGCCCTCACTGCTGCGGTGAAAGCGGGATTGCTGGCGCAAGCCTTCTCGGACGGAGAAATCTCTCTAGCTGATGGGGGAGTGATGATGACGATTGATAAAGAGGGTGATGTGTTTCATGGTTATATCCATCTGACCAATAAGATTAGCGGTGTAAGAAGAACCATGACTGGTCGAAGTTCGATTACTTTTCCTGTGCAGCTTGGACTAAGACTCAAGCTCGAGCAAAAAAATGATATACCTCACCTTGCCATTGAGGTGGTCGAGGCCAGTGCTCCACAAAACTTGCTGCTTAAAGGTGCGCCGGAAGTAGGCATGGCGTCGAACATTGCCACCGTGCCGCGTTTCCGCTCGAAAGTGATTAAAGAAGTACAGGACTCAGTTAAAAAGTTTCAAGGCACAACCCTGATTGAGCTGCCGATGCCCTTTTTGAAATCGACATTTTTTGAAAGAACAAAGTTCAAAAGTGATGGCTTAGGGCGTGCTAACGCACTTTTCAAGGTAGAAGAAAAGCACTGGCTCAAGTACACTAGTCAGCATGAAAATTAAAATAAGTGCTGAAGAACAGTTTCAAGAGATTCGTCGTGGAGTGCATGAAATACTCCCAGAGGAAGAGCTACTAAAAAAATTGAAGAAGAGTTTTGAAAAACAAACTCCTCTTAAAATTAAATTCGGAGCCGATCCCTCAAGGCCTGATATCCATTTAGGCCATACTGTGGTGCTGCAGAAACTGCGTCTCCTTCAAGATTTTGGACATGAGATCTATTTTCTTATTGGCGACTATACGGCGCAGATTGGGGATCCGACTGGTAAAAATAAGACAAGACCTATTCTTACTGAGGAAGACGTAAAGCAGAATGCTCAGACCTATAAGGAGCAGGTAGGAAAAGTTCTCGATATGACTAAAACTCATGTCGTCTTCAATCGTGATTGGTTGGGGAAATTCTCTGGTCTAGATTTGATTCAATTGATGGCCAAGG
>DIVA01000007.1 GCA_002435705.1 Bacteriovoracaceae bacterium UBA6144
TAGGTCTCCGTCGCAAAATCAAATACTCCTTGGTGCCGGAACGGAGCGATCACCACGTCCATCATGTGGAGGTACTTGTCTTTCACTTCTTGGGGTTCACGCTCATCGATGAGGCCGAAGCCATAGGAGATCTCAAGAAGGGCCGCTTTCTCTCGGCGCATGGAGAAGGCGAGGATTTTGCGGTAGGTGGCGATGAATTCTTTCGAGTAGGTTTTGCACGCGCCGAAGTCCAGCACTACGAGTTCATTTTTATCGGTTACGAGGAAGTTGCCCCAGTTCGGATCCGTCTGAACCAGACCGTGCTCCAGATATTCTTTAAGAAAGAGCTCCATCATGCGCTCGCCGATAAGCTGCTTCTGCTCGGGTTCGGCGAACTTGGACCAGTCATTCATGCTGTGAGCGCGAACGTATTCCATCGCCAATACATGTTTCGTGGAGAGCTCTGGGATGGGACGAGGGATGACATAAGCGGCAAGGCCCTGGAAGTTTTCTCCGTAGGACTGCATGAAAGCAAGTTCAGTCAGATAATCTGTTTCTTGGTGAAGCGTCTGTCTGATTTCCTCAAAGAGGGGAGAGAGATCAACTTTCTTATTGGTGATGAACTTAAACTTGTCGATCAAGGAGCTCAGCATTTCCACGTCGCTATCGATCGTGTCGCCGATGCCGGGGAACTGAACCTTGAGCACGATTTCTCGACCTTGAAAGCTCGCTTTGTGAACCTGTCCGATGGAGGCGGAGGCAATCGGCTTTTGGGTGAGGTCAGTAAGATCTGCGTACTTCTCTTTGAGTTCGTGTTTTAAGATCGCTTCAATCTTATCAAAGCCCAAGGCCTGGCCCTCTGATTGAAGTTTTGAGAGGACCTCCACCACTTCAGGTGGGAGCAGCTCTCCGGCCTCAAGGCCCAGGAGCTGCCCGGCTTTCATGGCGGCGCCTTTCATCTGTGAAAGGGTTGCCACTAATTCGCGGGTCTGATCGATCCGCAGCGCGAGTTTTTTGGCCTGGTCAAAGGCTTTGCCAGGCAGGCGATGGGAGAGCTCTTGAGCGGCCATTTTTGAGGCCATTTTAAGTAGTTTTGAGCCCCGGGCCCATTTTGATTGAGGTATGTCCATGAGGGAATCTTAAACCAATCTTTACACTCTGGCAGGGCCGTATAAAGAGTGTTGAGTTTTGGAGCCTAATTGATACTGGTGGTGTCACTTTATCTTACATTTTTTAGCAGTTAAAACGAAGGCTTGGGGGCATGGGTCTTTGGGGTGTACAACTGTGCATGAGGAGTATCTCATGCGAGAGCCGTGGAAGAGTTTATTGTATCTAGCGCTGATTGGGAGTCTCCCTTTAGCGTTTTGGTATGCTCTTTGGCCTCATCGAAAAAAACTTAATAAGACACCACCAACGATTATCGAGAGTGACGGGACTTAACTGGACTGGTTTTCGTCATGATCGAGACAGGGGGGGAGAGCAATCTCCCCTTTTTTTATCTTGTAAATATCATAGTTTAACACTGTTCTTTTTACACACTTCACCCACTGTCATGAAATATTAGGTTACTTTAGGGACTCATAGTCGAAGGAGTCCCCAGTGCGGTACACAGCGCTTTTCACGGCCCTACTTTTAACCAGCACTCTTGCATGGTCTCATCCTCTCTTGAACGATAGAGAAGCCAGCTCCTTTATCATAGGCTCTCGTACCGCTCGTGCGATTGATCGTCTCAATCTAGATGGTGAAACATTTAAAGCGGACTTCCTTGAAACTCTCAAGGAGACGACAGGGGAAGCTTGTTCATTTAATCTAGCTAGAAACTGGACCAATAAAATTGATCGCTATCCTGAGTTTCGTGGCAACAAAGAGCAAATGCTGCATGCGACTCGTTACCTCGGAATAGTCGATGATGTTGTTCATCGCTCGCTCCTGCAAGCTCACTGGGTGCTTAAAGACATTAACACTCGTCTGGATGATACGCTTCAACCCGCTCCCGAAGAGCTCTCCGTTGAGATGAAGCGCTTCAAGGAATTCTCTGATAAACGCAAGCGCGGAAAGTGCTTGAGTGAAAACTACAAAGAGCTTATGAGCTCTTTTCGCCAAACCGACAAAACCTTTAATGTTTCAAAGCTTAAGCCTTTAATCGTTCAAGCGGCTCGGGCCAATTTGATTACTCCATTGGCCAAAGAGGAATTGGATGAAGCGATTAAAGATAGCATAGGCAATTGGGAATACAGCCTTGCGGAGTATGTGCAGAAAAAAAACTTTCTCCGCACCCAGCATCCTATTCCGCGTTCAGAGGAGAGATCTGAATTCGTCACGAAAGAAGCTGGTAAAACGAAACTTTCTCATCGTCAAAAACTTTTCGCCCAATACACACCCATTCAAATCTCTTTGATGGGGAATGTGATCAAAAAACTTAAGACTCGTCTTGAAAGCCCACGCATCGATATCCTTATCTATGATGATGAAGACACGGTGATCGAGAGCTTTACCCTAGACCCGATGGAGCGCTTCCGGTTTGCTATCCGTGTGCTCAGAAAAGAGATGAAGATTCTCTCGACCAATAATTATTTCCAAGGCCGCCAGCCCCAGTACACTGATCTTATGACAGCGGCGTTTGAGATGGGGATTATCACAGCGGTGGAACTTGATCAGGTGGCAAAGCTGGAAGAGATTTGGAATCCAACGAAGACTTTCTGGGATAAAGCCTCTGTTTGGGTGCGTCTCTTCGGTTCAACGCTTTCGATCGTGGTGCCTCCACCTTTTGGATTCGTCCCGACTCTGGCCATTGTTGCTATCGAAATTTTTAATCGTGATCAGCCTCAAGATGATCAGCACAGCTTGTTTTAAAGGGATCTGATTTATGAAAAGATTAACTCTGCTGATTTTGATACTTTCGAGCTTTGCCACTTACGCAAGCGAAGTGGTTGTGACGCGAGTGGTGGCCCGAGACCAGAGCTTTCGTGCTCAGATCCGTCAACTTCCTTTGAAGCATTTGATCACGACCGAAGCCGTTGATGGCGAGTTCTTTAAGATTGTAAAAGGCAAGAGTGAAGAGGCTGTGCGCTTTGATGATGCGGATAAAGACTTAGTCTTAAGAGCATCTACTGCTTACTATCATCTCAACATCGCTCGAGAGTATTTCATTGAAAAAATGAAATCTCAGTACGTCGAAGCTCTTCCTAAAATGACGGTTCGTGTGGAGCTCACGAACCAGTTTAATGAACTCGGAAAATTTGCTAACGATAATTTGACTCCTCAGTTCAATAACGCTCTCACGATTCCAGCGGGTAAAGGTCTGGCCAGCCGAGGTGTGAAGCCCTGGGATATGGAGATCTGGTTTCGCCCACAAAAGCGCGTTCACGTCAGTACGCTAAAAATTAAAGGCGGAGCACTGGGTGACTGGGGGAGTGTTCTGTCAGCTTTCAGAAAACAGATGCACATGACAAGTCTTCAGCGTTTTTTTGCAGGGCTTGCACAGGCGGAACTCAACCGTGATACACCCATGTATGATAGTTTTTATTCTTGGGAAAACGTTCTTCGAACGGCGGGAACTAGCATCATGTTAGAGGCTGTTTATCAGTTCGCTGATCCCTTGAGCCGTGCCTTCTCTCGTAAGTGGTTTTGGCTTGATTCAGCCCTAGTGCCTGAGATCATCTACCATGAGTATGCTCACGTGGCCCTTTCTGATCATTTGGTACTTTCTCATTCCAGTGCGGTGATTGAAGGAATGGCCGATTTCTTCGCCGGGCAGATCGCCAACAGTGCCAATTTGGCCACCCGGATTAAAGACTACAACACCTTCAATGGTAAGAAGGCCAAGAAGAACGAAAGCTACATGGTGCAATTTGAGACCAGTGATTATGCCAACAGTGACTTCGTCTTTGGCATGCTGTGGGATCTTAAGAAAATCTTAGGAAACGAGTTGGCGCCTGATTTTGTTTATAATTTGAGAGAGAAAATTAATACAAATTCAACAATTAGAAATCAATTCATTGAAGGCATCATCGACACTTGTAATGAGCGTTGTGCTAATCCCTTCGTGGATAAACTTAAAATTCTTCAGAGGTACGACTCGAGAGGAATCTAAGAATCGGTGTCATGCTGACACTACGGAGTAAAGATTACTAGTAAGTATTTTATGATTGGCTGAGAGTTTTGATAAAGATAAAACGATTCTAACGAAAATAATTTGTTCATGACGAACTAAATATATTAACCCCCCGAACCTGGAGTAAATTTATGTTCAAAAAGTTTCTAGTAGGATTTATGGCTTTCGCCATGGTCACGGTACAAGCTAACGCTGTATCAAACAACTCTCTTAAAGCAGCTTTCGATGAGTTGAACTATTCATTGTCTGTAGAGTGGGATCAAACTGATCGCGCTTTCTACAATTCACAGATGGAAAAGTTCACAGCAAAAGTGAAGGAGCTTCAAGCTTCAGGACTCACCAATGCTGAGTTGATCGAGTTCTCTCTTTCAAACATCAAAGATGCTAACCTTGCTAAAGAAATCCAAACAGCTTTGACAGTTGTTCAGATCAACAAGATGCCAGCTAACGAAGCTCGTAAATTGATGATGGACACCATGAGCAAGCAGTACTCACAGGGTGCTTCATGGTCAGGTGACGGCGTTCTT
>DIVA01000087.1 GCA_002435705.1 Bacteriovoracaceae bacterium UBA6144
AATAAGGTTGAAGTTTATCAAGCATACGCGCTCGATGATTCCTCAGTTGAACATGAAGCTTCAGCTCATAGAAAACTTGAAGGGATGCCGACTCTCTTTGCTGTCCTTTCACTGATTGCCATTCTGGTTGGATCTGCCATTGAGATCGTGCCATCGATTATGTCAAAAAATTATATTGCGAAGATGGATGTGGTTAAACCTTATACTCCCCTTGAACTGACTGGCCGTGATATCTATATCAAGGAAGGTTGTTACTTGTGTCACTCACAGACTGTCCGTCCGATGGCCCATGAAGTCGTTCGATATGGAAAAGCGAGTGAAGCTGCAGAATTTATTTATGATCATCCGTTCCAGTGGGGTTCAAAGCGTACGGGACCGGATTTGGCTCGTGTGGGTAAAAAATATTCAAACATGTGGCACTATCGTCACTTCCTAGTGCCGCAAGAAGTAACGGCGGGATCGATCATGCCTCGCTACAAGTGGCTCTACTCACAGAAGACTGATTTCAACAGTATCCCTAAGAAAATGAGTGTGATGCAAAAACTTGGCGTCCCTTACACAAACGAAGAAATTGCCGAGGGGATCACTCATGCCCAAAACCAAGCTCAGGAGATCGCAGATAATCTCAAAGAAGGCGGAGTTCAAGAAAACATCGTCGACAAAGAAGTGATTGCTCTCATCGCCTATATGCAGCGCTTGGGAGTGGACTACGGGAAAGCGGAGTAAACTATGAAGCAAGCCGTTTTAAAAAACTTTGATCTTACCTATTTACCTCTGACGGCGATGGCCCTTTTTGTCATCGCCTTTACCGCCTATGCTATTTGGGCTTATTCGAAATCCAATAAGGCCCTGTTTGAGCATGCCGCCCAGATTCCCCTTAATGATGAAACCGAGACACCTGGAGAGAAGCTATGAGCGATTCTAATAATAATGTTGAAATCAAACCTGATGAAAAGCACCTTGTGCTCGACCATAACTATGACGGAATCCACGAGCTCAACCATCCTTTGCCTTCGTGGTGGAGTTTTGGATTTTACGCAGGCATCGTTTTTGCCATTGTGTATTTCATCTACTACCAATTCATGGGCGGCCCTTCATTGCGCCAAGAATTTGAGAAGCACTACAGCGAGGTGAAAACCAAGCAAGAAGATTATAAAAAACTTCATGGCGGCTGGGACCCCAACCAATTTACAGCTTGGAATAATCCTTCAGGTATCAGTGCTGGCATGCAGGTCTATACCGACAACTGCCTCCAGTGCCACATGGAAGGCGGACGCGGAGACGTGGGACCTAACCTCACTGATGATCACTGGCTTATCTCACGTGGCACGCCAGATACTAACTACGCAGTTGTCTACAATGGCAGCGAAGAAAACGGAATGCCTGCGTGGGGTGAAGTCTTAACGACCGAAGAGATCTATCAAGTTTTGGCGTACATCCAAACGTTTAAGAATACGTTTGTGAAAGATGGAAAAGAGCCCCAAGGGGAAAAAGTCGCAGAGTAATATGTCGAAGAATAAATTTGAGTTAGATCCCGAGCGCCTCGCCACGACTGATGAAGAGGGTCATCGGGTCTATCTTTATCCCGAAGACGTTGCTGGCGTATGGAAGAACCGTCGTCAACTCGTCTACTGGGGATTGATCATCGTCTACCTTGTTCTGCCTTGGTTTTACATCAATGGTAAACCTGCTTTGATGGTCAACATAGCGAAGAGAGAATTTACTTTCTTTGGCTCGACTCTTTATGGGGTTGAGCCCATTCTTTTTTTTCTCCTACTCATTTCAGGATTATTCTTTATTGGCTTTCTCACTTCAGTTTTTGGCCGTGTGTGGTGTGGCTGGGCTTGCCCCCAGACAGTTTTTATCCAGTCTATTTTCCTTAAGATTGAAGCGTGGATTGAAGGCAAAGCCAGACAGCGAGAAAAACTCGACCAAGATCCACTCACCTTTGAGAAGATCTGGAAAAAATTGCTCAAGTGGACCATCTACACAGCTATCTCACTCCATATTGCGCACACCTTTATGGGCTATTTCATCGGACCACGGGAGCTGTTTTGGATCACTATGGGATCTCCCTTTGACCACTTTGGCATTTTTACCGCCGTGATGATTTTCACCACCATTATCCTCTTAGATTTTGGCTGGTTTAGAGAGCAATTCTGTATCATCGCCTGTCCCTATGGACGCATCCAATCAGTGATGATGGACGAAAATTCACTGGTCGTGGCCTATGATGCCAAACGCGGTGAACCGCGCCGCGGTCTCGTTGATCGCTCCCAAGAGGGAGACTGTGTGAACTGCTATAATTGTGTAAAGGTATGTCCCACCGGAATCGACATTCGTCGTGGGACTCAGCTTGAGTGCATTGCCTGCACCCAATGCATCGATGCCTGTGATGACATCATGGAGAGAATTAATAAACCCAAAGGCCTCATACGGTATACATCTGAGAATGCACTCAAGGGAATTAAAACAAAGCTTATTCGACCTCGCTCTGTACTCTACGTCGTTCTAGGGCTTATTTTTATTTCAAGCTTCTTCTATTTCTTACAAGCAAGCTCTAATCTTCAGGCAGTCTTTATTCGCTCAAAAGGGGCTCCCTTCAATGCCATCGAAGAAGCAGGTGTGGTGCAACAGGTGACCAATGTTTTTACGGTCAAACTCAAACACCAAGGCTCTCAAGAGTTTCATATCGACTTTAAACATAATGATCCAACGCTCGAGGGGAAAGTCGACTTCTTAACAAGTGCAAGGCCTATCAAACTTGAGCGAGCAGAAATGCAAACAGTACTGATTATTAAATTCTCCCCAGACATACTTGTCGCAGGTGGAAAGACTATCAAAATTGATTTTTATGACCGCATCACTAATAGTGTTGTGGCAACCAAAGAGGTAAGCCTTGTTGGCCCTATTCACTAACCCAGTAGTCCTGACTGCATCTTTCATGGCTGGATTGGCAGGGAGCCTGCACTGTATTGGTATGTGTGGAGGACTTGTAACCGCTTCCACTAAATCGACAACTGATGTGGGACTGTATCAAATAGGTCGACTGCTGGGATATTTGATACTGGGTTTTATCATGGGAAGCGTGGGGAGCCTTTTTAAAATAAACACCCTTCATCCAAGTCTGAATTATCTCCCCTCAGTCTTCATAGGCATGATGTTTATCGTCTGGGGCATCTCGAGTTTGTGGGGTAAAAAAATTCACCTTCCTCTTCCACGAATCTTTAAGAAAATATATCAGCGCAGCTGGATGAGTGTGGTGAATCTTCAAGCTTCGGGTCTAAAAAGTTTTTTCACAGGCCTTATCACGCTCTTTCTACCCTGCGGACTCCTTTACGGAGTGATTCTTTCAAGTCTGGCTTTGCAAAGCCCACTCCTCTCAACACTCAGTATGCTCTTTTTTTGGCTCGGAACTCTGCCGAGTATGATGCTCGCACCAAAAGTTGTGCAAAAAATTCTCTCCCCTCTCAGATTTCATCGTCCCAAAATCTATGCCTTCTCATTGATGCTCTTAGGAGTTCTAACCATCGGATGGAGAACCACCAAGATCGAAAAATTCGTTGAAGCCAAGCCCTTAGAAGAAAAACCCTCTTGCCACTAGGGTGCCAGCCTCTTTTTTTATATTGAGGCTAACACTCATAAAAAAACCCCGCACTTAGGCGGGGTTTGAAAAAAAGAGGCTGGCACCTTTGAGGATTAACGGCAGCGTCTATATTGAAGTTGGTAGAGGATCCCTGAGCTAATATCAGCTGAGTCCACAGTTGCGATGGCATCTCTACTTCTATCTGAGTTCGAAAGCATCATTGAAGCGTTGATACGAAGGTTCGTTTGAGCACCACACGCTGACCAAACCATCGCTGAAACGGCAAGACGGTCATCAATTAGATAATCAGTATTCTGAGAACCTACGAATGTGCGCTGAAGGAGAGGTCCTCTCATGCCAGCAAAGAAATACTCAGCCGAAAAACGAGCGGTCGCAGAACGACTCGGAAGTCCTACGAAACCACGATAATCCACTTGAACAATCGAAACAGAATATCCACCAGGAACAGTGATCGGGATAGAAATATTACAGCTCTTGCGATCAATTGTTTTCCCCACTCCAGGTCCCGCTTCAGCTAGGAACTGATCAAAGAGGATTGAGAGTTGTTGGTTATCAGGTGAGAGGTTCGCCGAGACTGAACCCTGTGGACAGCCATTGCCACCAGTGCTTGGGTAACCAAGCTGAAGTCCCTGGGCATACACTGAAGCTGAAAGTGTGAGGGCCGTTGCGAGCATAAGTTTCTTCATCAAGTTCATTTCAAATTCTCCTTGCAGGGTTTGTTGTGCTCAGGACATTAAGTCCGATGCATGTTCTGAGCATCCTCGAGGAAAAATTTTCTGTGAAGCCCTAAAGTTTGGTGTGTGTGTGTTTGTCGCCCAGGTGGATTTTTTCAAAAAAACCAGGTGGGCGATAATAGTCCTGAAAATTATTTTGTGAGTTTTCAAAGTTAGCTGCACCAAGATACTAAAAATTTAAGACGGACTCACACACGAGGAGATTCTATGCGACCATTTTTATCACTATCCCTTTTACTTCTAAGCTCACAAGCTTTGGCGCAACTTAACTTTACGAGCTTTGGTCACTCTGGCACAGGTTGCCCACGCAATACAGTTGCTTTCTCGCCAGCACCTGATGGTCAATCTGTCTCAGTTCTTTTTGATCAATTCAATGTGCAAGTGCCACAACATGATGGAGAAAATGATAATGAAGATGCTGGCCCCCATAGAACTCCTCGCTCACGTCGTGATGCTCGTGTCCAGCATCGCGTTTGCTCTCTGGCTTTCAACATAGAGCTCACTCCAGGTCAAATGATTGAGGCAATCGAGATCACCGCTGATAATCGTGGCACAACAGTACTCGATGCAGGCCTCAGAGCAAGCCTACATACATATTATGTTGGTCACCAGGGCTTAGGAGCAGGACCACAAGATGCGAAGATTGGAAAACTCATTGAACTAAAACAGTGGGGACAGCCCGGACGATTCCCACAGCCCGTGAGTGATGACTGGGTTTCGCGCTTTGTGACTGCGGTACCTGTGCGTTCAGGTTGTGCACAAACAGCCAGTCGTTCACTTCGCGTGCAAATTAAAAATCATCTTGAAATTCAGAATACAAGCCCGGATCTAACGAAATCAGGACTTCTTGTTATGGACTCGAGTGATCTCAATGCATCCTTAAGATTTCGCGTATTAACCCGGCCGTGCGGGAGCAATTCGGCACCAGGACGAGTCATTAGACGTGTGGTTACCCGTTAAAAGGGACAAAGTGTCACCGCTGTTTCTAACATCGACCTACTTATGTAAGGAGCTGTTTTCAGAGCGAATAAAGTGTTGATACGACTTGAGTATAGGAGAAAACTTTGCAACAAGAAGTTTCCGCTCAGTCAAAATCAAGTGTGTCAGAAATCCTCCGCGCGATGGTGAAAGACTATATGGTGCTTCACCCCCGAGTCACCGTTCAGTCCCTCGCCTCGCGCGCGCAGGTTCCTGTCACCACCCTTCGCCGGTTTCTCCAAGAAGAAACCAAAACAGAAGTGGCACCCCACACTGTCTTAAATCTCTGTGCCTACATGTTGCGCGAGAAGAATGTAGCGAAACTTTTGAACCTCCTTCCAGTGGAGCTTAAGGAGCACTTAGAGAAAGTTTTCGGCTCGTTTGTGTTCGAAGGAGCTCAGGAGAGAGTGTTCTCGCTGGATCTCAATGAGGTGCTGAAAGACCGCACGAACTATTTTATTTACAAGCTCGCGGCCAACCATAAAGGGACTGACTGGAGTGAAGTTCAGGAATTGTTTGGAGCCATGGGAGTGAAGAAAACTCAAACGCTCGTGGAGATGAAAGTGCTCATCGTCGAAAATGAAATCATCAAGGCAGCTCACCAAGACTTTAGCCTTGATCTCAAGACAGCCGCCTCGCATCTGCCGGAGCTCGTGAGTCTGTATAAGCCTGAAGCTCTCTCTCAGGGCCTCAATCTCATGTACTCTTTGAGTGAGTCCCTCTCTGAGGAAGCGATCAAAGAAGTGAAAGACATTCAGCGGGAAGCGGCGAAAGCGACCCATGCAATCATGAGTAACCCAAAGAAGCAGGGTCACATCCCCTATTTTACAATTAATTTATGTGAAACATTTTTAACCGGCCCACACGGAGTCATGCAATGAAAATTCTTATGATTGTTTTGAGCGCGCTATTTTCCCTTCAGGCGATGGCAAACCTCAACCGCACTCAAGCTGAAAGACTTTTACAGTCTAGAAACATTCAACTTTCTTCACGTGAGAATGCCGGAGCTAGACTCCTCCTCGGTGAAGTTACTGGAGCTGGTTTTGTCATTCCTGTCGATAAGGTTGAACTTGTAATTGCTCAAAATCGCGTTATTTTGAAGCGTGAAATTGAGTCCATGGACTTCGTTCCTCATACTTTAAAACTAACGGATCTTTCTAGTTTCCGTGCCCAGGGAATTTATTTCACGAAAGAAGATATCCAAGGTGCATTGATATCTCGATAACTTAATCGAAGGAATTACGAAGGTGCCAGCCTCCAAGGAGGCTGGCACCTTCGTATTTCCTTCGCATTTGATATTTAAAAACAATATTAATGTTGCTATGTTCAATAGATACCCAGACAAGGATAGATCTTGAACTCGACAACTGACGCATCGCTTCAAGCTCAATCATATCAGCCTCTATTCAAATCCCCCATCGAGTCAGAAGAAAAATCAGTGACACCTGAGCCCCTTAAGGCGCTTGGGACATATCAACAAGAATTGAAAGCACATCTGCCCCAAGAAATTTTTAAGCGCACTCCTTCGCGCGCTCTCTACTTGGTAGGATTTCTTGTTTTAAACGCAGCTATCATCTACGCCATCACGACTCTTGATCTTCACTGGTCACTAAAAATTCTCTTAGGCGTGGTCATGGGGCAATTTAATGCGGGCATGGCATTTATCGCCCATGAAACTCTCCATGGAGGGATCGTTCAGTCAGCTTGGCTACAAAACATCATCGGAAGTATCGGTTTTGGTCCCTTTCTCGTCAGTCAAACCTACTGGCGTTTTTGGCACAACACTCTTCACCACGGAAACACTCAACTGATCTACAAAGACCCTGATGCTTTCCCAACGTTGAGTGTTTACAAGCGTTCGAAATTCATGAAAGTCGTTTTTGAATTAGCTCCTGGATCAAAAAATCCCGTGAGCTACTTTTATCTTTTTTACTGGTTCTCACTCCAATCAGTCATGAACCAAGTCTACATGCGCTTTGGAAATAAGATGTGGGAGAAGATGGATCACAAAAGAGTGACCATTGAATTTTCTCTTATTGTTCTTGCTATTGGGGCTTATCTTTATGGAATAGGTCTCGAAAATATTCTCTACCTTGCCATCATTCCTTTGTTTGTTCAGAACTACACTGTCCTTAGCTACATTCTCACGAATCATAACCTCTCTCCTTTGACTAAGATCAATGATCCACTGGAAAATTCACTAACGGTGACCACTCCGAAGCTCTGGAGTATCTTGCATCTCAATTTCGGCTACCACGTCGAGCACCACCTTTTCCCAAGGGTCTCCGGCCGTCATGCAAAGAAGATTCATGAAGTTTTGAAGTTAAATTATCCAGGAAAATACAAATATATGCCTAAATGGCAGGCGCTGAAGCTCTTGTACAAGACTCCACGTCTTTATAAGAATGCCACTGAACTGATCCATCCAAAAACACTAGAGACCCATCCTACTCTTCAGTGATACACTCCAGGGATGAGAATCCCTTTCGAAGAACTTAACTTTACCTACTCTCGCTCCTCTGGAGCGGGAGGTCAGAACGTTAACAAGGTTAATTCCAAAGTCACTATGGAATGGTCCATCGGATCAAATCAAACACTTCATCCAGATGTACTGGCCCGCTTTAGGGAGCGGTATGCTAATCTCATCACACAAGCAGGTGTGGTTCAGATTACTTGCCAAGAATCCCGCTCTCAAAAAATGAATCAAGACGAATGCATTGCACGTCTGAATCGTATGATAGAAAATGTCTTAGTTCCCCCGAAACCTCGCAAAAAGACAAAGCCAAAGCGCTCAGCTGTACTTGATCGCTTGAATTCGAAAAAGCTTGAGGGTCTTAAGAAAAAACTGCGTGGAAAAATTGAGTACTAACATGTCGAGCCGTAAAAAAAAATTACAGCAACAATTTCAGATTATAAAATCCTCTGGTGAAATCCAGCCTTTTTCAATAAAAAAACTTAAACGTTCATTTGAGCGCTGTGGACTCAAGTCGCGAGACTGTGACACCGTAATAGAAAAACTTAAGCCAGAATTAAAGCAAGGGATGACGACAAAAAATCTCTACTCCAAAGCTTATCGACTTCTGCATAAAACTTCTCCTCTCGCTGCCGTCTTGTATTCGCTTAAGCGAGCACTCTTTGAGCTAGGCCCCACTGGATATCATTTTGAAGACTACATGGCGAAGTATGCGCAAGAACTGGGGTATGAGACTGAAGTGAGAAAAATACTGCAAGGTGAAGCAGTTACTCATGAGGTAGATGTACTGGCCCACAAGAAGCGAGGAACAGTGCTTATGGAATGCAAATTCCATAATCATCAGGGCAAAAAAAATGATATCAAACTCGTGCTCTATGTGAAAGCACGCTATGATGATCTTAAGAGTGGAAAAACTCCTTATCATTTTAACGAGCTGTGGATTGCTTCAAACACCTCCTTTACCCAAGATGCACTCAAGTATGCTCAGTTCCACAATATCCAACTCCTCGGGACCAATACTCCGAAAGACGAAAACCTTCTCAGTCAGATTGAGCGCATGAAGCTCTATCCCATCACCTCACTCAAGCGCCTTAAGAGTGATCACATCACAGCACTCTTGGACCGAGGCATCTTTCTCGTTAAAGAGCTGGTCAACGAACCCGAGGCTATGCGCCGAATCGGCATGGATGACCACGAGATAGCTCGGCTCTATCCGGACATTTTTCTTCTGCTAGGACGTGATTCATGAAACTCACCTTCATCGGGGCCACACAATCAGTGACGGGCTCCATGACACTTGTACAGGATGGAGAAACAAAACTTTTAGTGGACGCGGGACTTTATCAGGGCCTTGATGCAGAAGAAAAACTTCTTACTCCTCTTCCCTTCAATCCCAAAGATTTAAGTGGAGTCGTTATCACGCACGCTCATCTCGACCATTGCGGGATGCTGCCACGACTTTTCAAACTGGGTTTTAAGGGACCTGTGTTTTGTACAGAAATCACCTCAAAACTTATGCGTTTAATTCTCACGGACTCAGCGCACCTTTTGGAAGAGAAAGAGAATCCTGAACTACAAAACTTCTATGATCAAAAAGACGTAGAAAAAGTTTTTGGCAGCCTCCATAAATTGACTCTGCACCATGCCCATGTTTTTGAAAACCTCACTTTAACCCTACGAGATGCAGGCCACATCTTAGGTGCTACGAGCCTCCTCCTGGAAGGAACTAAACGTGTACTATTCTCCGGTGATCTGGGTCGCAGTGATGACTTACTTTTAAATGCTCCTGAAAAAGCTCTCCCTGATCTTGACCTTATTGTAATGGAATCTACTTACGGGGATCGCCTTCGTCCAAAGGGCATGGAAGCGGAACTCGCCAGTTTCTTGGTTAAAATCAAACAAGAGTCACGTACAGGATTGATTGCAAGTTTTGCAGTAGCACGGGCGCAAACGTTAATCTATCTCATGCATCAGTTTTATACTCGTCACCCGGAATATAAGGTTCCCGTGTACGTTGATGGCCCGATGCTACAGTCAGCAAATACTATCTATACCCGCTATGCTCACACCACCCGAGACCCCCAAGGTCTGAAACGAGCGCTGACCGAGTTTGAGATGATTGAGCACTATAAAGTTCGAGAGCATATTCAAAATAAAGACGGCCCTCAAATCATCCTGGCCTCTTCTGGGATGCTTTCCGGTGGACCGGTCATGAGTTACCTGCAGAACTTCATGCGAGATGAGAACGTTTCTCTTCTTTTGTCCGGCTATCAAGCTGAAGGGACATTAGGCCGCGCCCTTTCAGACCACCAGAAGAATCTAAAAATAAATAACAAACCATTTGAGTGGCGTGGAGAAATTGAGCAGGCGGAAACATTTTCATCACATGCGGATCAAGAGGAATTGATCAACTGGTTAGCAGAAAATTCGCACACACCTGTTGCGCTGATCCACGGTGAGGAAAATGCTAAATTAAAACTAAAAGAATTTTTAAATGATCGTGAATGCTTTATCCCAAAGAGCAATGAGACAAGACATGTATAAAATATTTTTTCTCTTTTTCCTCATAAGCTGTAACAAAACCGTGACTCATCCTGAAATCGGAGATGTGGTAGAGGCTGTCTACGGGCTGGGTACCGTTGAGTCAGAAGAAACCTTCCATGCTCGCTCTGCTATTGTAAGTTCGGTGCAAGAGTTCTACGTGACCGAAGGTCAGGATGTGAAGAAAGGAGATCTTCTTTTTAAAACTGATCAAGGCTCCGTGACACGTGCTCCTTTTTCTGGTCGAGTCACCGAAATACCGGTTAGCCCCGGAGAGAATCTTTTTCCACAGACCATGATTTTAACTCTCGTCAATCTTGAACGTCTCTTCCTCTCCGTCTCCCTTGAACAACAAGGCACCATGCGTATTCGTCCCGGCCTAAAGGCAGAAATTAGCTTTGAATTCTTTAGAAATAAAAAACTCAAAGGCACGATTACGACGATCTATCCACGCAAGGAGCAGTTCATCGCGAAGGTAAAAATAGATGAATGGCCTGCCGGTGTCTTACCGGCCATGACGGCTGATGTGGCTTTTGAGATCGCCCGTAAAACGAACGTGCTACTCGTTCCATCAAAAGCCTTGGCCAACGGCTTTATCTCAATTAAGCGCGACGGAAAAAAACAAAAACTACCAGTCGAGATTGGGCTGGTGGATTTGGAAAAAGCTGAGATTATCACCCCTGAACTTAAGCTCACTGACGAAATTATCCTGCCATGATGTTTTTAAGTTTGCGCCACCTATCTAGTCGTAAAAAACAGAGCGCCTTAATCCTCTTAGGGATTGTCATTGGGACAGCTGCTTACGTCGCGATCTCGGGAATGATGCTAGGTTTTCAAGACAAGCTCATGGATCAGCTCGTCAATAACGATGCTCATATTCGTATTTCGGCCCGAGAGGATATTTTGACGGCAGAGCAGCTCGATAGTTTTGAAAATGCCAAACATGTCTTCTGGTACACACCACCTTCCGGTCGAAAAGACTCAGCCAAGATTGACTACCCCATTGGTTGGTTTAACCGCCTGAACGCTGACCCGGAAATCGTGGCCTACTCTCCCCAAGTTAATCTCAATGTGATTTTCAACCGAGGAAAAGTCTCCCTTGCTGGAAGAATGATTGGCTCAGATCCTCATCGACAAATGCGAGTGACAAATATCCAAAGCTACATGCTTTCGGGAAAATTTACGGATGTTGGAAGTTCCGGTAATCGCCTCATTATCGGCAAGGCATTAATGAATAAGATTGGTGCCAGTCTTTCCGAGACGATTTTGATTTCTTCCGGAAAAAATACTCCCACTCCTTTTAAAATTGTAGGTGTGTTCGAAACAGGAATCAAACAGATTGATGAGACAACAGTATTCTCGGCACTCTCTGATGCGCAGAACCTTAGAGGTGCCCCCAGTGAGATCACTGATATCGCCATCAAAGTTTATCATCCATTTGAAGTTGATCAAAAAGTACAAAACTGGAGGATGGGCGCTCGAGATAAGATCGTTTCATGGCAAGAGGCTTCAGCCAGTATTCTCTCTGTTTTTAAAACTCAAGACATCGTGAGAAACTCCATGACCATCTCGATCATCGTGGTTGCGGGCTTTGGTATCTATAATATTCTCTCCATCCTTGTGACTCAAAAACGCCGCGACATTGCCATCATGCGATCGATGGGCTTCACCCCAAAAGACATCATGCTACTATTCTTTAACCAAGGTCTTTTACTCGGGGTGCTCGGAGGCTTTATTGGTTTAGCTTTGGGCTATCTACTATGTCTCTTAATTGGAAATATCGAAGTGGAAGCAGGACGAGCGACATCCTCATCCAACCGCATGATCGTCTCCTACGATTACCTGATCTACGTGAAGGCGTGGTTCATCGCACTCTTCTCCTCTGTCGCCTCTGCGCTCTGGCCTAGCCGCCAGGCCGCCAAGCTTGAACCGATGGACATCATCCGGGAAGGAGGTTAAATGATTCGGGCCCTGCATCTCACGAAACGCTTCTCTCCCACTGGTCCAGCCGTCATCGATGACTTGAGTGTGGAGATCTTTGATGGAAACTTCATCTCGCTGGTGGGCCGTTCGGGTTCAGGAAAGTCGACACTTCTCTATCTTATCTCGAGCCTCGATCGAAAATATGAAGGAGAGGTCTTCTACGATCAATCAGAGATCACCCACATGCCGATGCAGGAGCTTCACAATCTGCGTAACCGGCAGATGGGATTTGTATTCCAATT
Source organism: Bacteriovoracaceae bacterium UBA6144 (assembly GCA_002435705.1). Classification (GTDB taxonomy): domain Bacteria; phylum Bdellovibrionota; class Bacteriovoracia; order Bacteriovoracales; family Bacteriovoracaceae; genus UBA6144. The sequence goes on from DIVA01000087.1 coordinate 12,559, forward strand.
TCACTATTTAATTAACGAACTGACGGCCCTTGAAAACATTCTTCTCCCCGCTCGCAAGGCGGGACTCCTGAAAGAAAAAGAAAGCACTGCCCATGAGCTCCTCAAGACCGTGGGCCTAGATGAAAAAGCTCACCGCCTCCCCAACCAACTCTCCGGAGGAGAGCAGCAGCGCGTGGCCATTGCCCGGGCGCTCATTATGCAACCGAAATATCTCTTCGCTGATGAACCCACCGGTAATCTCGATACCCATAACGGAGATGCCGTGATGAATCTCTTCGCCCGCTTTAACCAGGATCACAAAACCACGATTGTCTACGTCACCCACGATCGAGAGTTTGCCAAACGAGCAAGCAGACAGATTGAGTTAGTGGATGGGAAGATTGTGAGTGACGAGGCTCACTGAAAGAGTTGATCCAGCTCTTTGCGCTCTTTTTCAGTATAAGAGTCGGCTGGTTTTTTTGAGGGAAGCTCTTTGATGATCGGCTCGACGAGTTTGCCCTGCCTCTTTTTCGGCTGAGGGGCATTGAGTGGGTTGTACAAAAAGAAATAAGCGATCATCGCCGCCACGATCAGGACTAGTCCGAGAAAGAGTTTAAACATACTTCTCACTACCTTCTTTGGATAAAACAATCTCTCCGCGCTCACGCATCTCGAGTACTACGTCCATAATGGTCTTCTGCGCCTCCATGACTTCACTCAGCGCTCGCGGCTTCCCTTTGAGCAACTCCTCGAGGTCGGAGCGATTGTTTTTTGAGAGTAGCGAGAGAACATGATTTTTCACCTCACCACTCGAGCCGCGCAAAGCAAGTCCCCAATCCTGCAGCATGGTTTTGCTCCAGAGCTTGCCCATCATGGCTGGGGTCAGAAACTGCAGGTCATCAAAGGTCACAAGCTTCGACTTAAGCTTGATCGCCATTTCGGGGTCGCGACGGGCGATGTCCGCCAAAAGCGTCTGCTGGCTGGCGAGATCGAGATTCTGCAGGAGCTCAAGCGCAGCCTTAAATCCGTCGATGCGTTTCCCTTGAGTCATTCTGCTCCTAAATAAGCATTGGCTGTATTCAGATGCTTTTGCACGTAATCCGCGACCGCCTCTTCGAGAGAGTGGAACTTAAATTTCGGCAGAGCTTTCTTGAGTTTGGTCATATCGGCTTGAGTATAGTACTGGTACTGAGCACGAAGAGTTTCGGGCATATCAAAGTACTCGATGTTCTCTTTGAGCTTAAGCGCCTTGAAGGTGGCGTGCGCCAGATCCGCAAAACTTCTCGCTTCTCCAGTGCCTAGATTATAAATTCCCGATAGACTTGGCTTCTTTTTACCCGCAGCCATCAGTTCAATCATAGCGCGACAGACATCTTTCACGTACACGAAGTCGCGCATCTGGCCGCCGTCCTTAAAACCTTCGCGGTGAGACTTAAACAGGCGCACCTGACCCTTCTCTTTAATTTGGTTAAAGCCGTGATAGACCACTGAGCTCATCTTACCTTTGTGGTACTCGTTAGGGCCAAAGACGTTAAAGAACTTCACCCCGAACCAGCAGGGCGGCGTTTTTTTCTGAGATAAAGCCCAATCGTCTGAGAGTTTTTTAGACCAGCCATACTTATTGAGGGGCTTGAGTTTTGAACACAATTTGTGATCATCCTTGTAGCCCATCTCCCCTTCCCCATAGGTGGCGGCGGAGCTGGCATAAAGGAAAGGGATCTTTTTTTGTGTGCACACGCTGAAAAGGTCGTTCGTAAACTGAGTATTATTATAATACAAATAATCCATATCCATCTCAGTCGTGTCCGAGCAGGCGCCCATATGAAAAACACCTTTCACTGATAATGGTTTTTTCCATACATCATCTTCAAAGAGCATTTCGGGGTGAATCATGCGTGTGAACTTGAGATCTCTCAGGTTCAGCCACTTCTCTCCCGATTCCAGCTCATCGACCAAGAGCAAATCAGTGATCCCTAAAGTGTTGAAATGATGAACAAGCACACTTCCGATAAAGCCAGCGGCACCGGTGATGATATACATGAGTTAATCCTTTTAAATTCCATCCTAGAATAGCTTATTTCCTCTTTAAAAAAAGGCCATTTTTCGCTATAAAAGCCGCACTTTAACATTACGCTCCAAAGGATCATTCATGAATGTAGATGGCTGGATTATCGAGGAATCGTTTCGAAACACTTTTTCGATGGGTTTTAAGACCACCGCTCACCTGCATAGTGAAAGAAGTGAGTACCAGCAGATTGATGTGTATGAGACAGATTCAGTCGGGCGTCTCTTGCTTCTCGATGGTAAAACCATGGTGAGCAATAAAGACGAGTTCGTGTATCACGAAGTGGTCTCGCACCTCCCCTATATGGTCACCCGCCAGTGTAAAAACGTGTTGATCATTGGTGGCGGTGACGGCGGCGTGGTGAGAGAGTTCGTGAAGCACCCAGACATCCAAAGAATTGATCTCGTCGAGATCGACGAGCGCGTGATTGAAGTCTCAAAAAAATATTTTCCCGAGTGCACCTCAGGTCTGTCTGATCCACGTGTGCGTGTCTTGTGCCAAGATGGCTTTGCGTTCATCAAAAAAGCCAAGAAAGAATACGACATCGTCGTGATTGACTCCACAGACCCCGTAGATTTTGCTTCCGCTCTCTTCACTGATTCTTTCTATCAAGACGTCTACAATTCGCTGACGGACGAAGGCATCATGATGAACCAAACGGAGAACCCATTCTTGGATGAGTTCGGCGTGAAAGAGATCTACAATAACATGAGAAAAGTTTTTCCTCTTGTGCGCTCGGTGACGGCTCCGATGCTGATCTATCCTGGAGTCTTTTGGACTTGGGGATTTTCGTCTAAAAAATATGGCCCTACTGATTTGAACCCTGAACGTTTAAATCACATGGCTGGAGTGGAGCGAAACCTTCAGTGGTACAACATGGACTGGCACCGCGGGGCTTTTAGTCTTTCAAACTTCCATAAAAAAATGATTGGTCAGGAGTAGAGCATGGAAAAAAAATTAATTCGTGAGATCGAAGGATTAGAAAGTGCCAGACCTTTTATTGGGACTGAGTATGCTCAGGCTTTCTTCTCCAATACCACCCATTTACTAGGATTCTGTTTTGACGGCACCACAAGCTTTCGTCCCGGAGCTCGCTTCGGGCCTAGTGCTCTTCGTGAAGCCTCTTACGGTTTAGAGGATTACTCTCCTTACCTCGATAAGGACACGCAAGACTATAATTTCGTCACGATGGGTGATCTCCCCATCTACCCATCAAAATGGCATCTCACGAATGATTTTTTCATGGAGATGACCAAGGGATTAGATCTCAAAAAAGATAAGATCAAAATTCTCACGCTTGGTGGTGAGCACTCGATCTCCTATGGGCCGATTGTGAAGTACCTTGAGAACTATCCCGACATGGTGCTTTTGCATCTGGACGCTCACGCTGATTTACGTGACGGCTATTTGGAAGAGAAGTACTCGCACGCTTCCATTATTCGACGTGTGCTAGATCACTTCACGGACAAGAATCTTCTTATTCAGTACGGGATTCGCTCTAGTCCTCGCACAGAATTTCAATGGATGAAAGAGAATGGAACACTCATGACTTCACTAAAAGAGTGTTGTGAGAAGCTAGAAGCTATTCCTGATTCAAGACCCATCTACCTTACCCTTGATCTCGACTTTTTTGACCCCGCTTATATGCCGGGCACCGGAACTCCTGAGTCGGGGGGTGAGGATTTTCACGGGTTTATGAAACTTTTAAAAATTCTTAATAAAAAGAATTTTGTGGGTGCGGACGTGGTTGAGTTGGCGCCTATGCTCGATCCCACTAATAATTCCGCTTGCATGGCATCGAAAGTTGTCCGAGAGGTGATGTTGGCATTACAGGATTGAAAAAATTGATATTTGTCATAGAAATATCTAAGAGAAGTGATATAAAAGCCTAAGACATGATTTCAAAGAGGTTTACTTGAAAGCCGTTAAAGTAGATTGCGCCCATTGCGAAAATAAAGATAAAAGCATTTTTTGTGAGCTTGAAGAAAAAAGTCTTCAATCTATTTCTGATCAAAAAATCATGAATACTTACAAAAAAGGGCAAGTTCTTTTTCATGAAGGCAATCCGGCCTTCGGCGTTTACTGTATCTCCACTGGCAAAGTGAAGCTGACTAAAATGTCTGAAGCTGGCAAAGAAATCATCATCAGCATTTCTGGCCCAGGTGATATTGTGGGTTCGCAACATATCGTGAAGTCAGGTCTTAATGATGTAACGGCTACTGCGATTGAAGAAACAAAAATTTGTTTCATCGATCGTGAGTTCATGAGTAAAACAATTAAAGAGCAGCCCTCTTGTGCAATGGAGCTCGTCAGTCACCTGACTAATGATGCTCTTAAAATGCATGATCGTATGGCGCATTTTTCTCACAAAAATGTCAGAGAGCGAGTGGCTTATCTTCTGATTGACCTCGCAAAATCCTATGGGAGCGAAACAGGTCATGGAATTCGCCTTGGCATCCAACTCTCCAGGGAAGACATGGCTGGGATGCTGGGCATAGCCTCAGAAACCCTTATCCGAGAGCTTTCAGTGCTCAAGGATGAAGGCGTCATCGAGCAAGATGGTAAGACAATAGTGCTCTTGAAGAAAAATGAGCTTGAGTCACTTATTAGCTAAGAAAACCTGACCTAGGTCATAGGGTCTTGCTTTAAGCTTTGCTAGTCTTAACTCTATGTTCACAGAGATAGAGACAAATTTAAAAATACTTGGATCCCCTATAACTTTGAAAAGAAGTTTTATCGCCTGTTATGGGAGACAAGTGCTCACCCACTCTATTTGGCTGATTGAGGGTGAGATCATCATAGAACAACAAAGAAAAATCAATCAGGTCCTCTCCAAACCCGGTCTCTACTTCTACGAAGAATTCATCGAAGGAAAGACAGTCCCCTTCAAGATCGAAGTAAAAGCTGGATCGAGAATCCTCATCCTGACTAAATCAGAATTGGCCCTTCTAGGACTCGCTCTCCCCGCTTGAGGCTTCACTCATATAACGCTTCTTGAGTCGTGGGTGGACAATGAGAAGCACTCCAATAATCCCAATTTCATATAAGGCAATCATCGGAATCCATACCGCCATCATACTGATGACATCGGCAGGGGTGATTAGGGCAGAGAAAATGGCAAAGGCCACATAGAGGTAGCGGCGAAGGTTACGAAGACTGTAGGCCGTGACGATCTCCATAAAGCCGAGAATCAAAAGGATGTTGGGCAGCTGAAAGAGGAGACCTAAAAAGAGCAAAATCTTGGTGGCAAGAATGAGATACTCTTTCATGTTCATCATGGCTTCAACATCTTGAGTACCGTAGGAGATGAGCGTTTCAAAAGTAAAAGGGAACATCACAAAATAACCAAAAGCCATGCCACACAGAAAGAGAAAATAGCCGAAAAAGATAAAGGGTTTTACCGCACCGGCTTCATGTTCATAGAGCCCAGGACGGATAAAAAGCCAAACTTCACGGAAGAGAAAGGGAGACCCCACGATAATGGCACTCCAAAATGATAACTCAAACTCCGAGAGTACTTTATCTAAAAGACCTGTGAAAACGACCTTGCCTGAAGTGCCAATGGCATTTTTTAAGGGAATCAGGAGCATTTCGGTGACCCACTGACTTTGAGAATAGGTCACGCCAAAAGAAACCGTCACAATAATAACCATGCGAATTAGGCGGGTACGCAGCTCTTCGAGGTGTTCAATCAGACTCATTTCTTTCATAGCTCTACTTTCTCACGGGCAGGATAGAAAATCTAATCAGAAAAAAACGACACATGCTAAAATGAAACCCATGAAAGGTTTTATTCTTTTAATCATTTTATTCACAACTCATCTTGCCCCGGCCTACTCGCGCCCAGGCCCGACCAGATTAATGTATTGCCTAGGGCAACAAGAGAAATTCTTTCATCTTAAAAAACAAACTGGCCCTTTTTATGAGCTTAACCAAAACCTCATGGCAGAGCTGATTCAAGTCCCAGGACTTGAAGCGAGTAGTGTTCTTTTGAACCGCATCTGCAAACCCTCCACGATGGCGCCACTCTATCTCCTTGAGGCGATCGTGCTGGACCCAAAAGACTGGTGGGTTCTTAAAAGTGATCTTGAGCCGCAACGCCGTATGATTGCGATAGAGTTAATGAAAGAATTTAGACAAATGAGTCCGGAGATTCTGCTGACCTTTTTGTCATCTTTGCAGATGATCATGCCAACACCAAATTGCCTTGAAAGACACATCCCAGGCCTTTCGAAAATGTATCACGACGTGAAGTGGCTGCAAGAAGAAGTGGATCTAAAAAAAATTACTCTCGGTCACAAAAGAATCATTCCACTTTTTGCGAAGCTACAGAAGTATCAAGACTTCGCGCTGGAATGTGCAAAATCTAAAAAGACAACTAAAGGCTCTGGAAACCCCTCTGCGAGATAAGCTGAAAGATCCGTTGATAAATCCCACTCTTGGTCACTATTTAATCCGCCATCAACTTCCACTACGACTTGTCCTTGATCGAAGCGTTTCACTTTTAACGGGGGATACTTATCAATGCGCTTATTCCATAAATCTAAACTAGTCTGAACACGCTCACCCCAGACAGAGTGTGCCTCACCATGCCAACGTAAGGGCTTGGGTTTGTGGCTTGCGAGGAGCGACTCTAAATCAGGAACGCACTTACCACAGCCTGTTCCTGCTTGTGTGCAGGCCTTTAATTCTTCCAGTGTCTTTGCGTTGGGAAGATGGATCTTAACTGTGCTTTGTGTGACTTTTTTACACTTACAAAGAATAAAGTCATCGATCTCAAAACGTTTATGGGTTTGATAAAGATTGGTGCGAATTTCATCATCAATAAGTTTTATGTCTAAGAGTGTTGCCTCGGGAAAGGTCTTAACAAATAAACTTACGATTTCAGAGCGCTCCATCACCAGATCGCGCCCTGCGAGCTGACCTTCTATCCAGCGCTGATACGTCGCTTGCATTAGATTACCTCGTCAGCAGCACTCCACTGATCATCTGTGACTTGCGTGAGAATCTCGTGGCCGTCTTCTGTGATAAGAATGGTGTGCTCAAACTGCGCCGACCAAGATTTATCTTTTGTGACCACAGTCCAGCCATCATCGAGAAGACGACAGTGACGTTTACCTAGGTTTATCATGGGTTCAATCGTAAAAGTCATACCGGGCTTCATCTCAACCCCAGTGCCACGTTTACCATAATGAAGAATCTGCGGCTCTTCATGGAATTCCCGGCCGATTCCATGGCCACAATACTCTTGCACAACGGTGTATCCGTGAGAGTGGGCCAACTCTTCAATCACGGCTCCAATATCACCCAAACGCGCCCCTGGTCTGCAAACAGCGATTCCCGCCATCATGCATTGATAGGTGACTTCAACGAGTTTCTTGATTTCAGGACGAACTTGCCCAACAAAAAAGGTCCGATTCGTATCACCATGAAAACCATTAAGTTTAGTTGTGACATCCACGTTGAGAATGTCACCGTCTCTTAGAATTTCTTTGGAACTGGGAATGCCGTGACAGATGACTTCATTGCGCGAAGTACACACACTTTTGGGGAATCCATGATAGTTCAAAGGAGCAGGAATCGCCCCGCGCTTGACCATATAGTCGTGGCAGAGTTGATTGACCTGATCAGTGGTCATTCCAACTTTAATATTTTTCTCAATGAAGCGTAGAGTCTTTGCGGCCAGAAGACCGGTCTCACGCATCAGGGTAATTTCTCGAGTTGATTTTATAGATATCATGGGCGTTTTATACAGCAATTCACTTTGATTTGGTACCCTTGAGAGAGGTAGTCTCATTATATGCTTATTAAACGAACCGATAGCTCAACCTATTTTCCAGCAGATTTCTTTAATAGGGAGAAAGAACGCATTGAGTCACAAACTCCCTACCGCTACTTCTCCCCTCAAGATAATCTTCCTGAGCAGGAAGAGATTGTCCTGATCACAAATACCCACACCCAACTACAGAACTGGCAGGGACTAAAAGATCGAGTCAAACTGATTATTCATCCCAACTCTGGGTTTGAAAATCTTGAAACAAAAAACTGGCAGATACCTGTGGTGCTGGGAAATTCCATTCGTGCGCAAGCGGTGGCCCAGTGGTGTTTAACTGCGCTTTATCAAGAAACCGGTTTTATTCGTCATCAAGCCGGCTGGCCTACTCAGCGTTACAATCCTCGTCGACTAAGTAGTGAATTAAAAATTCTAATAGTCGGTTTTGGTCACATAGGAAAAATTCTCAAGTGCCACTTGCCTCAAGCCGAGGTGCACGACCCTTGGTTAGGCTACAATGTGAAGCTGCCACAAAAATGGGATGTCGTTATTCTCGCCGCTTCGGCGAATCCTAAGAATCAAAATATGATTAATCACGATTTCCTCGCACACTGCTCAGAGGATCTACTGCTTATCAATCCCGCACGCGGCGAGCTGGTAGAGAAAAATGCTCTTGAAATTTTTCTCTCTACTCATCCCCAGGCACGTGCCTATCTTGATGTGCACAAGCAAGAGCCCTACTCCTTAAACTTTTACTCAAGCTCGCAGATAATAGCCACCCCTCACATCGCAGGTGTGTGGGATGGACTGATAGAGGCGATGCTAGAGTTTGAAGTGGAGACTTTAAAGCGACTAGAAAAAAATAATATTCCGTCCGAGTGGCTGCTTACAAACCGTCTGACCTCAGAAGGATTTTACCGATGAACCTCCTAGAACTCTCTGCTCTCCTCCTTGCCCCTCCAGGTGAAGGAGTCTTTACCGTCTCAAACTCCAAGGAGCGAAAGGCTTCATTACAAAATAAACTTTATGATTCACAAGACGCCCGTTTGAGCTGGCTCGAAAGTTTGAGAGATATCAAAGAATCAAAATTGTGTCTCTTAGGTGTTCCGTCTGATTGCGGAGGGGGCATCCTCAGGGGTGCGAACTGGGGGCCTCTCTTTGTGCGCGAAGCGCTCTTAAAAGATGCGCCCTATCCGGCACTCGATCTCGGCGATATACGTGTGATTCCTCACCTGCTGCATGATGAAATGCTCAACGTTAAAACCATCCGCGATTGTCGCAAGGCCCTCTATCAAAACGAGACGCTAGAGCTTCCTGTCTCTCCCTTGAGCATGACGGAATACTATCTCGATCAGTTCTATGCTGATTATCCTGATACAAAAGTTTTTGCGATCGGTGGTGACCACTCTGTATCTTATCCACTCGTTCGGGCCTGGGCACGCTCTCGACCAACTAAGAAGATTGCTCTGCTGCATTTTGATGCTCACACCGATCTCTTAGACTCTCGCTTAGGTGTGCGCATTAGTTTTGGTTCATGGACTTACCATGTCCGAGAATTTTTTCCTCATAAAGATCTTCTCGTGCAAGTTGGGATTCGCTCCACTGCGAAGGAGCGGACTCACTGGGAAAACACACTTAATCTCACACAATACTGGCCAGAAGAGGTGAAGAAGATCGGAGCAAAAAAACTGGCCCACACCATCATTGAAAAATATCGAGCACAAAATGTAGAAGAAGTTTATCTCTCCTTTGATATTGATGCTCTTGATGCTCAGTGGGCACAGGCAACGGGAACGCCAGAGGGCGGAGGACTTGATCCTGTCACATGTTGTGAAATCATACGGACAGTGGCTGCCGAGTTCCCGATAACCGGTGGGGATTTAGTAGAGGTGGCTCCACTCGTAAATCATGACTTTCATCCCAACACTCACCAAGAGCTCACTCTTATCAGTGCCACAAGCCTAGCGCGCGTGATGATGGAAGTGATGACTGATGCGTAAGATCGTCTTTCCGCCCATAAGTGATGCCTCAGAGGATGGCTTAGTGGCGATCGGCGGCGATCTTGAAACGGACACGCTCATAGAAGCCTACAAGCAGGGCATCTTTCCATGGCCTTTGTCAGTAGACTTTCCTCTTGCTTGGTTTTCACCAGATCCTCGAGGCGTGCTGGAATTTTCTGAAATCTACCTATCGAGAAGCCTGCAAAAGGTCATGAAGAAAGAGCTCTTTGACTTTCGCTACAATCAAAGTTTTCTGGACATCATAAAGCTCTGTGCTGTGGTCCCTAGAAAAGATCAGCCCACTACCTGGATCACACCGCAAATCATCGAGGGCTATCATAAGCTTCATTTAGCGGGGCATGCGTGGAGCGTGGGGGCTTGGCAGGGTCAACGATTAGTGGGAGGAGTTTACGGTGTAAAGCTCGGAAATTTTCGTTCCGGTGAGAGTATGTTTACACTTGAAGATAATGCCGGAAAACTTTGTCTTCTTTATGCGATAGAGATTTTTGAAGCAGAAGGCATCGAGTGGCTGGATACCCAGATGGTCACACCAGTGGTGGAAAATCTCGGAGGCGAATACATCCCCCGAGATGAATTCATCAAAAAACTTAAACTAGCTATAGGCCAGACCTAACTCGTCATTCACTTTAACCGTTCTCATCAATTCTTCTACGAGCGCCTTGAGGCGTTCATCGAGTTGGACTTTCTTGCCTTGAACATAAAGGGCCAATCGCTCACGCAGTTCCTGGGCAGAAACTTGATACTCCTGAGAAAGCTCTTCCAGCTTTTTCTTAAAACGCGTGTCCTTATCCAGTAGTGCTCTGACCTTAGCGCTCATCTCTTCTTTGAGCGTTGAGGTGGTATAGCTATGGCGAACTTGAGCGAGCTTAAGTTTTGAAAGAGCGCAGATGTAAGCCCACCCAATATCAAACTCAAACCAGCGATGACGGAAAGATGCTGAGCGCTGATGGGCATGGTGATTATTATGATCAAGCTCCCCGCAAATGATAAAATTTAGGGGAAAGAGAAAGCCAATGTTACGGCTATTATCTCCGGAGTGTTTGTGAGTGCGATAGCCCCAAGTATGGGCCAGAGCATTCACTCCTCCTACCGCAAAGAGAGGTGAGATCATAAAATTCGTAAGTAAAAGAACGAGTCCCATTTGTGGGCCAACCAAGGTGATCAAAAGCATTGAGAAAAGATAAGGACCAAAAAATAAATTCTCACTAATGAATTTTTCTAAACGGTTCAGCTTAATCGTGCGACGAATTTTTAAAACTTCTGGATTTGATTTCGCTTTTGAGTAGTCCAACACACCCAAAAGGAACACTCTCCAAAAACCTTTCACCACTGGCGAATGGGGATCTTTATCCGTGTCACTCCAGGCGTGGTGATACACATGAACTGAAACCCAATCCGGTTTAGACATACTAGTGATGCACCAGAGCCAAACCTGCATGATCATGTCTAGTGTTGGGTTAAACTCCACTCCCTTATGCGTATGAGAGCGGTGAAAAGACAGACTCATGGCCGTGATCGTTAAGTGAGAGACAATCACAGTGTAGATGATCCAAGCGATCCAAGGATAATTTGAAAATAATTGTCCGATTAAACCGAACTCACCCAGAGTCGTGGTGACGGCCCATTGGGCAGTAAAAAAAGATGCGACAAAGAATGATAGGAGAAGAATAACAGACATAGTGAACCTCACAGAATGGTCCTAGTGACCTGAGAGTATTCTCCCATAATCTGAGGGGGTGAGACAAGAAATCTCGATAAACTCTTTCAAGGCCCTAATATAATAGGACTAAAAGTGGTGGACCACATCTTGAGTATTACTCTCTAACTCAAGACTTTGAGGAGCTAATTTTATACACAAATGGCAAGAATGACAGCGAAGGAGATCGATTTTCCAATGCTTACCCTGCCCACTAATCGCATCAACCGGACAAGATAGACGTGCTCTTTCTAATTCTTCAGGTCTGAAACTGGCCCGTATTTTTGGCTTCAAACCTAGAGATTCCTGAAGAGTGCTGACTGTTTGAAAATGATGATGAAGACCGATTCTTTTCTTGAAACCGCCACTTAAGCGATAACCAAAAAGTGTCATCCTCACTTTTGCCCATCGCCACCAGCCCATCGGAATATAATGTAGTCGTTCTAAAATCATATCTACCTGTCTAAAAAGCTTGAGTTAATATCAAGAGAAGAAAGAGTCGGAGAAAGATCAACTAGCGGGCATTGATTCAAAAATACATCTAGGGTATTGGCCATTAAGAGAGCATTGGATTTGATTTTAAATCCATACACATTAATTGATTCCGGATGTAACACCAGATGAAAACCAAGTTCTCCATTGGCCCCTTCAATGGCCGTATACTGAGAGCTCCAAACCCGCTGGGCATCTAATATAGCATGACGCCAATCAGACTCTGCGATGGACGTTTTATTGATGAGATCCACCAGTGGCGAATCAGTCTTGAACTCTCCTATCGGGAGATTCTCAAGCAGCTGATTAAAAATTTTCATCGACTGTCGACATTCCTCAAAAAATATCAACATCCGGTCATGGCTGTCGCCGTTAATCCCAACTGGGACATCGAAATACATATCTTGATAAAAATAAAAGGGGCGTGATTTTCTTAAATCAAAATTAACCCCCGCTGCTCGAAGCGAGGGGCCCGTAATCCCTGCCTGAAGAGCGTCCTGTGCACTAATGGATCCGGCTTTAAGACGCATCCGAGCCAGAGGATGAAGAGCAACCATTTTATGAAAAAGGCTTAGACCTTTTTCGAGTGAACGCACAAATGAGCTTACCTCTTGGATCCACCCAGGCGGAAGATCATGTGACAAACCACCAAAGAAAGCCGGGCCTAACGAGAGTCGGCGAGCACTATAAAATGAAACAAGAAATTTAATGTGATCTCTAAATTCAAGACAAACTTGGGCCGGATCAGGGAGCTCAAGATCCATGGCGATGTTCTTGAGAACACCAAGGTGGTGATGGATCCTTGAGAGTTCTATAAAGATCATCCTAAGCGCTTGAGCTTTCTCAGGGATTTTAATATGGAAGTAATCTTCAACTGTTTTTGCCCAGGTCACATTCACCATGAGTGATTTATCTGTGCTTAATTGATCCAGAAGCGATGAGGTTGAAAAGAATGGCTTCTGACAAATGCGCTCTTCAATATGTTTTTTCCAATGACCACTCGATAAGTTGGAATGAAGGATTTTACCTTGGCGAGATTCAACCGCAAGCTCCCACTGACCTTTGGTGAGAGGATGATTAATGTCAAAGAGATACCATTGAGAAAGTTCTTCTAGATACGGAGGCTCACTTAAATTTGGATTCGACCGAGGCTTTGGCAGCGTCAGTTTTTGAACGAGGTGCTCTTCCTGTTGAATCTTTCTTATAACTTCAATCTCAAGGGGGCGGGCAGAAGGAAACCAATGAGAAATAGTCGGGACACTTTCTCCATCTCTTAAAAGCATGTGGAGCTGGAGCCGCTGATGAGCCTCTAGGTGAAAAAGATGATAGGTCACATCCCAAACAACATTTTTATATTTTTCTTGATAGATCGGATGCTGGGCTGCAGGCGTGAGAACTATATCCGAGAGCAGAATGAATCCCATATCAAATCGGAGGATCTCTACAAACCGATTCAAATTACGAGCATCCACACGGACATGGTGATGATCATGGTCAAAATTATATGACTCAGCAAAAGCACCGAGATAGAAATCTTTACGACTGTTAAAGAGATTCCAGTTAAACATTGGCTACCGCCTGGACAGCCAAAGCTTGTAGCTTTTGAGGCTCGGGTACATGTCCCATCAAGAGGGCAGAGATTTTTACTTTGGTTGCTTCACCATCACTTTTAAGCACATAACCTGCAGTATCCAGTCGCAGCTCGCTGCCGACTCCGGCCACTGGCAGTGGTTTATGGGATAGTAGATCCTCCATGCGCTCTAAGGTGGCATCAGACAATGGCCCGTGGAGGGCAATAAAGTCAGCTTCATTGGGGTCATAGACGCGATAGATTGATGGTTTTAAATCAGCATAGAAACTTGAGCGTAAACTATCCCATTCACAGGTGCAACCACCTGCTCCGCACACATATACTCTTACTTTTGAGCGATAGGCCCATCGGTTAAGCATGCGCGAGATGAAATTAAGATTTTTCATTAATAGATATAATCCGCTTCAGTTAAATTTTTAATATTGTGTCGGCGTTTCCAATTCTGGACTTCTGATTTTTGTTTCCAGGTGCCACGAATTTTTTCGTTTAAATCATTCGAGCATGCGAAATATCTATCAGGAACCTTCACCCAACCAAAAATCTTAGAATGAGCGCCTTGAGCTTCTTCGTCCCAGCTAACATAGCGCCAGTGCTCCCCTCGCGCCGCTCGAATAGTCTTGAGCAAGAGAGGGATTTCGTCGATGGCTTGATCGATGATTTTGTTGGAGCAGCTGAAATTTTGAAAATTCTTCATCGCCCGTGTTCCAATGTTTTCATTGTTCCAGTGGCCTCGGCGACAATCAAACTCCCAACCCTCTTTGTGCAATCGTGTGAAAAGAGCAATCCATGAAATGAAGTGATATCGGTCTGGGTCTGCTGTGGGATTACCGGCATAAACTAAACGTGAGCAGGTGGCCATTTCATTGCCATAAGTTCGCAAAAATGCACCTAACCTCTCATTAAAAAAAACTGGTTTTTTCTGCTTGCGCAGAGTCTCTACGATTTTTTGGTACTCTTTAATTTCTTGACTGGTTTTAGCTTTACGATCAAGCATCGTTTCTTGGCCCACTTCCTGCCAAAGCTTATCGTAAACTGTTAAACAAGAGCGATACAGCTTCACTAATTCTACATTGGTCAAACGAACTGAACGGGAGCTCAGGTAACTGAGAGCTTCATTTAGGGGTAAAAGCTGACCCACGCGGATTGCTGGGTACTCTTCTTCGGAACTTTTATTACGGCCAAATTGGTTTTCCAGCTGGCCCCGAATCTCATTCCACTCTACCTTGTCTTGAAACTTATCCAGATCAGCTAGCTTAATTAGATCCTGACGTCGACTATCGACGGCCACCAAGACCATGCGATTAAGCCAATCACCTGGGAGGACACACTTGCCGATTGGACATATCTGCTCAACATAAGCCGACATAATGTGAGCTTGATAAAATTTTGTACTGGTATGATCGATATCTTTTCCGCCTAACACAACAATTTGAAGCGGGTCATTGATCTGATCAAAAGTGCGTGGAACAACTCCGCGCACATACTGAGGGTCGGCTTTTATGGATCCTCTTTCTCTCCAGACGTCATTTTGCGCACAATTGAGATGTGAGAAATAGCGTTGGCCGCTTGGAATATCTATAGCAAAGGCGCGTTTATCACCAGGGACAACTAAAGGGATATAGTTTACTGTTGAACTTTTCAGAGAGAATTCTGATTTGGGATCATAGAATAAGTGAGGCTGGATCTCACCCTGATAACTCGCAAGCTGTATCTTTGGGTCAATAGAAAACCAATTCGACTCTGTGCGAGACAGTAGATCGTTGTCATCACTATCTGACCATCCGAGCCAAGCGCATGAGGCAAGATTTATCAAAAAGATAGCAGCAATAAATTGACATAAACTCTTCATCATACCACGATGTTAGGTCATGTGCCCGGGTGGTGGAATGGTAGACACAAGGGATTTAAAATCCCTCGGCATGCTAATCACATCCGTACGAGTTCGAGTCTCGTCCTGGGCACCATTTCTTTAAAAGCTCCACCAAACAGGGGCTTTTTTTATTTCCAACGTGTTAAAATCATTACACTTAGTACAGTCTTTGTATAGTCGCAGACCGTGCTAACTGATGAATTTTTGATTGATGATGCAGTTTTTTTGTTTCCCAGTATGTTTTTTTCAAGTTTTTCTTAGTTATTTTAGTGTCTTAGAACAGTTTTACACTAAAAGGCTTTGTGACCAATTTCACTCTATTTTTATCTTTTGTGGGCCATTGTTAAGGATTTTAGCCCACAAACAGCCCACAAAAATCACCCATAAAAACAGGTCACAGCAGATAACAAATCCAAAGCGAAACTTGTGCCAGTTGAATGACTTTTAAGAACTCCACTATACTCTTTAGAAAGTAAGTAATGGGTCTATTTTAGAATGATCCATTTCCCGTCCTGATAACCAAATTTTTTTTCTAAGATTGCATTAAGCCAGACATCTATAGAACACTCAAAACCCGCTACCCCACGCACGACTGGGGCAGAATCCGTCACAAGATACACTGCTGGCAGCTCCTTAATACATCCATGAAAGTAACCTTCCTTGGGGAATATATTGTTAAATTCATACCTCAATCTGTGATTAGCTGTTGCCTTGTTTAAGGTCAAAAATCGATCAATGTATAGAAGCCAAATGCACTCAATTCCAGCATCCAAATAGATTTTTTGTCGCTTAAGATACTTCTCCAAAGTTTGGGATGAGTGCTGAATCTCTATTACAATTTTCCGTCCATTAACTTCAAAAAATGTATCCGCAATCCATTTTGAACCATCAAGATTTTTTCCTTTAACCTCTTCCAGACAGACGATTCCTCTTTTTCCGAGGGTCTTTGTGATAAGCATTTTGGCTGTTTTATGCCATATTGTTTCTGGCGCTGTTGAACATTCTCCTGCATTATGAGCAAAGAATTGTTCCCCATAAATGCTAGTTTTTGGAACAGCACTTGCTCCACAACAGGACGTTAAATAATCACCCACCGAGTAGTTTTGTTTTAATAGCTTCCAATCTTCTTCCATGAAGTCTGAGGCCCAAACTAGCTCACCTGAAGATTTAAGAATGGCATTTTGAGACATAATCAACCTACTATTTGTTCTTTAAACTCCATCCGGCCGCCCTTTCTTCCTCAGTTAAAGGGTGATAAGTGAAGGAGTCTTTCTCTTTTCTTTCCTTCACTTTTTCCAGAGTTATTTGATTCCGAATTTGTTCTAATTCTTCTTTTGTATGAGCAACAATCCAGTTTCTGGCACGGTCAATGGTAAAGGCATTTATGCTATCAACGATGGACACCTCTGGGCCACTTTCCAGAAAATTTAAGCCTGGAGGGTTTTTGTTCTCACCCAAAGCCTCCATTGCAGCGTATGCCCAAGGGCCCACGGGAATAAAATTTAGCCCCATGCCACTAGAAGTTAAATCCATTCCAGGTCTATCGCAAATAAGAAAATTCTTGCCCTTAATCTCATAGATAATTGAGAGAGAACCAAGAGAGAATACTTTTGCCTGATTAGTAATTTGATTAATCATATTTTCGACTGCGAAAATATGTCGGTCTTTTTCATTTGCGTAATTTAGACCGAGCCTTTGTTGGATTTCTGAATTTTCATTCAAGATCTTCATTACCTTCTGAAGGTCATAAGAACTTCTATAAGACAGACCTACCAACCCCATCAATACTTTAAACAGTTCCAACTGTGAAATAGGCCTGCTGAAATCTTTTCTTTCTATCCTTTGTAGCAGCAAAGCCAGATAATTCTCAGCATCGGAAAACCATTCCTCGGTACTGTCATCTCGTTCATCCCCGACATGTGGCACATATAAAAAATCCTGTATTGCAAATCCCGCATCTGCGGATCTTTCTTCGAGAGCCTGCCTTTTAATATCAAACACCCAAAGCTTTTTATTCGTATTTTTCCATGCTCCTAAGAAGGATCTTCCTACTTCATGATTTTTTCATTTAATCATTTTTCTTAACTCATTCTGATTTTAATTGCAGCTTTTCTCAAATCCATCCTCTAATTTCATATTCATCCCTACAGCTAATCTGTTTGTGAAGTTGAAATATGCTACTATATTAACCGCATGTTGCCACTCAACATCGGAGAAACCTTGAGTGAGAAAAAGATCTTTAAGATAATCGACATTCTTATTCGGCTTGGTTGTTAAGTCGTAAGCGAGCTTAAAAAGTAGCTCTTGTCTCTCTGAATGAACTTTATTCTTTTGATTCTCATATGCCTTCTGATGATGACTAGCGCAGTAAGCACAGTCATTGAGATCACTGGTCGTATAAGCAAGAAACTCCCTCTCATGCCTTGGCAGAGGTGCGGAATCAGAAAGCATTAATGCTTTATTAAGACCATAATGAGCCTCCATACTGTCAGGAAAAAGACTAAAATCGCTATAAATCCGAGCAACCATTCCTCTTTCTGCTTCTATCTTTTTAAGAATTTCCATTTAGAACCCTCCGTTTTACTCAAGGCCAAGCGTTCGCTTTTGCGCAGGAGTCAGACATAACTTTAATTTTTTCAATTGCCAGTCTTTCAGTTCATCCATTTGATCTTTCTCTCTATTTCTTCTTAAGCTCACCTTGAAATCCCTTGGGTCATATGTGACTTTGGCTTCATCCAGTTTCCAAAATATAAAGAGAACATGCTTTGGCGAGAAGACTCCTCTATCTTGAAATTTTTCTATCGTCTTCTCCATTTCTAACTGAGGAGCTTTAAAAGAAAGCTGAATGAGACAATTTAGAACTCTTTTAAGACGAGCTTCTTTAATCAGTCTCTGTCTATCTCTCTGCACTCTTTTTTGCGTCTGTTGAGGAGCGGTGTATTCACCATTCTCACCAATACCGGAAAGATCGAACCGAGTTATGCATTCTGAGCCAACCAACAATTCATTATGATTAACTCTATTTTGAATCGTAAATTGGTAGCGAATTTCTCGATAACCGCATAACTCACAAGCTTCACATGGTTCTTCTAAATCATAGGACTCACCATTATAAAACCATTCATTGAGCATCAATCGAAAGTTCTGCTTATTAGCGCTATTCTGAGTCAAAGTTTCTTTTGATCGACCAATCCAATTTATGGACATACCTATATCCCATCCAATATGTAACTTTTGGCCAATTCAGGATTAATCTCAAAATCAGTTTTTTCTTTCAATAATTCCTCGTCAGCATTAAACCTCTGCAAGCAAAGCCTTCCCCATTTCGATTTTAAATTCTTAGGAATATAAACCTCAGTGGGCTTCTGGAAGGCTCTCTTCCTCTCTTCTAAAGTGATAACACTCGCTCCAATGGAAACATCTTCAAATGTATCTAAGAGGTAAGTCTTGTCTCTCAGATAAACCTTGTTCTCCACACGGCTTGATTCTTTTCCAATATCTAAGACAAAACCAGAATGAAGAATTTCTGTGAGAATCTCCTTCTTGGAAACGAACTTTTTAGGAATTTTATCAGCATAAAAGAATCTAAAAAAAGAAGCGTTTCCCTGATAGATTTTTGCTTTATCAGTGAAAATGACTGTGAACATATCAGGATATTTTTGCTGAAATTTTACCCAAGATGAAGATTCATCTTTTGAACTCACGAGGGCCGAAGAAACAAATACACCCTGCGTCCGTTTCGCTATTAGATCCAACTTCTCATACATTCGATTCTCTGACATAAAACTCCAAATACAGTATTCCGCAGTATATGTGCAGCATTAAACCAGTATTGTCCAGTCCCTATATTAGATCTCAGCATCCACCCCCTGTTAAGCGGAGCTTTTCTGGGGGGTGGATGTACGTTTTTAGTGTTCTCCACTGGCCCGATTTCATTCATCTTTTCGGGTAGTGGATGTCCAATTGCCTAATTTAAAGTAGTTAGAAATTTCTGGTGTGCTGAAATGCTTTAGGAGTAACTGAATTGGAAATAGCTTCGATGATTTTTTCGGGAGTCGCGCCTAATTCCCTTACTGACTCGGCGATAAAACTCACATCTTTTATGAGGTCTTTTCTTTGATTCTCAGTGGCGAGTAATACCTTCACATCCTGAAAATTTTTGTTAATTCCCCACCGTGAAGAAATCAAACCGACCTTTCCAGATTTAAGATTGAGAACGAAATGAGGTCTATTTGTCTGCTTAGACCATTCTCCTGATTCCACCATGTAGGCATTAAACAGGGCAATATCAAGATAAGAGTGCCAGCTTTGAGCTTCACTCAGACGAACCTTAACTTCAAAATGTTTCTTTCCTTCACTCGTCAAAGTGATGATCTTCAAATCACCTTGTTTGCCTTTGAACTGCTGAAAGTAAGACGGATTCCTTTGGATAAATTTAGCGAGTGAAGCTCTTTCGGCTTCATTAGAAAGCATGGTTAGAGTAAATACTCCGTAGCCATACTGAGAGACTTTTTCGATCAATTCCTGATAACGCATACCCCATATTTATCATAAAAAGTATGCGTTGTTTATCAGAACATGGCCCTAATCGTTATAACTTTCGATTAAATACTCCTCAAAATCAGGCCAAGGCTCATTTGTAATCAAGTAAAAAATTCGATTTACCAAGTGATAACCAGAAATGAAATACATCCCATCATCTCCGTCAATGCACGTCCAAACATACTTTTCATCGTGGGCCAGTACTGTTTTTAGATCATTTCCGAATGTCTCAAATCTCCCTGAGTCGTCATCAAAACATTCACTCTTTAAAGTTTTATTTGGTGTATATCTGCGGTCGAAATCGTCTTCCGTTTGGTTCATGGAAACACCACTTTGTTTATTTCCTTCCATCTGGTTCTTACTGCGTCCTTGTATTTTTTTATCCCGTAGATCGCAATAACCGCCACAATAAAAATATGATTTTGTGATTTTCGATATGCCTCCTTAAGAGAAATACCCCTCAAGTTATCTGGAGCCCATTCTCGATGAAATTCATCCCGTTCTGTTTCTAACACATGGTGAATGACTTTATTTTTTGCTTCCGAAACTTGCATATTAATTCCCTTTTTTAGTATTCACTCGCTTCCATAATTGTCAGGACACGCTTAAATGGTTCTCTATATGGATCAGCACCAAACTCTAACTTGAGATCGTAATAGTCGATTTTGAAAAAGAATTTCTCATACCATTTGTTTCTTTTTTGACAGTATTGACCTTTCTCGCTCTCGATTTCTACTGCTCCAAAATCATGTTCATGGTGAGGATCATTCCCTCCATCAAACTGATAAAACTCTCTTACTGCTGAGAGAACTTTTTCTTTTAAGAGATTATTTGCAACTCCTTCAGTAAAAACCACCTTTCCTAGAAAAGGAAAAAATGTTGTTCTGAGGAGGTCATTTCCATCTCTGATTTCTTTTCTTTTCGCTTCAATTTGCTCGGCTGTTAAATTCATTTGCTCTCCTTTGTTCTGTTTTGCTTCTGCAAAAAAGCCGGGGGTCATACCCCGATACCAGCAGGCCCCAAACGAAGGAGGCAAAAATCAAGGATAAGGAAATGAATTTTGGGGGCAGACCGTAGGGGGAGCCAAAATTCTTTTCCCCTTGGTTTTTGATGACGAGTTTGTACTAGAATTTTATTAAAACGATTGATGAGTGCCTGGATGCGAGGAGTTTGAGTGGACACGCAGTGCCCGAAAACGACGAAGACTGAAGGACACGAAGAAAACTTTTTCGGAGTATTGGTAAATTTTGGTGCCCAGTATTTTGGGACAAGGAAAGGGGCTTTTTGACTTCCTCTCTCCTCCTAAACAAGATAGAATGAGACATGACAAAAAGTATTTCGGATTTACTTTCAAATAAAAGATTAGATGGCTACAAAGGTGCTTCAAACAATGGCCTGGATATTCTACTTCATCGCTATAATTATAATATTGAACTTGGAAACGAGTTTTATCCCCTTTTGAGTATTTTTGAAGTTGCTTTTAGAAATTCCCTTCATACAGCATGGTCAACCTCACTTAACGATACTGCTTGGTTGTTGAACTATGCAAACCACAGTTTTTTAGGCTTACGGGAAAAAACAAAAATTCAAAATGCCATTGCTGAGCTTACTGAAAAAAGTAAGCCTCTTGAAGAAGGAAGAATAATTGCAGAACTAACCCTTGGTTTTTGGGTTAGTCTTTTTGACCGTCCATTCATGGAGATTAATAAAAAGATTATCAAAGATCTTTTTCCCAATGCCTCTAACAAACAAAGAGATATTTTCGTCATAAAAGATCAACTAGCTGACATTAGGAATTTAAGAAATCGTGTCTTCCATCATGAACCAATTTGGTATTGGACAAATCTCAATGATTTCGTTTTAAATTTGAAAAACTATATCGAGTGGATGAATAAGGACTTGATGTTGCCTAGAGTTCAAAAATGTGAAGTAAATTTAAGGCAATTGATTGATAGACAGTCGGCGATGCTCAAATAAAAAAAACCCCAGGGGCTTCATCCTGCTTTCACAAGAGATTGGCCGCACCGGGGAATTTCATGTTCAGTATCGTCCTTTTTTATCCAAAATTCAATGTTCTTTTCCCTCCGCAGAGAACAAGTAATCCTGCAAATCATAACTAATTGATATTACGAGTGTCTATGCTTTCTCTTGCGTATGACATACCTGACTGCCTTCCTCGGTCTTCGCAGCCGCCTCCATAATCATCTTAGGGTCATTCCCCAAAGCCCTTGCCCATTCAGCGATATAGGCCTCAGAATTGGCTATCGTGACGTTTAGAATCCCTGCCTCATGGCAAAGGAAGGCCGCGCCGATCTCTGCCACAAGCTCCTCTTTTGAATAGCTATGATCACCAAAAAAATTGATGTTACAAAGTTCGGCTCGATCATCTTCAAAAATGATCTCTGGAGCGTTCTTATAGTTAGATATTATCGCCTCAGCGGTGGTGGTGGTTTTACCTTCACCAGTTACTTTCCATTCAATCCCCTCGGTTTGCTCAAGGTTGAAGACTGTCGAATATCTTAAAAGAAAACCTCTTCTTGTTTCCTCTTCTCCTAAATCATTTTCAGTAACTCTTTCTTTGCACTGCCAGAAAGCAATCACTGTCCCCTTTTCCCCTTTCCGAATTTTTCCTCCAAGGCTACTGGCCTGTTTAAACGTCACCCAATAGAGACAAGCAAAATCGCGGCAGGCTGTCCCAAGAGAAATGATGCCCTGATATTCCTTTTTGGTCACAAAGTTTGCCCGATGAATGGGGGAATCGCCCTAATAGGAATCGCGACATTAATTGCGCTTTGGATTAGGTAAATCTTGCAGTGAAAAAAATAATAGATGAGTTGAATGCCAAAAAATATTTGTGCTTCTCTTAATTATATTTTTACTCTTAGGCATATATAGCGGTCGATAGCTTTAAATTGTCACCCCTCATATTAATTACAGTTATCAGTCACATTTCATGGGACCTAAACGTTTATTTATTACAATATTGAAGGAGAACCTATAAAGTGATTTATGTGCTTCTATCTTTAAATGCGTTTGCACGAAAAAATAACTCCAGCAAAGAATGTCATCCAAAATGAACACAACAATAATCAACCTGTTTCTAGCACTGGACGGAGGACGGTAATGAATACAAATGAGATAGAAAAACAACTTTATTTCTGGATTAAAATCTTATCCATGAACCTAATGAGAGATTTTATTCGGAAGCTCAAAAAATTTAACCTCACCCCGACAGAATCCATCATTATTCAAAAGATTTATTATGACAAAGGCTCCAGTTCTCCAGTTTCTATTGCTCAATGTTTAAATGTTAGCGGGGCCAGCATATCCAAACAGATTGGTAAGCTAGATAAAAAAGGTATCCTCATTCGGGAAAAAGTTCCATCAGACAAAAGGGCACAAAAGATTTACCTATCGCAAAAAGGAATCCTACTTGCTAAAAAGATGATTTCATTTCAAACGAATGAGGAAAATAATATATTTTCATTTTTGGACACGAATCAAAAAAAGGAGCTGCTAGAAACAATGAAGGTGGCTTCATCATCTTTTAAGACAAAAATATAAAGAGATACCATACTTGCTTATGAACCCCTAGGATTTAATCACTTGCAACTATCCTTTGTGCCAGGAAAGTACCGCTTCTAGATCATTGTAGAAGACCGCATAATCACCATCCCTGAAAACTATACGGGAAAGATAGGCCAGTTTTGTATTAAGTACTACTATGGCCCTTCTTGTATGTTCCAGGTCTTCATTCAATTTCATTTGAGATAAAGTATTTTTATCTATTCAGAATCTTTTACAATTTAGAGTGATTCTTTTCTGAAAGTCTCTAATCAATTCTTCCGTAGGTTTTCATCGTAAGTGAGCTAACAACAATATCTCCGGCTATTTCTAC
>DIVA01000032.1 GCA_002435705.1 Bacteriovoracaceae bacterium UBA6144
CTGTCTCAATCAGCATGGAAGGCGATACACTTAAGCTAGGCACTCAAGCGATTAAATTTTACGGCATTAAAGATCCCAGTGAAATTGACTGGAGCTCGCAAGGTGTGGACGTGGTGATTGATGCCACGGGGATCTTCAAAGACAAACCAGGTCTCGGCAAACATATGCGTGGCTCAGTCAAGAAAGTCATCATGTGTGCTCCCGGAAAAGATCTGGATGGCACATTCGTGATGGGCATCAACCACGAAAAATACGATTCAGCTAAACACCACATCATCTCAAACGCTAGTTGCACCACCAACTGTCTCGCTCCCATCGTGAAAGTGTTGAACGACACGTTCGGGATTGAGAATGGTTTCATGACGACTGTTCACGCTTATACTTCTGATCAAAACATCCTCGATAACTCACACACAGATCTTCGTCGCGCGCGTGCGGCAGCCATGAGCATGATCCCCACCTCGACCGGAGCCGCTAAAGCTCTCGGTGAAGTGATTCCTGACATGGCCGGCAAGCTCGACGGTTATGCGGTTCGCGTTCCTACTCCTGATGTCTCCATGGTTGACCTCACCGTGAACCTTACTAAGCCCGCAGACAAAAAAGCCATCAACGCTGCCATGAAGGAAGCGAGCCAGGGCGCGCTCAAAGGGATCTTAGGTTACTCGGAAGAAGAGCTCGTCTCCATCGATTATATGGGCGCTCCAGAATCATCATTTTTTGATTCAAAGCTCACCAATGTGATAGGAAAAACAGCGAAGGTCGTGAGCTGGTATGACAACGAAGTAGGATTCTCAAATCGCGTGATTGATCTTGCTCATCATGTTGGATCAAAACTCTAAAGGATAAGCCATGCAACTCAAGTCGATTGAAAGCGCAGAGCTTAAAGGCAAAAAAGTTTTAGCTCGCTTTGACTTTAACGTCCCTCTCACAAAAACTGAGCCACGCCAGATTTCAGACTCAAGTCGTATTGACCTAGCACTGCCTACGATTCGTTTGATGTTGGAGAAAGGGGCTTCCAAGATTGTTCTCATGAGCCATCTCGGAAGACCAGAGGGTCAACCCAACCCTAAGTACTCACTCGAGCCCGTGGCCACTTATCTCGCGGAAGCCCTCGGTGTGGATGTCGTTCTCACTTCCAGTGCCGTTGATTCTGGCGTGAAAGAATTTCTCTCTCTGCCGGAAACAAAAATCGTGCTCCTTGAAAATCTGCGTTTCTCCCCTGACGAAGAGAAAAACACCTCCGAATTTGCGGAAAAGCTTGCGATGTATGGTGATGTGTACGTGAACGATGCCTTTGGCGCTGCTCACCGCAAGCACGCTTCCGTTCATGCGATTAACAATTTTTTTAAAAATCGCGCCTACGCAGGCTTATTACTCTCAAAAGAGATTCAGTCACTGGGCTACCTCATGGATCGTCCCAAGAAGCCCTTCGTGGCTGTTCTAGGTGGAGCGAAGGTCGCTGATAAAATCAAAACGATTGAGCGCCTTTTGGTGCTGGTAGATAAAATCCTTATCGGTGGAGCCATGGCCTATCCATTCCTCAAGGCCCACGGTCATGCTATTGGAAAATCTCTTTGCTCAGACGAAGATGTCGCTCTTGCCAAACAATTAATTGCACAAGACCGTGGTGGTAAACTTCAACTTCCCAGTGATCACATCGTGGCCAAAAGTTTGGATGGAGAGCCCATTCAATCAAAGACCATTGCTCCCGATCAGATGGGACTAGACATTGGGTCTGAAACCCTTGATCGCTACGAGCACATCCTGAAGTCAGCTCAAACAATCTTCTGGAATGGCCCGATGGGATTGTTTGAAAATAAAAATTTTGCAAAAGGCACGATGAAGATTGCTGAGATCATTGCCTTCACAGAGAGCTTTAGTGTGGTTGGCGGGGGTGACTCCGTCGCTGCTGCTCACCAGAGTGGTTTCGCAGAGAAGTTCACTCACGTCTCTACTGGAGGCGGAGCCTCTTTGGAATTCATCGAACGCGGAGAGCTTCCGGGTGTCCAAGCACTGAGAGGAATTCTATGAAACTCATCGTAGGCAACTGGAAAATGAATCAGAAGACGGCTGATATTCAGGCCTTCTTCAATGAAATCCCTGCGAGTCTAGAAGCCTGGATTGCGCCTCAAGCGCTGCATCTTCCACTCTGCCTGAGCTTGGCAAAGAACATCAAGATTGGGGCACAAAACTGCGCCCAAAAAAATTCAGGCGCTTTCACTGGTGAAACTTCTGCTGAAGCTCTTAAGGATTTAGGGGCGCATTTTGTGATCATTGGTCACTCCGAGCGTCGCCAGATCTTCAAAGAGACTCATGGAGAATTACTAGAGAAGACACAGACGGCCCTCAGCTTAGGACTTAAAGTTATCTTCTGTGTGGGTGAGACCCTCGAAGAGCGCGAGAGTGGTAAAACCATGGATGTGGTCAAGGCCCAGCTTAACAATCTTCCGGCTTCGCCGGAAATAATTGTCGCTTACGAGCCTGTTTGGGCGATCGGAACTGGCAAAGTGGCTACTCCTGAGCAAGCTCAAGAAGTTCACGCTTTTATCCGTCAACAACTCCCCCAGGGCCAACAAACGAAGATTCTCTATGGGGGAAGCGTGAAGCCGGACAACGTGAAGACCCTTATGGGCCAAAAAGACATTGATGGGGCCCTCGTCGGGGGTGCTAGTTTAAAAGCAAAAGATTTTTTGGCACTGT
>DIVA01000029.1 GCA_002435705.1 Bacteriovoracaceae bacterium UBA6144
TGAAGTGGAGTGATCCTCACCGCAAGCCTTCCTATCTCTTTGCTGCTGTGGCCGGGAATTTAGATATCGCCACCGATACCTTTACCACACGCTCAGGGCGCAAGGTGGCGCTTGAGGTGTATGTGGACAAGGGCCAGGCCTCAAAAACTGGTCATGCTCTCTACTCTTTAAAAAATTCCATGAAGTGGGACGAAGAAACTTTCGGTCTGGAGTACGATCTCGACATTTATATGATTGTGGCGGTGGAGAGTTTTAATTTTGGAGCGATGGAGAATAAAGGACTTAATATCTTTAACTCGGCTCTGGTTTTGGCAGACCCAAAGACGGCCACTGATGCAAGCTTTCAGAGTATCGAGGCCGTGGTCGCTCACGAGTATTTTCATAACTGGTCAGGCAACCGAGTCACTTGTCGCGATTGGTTTCAATTGACGCTTAAAGAAGGTCTCACCGTTTTTCGTGATCAGGAGTTCTCTAGTGACATGCTCTCACGAGCGGTGAAGAGAATTGAGGACGTGAAGCGTCTTAAGGAATTCCAGTTCCCTGAAGACGCAGGCCCCATGAGTCACCCGATTAGGCCTTCAAGCTATATTGAGATTAATAATTTTTATACCGCAACCGTTTATGAGAAAGGGGCGGAGATCATCCGCATGATTCACACACTCGTTGGCGAGAGCAATTTCAAACAAGGCCTCACCCTCTATTTCACTCGTCACGACGGGCAAGCTGTGACCACGGATGATTTTGTGAAATGCATGGAGGAGAGCTCAGGGAAAGATCTCTCGCAGTTTAAAAACTGGTACTCTCGTCCAGGAACTCCCAGTGTGAAGATCCATATGGATCATCATGCAGAGTCAGGGGAGTTGAAGATTAAGCTCGAGCAGAAGTATCCCTCTGTGCTCAATGAGCGCTTAGAAAATAATGTGCTTCTGATTCCTTTTAAGATGGCCTTCTACAGTCCTGAAGGTAAACAGATAGGTGCAGAGCAGATGCTTGAGCTCAAAGAACTTAATCAAACCATCACCCTCACCGGTTTTAAAGATCGCCCCACACCCTCATGGAACCGCTCTTTTGCGGCACCTATCATTGTGGATTACGCCTACAGTGATGCTGAACTCTATCATCTGATGAGTTTTGATACAGACCCTGTCTCTCGCTATGAGGCGACTCAGAAGATCTACCACAAGACGCTCAAGGGCTGGATTGCTCAGCTCAAAGCGGGCAAGACCCTGCCGCCTCAGCTGGAAGCTCCTTTGCAGCGGGCCTTAAAAGAGATCCTGCAGGATGCCTCGTTGGATGCTTCCTTTGTCGCTTATCTCTTTGACATGCCCAGTGAGTCGCAAGTCAATCAGCAACTTGAAGTGGCCAGCATTGATGAAGCCCATAAGGCCTGTCAGCACTTGAAGTTTCTGGTGGGATCGACTTTCTACAGTGATTGGAAGCGACTCTATGAGACTTACCATGATGCTCGGGTCGGCGATGTCTCAGCCCCGGCCATGGGGGCGCGAGCACTTAAAAACTGTGCCCTTTCTATGATGGTGAAATCTAAAAATCCTGAAGCGCTGGTGCTGCTTGATAAATTCTACGCCGGCGCACAGACCATGACGGAAGAGGCGCAGAGTTTGGCCCTTTATTGCTCGCTTCCAACTCATGCCTCATCGGCGCAGGCGATCGAGAGTTTTTATAAAAAATGGAAACATGAGCCCCTTGTGATGCTTCATTGGTTTTCGCTGCAGTCAAGTTACGCTGACAGTCTGGCGACTTTGGAGCGCCTTGAGGTCAATCCAAGTTTTCGCACCCAGGTACCAAACGATCTGCGTGGACTGTATCAGAGTTTTGCTCGCCACAACCTGACTCTCTTTCATACGGCTGAAGGCTATAAGTTTCTGGCCGAAAGAATTAAGCGCATTGATGTCTTTAACCCTCAGCTCGCGGCAAGGCTTGTGAGTTCATTTTCTCTGATGCCAAAAATGGACGGGGAGCGGAAGGGGATGATGAAGACGGCACTCAAGTCGATTGTGGAAGCCCATCCTTCAAAGGATGTGTTTGAAGTGGCTTCGCGCTACTTAGGTCAGGCCTAAAAGGCAGACTTAAGAGCGCGGGCGCTTGTCAACTTTAACGGGTACAGGCGCTTTCTGTTTCTTGAAGTTTCGAGCAATAAAGAGAGCGGCTGTGGCAAGAGCGAGGGCAAAAATGGATTCGATCATATTGATCCCCTTGTGGTGGTCTCAACCTATCGGCTGAACGGCCATAAACTATTATAGCTGGGGAGGCATATTTTCCCCAAGCCAAATCCCTTTTCGCCCCTTTTTGCCCATGCTACACTTTTCAAGTACTCGAAACTCATAAGGTGTGACTATGTCTCTGCCCCTGTCTAGTGAGCCTCTCTCGACGCGCCATAAGGCGCTGAAAGTTAATCTCGCCCGTCGTTTTTATGGCACATTCGCTGAAATCGGTGCTGGCCAAGAGGTGGCCCGTCATTTCTTTCAGGCCGGAGGCGCCTCTGGATCGATTGCTAAAACCATCTCTGCCTATGACATGATTTTCTCTGATCACATCTATGGTAAAGAGACTGGCAGCAGGTATGTGTGTGAGCCACGCCTCCAGAAAATGCTTCATCGTGAATACGATCTTTTGATCGAGCGTCTGTCAGATGTGAAGGGAAAGGATCATCAATTTTTTTGTTTCGCCAACACCGTCTCCGCTCTTAATTTTCATCGCACCAATGAAGCCCATGGCTGGCTGGGAGTGCGTTTTCAAAAAGCTCCCGGTGAACCCTGTAATGATGTGGTGATTCACGTTCGTATGCTGGATCCACAAAATATTCTTCAGCAAGACGCTCTTGGTATCATGGGTGTGAATCTGGTTTATGGCTCTTTGATTTTGAATGAAAAGCCCGAAGAGATGACTCGCCAGTTAATGGATCATCTGGATAATACGCGTATTGAAGTCAACTTCATCCGAGTCTCGGGACCGGCGTTTAAAAACGTAGATAATCGCCTCTTGAATCTGCAGCTGGTGAAAGAGGGCTACACGCCTTCTGTCATGTTCGATGAGTCGGGAGAAGTGGTACTGCCGGCCGATCACCTCTATAAAAAAGATATCCTGGTGGTGCGCGGCTCGTTTCGTCCACCCACGCACGTGTCTTTAGACATGATCAAATCGGGACTTAAAAATTTCGCCGCCAAAACAGGCGTCAGTGAGAGTGAGGTACAGACGATTGCTGAGATCACGATCTCCACTCTGCAAGAAGACGGACCAGAGATTGCGAATGAAGATTTTCTCGCACGTGTGGAGCTCTTGTGTGCCCTCGGGCAGAAAGTGTTGATCACGAATTTCCCTCAGTACTATCGACTGACCCAATACATCGCCAAATTTAAATCCCGCCACGTGGGGCTGGTGCTGGGCGTGTATAACTTCAAGCAGATCTTTGATGAAGCCTACACTGACACCTCCTCAGGCCTGATGGGAGCACTCGGAGAACTCTTTAGACCTAATATTCATGTGCTGGTATATCCCTACATGAGTGAAGATAAAAAAGAGTTCCTACGGATGAAAAACCTCACGGTCGCCCCTGAGCAGGAGCATCTCTATCAACACTTGAAAAATCTGGGTCAGTTGCATGACATCGAAA
>DIVA01000079.1 GCA_002435705.1 Bacteriovoracaceae bacterium UBA6144
CTCACAAGGGATCCACAGTCCGGAAAGTTTTTGGGGAGAAACTGTTTTTTTAAATCATCAGTAATGGGTGTCGTTGTAATGTGAAACATACTCAACCGCCAGCCACGGGGGGAATGAAGACAATCTGATCTCCATTCTTGAGATGATAATTAAAGTCCACATACTCGTCGTTAGCCGCGACCTTGAGAATCTCAAGATTCATCTCGAGCTTATGCTCAAGAGAAATACTTTTCCAGAGTTCAAGAGCAGTACGGCATTCGGTCTTGATGCTTTCACTTGAGAGCCCGCGCTGCTCGCGTAGACTGGCAAAGTAGAGGATCTTAATCTCATTCATACGCCACCTGCTTTCACGTCCTGGGGCTCATTCCAGTTGGCCACAACCGTCTCGCTGTGAGGGGCGAGCAGATGAGTCTCGTGGGTGAGGAGAAACTTTCTCAAACAAGTTTTTCCCTCATGCAGAAAGCCTGTGAGTTTTTCCACAGCCTGAGGAGAGTAGATCGCGAGCAATGGCTCTGGGAGATTGTTCTCAGGGTTTTGAAAACAGGTCGCCACTTTCTGCGCCTGGTAGCCATTGATAAGCATGGTTAAACTTCTCTCGTCCACATAGGGCATGTCACAGGCCACCACCAGCCAGTGAGAATGGGGGTAGCGGGCAAAAGCTTCTAGGATGCCACTGCCGGGGCCTGAGAGTTTGGTGTCGATGATCTGCGGGTAACGCTGGAGATGACTCTCAAAAGTTTGATCAGTGCGCACAGAGTAATAAACCTCATCGCACTGATCACCGAGAAGATCGGCGAGGAATTCGGCATGCGGTTTTCCGAAGTGATTCATGGCTGATTTGTCTTGCTGCATACGAGAGGATTTGCCGGCACAAAGCACGAGGCCTCTCAACTTAAAATCGCTTTTGCCCCCGGTTTTTTTCACAAGACTCACGGGACCGATGGTCATGTGGGGAGTCAAAGCTTTAAGCATATCGTAGACAGTTAAGAGGGCGACTTGGACGCCCGTGAGAGCCTCCATCTCCAGACCCGTTTTTCCAGTGGTGTGAACTTCGCAAGTGATTTTTAGTTGCTGAGTGGCTGAGAGAAATTCGTGAGTGAAGCGACACTTCTCGATCATCAAAGGGTGGCAGAAAGGAATCAGCTCACTCGTTTTCTTCACGGCCATGGTACCAGCGATGATCGCCGTTTGCACCACGGGGCCTTTTTTGACTTGAAGTTCACTGTTTTGGATATGCTGAAAAACCTCCACGGGCAGAGTGATAAATCCCTCGGAGATCGCCACTCGCTTAGAGATCGATTTCTCTGAGATGTCCACCATCGCCGGGTTATTGAATTCATCGACGTGTGTCAGTTTCATCTATCCTCCTATCATATGCATCACCCGCTCCACACTGGGGAGGCGAGTCAGGGGCTTTTCGTCTTTAATGATATTTAAAATCTGAGAGATCTCTGCCAGATTTTTTCCTCTAAGGCTCACACCCTGATCTTTAAAAAGGCAGGGATAAATTTTTCCGGTGGCATCAACGCGCAGGCGTGAGCAGCCGGAGCAGAACTCATCAGTTTCCGAGGCGATAAAACCAATGCGTGCTGTCCCTACTTTGAAATTCGTCGAGGTCGAGTCATGCTCACTTTTCAGAGGGATAAGTGCATGTTGAGAGAGGATGATCTCTTTCATCTCCTGCTGGGAGAAAAAATACTGATGGGCACTCTCGCGGGCCATGACACCAATCTTCATCAGCTCTAAAAAACGCACTGGGATCTGATGCGTGCTTGAGAACTTTACGAAATCAAGAAGCTCCGGGTGATTGAGTCCACGCATGACAACACAATTGATCTTCACCTCAAAGCCCAGCTCCTGCGCTCGAAAGATCGCTTCGAGGACGGTTTCCAATTCATCCAAACCACTCAAGCGGCGAAAGGTGTCTCGCTGTAAAGAATCGAGCGAGATATTTATTTTTTTAATCTTTGTTTTTTTAAGATCGATCAAGAGCTTAGAGAGATGCACCCCATTTGTTGTAACCGAGAGAGACTTCAAAGGGAGCAAACTCAGGGTCTGGGCGATCTCGAGAAAGTCTGGTCGCAAAAGTGGCTCACCACCTGTGAGACGGACCTCATCTATTCCAAAAGTGAGAAGCTTACTCACGAGATCATTCACTTCTTTTACGCTTAACCACTGGTCTCGTTTCATAAACACTGGGTTGTCCGGCATGCAATAAGGACAGCGCATATTACAGGCGTCAATCAGCGAGAGACGAAGTTTTTTAAGCCGGCGGCCGTGTTGATCGATCAGGGTCATTAAAATACTTTGGCCCAAAAACGATAAGTCTGGAAACTCTCAGCTTTAAAAACATTCACCTTCTGCAAATTGTCGAGGATGAGTGTTCCTTGAGTTCCAGTGAGAGAGTGAAAATCACCCGAAGTATTGATTTTTACAGGATGAGCCCAAAGTTGGTTTTGACGCATCTCGATTCGGGCAGGGATAAAGTGAACCATGGCCGACTGTACATGAAACTCACTGGCGAGTTGAACCATGAGTTCATGATCCGATTGATAACTGCGTTGGTGTAAACTCGGAATCACATAATCTCTGAGAGTGACGTGAGTAGAGACGGGATTTCCTGGTAGTCCAAAAACTTGCACACCCTCTCTCACACCAAACCATAAAGGTTTCCCGGGCCGCTGATTCACGCGATGAAAAATTTCTTGCACACCGAGCTCTTTGAGGACTTCAGGAAGAAAATCTTTTTTCCCTTTTGAGACGCCTCCAGAAAAAATCAGCACGTCAAAGCGCTCGAGGAGCTGTCGGATCTCTCGGCTCATATGCTCTTGGTGATCGAGGAGATGAAAAAACTCAATGTCACTGAAATGGTGCTCGCGCAGAAGGGCGTCGAGAGCAAACACATTCGAGCGATAGATCTCATGGTCTCGCACGGGCCGTCCGGGCTCGATGAGTTCATCGCCGGTGGAGATCAAAGCGATGCGAGGTTTACTGAGCACGTCGACCTCGCTGACACCGTTAGAGGCCAGCAGTGCTAGCTCACTGGCACCGATTAAAGTATGTGCCTTGAGCAGCAGTTGACCTTGAGGATAATCGCTGCCTTTACTGTGGATAAACTGTTTATTTTTAATCTCAGTTTTTAGGTGAACCACACGGTCAGCGTCGATCTCCAGGTCTTCATAGGGCACGACCGTGTCCGCGCCCAAGGGAAGCAAAGCACCGGTGGCGACCTCGATGCAACGGCCTTCTTGCAAATGGAGTGCGGGGGTGCCGGCACCTTGAAAAGCTTGGATTTTAAATGAGCGCTGACCCGCTTGGATCTCAGAGAACTTCAGGCCCACGCCGTCCATCATGATCCGGTCAAAAGGAGGCTGGCACCTTTTGGCCAGAAGATCGTGGGCGAGAGTAAAAAAAAGAGCTGAAGAGAGATCTTTCTTAATCACCTCCCCTCGTGGGGTGTGGGTTAAAATAAGATCCCGGGCTTCAGCTCTGGATAGCATTACCAGCCTAAGATATGGGCAAACATCAAAGGCGCCACAATGGTGGCATCACTTTCAACGATGTAGCTTGGTGTGTTCACAGACAATTTACCCCAAGTGATTTTCTCATTGGGAACGGCGCCTGAGTACGATCCATAAGAGGTCGTAGAATCAGAGATCTGACAGAAGTAGCCCCAAAGTTTGATGTCATCTTTTTCAAGATCCTGACGGATCATGGGCACCACACAGATCGGGAAGTCACCAGCGATCCCGCCACCGATCTGGAAGAATCCAATCGAGGTCGTCTTCGCGGTCTCCATGTACCAGTCCGCAAGGCTCATCATGTACTCGATGCCTGTGCGCACAGTGTGGACGTTTTTCACTTCGCCTTTCATACAGAACGAGGCGTACATGTTACCTAAAGTTGAGTCTTCCCAGCCTGGAACAACCATCGGAATGTTCATTTCAGCGGCAGCCAGCATCCAAGAATTTTTTGGATCAATTTGGTAGTGCGGAGTGAACTTGCCTTTCTTCAGTGCGCGGAAGAAGAACTCGTGAGGAAAGCAGCGCTCGTTTTTAGCCTCAGCTTCTGCCCACTCATTGGCCATGATCGCCCAGATTTTTCTCATCGCCGCTTCTTCAGGAATACAAGTATCCGTCACGCGGTTGAGGTGTTTGTCATAAAGCTTTTGTTCAGCTTCTTTAGTCAAGCCTCGCCAATCTGGGATGCGCTCATAGTGCTCGTGAGCAACAAGATTGTAGATGTCTTCCTCGAGGTTGGCACCTGTGCATGAGATGGCGTGGACTTTACCTTGGCGGATCATCTCGGCGAGCGAGAGACCCAGCTCAGCGGTACTCATGGCTCCAGCGAGAGTCACCATCATCTTACCGCCAGAGGCGAGGTGAGCCTCGTAACCTTTGACAGCGTCCATCATCGCCGCTGCGTTGAAGTGACGGTAGTGGTGGTTCATAAATGTAGAAATAGGACCGAGTGTGCTCATGATAGACCTCATGGGCTAGAAGCAGCTTGCAGGCCGCGGCTGGTAATTGAAACGGGTAGTTGCCCTTCACTCCGATTACAAGCGGCATTTCACTCACTTCTACACCTTTGGTCAAGAGGGATTTTGACTTGCCAGAACGCCCTTTGACGTGGTGTGGTTTAACCTATGGTAACAATTATCTTTTTGCTTTTATCCTCTCTTCAAGTTTTCTCTGGCCCGCTGAAGCCGCTCTCAAATTACGAGCAGCGCCAACGTTTGGTGGAGCTCTCTCACCGTCCGTGGACGGGGGTGATTAAGGAGAAAGCTGGGAAATCGGGCCTTGGCTGTGCCTTGAGTGAACTGACCATTCCTGTGCTTTCGCGCACGGATGAGTCTTGGGAGTTTAAGTTTAAACTTTTGATGCCACAGACGGATAAAAAAGTTCCTCACGTGATGGTGATCCCAACCATCGAAGGCGTGACACCTCTTGAGCCGGCAGTTGCTTGGCAGTTGTGTCAGGCGGGCTATGCGGTGAGTGTGATTGATGCCAACGATACCACTTACCCAGCGACTTTCCCCTCGTGGGGCCACGAAGACATCGTGCTTCGCCGGACGATCATCACTCTCAGAACGATCATGGACTGGATCCAAAACGATGAGCGCTTCGTGCGCAACCAGATCGGGCTCTATGGCCACAGTCTTGGTGGGATCACGGCCAGCCTCATGGCCGGTGTGGAGATCACACGACTGAAGGCGGTCATTATTGGTGTGGGCGGTGGCAACATGCCCGGTATCCTGACAGACAGTATCTATCCGCGGGTGGCGGCCCTGCGCTGGTTGCGCTACCAAGCCACGGGGAATTATTCTGCCGAGGACCATGAGAAAATTCTGCGTGAGACTTTTAAGTATGACCCGCTTTATTTTGCCAATCGTGTGAAAACCGATCGTCTCTATAAGATCATGGCGCGTTTTGATCTGAGTGTGCCTTATAAGTATCAGAAAGAGACTCACAAGGCTTTTGGTAGTCCTCAGCACCACACCATGTGGGGGGCACACATTGATGGCTTAGTGAGAATGTCGACGATTGAATTTGATAAGATCCAAGAGTTTCTTGATTCGAAACTAAAATAAACTTCTGACCAGGGCCGCGACTCCGAAGAGTCCGACGACAATGGCGGCCCCTTGAGAAAATTTTGTGAGAAAGGATTGGCTGAGTTTCTGCTTTAAGAGACCCGTGCCGATGCTCAGTGACATCCACCACATACAGGACCCTAAGAACACTCCCAGGAGTACAGTCAGAATTTGATGAAGGCCCACGGCTTTGATCCCAAGACCTGCGTAGACAGCCATGAAGCCCAAAATCGTCATGGGGTTTGAGAGCGTGAGGATGAAGGATTCCCAGAACATCTTTCCGATGGGTCTCTTCTCAGTGGGACAGCGAACCTTATGTAAGTCCGGTGGCGGAGTGAGATACATTTTTACTGAGACGATGATGAGAACGATCCCGCCAAATACGCGCAGCTGAGTCTCGTAGCCCATAATCATGTCCAGCACACTGGAGATGCCGAAGGCTGCGATGGCGCCGTACATCGTATCAGCTACGCCCGCACCAAGCCCTGTGAAAAAACCACAGGTCTTCCCAAAGCGCAGAGAGCGGTCCATGCACAGGAGTCCAATCGGGCCCACGGGCAAGGCCACAGCAAATCCTAAGAGTAAACCTTTAGCGAAGAGGAGCCATTCCACTTTTAGATTCCGTATAAAAATTGTGAGAGTTGATAAAAGAGGGGAATTCCAATCGTGATGTTAAAAGGAAATGTTACCGCCAATGAAGGGGTGAGAGAGAGAACAGGATTTGCCTCGGGGACCGCCATTTTTAGTGCCGTTGGGGCAGCGATGTAAGAGCTGCTGGCCGAAAGAATGGCCAAAAGCATACTTCCTCCAGGGCTCAACTGCACGAGGTAGCCAACTAAGAGACCAATGGTTCCCGAGAAAAGAGGCATGAGGAGACCAAAGCCAATTAAAAAGACCCCAGTCTTTTTTAAATAGCTAAACTGGCGAGCAGTAATGACCCCAAGCTCAAGGAGAAAGAGAGCCAGAAAACCTTTAAAGCAGTCATCAAATAATGGATTGAGTGCCTTCATTTTTTCAGGTCCAGAGAGCATGCCAATCGAGAGTCCGCTCAACAAAAGAAAGACGCCCTTTCCAAGCAAAATATCTCGCAGGAGCTTTCGTTTGTTTTCGACTGCTTTGATTCCACCCTTGGCCAGAAATATTCCAAGACAGATGGCCGGGATCTCCATCAGCACCATGAGGGCGACGATGAAAGGCTCAAACTCCACCGAGCGATTTTTAAGAAAAGTCATGGCCGTTGCAAGGGTTACAGCACTGACAGAGCCATAATGAGCAGCGATAGAGCCAGCATTCGGTCGATCGATACGCCCCAGACGAGTTAAAATAAAATAAGATAAAAGAGGGGTAAACATGCTTATCAAAAGTGTACCCATGAGTGGGTAAAGCAGTGTATTACCACTGACTTGAGCCAACTGAACTCCGCCTCTAAAACCAAGAGCGAGAAGTAGGTACATGCTGACGAAGTCATAGGTGCTGGCCGGAAGGCGCAGATCTGACTTTACCATCCCCGCAATTAAGCCGACGACAAAACAAAGTATAGTGGGATCAAGCAGATTTTCTAACATTGCTCGCCAGTGTAAATGAAACATTTCAAAGAGACATAGCGCTTGGCGCAAAAGCGAGTATGACCTGAGAGAGCAACTGTCAAAAATCAGTCATGATTTCTAACACTTTCCGCTGCCCCGACAATTTGTTGGACAAGTCTGAAGTCACTCTGCAAAAATCTCTCTACACCAAGTCTTGAAAGTAGGATGCCGGAGAGCTTGGCGACACACAGACCATTTGTAGAGAGAGGATCACACTGTATGAAACTCATACGCTTATACATCCAAGGCTTTAAGTCGTTCAAAGATCGCACCACGATCGAATTCGATGACGGGATCACCGGAATCGTAGGTCCCAACGGTTGCGGAAAATCGAATATCGTTGATGCCCTTTTCTGGGTCATGGGTGAGCAGTCCGCCAAGCATTTGCGCGGAACCAATATGAAAGATCTCATCTTCGCTGGATCCTCAAAATACTCACCGGCAAGCTTTGCAGAAGTGACACTGGTTCTCGAGAACACTAACGGCAAGCACATTCATATCAACGGCACGGTCGCCCGTCCGGCAGAGATTCAACTCACCCGTAAACTTTATCGTAATGGTGAGACCGAATACCGCATTAACGGAGAGCCCGCGCGTCTGAAAGACATCCATGAAGTGTTCATGGATACAGGTGCAGGTGCGAAGTCATATTCAATTATTGCCCAAGGTGAGATCAATAAGCTTGTTCAGGCGAAGCCTGAAGAGCGCCGGACGATGATTGAAGAAGTGGCGGGCATCACGAAGTTCAAACTCAGAAAGCGTGACTCGCTCAAGAAAATCGAAGCCACGCAGATGAATCTGGCTCGCCTTGAAGACTTGCAGGCAGAAATTTACAAGAACCTCAAGTCGCTTGAGAAGCAAGCCGAGAAAGCTGAGAAGGCCCGTTCTCTGCGTGAGCGCATTAAGCGTTATGAATTGATCTCAGATTCTCATAAAGAACTCGAGTACCTGCAAGACTGGACCAACGCCGAGAAAATACTCGAGGCTCGCCAGATTGAAATGGAACAGCTTACGATCCGTCGCAACCAACTCGATCTTCTCTTAGAAGACGAGCGCGTCCAGAAGGGCGATGCGATGGATAAGATCAACGACGCCCAGGATGATTTCAATACTCACTCGCGCCAGCTCGCAGCTTCTGAAGAAGGCATCAAGCACTTGAAGCGCGCGATGGTGGAGAAACAGAAAGTTATCGAACGCTCAACCAAAGAAAACATCGAGCTCGCCGTCGATATCGAAAACCGCAGCACACGCATGGCCGAACTTCAAATGCAGCTCGAGGAGCTTGAGGGGACTGATTACGGCGCCATGGATTTCTCTGACCTCGAAGAAAAAGTTGAAATCCTCAAGACTCAACTCCATGATCTTGACGAAGAACTGCGCGAGGCCCGCAACTCATCGTTCTCTGCGAAAGATGAAGTCGCCGCTCTTGATCAGCAGCAATTTAAGAATACTTCCAAGCTCGAAGAATACGCTCGCCTCCTGCAAGACATCACCTCTGAGGTGGAAGTGCTGGAGAAGCAGTCCTCTCAGTTCACTGACGAGTTGGTGCGTGAGCGCGATCAGATGCAGAAAGCTTTCGAGCGTCTGGAGAGTGTAAAAACTCAGATGCCTGAAGCCAAATCTCAGTTGGAGAAAATCCAAACTGAGGTGAAAACGATCGATCTTGAAGTTCGCACTCTTCAGCGTGAAACGATTCAAATGGAGTCCAAGCGTGACTCTTTGATCGAAGTGAACATGCAGGCCGAAGGTAAAAAGCTCGGCTCTATGGAATTGGTGAAAAAAGACGGAG
Source organism: Bacteriovoracaceae bacterium UBA6144 (assembly GCA_002435705.1). GTDB lineage: Bacteria > Bdellovibrionota > Bacteriovoracia > Bacteriovoracales > Bacteriovoracaceae > UBA6144. Next base: position 8,966 of record DIVA01000079.1, read on the forward strand.
AAGGCCAGATTGAAGTGTTGGGACAACTTCTTCAGTGTGAAGAACAGTATGCTGGAGCGGTGGAAGAGCTCTTGAGTGATCTTCTTGATTCCGCTCTCTTGAATACCGATAAATCGACCCTTACAAATTTAGCCAGTGGCTTCTTGATGGAAGCTGATCTCGTGCTTCCGATGAATGAAACCATCTCTCAGGAATCGATTGAACGTCTCGCTCTCACTCTGCAAGGTCTTAAACCCCTAAGTGAGATTGTAAAATCCAATAAGCCTGAATTTGAAGTGACACTACAGAAACTTCTGAATGGTTTCTTCATTGCCGATAACCTTAATGATGAAACTATCGCCCAGATAAATCCGAGCATTGGTTTTAAGGGCATCATCGCCACCGACGGTAAAACATTTATTAAAAAATCTCACAACACAATCATCTATGGCCTGCGCCGCTCAGAAGTTGAGCAAGGCATGGGCGTGGTTGAGCGTAACGTGCTGATTGAGAAGCTCTCTGTGGAGCTAGAAGAAAAGAAGCTTAAGCTGAGCGAGCTTGAAGTTCTCTTGTTGCAAAAAGATACAGAACTTGAAGCAACCAAGACTCAGGTGGAGAAGCTCTCCTTGGAGCTTCAAGAAGCTTCTACTCAACACGCCACGCTGAAAGCTTCGTATGATTCGAAGGCCAAGACGCAAAACACATCGAGCTCACGCCTTGAGATCCTTCAGACAAGAAAATCTGAAACTTCTCGCCTGCGCCTTGAGCTCATGGAGAGTGATGAGAAGATCGCTAAGCAGCGTAAGCTTATTGAAGAAAAGAGTCAGAATAGCGCTTCAATCTTGGCGGAGCTTGAATCCCGTCACACGGATCTCAAAATTAATTTTGAAAACGAGCGTGATGAACTGCTTGAGATGAAAGTTAAAGCACAGTCTTACGAGTCCCAACTCAAGTCTCTGCGCTCACAGATTTCAGATACCGAAGCCCAACTTGAGCGTCTCAATCAAAAATCTGAATCTAATAAGCTCATGCTCGAGCAAGCCGAAGAAGAAATGCTGGCAGCTGAAACAGAAGTGGAAACCTCTGAAGCCGCTAACCGCGACCTCTCTGAGATGCTTGCGGAAAAAGAGCAATACCTCTCTCTTCTTAAAGATCAGCTTTCGCAGATCCTCATGGGAATGCAAGATAAAGAGACAGAACTTAAAGAAGCCACAGCTCGCCTCAATAAACTTGAAAAAGAAAACGTTGAACTCGAACTGCGCCAGCAGCAAATTCTCACAGAGGAAGAGCTCTTGGTGCGTAACGCTTTTGAAAAATACCGCGTCGATCTTCGTGCCACCATGATGAAGCACCTCGAACTCTCGAGTGAGCAGACCAAAGATCTCGCAGACCTCTCTGGTATGTTTGTGATGGAAGGTGAGAACGGCCAGGTAGAAGTCCAGTCTGAGGAGTGGGAGTTCACCAAGCGCTTCCCAGCAGAGTTGCGCGACTACCGTGAAAAGCTCAAGGAGTGCCGCACGGAATTCAACCGTCTCGGCGAGATCAACTGGCAGGCGATCGAAGACTATGACCGTCAGAAACTTCGTCATGACTTCTTGAAAGCCCAAGAAGAAGAACTCAAAAAGTCTCTCACGGATCTCCAGACCGCGATCCAGCACATCGATGAAAAGAGCCGCGAGCGCTTCAAGGAAGCTTTCCATGAAGTCAACGAGCGCTTCTCAAAAGTCTTCCCCATTATCTTCGGTGGTGGATCCGCAAAACTCGAGATCACTGGCGATATCGATTCTCCAGAAGCTGGCGTGGATATCATCGCTCAGCCTCCAGGTAAGAAAATGCAATCCATCACGCTCATGTCCGGTGGAGAGAAAGCGATGACAGCAGTCTCGTTGATCTTCTCCATCTTCCTCGTGAAACCATCTCCGTTCTGTCTGCTGGATGAGGTCGATGCTCCTCTAGATGACGCTAACGTGGGCCGCTTCAACGAGCTCCTGAGAGAGATGAGTGAGGAGACGCAGTTCATTCTGATTACTCACAATAAGAAAACAATGGAACTTAATGACACGCTTTACGGTGTCACGATGCAAGAGCCCGGAGTCTCTAAAGCTGTTTCGGTTCAACTCCACTAATGGTTGGTGCGGGAAGGTCATCAAGGATTGGATTGACCTTCCCACCTTTTTTACAAAGGTTAGACTTTGAAAGTTTTCATTCTTACTCTCTTACTTCTACAATCAGCTCTCGCCTCAGAGTTTTTGCCTGCTAGTTTTTTGATCGAATACACCGAAAGTTTTAAAAGTATTTCCAAGGGTGGAAATGTTAAGTACCAGGGACGGTTTTCTTTTTCTTATCCCGATAAATTCAGGCTTGATGTCACTGACCCCGATCCCTCAAGTGTCGTCTCAAACGGTGTAAAGAGCTGGCGCTACACCCCTCCTTTTATTGAAGGCGAACAGGGAGAAGTAGAGATTTCTAAGGCCAGCGATCTGCCTGTGACCAAATTTCTAAAGACACTCAAAAAGGGACTTCAGAAGAACCCCTCTTTTAAAACACAGATTAAAGGGACTGATATCACTCTCACGATGAACGAGCCCTGGAGAAAAAATTTAGGCATCAAACAGGTGTTGCTTAAACTGAAGGATTCATCACAGTCAAAAACGCTGGCTGATGTGAGTGAACTTGAAATTTTCTACTCTAACAACAATCAGATGAAATGGGTCTTTAAGGAATTTAAAGCTCTGCCTGCGTTTGATAAGAATCATTTTGATTTTCAAATTCCCGCGAAAACAAAAGTCGTAGAAAACTAAAAGAGTTTTTCAGGATGAGTAAAATAATCCTCAATTAAATGGGCCATCTCAGCACCGTGGGCCCCGTCGATGATTCTGTGATCAAAGGTGCAACAGAAACTCACACGTTTTTTAACCGCTGGTTTTCCCTCAACCACGCACACTCGTTCCACGACTTTCCCGAGCGCGACGACGAAGGGCACTTTTGAGTAAGGCGGCAGCGGAACGAAAGCTCGCTCCAGCCCTAGAGAGCCTATGTTAGTTAACATCATACTGCCAAACGCATCTTGGGGAACGCCCAGACCTTTCACATGGAGATTGAGGGAGTAAAAAATGAACCCAATGGTGTCCAAGACCTTGCGAGAAAGGAGGGAAGGAATCAGTTTCCAGTTGTTTTTAATTTTTTTAAAATTTTTATCTTCGAATTTTTTGATGGTTTGGGCATTCTTGGAGAGTTCTGTAGCTATCTCGGAGATTGGTTTTGTGTTGATCTTTCGGATGACATGACCCGAAAGATCCTTGTCCGGTTGCACCACGTGGAAAAAGATATCGATGTTTTTTCGCTGGTAGATCTTCCCAAAGCGCACAATCGCATTAAGGTTAGGGACGTCATGCAAAACTTGAGCGAGAACCTTTCCCGCCAAATGAGTGATTGTTATTTTATCTGGGTGTGACTGGTTGATGCTCTCAAGCCATCTCAACGCTGGCTCAGCGTCTAGGTCAAGCTCGCAGTAGACCTGCGAATCACCGATGGGGCGCCAGGATCCCACAGAGATTTTTCTCCAGGCCGTCATCTTCAGCGCAGGGTGAAGCTCAACATTTCTTTTAAACATATCAGAGGCCTAGTTTTTTCATAATGAAATTCGTCTTGTGTTTTTCTGTTTCGGCTTTGATCGCACGATATTCTTCAGCATACTTATGGTGATTCGTTCCACAGAGATTGTCCCAGAAGTTGTAGTAGATCCCAAAGTTTTTATCGTGGTACTTGTGGTGCAAGTTGTGATGGGTGGGTGTGTTGAGGATTTTCTGCAAGGGACGATCTAAGAGATCCTTATGCCAGAACTCATAGCCGGTATGTCCCCACATGTTGATGTAGAACATGAAGGAATAAAAAATAAAAAGCCACGAGACGTGCAGAGGAATAAGCGATGCGATGAGGTACCAGAAGAGTCCGTGAGAGATCGCTTCTACGGGATGAAAGGAGAGCGCCGCAAAGGGTGTGGGAGTAAAAGAGCGATGATGATCCATATGAAAAGGCTTAAGCCATTTCCATTCGTGCATCCAACGGTGAGTCCAGTAGAAATAGGTATCGTGCAGGAGCTGAATGATCATGAAGCTTAAGAAATAATAGACCCAGCCTCGCTCACTGGGGTCTTGGTAGATCTGCGTGAGCCCGGCTTTCCAAAGCCCCCATAGCCCCAGGGCCATCACCAGAAAGACCATCTGCGTGGACCAAGAATTTTTGAGTTCTGTTTTTATTTGGGCCAAAGTAGGGTCCTTGGCATGAATGCGTCTGTGAGGGATATGAGGTCCTAGGATTTTATAAAAGAGTACCCAGCCACCGAGGGCAAAAACTAAGAAATTGCCCGTCAAAAAGACGATCACGAATGCACAGAATCTGAGCAGGTCAAGGTAAGTATCCATAACCCTATCATAAGGGTAATTTGCAGCGACTCCTTATCCCCTGTAGTTTTTACACCTCTTATCCGTCGGGGGACCTATTGCCTCTACAATCTAAGTACTGAGGGAATTATGAGTGAAAAGAACTATACCTACATGGTGGAAAAGTATCCCAATCTTTTGAAGTACTTTGCTTCAAAGAATCCGGGCTTTCATTTTGTATTGATCTCACCTCTTTTGGGTTTCTTCCTTTATCAAAGTTTATCGTTGAATGTTTCTTTTCTCACAGTTGTGGGGACCTTGCTGGCAGGAGTTCTGTGGTGGTCCTTTCTGGAGTATGCTATCCACCGTTGGGCTTATCACACGCATTTTAAGTCTAAGTTTATGAACTATTTTTTGGGCTCTTTTCATCTCTATCATCACGCCAAGATGGAAGATCGTCGTGTTTATAACGCTGGTTTTTTGATGGTCTATCTTATGGCGCCACTCATTCTCTCGCCTTTCTATCTCTTAACTCAGTCGCTGGCCCTGACGAGCCTCTTTGGCCTCGGTGTGATCGGATTTTATTTCTTCTACGAGTGCGTGCATTTTCTTTTGCACTACAAGGCTTACGATTCGGGATATTTGAACTGGATCCAGCGCTATCATTTTTATCATCACGAGAAACGCCCAGATAAAAACTTCGGCAACACCTCAGATCTATGGGATCGATTATTAGGAACCTTTGACAGCAGATACCGAGACTACAACCTTTCCCTGAAAGCCAAGAAAACACTTATAACACAAGATAAGGAGAGTCATGGACTCACTCAATCTTGAGCGCTATCAATTCGTTTTCGTGGGTGGCATCTTGGGTGAGATGCTGAAACTCAATTTTGTAGCCTCTTATTTTGAGGACTCAAAAAAGATACTGCAATCTCTGGGGGCACAGGAAACTTATATTTATCAGCCTAATTCTCTTTATGCTGCTCAGGAAAATAGTCATCAACTTGTAAGTTTTTTGAACCGTCTTTATAAAACGAATCAGAAAAAAATAGTCCTGATCTGCCACTCTAAAGGGTGTCTCGAAGCACTTGCTTCCTTGGCACGATATCCTGCGATCATGGATCGAGTGATCCAGAAGGTTTTTTGTGTTCAGCCTCCTTTCAAAGGGTCCGCTTTAACAGAGTTCTATGCGCAAACATACAAAATTGGATCAAGGTTTTGGCCAGGATTGCGCTCCCTCGGTCGCGATTGCGCCCAAGAGATATTAAGTGAGTTATCTGATAATCAAAAAAAAATGATGGAAGAAAAGCTCGTCATTGTTAAAGGGGCAAAGCCAGAAAAAATCGCGTGGATTCTCAAAGTTTCTCATAAGAAGCTCGCTAAAAGAGGAGTGGTCTCAGATGGTCTTCTTTCGCTTGATGATCAGGAACTTTCTGGCTTTAATCTAACTCAACTCACTATACCGATGGATCACTCTGATCTTTTTACCTCCAAGGTGATCACGCGAGCTTCCATGCAATTTAAGACCCAAGTGCTAGAAAACCTCATGCAAATGATTTGAAATGGCGTCTCATAGTATTTCTCTCAAGCCAAAGAACATTAAACAGTTTAAAGAAGCTATCCCACCGGAGTGCTATGTAATCCGTCCGATGGTTTCGTGGCTGACCTTTGTGAGGACCTTTTTTTTGGTCTTTCTCTTCCAGGTTCTCCTTTGGCTGACTCCCTTGGAAGCAGCCTTTATCCCGCTGCTGGTGGTGCTGGTGTTTCTCGCAGGCCTGAGCTTTGTTGGCATCTTTGTGTTAGGTCATGACTGTGGACATTATGCTTTTAGTGAGAAGAAGTGGGTCAATGATCTGATCGGAACACTTTGTCACTTTCCGATCATGAATGGTCTTTTTGCGTGGCGAGCGGCCCATGACTTCCATCACCGGCACACACAAGTCAGAAAGATGGATCCGGACTGGCCTGAGCTTCTAATTGCAGAAGGTGAATCGGTTCCGTGGCATCAGCGACTGGCCGTGAGATGGGGAGTTGGCACTCCAGCAGGGATTTTTCTGGGGTTTTGGGTAGGAATGATGAAGCGAGTATTCTTTTTTATAGCAATACCTCAAATGCGACTGAATAACGGAAAAATATTTTCAGTGATCGCCCATACGATCCTTTCACTCATGCTCTCAATTGGACTAATCTATTTTTATTACTCTCTTCTCGGCCCTGATAAATTTTTGGTGATGTATGTCGCTCCTGCTTTGATTGGAACGACATTCGGAGCACTTCTTACTTTTCTGCACCACACTCACAAGGGCTCCTATGTGAGTGATCTCAATTTTGTAGATCAATTTCGTACTCAAGTTCTTGGCACGTGGAATGTACGCTTTCCTGCTTGGATGGAATGGATGTGGCTTGATATAAATATTCATCTGCCACATCATCTCTCGACTCGAATTCCTTGGTATCATCTCAAGAAAGCTCATAAGGCACTAAAGACCTCTCATCCTTCTTTGGTGCAAGACAAGATGTTTTCATTTTCGATGCTTAGAGAGTGTTGGAGAGTAACGAAGTTAGATAAGATTGATGAGGGTCTCTATCAGTTGAAAGAAAGATGACCCATCCTTGGGTCGAGAGCTTCACTCATTGAAACAAAGCAATGAGCATGCTGAAAGTGGTCATGACAGCTAAGGTATAAGTGATCAGTGCAGTAAAACTCATAAGATCTCCTTGTTATTAAATAGACGCACCCAAGAGGGTTCTAGGGAGAGAGTGATCCCCTTGAGTGCGTGAAAGAAAGGCAGGGTTTGGGAGAGTTTGGGTTAGCCTTTCTTGTTACGAGTATTCTTAGGCTGCGGTAAAAGCCGCAGTTAACATCAGTTCAATCTCTTGAGCCTTTTGAACTTCAGCGAAAGTGAAGTGCAAAACATTGTCATGATTCTCAATTAGGCCCGACATCCAGGTATCAAGCTCACAATCGGTGAAGGTCGAATCCTTTAATGTACTTGCAGGCCAGCTACAATTTTCAAATGTGCAATCAATAAACTTGCAGTTTTTGAAATGTGAAAAATCAAACTGACATTCTATGAAATTGCATCCTCTAAACACAATTTCTTTAAATTCGCAGGCATAAAACACACAAGAGGAGAAAATCACTGACTGATAAGTGCTTGACTTTACTAGACTGCCTGAGAGGGCTTGGTGGGATATAGAGAGGGAACTGAGTGACTCATCCTGAATCATCTGTAGTTCGCCAAATTGAGTAATTTCGAGTCTTTCTATTACTGTGCGCATGATTTTCTCCCCCGTCTATTGGGTCTTGCGTGTTCCTGACTGCAATCGTACGGTATTTTGTGCGTCGGGTCAACGCAAAAATATTGCTTAATGCAATTATTTTTCATTCCGATAAGGATTGCATGGGGTTAGACTTCCAGTCTTAGGCCTCAACCTTAGGATTTTTTATGATTAAGTTTGATAACGATTTTTTAGAGAACTTTTTAGCCATCGTACGCAAGTATATGCAGCTGCGTGGAGGACTCACACAAAAAGATCTTTCTGAAAAAACAGGTGTGGGCATCTCGACCATGTCACGCTTTCTCAATCTTAAAACGGCCAGTGTGGATGAACAGTTGGTGGCCAACATTATCGCCACACTCAACATTCCTCTCTATGAAGTCATCGATGGCGTAGACGAGGATTCTACTGATAGCTTTAAACGTTTGGTGCAATTCTATAAAGATCAGCAAGCTGCTAAAGAAGAGAATCAAGAAAGTACTCCTAGTCCGCAAGAACAGGTGAAACAGAAAACGAATGCATCCATTAATATGGGTGGAAAAAAAATGAGCATGCCCTTTGGAGAGCCTGATAAGGGAAATGTGACGAAGGCGGATGTTACTCTACGTGACAAGTTGCAAACGCTCTCACCCAGACAGAAAACCTACATCACTGACTTTCTCGATCTTGATGTCGCTGATCGAGATTTGATCGTAGATCTAGGGGATGCAGTCTTTCGCTACATTCGAAGTCGTGGCATCGATTTTTAAAAATGATAGCAATTTTATTTCTTCTCTATACTCAAGCCCTGTGGGCTACGCCGGATGAGCTCGAAGTGTGGTTCATTACTCCGCCCGCCAGCACGCTGAGAATGGATCTCTTGAGACCTAAAATCTCTCGTAGTCATCTCATCGCTAGTGCGGGTTGTGAGCAGGTCGGTGATTTTTGCTTGGACTCGAAAACAGGTGCACTGACCCCTCGATTCAGTCCCCCCACCCAAGAGCCAGAGAGCATTGAAATCCCTTACCAACCCCTGCTTCAGCTGCCTTCCGCCTCTAGTCTTGATCGTCAACTAGTGAACTGTGAGCAGAGCAATGCTTTTGATATTTTTTGTGGCAAAGCTAAGGCTGAGGTGACACAAACCAAAGTGAATGAACTCGAAATCTGGCTAGATATCTCAAGCTCCATGCGCTCAGTAGATGGATCAGATGAGTGCAATAGAAAAAAATTTCTGCAGGGTCTGATGGGGCTTTGTGAAAAATCCAAACCTAAGGTCATGGGATTTGATGTGGAGATCCGAGAAATTGGGGTCAGTGAGAGTTGCATTAACCGTGGTTTGAATGACGTAAAAAAAATGATGAAGTGGATTGAGGAGTCGAAGGCTAAGAAATTAATCGTCATCACTGACGTCTACGAATATCAATCTGAGTTTGCCGCCTTCTTAAGTGAAAAAAACGCAAAAATCAAAGGTGATAGTGGACATTTTCCTTCTGTTCAACTTCTGGATCACATGACGGCTCTAGCCAAGTGGTGCGAATAAAATTAGCATCAATTCTTATGTGGGATTCCCTTATCTCTTGGTCACAAAAAGAGTTCACTCATTTACCTTGGCGCAAGCAGCGCACACTTTACGGAACACTGGTTTCTGAAATCATGTTGCAGCAAACGACAGTGTCGACAGTGCTCAATCACTACGAGCGTTTTCTTAAAGAGTTCCCTCACCTCAAATCTCTCGCGCAAGCCTCTGAGGACGAGCTTTTGGTTGCCTGGAAGGGCTTAGGGTATTATCGCCGTGCTCGCAATCTGAAAGCGATTGCTGAGACAGTTTTTCGCGATCATGGAGCTGAGATCCCCGAGGACATTGAAGTCCTCATGAAAATTAAAGGCATCGGGCCCTACACGGCCAACGCCTTAGTGGCGATTGGGATGGATAAGCGGGGTCTAGCCGTTGATGCCAATCTTGAACGGGTCCTGTCGCGCTACTATGGGCTTAAGACCCCAAAGGGCCCAAAGCTGCAAAAGCAAATCCAGCAGCTCTTCCTTGAGAAAAAAATCTGTTTTGAAAAAGACGTCTCTTACCGCGCGCTGAATGAAGCCCTGATGGATTTAGGTCGCACTATTTGCCAGGCCAATCGAGTTGCCTGTGAGCTCTGTCCTCTCAAAAAAAAGTGTGTTGCTTTTAAAACTCAAGCTCCATTGACCTTCCCCATGGGAGCTGATCTCGTGAGTGCTACAAAAGCTCAAGATCTCAGCTTGAAGTTACTCAGAGTCGTCGTAAAAAAGAACGGCCAAGTTTTGGCTTATCAAAAAGAAAAAGGTGAGTGGCTTGAGGGGCAGTGGGAGCTTCCGACTTTTGTCCTTGAAACCAATGACCCACTCTTTAAACAGTATCCAAAGTTGAACCTGAAGGTGAATCTCGACAATCTCCCGATAGTTAAAACGGGAATCACAAAATATTCAATAGAAAACTTTGTGATTGAAATGGACGCTCAAGCTTTTGAAGGCTTAAAGAGCGAGAAAAAGTTTGCGTGGAAGAGTATAAGTGAGCGTGAGTCAAACTTATCTACGGCCACGCTTAAGTGTTTGCAGAAAATTAAAAACTAATTTTTGAAACGCGTCTCAAGTTCTCTCTTAATATGACGCTTGATTTTCGAATGGCTCCATAGCTTAGGGTAGTTTACGCAGAGATTTCCATTATCCAGTTCTTGTTGCAACACTAGCACCACATCATCTCTTGTGATGACAGGAGAAACATTTTTTTGAAGTGATTTTACAAATCTGTTCATCTGCTTAGACTCTTCTTCAAGCAATTCAACCGTCTTCGTGGATGCGCCGGTAGAGAAGTTCCCCCACATATTGAGTGGCAAACCTGTGAACATTGTCGCTAGGGTTATGGGAAGCTGGCCTGTTACCATTCCTGTTAGGGATCCATAAACGTAGAGGTTAAATCCATACTCCACTGCTTTTTGACGTTTTTCAATTTCCTTGGCTGACTTGATTCGGTAAGCCTGCTCACACGGAGGGGTCGCTAATTCTTCGCTCGCTTGTGAGGTGATCGCCGTTAGGAGGAAAAGCCCAGTGAGTGTCAAAAGCATTAGTTTTTTCATGGAAGTCCCTTTGTTTTTAAAAGGGTAAGGGGAAAAGAGCGCGAGGTGGGGGGAATGGGTAGAAATTACAGGATTTGAGGAGGCTTAAATGTTAATAAAGCCGAGAAAAGGGATAAGCCGGATTCTGTTTTCGATCATCATTCCTCTAGGCCCAAAGTTACCCGTGGGCTCAAGCACTCTACCCGTGAACATCGGCCAAGCAGGCCTCAGGCGTTCACCTATGTGAGCTTGCACCTCGTAGAGTTTACCTGGTTTCACTACAGCATTACCTGTACATACTTTCTGTTGCACTTGTCCTCACCTCGCGATGGACGGGCATTACCCGCTACGATGCTTTATGGTGTCCGGACTTTCCTCCCGGGGTTGCCCCCCAGCGATGATCCCCTTTTCTCGGCATGGGGTTTATAGCGTCAAAATTGAAGAGGGACAAGATCTTAGTTTGAAGCCTAGGCCCTGCTACCACTCACCACCTGATAGGGTAAAAATATTCTTGAGCAGCCTGCGCAGACTTTAAGTTTCAGCTGTTGATCAATCTCAGATTGAACTTCAAGTGATAATTTATAGCGACAAAGAGCACATTTCCCCTCTTGGGTTCGGGTGAAATTTCCAAGGCTTAGGTTTTTTGCCTGGACACGTTCAATCATGCCCTGCCAGTCAGTGGGGAAGCTCTCGAATAACAGATTAAGACGAGTCTTTAGGTGATGAAGTTTTCGATCGAGGTCTTGAATGGATTCATTTGATTCTTGAGTGATCTCAGCCACTGTTATCTCAAAACCGAGTAAGAATGTTTTTTTCTCCTCAAGTAGCTCTTCTGTTTTTTGCTGCTCAATGAGTACCTGAAGGGCCTTTTCCTCAACCTCTTCCTTGGAGGCTTCTGATAAGCGCTGGGATAAGACTCTATCTAATTCCAGTAAATTGGTATCTAGCTCGCGCAGACGTTGTTTAAGTGCCTGTGCTTGCGATTGAGCTTCTTGTAATTCACCCTGCCGGGTCTTTAGTCGATCAATTAGATCATTCTTTTGTTTTTTTAATGAATCATTTTCTCGACAAAGAGAGTCGTATTCTTTTAGCTGAAAAAAAACTGATACTTTGTCCATAGGAATCCTTAATATCTTCCGATACAGAGTATAACTATGAATTCAAAAATAACAGCACTCAAACAACTCGAACTTATGAATGCTCTCGAAAATGCGAGAGAGCCACGCCTTTTTTCTGTGATTGATCTCAAGGTTAAAAACCTTTTGCCGCAATGGCTGCAGTTTTCACCAGATGTGTTCTGGCTCAATCACCCCGAAGAACAGAAGACAATTGAAGTCTATGAACAGATTACGTCATTCTTCTTGAAGCAAGGTATTCAGCGCGGACATACAGTGGCAGGTATCGGTGGTGGGGCCACGACTGATATGGCAGGTTTTGTGGCTGCTACCATTCATCGTGGTGTGAATTGGATTAGTGTACCTACCACGTTGATGGGGATGGTTGACGCCGGTCTTGGTGGTAAGACAGGTGTGAATACTAGCCATGGCAAGAATCTTTTAGGAGCATTTCATCTGCCAGAGCATGTATGGATTTGCGCCGATTTTTTGAAGACCATGAGCCGTACAGAGATTCTCTCTGGTCGCGGAGAGATTCTCAAGTACGCCCTTCTCTCAAACGAAATCTATGACCTAGCAATGAATACCAAAACACCGATGGAAGACATCATCATGGCGTGTGCGCAGTATAAGATGAAGCTCATTGGTGAAGACTTTAAAGAGGCTGGTAATAGAGCATTTTTAAATCTGGGACACACGCTTGGACATGCTTTTGAACACACCTTGAAAATACCTCACGGAATTGCTGTGACGATGGGAATTAAGTATCTCTTCCAGGCCATGAAATTAGAGAACGCGCTTGCATCCTACGAATTGATTTTTAAATCCCTTCAGCTTGATCCAGAAAAAGTGGATCTGACAAATTACTCCCAATTTGATAAATCTGCCTTTTGGTCTGCGGTCAACCACGATAAGAAGAAAACGGGTGATGGCCTAAAACTTACTCTTGTCGATAATGTAGGCCAGCCACGATTTGAGGTATTGCCTGTGGCTAAACTTAAAACGTTAGTTGAGGCCCTAAGTGACTTTAAAACTTAAGCCTCAGTCCCTTCCTTCTGAGATCATTCTTCCGACGTCAAAATCCTATGCCAATCGTCTTCTCATTGTCGCCGCAAGGCTTGGCGAAGGTCGTAGCATTAAGCATCTTCCTGTGAGTGATGACGTGACATTTCTTATCGATTCCTTTCAAAGGATAGGTCTTAATCTTGAAAAAAAATCGGATGGCTTGATTTTTCATAATAGTTTTCCTGAATGCGAATCAAACGAGAGGGAACCCATTCATCTTCATGTGGGGGAAGGAGGGACGACAGCTCGATTTATTCTCTCTTTACTCTCTCTTGGATCAAGAAAATACGTGCTCTCAATGGAAGGTCGATTACCCCAGAGACCATGGGACGGACTGATTCAGGTCTTGCGTTCAGCAGGTGTGGTCATTAAATGGGATAACGATCATGAGCTCAGCATTCAGGGGCCAGTCCAAGTTGAAAAACTGAAACGAGAGATCTCATGCGGAGATACTACTCAGTTTATTACATCGCTGCAGCTCAGTTTCTTTAAAGAAGGAATAACATTTAAGCCGCTCGGTCTCGAGAGCTCCGAAGCCTACTGGCGCATGACACTTGATTGCGCACAAGACTTTAAAGAACGAACTGTTCCGCAAGACTGGAGTAGTGCATCTTATCCAATCGTCCTTGCGGCATTAAAGAATCAAAAAGTTCTCTTTCACGGCTTGCATCCTGATCCTCTCCAGGCTGACAGTATTCTCTTTGATATCCTAAGAGAGAGGGGTGCCATCGAGGATACAGATGAAGGCGTTATAGTGAGCGGACTAAAAACTCACCAGCCCCTTCTTGTTAATGGTTCTCAATGCCTTGATCTTATCCCGACCCTCACGGTTTTAGCCCTTAAGCTCAAGGGGAAATCCCTGATCACTCACACCAGAGGCCTTGTGGCTAAAGAGTCCGATCGACTCGCTGAAATTTTGCGTCTTGTAAAAAAGATGGGTGGACACATCACTCGAGATCCGGATTATTCAATCCAGATTGAAGGGGGACACCAGGCCCCATCTCTCCACTTGGATCCTGTGGCTGACCATCGAATGGTAATGATGGCGTCGATCATGCTTCTGACAAATGAGGGAGGGGTTGTTGAGAATGAGCAAGCTGTTTCTAAATCTTTTCCAAACTTCTTTGAGATAGTGGCCCCCACTCGAGAGTGAGGGCCAAATGATCAATCTATTCGTGAACGTGGATAACTGTTTCCCATGAGTTCACAGTTCCTGCCGCCTTAAGACCAGTTGCCTTTGAAATAGCTGGAACCATTAAGCTGTTACCGCGGATGATGTTTCTCCCTGCTGCTTCACGAGCAATCACGTAGTTTCCGGCTGCTGAGCCTTTTCCAGATTCCATCACCAGCTCTCTAATTTTCTTTGAATCCTCAAGAGTTGTTCTTACGCAACCACCAGAAGCACGAGACCCGAGCTTAGAATAGTTAGAAGTGCCTGTTGCATGAATGGCAATCCCACCGATGAAGAACACAGCGTTTGGCATTGGAGCATTCCAGGTATAAGACAAGTAATCAGTGTACATTTTTGTTGGACGATAAAAGCCTGTTGGTGTCGTTGAAACATAAGCGCGACCTGAAGTCGAAACCACACGTTCCTCTTTGCCCGTTGATACTTTTATTTTCATCACCTCAACACCATTCTCAAAAAGTTTAAGTGTTTGAGCTTCTGAGCCTCTCGGTGCTTTGTTAATCACAATTACCACGCGGTTATCTGAAATAACCTGGTTCAAACTGCCGGCAGACTTCTCGCTTGATCCAGTAGAGTTCGCATTGACGACGGGTTCCACTTCATCTTCAGGAGTCATGCCCAGAGATTCGGCCATCTCATCCGTAAACGGATGAAGAATCTCGCTATCTGCAACCGCTGCACCACTAAGACTTAAGGCCAAGAGCGTAGGTAAGAACATTTTCATAAAGGACTCCTTTTAGAGTTGTACTGTTTCCATAAGTGTTTCTGTTGTTGTGCCATCTTCAAGAATGAGTTTTACACCGATCACTGGTTGGCTCTCGAGCTTAGGCCACTGGGCTCCGAGATCAATCCCCGAGCTGGTCGTAAGCGAGATGCCTTTCATGTTTGGGACACCTAGAAAGCGTGCCAAAAGTTTTCTCTTAAGAGTCAAATCATGAACCGTTGCTGAGACCATTGAACCGTCATACTCAACGCTACTCTGTTTGCGATCATGACGAGTGACTTTGTAAGCGGCGGTGAGTTCTCCGCGTCCCTGAGCGAGTTCTGAGAACATTTTTGCTCTTTGGACGAAGTCCTGAACGACTTCACCAATATTTAGAATCTGAGTCACAAGTGTGCTGACTGTTTTTGTCTCAGACTCATCGATTTCAGTGCCGTCGAGTCTCCAGGCACCGAGAGCATTCTTTCTTTCTGGGTCAACTAGGATCCAGTAAGGGGTTACGAGATTGTCAGTTCTGTTGGCCACTTGGTAAGCGATAAAATTCTGTGAGGTTTTTACACTTCTAATGAAAACGAAGCGAGCTGTCTCGGATGAGATGCCTAAATCCCTCATCACACTTTCTGGAAATGTCGTCGTGACTCTAAGTCCGATCGCACTTCTCGCATTATTAGATGTTCCAATAAAAGATAAGTCCTTGGCGACTCGATCGCTACCCGGAACGAAAAGCTCCCAGATCGTTGCGATGGCCTGAGCTGTTTCGCGAGGATAGGTATAATTAATTCGAGCAAGAAAGGCGTCTTTAAATGAATGGCCAGTAGCAAAAGGATTTTTTGCAATGTCCTGGATAGCGCTGATGATCATGTGATCATATTCTTCTTTATCATTTACGCGTGAGCGACCCATCCAGAGAGCAGAGGCAAAACGCTCTCCCATATCGTGCACTTCAAGACCGGGCTCATAGATCTTCGGTTTATTCGATGAATCCACAAGAGAGTCAGAGTCTCTTAGTGCCTTTCCTCTGAGCATCACAAGTCCAACTTTTGAATTCTCAAGCAGGATGTTGGCCATGTAGTCAGCGAAGCCCTCATTAAAGCCACTGATCTCAGGATTGATAGAATTGGGGAAAAGTGCATTAAAGAGTGAGTGACCCGCTTCATGTGCAATCACAGAAGGATCGAAGCCTGAGCGGTTGATTTTCCCGCCCAAAAGAGCTGCCAGTGGGTTGGCGCTGGCCGGAAGAAATGAGAGTGATCCATCGGCAGGGTTGAAGAAGGCATTGTTGCGCATCTTTTTACTAGTGCCGGGGTCACGGACTGTTCTGTTGGTCGTGACTCTCACGCGTTGAGAGGGGAGCAGGTTAAAGCGCTCTTTAGCCATTTTATAGAATTGACCAAGCCAGTAGTAGACGGTCTGTTGCTCAAGAGCATCTTTGCCCGAACGTGCATCATTTTGCGAGCAGTCTTTGAAGCACACAAAAAAGTCTTCTTCTTGGTAGAAGGCTTTTGGAAAAAGTCTTTCGTAAGCTGACGTGGGGCGATTGATACGAAGATTTCTCTGGAGACTCTCAGGTACATCATCACTTTTGACTCGATTCCACACTTCTTGTTGGTGCGCGAGTGCATAGTTATCTACGACTTTAATATTCACCTCAGCCAGAGCGGTCAAGCTGCTCGAGAGGATAAAGCTAGTAGCTAAAAAAGCGGATTTAAAACGCATAAAAGCCCTCAAATGTTTGTTGTCACCCCGATTCTAAACGGAATCGGGGCGACAAGATGAAGGCTTGTAAAACTTACAGTATCCTAGAACTTGGCGACGAGGCTGGTGGTGGTGATGTAGTCGTAGTTCTTAAGACCGGCAGAAGCGGGTAAGTTATCGTAAAGCCCTTTGTAGGCGACTTTAAGTGAGAACATGGATGTTAGAATGGCGGTCATCGAGGCTTCGCCTGTGAGCATCCAGTCACTTCCGGCGGTGAAGTTAGGAAGGTACTCAAGCCAAAGTTTCCACTGGAGAGTGGCGGATTGTTTCTTATTCCACTCGGCGTAGGTGCGGGCCTTTTGCTGATAGACATTTTCTGAGCTGTAGCGATCTTCAGCCGTGTATCGATAAGCCAGCTCCATGAAGAAATCTTGGTTGTCTTCTTTCATGAGAAAGTATTTGGCACCCAAGTCAGAGTTGTACCGGGCCTTTACGTCTTGGAATCTATTCCCTTCAATCGTTTCTCCAGTGATGGCCGAAAAACGATCTGTGATGGCGAATTCGTACTTTCCATTCATATCCCAGTTGCGTGCCGAGAGGGCCCCTTCATTTTCACCGTAGGTGTAGTGACCACCAAAGAGCACAGTGGATCGTCCTTCAAATTCGTATTTATTTTTTGTGGCCGCATTGGTGGTCTGAAGGTCTGTGTTTCCGCCGGCAGCAATGATCGCAAGCTCTGACTCGTGGGTCAGTTTAGCGAAAGCCGGAAGGGATAAGAGGGCCAGGGCTGCGATTATAACTTTCATGAAGATCCTCCAAATATGGGCAGTTTTTATCCTAAGTACCTTAAAACACGATAAGCAGTTGAACAAGAATAAGATGAGTAAAATGCTTAAGGTGCTGAAAAGTGGTTATATGATAGTTTTTTCCAAGTTTCACTTATAATAACTTCACCAAGGAGTTCTGAATGAAAGCTTTAAAGTTTGCAGTGGCTGTTGCTCTATTTGTAACGACGATTACAATAGATAAGCAACTAACACAAAGTGATGATGGTCAACTCGTATCGTCTTGGAATGTTTCTCTTCAAATGAATTGGGGTCATTCGGCAGAGATGGCCATGTATTAGAAGGGTTCTATTGCTTAGTTTTTTATTCTCCTTTCTTTTAAATGTTCACGCGGTTGAGGGATACTCCTGTTTGGGGTATCCCAAGGTTTACAAGGCTGAGATAAAACAACAGTTTTACGTTATTAAAGACGCTCTGTCTGAGGGGCTCGATAAAAACGACCTCTATACAAATTTTATTCGTCATCAGAATGTTCACACATTTCCGAATATGGAATTGTTCCAAGATAATAAATCTATCTTGCATGGAACATATGATCTTCAAAAATTTGAATCTCAAATAATCTCGGAAGAAGAGATAACTGTTCCCTATGATTACTTTCTCGATGACATGACTCCGCCACCCTATTTCGCTCCCGTTATTCAGAGTTACATAAAAAACGTAAAGGCCCTTAAGAATATCTCTAAGACTCAAAAGCTCATTAAGGTCAGCTACGTATTAAACACTCAGCTGGCTCTTTGCCAAAAAGAGAATGTCCCCCTGACTTCTCTCCAGCTTCCTCAACCTCTTGATCCCTGGCTCACCTATTTTCAAGTCGATTCTCCTCAGCGCATTGAGCGCGAGATTCTGGTTACTGGCAAACAGCGAGTGAACCCATGCACCACGAGACCTTTGATCGAGCCGGATGGTAGTCAGGCGTTTTGGGGAATGTGGTATTTTTGGAATCCTTTCCAGAAGAACTCTCTCGAGGAAAATGAGTTTGATTGCTCTAAGCTCTATATTAAAGATGTTCATTGGAAGTATGCCGATGTCACTTTGAAGCCAAGTGAGCACAATAGCAAGACACCAAATCTCGTGAGACTGCGTGAGAAGCCAAAGCTCAATATGAGTTTTATCTTTAGTTCATTTAAAGCGAAGTCCTTTAAAAAACTAGAGGGTGAGCTAGCCACAACTGTGGATAAGACCTATAAAAAGATACTTTCCAAGGTTGAGTTTGCTGAAGCCAGAAATTTAATGAATACTAATTTTCAAGGTCAAGATGAGTCACTCACGATGGTGGGGATATTTCTCTTTAATCTCTCTCACAATGCTCTTTTGAAAAAAGCGGACATTGAAATAAAAGACTATAATTTAAAAATAATCCTCGATGGAATTTTGAAGCTCTCTGCAAAACCATTCAAGATGACTATTTTTTTATCCTCGAATAAGCCTGAGCATCAAAGTTATGAACCGTTTAATCTAGAAATTGCCCGCAGTCTCATTGAGGATGATGTGGTGACAGTGACCACTCATAGTGTTTTCGGTGAGGCCATCAGTCTTGCCTTAAAGACTGCACGAGAAAAGGCTGACAGTGATTTACGACCCAAGTATCAGTTCATTTCCATCTTAAGTTGTTTAGGGAAGTCCTATTTCCCACCAGCGGTGTTTCCGAAACCTCAAAAGAATCAAACCATCGACTATACTTTTTCACTTACGACTCTTACGGAACTGAGGGGAATTGGGGCCCTTACTATGATTGGGATGATTGATCACAGTCTCCGCTTCGGCCAAGCGCCACCCTTTGAATCGTGGCTCAAAAACACGAAATATAATAACTTTCTCTCCTTTGACACCCTTTCGGGCCCATAGTTTCAACTCAGCACTGGCAGTTTTACAGGGTTGATTGAGTCACAAGCTAATTGCCTCTATGATAGGGGCCATATGTTTATATTACGACTGCTTAGCCTTTTTTGGGTCATTAGTTTTAGCTCACTTTTGTGGGCACAAAACCCCTTCACCACTGTCTTGGTTAAGTACTACGACCACTCCAATGGTCCGCGTATAATCGCTGATCGTCTCTCAACCGTTTCTGTACGTTCGGCTTCGACTCATAAACTTTTCGTGGCTTGGAAAGCTCTCTATGATGGACACTTCGATCAGGACCAAATCGGTGAGATGCTCAAAATGAGTAATAACCAAATGGCCCAGGAGATTTACACTAAGTTCGGTGGAGCGGCTGCTCTGAGAAAATTTCTCACCACAACGATTGGTCTTCCGGTGACGCGATTGAATTTTAATGTGGTTGATGGCTCAGGCCTTTCTCATTCGAACAAGTCAACCTGCGATCTGCAGATAAAACTCCTTGAGAATATTTATGAATCCGCTCTTTATGATACCTATAAAAACCTTCTGGCCCAGCCTGCTCAGCGAGGCACACTTGAGTCTCGCTTAGCTGAATTTGAAGGCTCTTTATTCGCGAAAACAGGAACTCTGGCAAAAACTTCGGCTCTCACGGGATTTGTTGAGCTGCCGAAAGGAACCGTCATGTTCTGTATTATCTCTGAAAACTTTAATCGTACCTGGCCACAAGAGCGGGCCAGGATAGACGATTTACTAAGAAGCTATCTTAAGCAGATAGCGGACTAGTTTTGCAAAGTTTTGATATCGATCACAAAGCGATAGCGCACATCTGATTTAACCACACGCTCATAAGCTTCATTGATTTTATCACCGCCGATGAGTTCGATGTCACAGGTGATGTTGTGTTTGCCACAAAAATCCAGCATCTCTTGGGTCTCTTTAATTCCACCGATAACAGAACCCGCAAGTTTCTTTCGCCCCATGATCAATGAAAAAGCGTGCACGGGTATCGCTCTCTCTGGTATGCCAAGCACAACCATCGTGCCATCACGCTTAAGGAGGCGAAGATACGCGTTCCAATCGATCTCTGCGGATACGGTGTTGATGATCAAATCGAAGTGGCCATTGAGCATTTCAAAAGTAGCTGGTTTGGCAGTGGAGAAGAAAGTTTTTGCTCCCATTTTAAGAGCTTCTTCTTTTTTGTTGGCTGAGTGAGAGAGCACTGTCACTTCTGCTCCCATGGCGTGCGCAAGCTTGACACCCATATGACCCAAACCACCTAAACCTACTATTGCCACTTTTTTGCCAGGGCCAGCACCCCAGTGGGTGAGTGGTGAATAGAGTGTGATGCCGGCACACAGAAGTGGTGCCGCCGCATCCAGAGGAAGGTTTGTGGGCATGCGAAGCACGTAACCTTCGTTGACTACGATGTGACTTGAGTAGCCACCCTGAGTGATTGATCCGTCGGCTTGTTTGGAGCCGTAGGTTCCCACCATTCCAGTGTTACAGTACTGCTCAAGGCCTTCGACACAGGAGGGGCATTTGCGACAGGAGTCGACCATGCAGCCAACACCTACGAGATCTCCCGCTTTGAATTTCGTGACACCTGCTCCGACACTTTTCACCACTCCGACAATTTCATGGCCTGGAACAAGGGGGTATTTTTGCTCACCCCATTCATCTCGCACGGTATGGATGTCAGAGTGACAGATGCCACAGTAATGAATATCAATGGCGACATCACCAGCACCGACGGCCCTGCGTTCAAAAGTGTAAGGGGCAAGAGGTGCTTTTGCGCTATGAGCGGCGTAGGCAAATGTTTTCATATCAAACTCCTAATGCTTATAGGGCATATCACCCAAATAATCTTTTTTCCCGATCTCAACTCCGTTGTGGCGAAGAATCGCGTAGGCAGTGGTGGTGTGGAAATAGAGATTCGGAAGAATATGGTGAAGTGTATACTCCTCGCCAGTCATCCACTTTCCTTCCCAGCGCGGTTGAGAAATTTTTCTCTCTTCTGCTCCTTTAAAGTCTTCGGGCTTAAAGGTTTTTAAGTATGTCACCACACTGTCGATGCGGGTTTTGATTTCAGCCAGAGTTACTTCTTTGTCATCATGAGTGGGTGCTTCTTTGCCCGTTAAGCGAGAAGCTCCAAGCTTGGCGGTATCGCAGATGATTTGGATCTGGCGAATGAGAGGAAACATATCTGGAGCGAGTCGAGACTGCAAAAGTACCTCTGGCGCAATTTTCTTTGCATCTGCAAAGGCAGCTGATTTATCGAGAATTTTTTGTAGGTTACCAAGCGTCTTAATAAATGCAGGAATAGTGAGATCAAACAACATAAGTTCTCCTTGAGGAAGTGTGTGAGAACTATACTCTCTCTCGAGAAAATTGCCACTGCCTGATATGTCGAGCTTGATTGAACAAAACGCAACCGGTTAGAAACGTCGTCAGGCAAACCCACCGAAGTGACACTGAGGCAGTGGAATTTCAAGATATTCCAATCTGCCTCAGGAGGCTTGTTAAGATTTTGTGGTGAATGTCTGACCAATCCAGTTAGCCCTCCTTTATCAAATGTCGCTGATTTTAAACCACCCCTGGAATCGTCTCTCATAGCTGAATTAAAGGTTTGGCGATCTCCGACCGATAAGCTTTAAAATCAGCTTAAAAGGGTCTAACGTGAAGATATTTGGGTTTTTTATTTTGGTTGCTTCGATCAATGCCTACGGCCTCGAGCAGCGCTACCCGGCTTCGCTCCTCGCCCAGGCGCAGGACACGATCTGCCATCAGGAAGACTCCGATCGCGCCCGCCAGCTCGCCGAGGACATGCATAGCTACGTACAAGATAAGTTCGACATCGAGGCAAAGCGTGCGAATAAAAACCTAGAAAATTACCTCAATGACAAGTCCACTCATGATGCCTTCCTCGCGGAACTTAATAGTGTAAGTGGAAAGGAAAAACTCGAAGCCATGGACCAGCCAGAGTTCATGCTATTAAGCCTTGAGATGGGGTTTCGCTTTCATATTCTTGCCACCGTTCGTTTTCCCACGCTCTCGATGATTGATCAGGCGAGCGAAGTGCTGCAGAACCAGTGGCTTTCACATGTGGAAGAGATCAGCAATAATCCTAAAGGCTGTGCCACTGCTCCGCAAGTGAACTCTAGCGAGAGAGGAAGTTCAGACAAGTCCGCCCCGGCCTCAAGTCAGCCAGCTTCGTCACCAAGTGCAATTCGTAATTAAAGTTTAGAAGTGGTGGGACAAACAGGACTTGGCTACTACGCCTCAGGCTTCTGCCTTCGACTGCGTAGCCTCCCCTTGTCTGCCTTTCGCTCACATCCTGTTCGCTCTTCGCTTCGCGCGGCAGACGCGCTTCAAGTCCCTTATTGTCTACGGCTAAATTCAAATGAAAAAGCCCATCCTCACTTGTGTTCGGATGGGCCTTATCATTTGAATTTAGTGGTGGGACAAACAGGACTTGAACCTGTAACCACCCGGTTATGAGCCGGGGGCTCTAACCAATTGAGCTATTGTCCCACAGTGGGGTAGACTTTACATCATGAACACCTCATTCACCAAGTACTCAGCGAACGGAAATCACTTCATTCTTTTTGACGAGATGCAAGATTCAGCTTCCATCTCAGCAAAAGCCATTCAGGAGTGGTGTCATCCTACTTTCGGCATAGGCGCTGACGGGGTGGCCAGTATCTCTGGTCACGACAATTTGGATTTTACCTTTCGCCTGTGGAATTCGGATGGTGGTGAAGCTGAAATGTGCGGCAATGCAGCGAGAGCAGCTGCCTATCACTATCTGACTCATCATACGCAAAAAAAAGAAGTGCGATTTAAGACGATGAATGCTGAGTATTGGGCGCGCCTTGAGGGTGAGAGACTCTGGCTTGAGATGAGTGAGAAAAAAGAGTCAGGCTCATTTGATAAAAGTCTTTTTAAAAATTATCTCAATGCTTATTTTCTTGATACCGGTGTGCCTCATCTGGTGCTGCAGGTGAGTGATATCGAAAAAATAAACCTCATGCAGGAAGCTCCTCTGTGGCGCTACCACCAAATGTTTACGCGAGGAACGAACGTCGATTTTATCTCTGTGCCCGATGCCTCTCAAGCACTGGTGAATCTCCGAGTATACGAGCGAGGAGTTGAGGGTGAGACCTGGTCATGTGGCACGGGAGTGGCTGCCGTTGGTTGGGCCTGTCGAACATTTTTCGGCTGGAAGAGTGATATTGTTGTGGTGACCAAAGGAGGCGAGCATCGGGTTCGCTTCGTGGAAGATAAATTGTGGTATTCGGGAGTTATTAAGCTGGTTTTTAAGGGCCAGTTTTAGAGACCAAAATTCAGCTTAAAATTCAGCGAACTGGTTTGAACAATACGCGAAAGTCCATTGATGCGATTAAGTTGAGCATCGTCTAACCAGTGATACTCATAAACCATGAAAAAATCTTCCAAGAGTTTTACCTGCGCGGCAAGCCTCTGTTCGGTCAAGCTATCGCCTAAATCAATGCTCCAGGTGGCGATCTCTTGACGAGGGCGATAGATGGTTTCACTCGTCAGCATAAATTCTTTTGAGAAGGGAACTTCGAAATAGAGACGAAGGGCATGGCGCAAGCCTTTAATCTGTTCTTCTTGAATACGGGCTTGCTGATTGAAGACTTCGTGGGTGCGAATCTCATAAGTTGGGGCGTAGCTGAAGGTGACCTTTTTAAAGGTGTCCCCATCTTTGTAATTCCAAGTCATTCCTACTGGCGCAAATAAATAGTGCTGCTTAGGAGTGGAGAGTCGACCAAAGCGCTGCTGGCGAAAAGTGAGGTCAGTGTAGATGTCGAAGTTTTCTGAAAAATTCTTCACTGAAAAACGTGCGCTCGCGAGACTGGATTCGTTGATGATGTCATCGCCGGTGGCACTGTTACTCGCGCGCAGAGACACTCGGTCGAGATTGAGATTCATCTTATAGCGTGTGCCTTCGTTGGCCATGCTCCCACCATAACGGATATTCTCAATGGAATTTTGACCACCTTTTTGAGTGGTCCAAGGAGAAGCAAAAATCGAAGCTTTCACGACTTTGAAGTCGCGTTTTAATTTTTCAGCGTCAAAGGTTTTTTCAATTAAAACTTGTGTGACTGATTTTTTGTCTTCTTCGAAGCCCTCCAGTGTTTCCGGGAGGTCGCTCTTCACTTTTGCAGTAGGAGCTTTTTCGGGATCTTTCAAAAAAGAGTCATCAAACTTAGGAACAATCTTAGAGTGATCAATCTCATTCCATTCTTGGGCAAACTTGGGGGCCTCAGATGCATCCATCCCGACGATGGTGTAGGTGAGGTCTTTTGAAATCAATTCACTCTCAACGATGCGATACAGCTTCCAGTGGCTTGTCAGCTGTCCCGTTTTCACACACACTCCACGAGCGGCGTAACCATCTGTGGTCATCAGTTTGGCGTGAGAGCCCACGTTGACCCCGTCATCGATACTACGATTAAGAACCACGATGTTGTTGGGGTAGAGGGCGAGCAATCGTACATTTGTAAGGCGGTCATTGATATCTAAGGCCATGGCCTCTAAACTCAAGACTGCGCTCAAAACCATCCATGGTAATGATCTATTCATCTCTTAAGTTTAAACTAAAATTGAAAATACTCTAGAGTTAATAAGTCAGAACAGTGTGGAGCTTGTGCCCCGATGACTCAAACTTGTTCAAGAAACTCAGGTTAATGAACACACACGAGCCCATGACCTGAAAATTATTTTTTTCACACAGTTTAATGGCCGCCTTAAGGGTTCCCCCAGTAGCGAGGACGTCATCAACGATCAGTACTTTTTTCTTTTGAGTATTCACGGCCATCTCGATGGTGTCTGTACCGTACTCAAGAGCGTAGGACTCAGCCACCACTGGAGGAGGCAATTTACCTTTCTTGCGGATCACGATGAAGCCTTTTTTATTCAGCATCGCCATGGCTGCACCCAGAATAAAGCCTCTGGATTCGATCCCAGCGACATAGTCGATCTCTGCCCAGTTAATGTTTTGAGACATGCTCTCAATGAGAGCAGGGAGATGGTCTTCCATGAGAGGAGTGATGTCTTTGAAACCCACTCCAGGTTTAGGGAAATCTTGTACGTTGCGAATAAATTGTTCTAGAGGATGTGTCATACCACAGTCATACATCGAAGAGGTTTGATGAGCAAGAATTCTACTTAATCGCGTTGCAGAATGAGGGGCTTTGCCTTCATTTTACGAATTTGAATAGGTTTAAGGGCGGGATTAACACTCGCTAAACTTCGTTGAGCTTCCCGCAAATGAGCTTTGGTCTTTGACGTTGTTTTTAAACGGACCTGCTCCTCAAGAGTTGAGTTAGCAAAGGCAGCGGTAGAAAAAAGTATAATGAGTAATGTCCATTTCATACTCACCCCTTATCGGATCGCCCTTTGAGATCTTCACTTAAAAAGTGAGTGTCAAAAGTTTAGACACCCCCCCAGGAATAACTGACTAAAATGTGGTGGGTTGATCTGGCCTCAGGCTTGCTTCTCCATGGGGTATAGGAGATCAAGTATGAAAACCATCATTTTAGGCCTAGGCCTGTTAATCAGTGGACTCTCGTGGTCCGGCACAGTGCAAATGATTAACGCTTTAGGAAGCTCTCCTAAGGGGCAGTATGTGGCGATTGAAGAGTATGGCTACAATGCGGGATTAAAAACTTATTATTCCAGAATAAAAATAATGAATGTATGGAAAAACCACTATGTCAGTGAGCCCATTGAAATTGAAAAAGGGGCTCGTCGTCCAAGTGATCTCGTGCAAGTGAGAAAAGAGGTTCTTGAGCAAGCCAGCGAAGAGATAGCGCGCTTTAAAATAGATCTTTCAGGTTAATTTGAAAAACTTCGGGAGTGTCACTTCGGCAGCTCCCGGTATGAAGAAATCAATATTTTCACTTTCATCCAAAGCTTCCAGGTTAAAGACCCCCGTGGTCGCTTGGTGAGACTTGGCAATCCCCAAAAAAGCGGCTGCTGGATACACCACTCCGCTGGTGCCAATGCTTAAGAAAAGATCACAGCGCTCAAGCTCACCCATAATCCGCTCCATGTAAAATGGCTCTTCACCAAACCAAACGATGTGTGGCCTCAGCAGTTCCCCGCAACAGGGGGACAGAGGAAGCCCATCTGAATTGAGGTGAACCTCATATTGAGAGAGACTTTCTGGGCTGGCCTTTTGACTTTCAGAAAGAATCCCACTGGAGCGAGGAATTTCCTCTGACAACCAAATCGTGTCATCGAGCCAGACGTGCTGACAGTAGGTGCAACGGGATTTCTCAAGTGTGCCGTGCATGCAGATCGGATCAAGGAATCCTTTTTTTTCTGCGCGCATGTGAAGACCGTCTACGTTCTGCGTGACCAGTGTGATTTCACCATCAAATTTTCCCGCAAATTCGTCGAGGATGAGGTGAGCAGCATTGGGTTTTGCTTCTCCGGCATTTTTTCTTCTGAGAGAGTAGAAGCGCCAAACGAGTTCAGGATTATTGTCAAAAGCTTCCGGGGTCGCAACTTCTTCAATGCGATGGTTCTCCCAGAGCCCACCGGCATCTCGAAATGTCTTAATTCCAGAGCCCGCAGAAATACCTGCGCCTGTGAGAATGACCACTTTTTTATAATTAGACCAAGAGAAATTCATTGTCTTAAGTTTAGCGAGAACGCTGCGCTCTTTGTATGATTTTCTTCATGTTTTCAGGCAGGGCCTTTAAAAGGACGATCCGCTCTTGAGGGAGGTCTGCGCTTGTGACGTAGTTTTTTAAACAGCCTGATGAATCCAGTTCAAAATCTCGTCCACCGCTCACCAAAAGGCCTATCATCTGCTCATTGAGGTTAAAGATGGGAGAGCCGGAGTTGCCATGAAAAACATCAAGCGCAGCGATCAGATGAGTTGTTGAATCCATGACTGCCGATCCGACTCCAGAATGCTTGAGGGGAAGTCCCAGGGGGGAGCCGATCGCAAAGACCTGATCAGCACCACCTACACCAAAATCAATTCTCTGCTTAGGAAGGCGTGCTTTTGTCTTGAGTTTTAGAAGTACGACATCAAGATCAACATCTTGAGCCAGGATGGATTCACATTGATAAAGGTGCTCAAATCCAAGAGTGGGGAAGTGTTGTAAGGTATCAGTGAAGTCAAACGCCCAGGAGAGTTTTTCGCAGTCATACTTGTTCTTCACACAGTGCTGAGCGGTGAGGATGATGCCTCCTCCGACATGCACTCCGGTGCAGTCTCCCAGTGAGGCTTCTTGAGCAAAGGCTTCACCCTTACACATGCGGTAGCGTGACTCAAGAGTCGGTGGTGTGATGAAAGGATTAAGGCGAGCGTAGCGGTGAGAGATGGCCACGGCCACAGGCAGAGCGAGAGAGGGATTAGGGAGCTGAGAAATATTCAGCCTGTCATCAGTATCATAGATGGTTTCAGTGAAAAAAGGCACATCTTGGGCATGTGCCATCAGGCTGAAGAAAAATATAAAGAGGTATTTCATCTCAATCATAGTTTATCTGAGAGAGGGGTCAGATCGATTGATCGTGTAAAGAATTCATACCCATTTTTCAGGGCAATCGATGCCTTTGAGGAGAAACTCTAAGAGGTGAAGGTGTCGTCTCATGGTTCGAGCGTAGCGATGCTTTTTGACGGGATTAAATATTCCACTCATCGAGAAGAACTGCCACGGATTTTTTTTGACCCACATCCATGAGCCCATCTCTAGGGTAAAGGGAAGGTAAGCGGAATTATTTCGTTTTTGTTTTTCTATATATAACCAATCCCAAAGGTCACCGTGAGTCATGTAGCTGTGGTGCTGAGGCTCAATTTTATAAATATGATAGGGGTAGGTCTTTTCAAAAATCTCGATGATCCTGTGGATCGCGCCTAAGTGAGGAAAAGGAGCATCGGTGTGAGCCCAGGGGTACCAGAGACGATCTTTCATCCCAAACCCAGAGTGCAGATCAATACTGATAGCAGCCTGAGATTGATAGATATACTTTTGGGCAAAAGCTTCAACGGCAAGAGTTTCATTTTGCAGGCTATTTCCACGATACCAAGGCATAAAGCCTCCGTAGTGATGGCCGGATACACCCCACAGCAGCTTGCCCTTCGCCTCTACAGGGGCATTACGCATCAGATCTACTCCATTATTATTAGAGCGGCGATTTAAAGCAAAACCTGCAGGATTAATAATAGGGATGGAGACGAGGCGGTTGCGTTCAAAAAAACTTCTCCATTCGCGATCCCAGCTGCATTTCTGAAGAAGCATATTCAAAAAAGCCAAAAGAACATGCGAGCCCACCCTTTCCAAACCATGGACTCCGGCAAAAAGGCCAAATGTGGGGGCAGTGGGAGCTTGATTCCCTATGACTAATCCGAGCAACGGGTACTCAACACCTTTGGCCTGAATCTTACCTAGGTCTTCAACCTGCAAAAGGTTAGAAAAGCGGTCATTCAGCTTTTCTAATTCTGTGAGTTCGGGAATCTTTTTATACATTCAATGATTATAACTCAAAGCACGACCACTCAGAAGACAGATTCTGAAGGCAATTTTTGCTATCACCCAGCACTCATTTGGCCTTATGCTAGAATTTCTCCCTGCCAGTATTCAGGGCAAAAAATGAAGGTTTTAACATGTGCGGGTTATTTGCCAGTTTAAGTGATGTAAAAAAGATGCCTCAGTTTCAGGAAGCCTTCCAAGAGCTCGTTCATCGTGGCCCTGATGACACTGAAGTCGTGCAACCTCAGGGCTCAGTGAGTTTTGCGTTTCATCGGCTTGCCATCATGGATACTTCGCACGCAGGTGACCAACCTTTTAAACACAATGAGCAAGACATATGGCTCATGTGTAATGGGGAAGTCTACAACTACCCAGAGCTCCTGAAGTCCTATGAAAATAAATATGAATTCAAATCTCACTCTGACTGTGAACCCATCTTACCTCTCTACGTTGAGTATGGAATCGAAGAGATGTCTCGTCGCTTAGACGCGGAATTTGCTCTTGTCATCTGGGATGCAGAAAAAAATAAAATTTTCGCCTCTCGTGATCCCGTAGGTATTCGTCCTCTCTTCTATGGATTCTCGAAGCTCGATAAAAAGATCATGTTTGCTTCAGAGCTTAAGGTCCTCCATGAGTTGTGCGAAGAAGTGCATGCTTTTCCACCGGGTCATTACTACGACGGTGAAGGAAACTTTAAAAGTTTTCGTCGTATCTCTGAGGTGAAAGCCTTTACCAAAGACCCGCAGGAGAAAGTTCTCACAGAAATTCGTGATCGCTTAATCGAGGCGGTCCGTAAACGTTTAGTGGCTGATGTGCCAGTGGGCTATCTCTTGTCCGGAGGTCTAGATTCCTCACTTGTCTGTGGGATTGCGGCCCATGTGTTGAAGAAGCCTCTCGTTACGTTTTCTGTGGGCCTAAACAAGAGTCCGATTGATCTTCCCTATGCAAAAAAAGTGGCTGACTTTATTCACTCGACTCATCATGAAGTGATTTTTACCGAAGAAGATACCCTGAAGTATGTGCGAGATGTGATTTGGCATCTTGAGACTTGGGACATTACAACGATCAGAGCTTCAATTGGAATGTATCTGGTGTGTAAATACATCCATGAAAAAACAAAAATCAAGGTCGTGCTCACAGGAGAAGTGAGTGATGAGATTTTTGGATATAAGTACACTGACTTTGCACCGAGTGCGGCTGAATTCCAAAAAGAATCAGTCAAACGCATTGATGAACTTTATATGTACGACGTCCTGCGAGCTGACCGCTGTATCGCCGCTCACAGTCTCGAGGCCAGAGTCCCCTTCGCGGATCTGGATTTTGTTTCCTACTGCATGAGCATTCCGGGTGAGATGAAAATGAATACCACTGGAATGGGAAAATATCTTTTAAGGAAAGCTTTCGATGGCATGAATATTCTGCCTGATGAAATTCTCTGGCGCGAGAAAGCAGCATTCTCTGATGCCGTCGGACACTCGATGGTTGATACGCTCAAGGCTTTTGCGGAGAAGAGTTACACGCAAGCAGACCTTGAAGCGGCGAAAGCGAAATACCCCTATGGGACTCCCTTTACGAAAGAATCCCTTTGGTATCGCGACATCTTTGAAGAGTTCTACCCTGGAAGAGCTGGGCTGATTAAGGATTTCTGGATGCCCAACAAGTCCTGGGAGGGCTGTAATGTGGCTGATCCCTCGGCGCGTGTGCTCTCAAATTACGGCAAGTCGGGCGTCTAGGTACCTGACTAAAGTGCTTCTTTGGGTGTCAAAGCCCATGAAGACTGAGAACATTTTCTTAGTCTTACTAAGGAGTACTTTATGAAATTTCTAGCTCTCTCGGCCCTACTCATCTCAACATCTGTCATGGCAGCTTCTGTACGCATCACAAGTTTCAACTACGTCCGCTCAGGTGAAGCCTTGGCTGAACTTTGTGGAACCGTCACTGACTCTGCGTCGACTCCAGCTTTCGTGCGGGTTCAAATCGACCACACTTCAAATCGTCCAGCTACTTACAACACGCTCACAGACACGAATGGTCGCTTCTGTGTGGCCGTTGTCACTTTTCGCGGAACAGCTGAAGCGAGTGTGATGAATCAGAACGCTCCTGTGGTAGAAGCTCTTATTGCTCAATAAAAAAAGGGCCCTTAGTGATCTGAGCCCTTAAATCAGGA
>DIVA01000039.1:0-3075 GCA_002435705.1 Bacteriovoracaceae bacterium UBA6144
CTGTAGAGATTGAGCACTCTTCTTGATTCTGCCATGAGAGGTTTCATGCTGGCCCTTATGGCGGCCATATCAGTGTAGAGACCGTAATCGTAAGCCGCACCAATCCTAGCGAGGATGTTGAACCCATTTTCACTGAGAGGCATGGTTACTTCTCTCTTTGGCCCCTCTACGGGAAGAGGTGGGTTTTGGTTTTTTTCATCCCCACGAACTTGAAGCCAAAGGTGTTCTTTTTTAAAACTAGAGTTTTTAAGAATCAATTCAATCAACAGGTCTTTGTGTTTAAACCACCATGTGGAATAGAGCTGAATGATGAGTTGATCTTTAAGCTGCAGGAGAAAAAGTCCAGGTAGAAGATCTGCTTCGCCGAAGCACCAGTATTTATTTTCACGCAAACTTAGGTTTGCCATTTCTTCACGTTTTTTAATGGCTTGAAGAAGGCGCACTTCGAGCTCATTGAAAAATTTCTTTTCACTCCACAGAGGATCAAGACTCCAAACACGCCCTCTAATCGTTTTATGCTGGGGATCATGCATCAGTGTCGCCACAATGTTCTGGCGAGGATCAACTCCAGTGACAAAGCTATCAGTGGCAGGAAAACGGCGAGAGTAACTATCAAGCGTCACCCACGGGTGACCTTGTTTGATGAGTTTGATGGAGATGGGGTGCAGTTCGCAGCGTTGCATAGGGATTAGTGAATGAAAGTTTTGATTCTCTCTTCCAAGAGATCGAGCATTTGCAGCAGAGTATTGGTGAAGCCAAAGGGATCACCCACTAAATTTTCTAAATGATACTGAGAGAGAATTTGTTTGGATTCTTGGCTGAGTTCAGTGGTGAAGGGATCAAAATCTTGTGCCAGAAATTGCAATGTTTTTTGATGTGTTTGAAGTGTCTTGAGGCTTCTCACCCGTTTCAATTTTGAAACAAAATCCTCCATGGGGTTCATGGAGCTTTTCAGGCCGTGGGAGTCTTGGGCAGGATGCAGGAGATTCATGTCTTGGTTCTATACGACTGAGTGCACAAAGTCAACGGAGGCGCTTTTGTTTAGTTCAATGTTTATCCTTTTCCCAATGCTTTTTTTACTCTCTTGGTTGGCAGCCTCGTGGTGGTTGTCAGTGCCTCTTTGGAAAAGGCCCCAGAAAATTCAATCCAATGCCGATAAACTCAATTTATGGTTACAAAACTGGCAATTGCTCAGCTCCCGAGGCCTGGGACTGAACGCCCTAAGTGAGATCCCCGAATATAAATTCTTTTCACGTTTGGCACTCGCAGGACTTCGTCACGCTCGGACTTATGGCAAGTTTCCTAGGGAGCTACTGTGGGATTGGCGCGAAGGGCTTAATCGTGAAAGTAGTTTTGATAAAAAAAATCGTGACCTTCTCTGGGGCAGTCTGTTTCAGTTCGCTCTTTTTAGCATTATCATTTGGCTCTTTATTTTTATGACTGGCCGTCAGTTCGTGGCGCTGAGTTCTCGTGTTTTAGGTCTCATTCTCTTTTTGCATACGGCAGGATTTTTAAGTTTTTCCCCTCTTATCATTCTTTTGAATAAACGAACTCTCAGAGGTCTGCCTGAGATGCTTGAGAGTCTGTATGTGCTTAAATCTCTCTCTCAAGCGGGGCTTTCCGTGACGCAGGTCATGCAAGAGGCCAAGCTCGAATCGATCCCATCTCAGCTTCCTATAGAGCAGCAAAATTTAGCTCTTAAAGTACGGGATTTAGCAAAGGTCTATCAGTCTCAAGGGGCCGCGGTGGCCCTGGAGGCGAAAATTCTTGTTGATGAGGCTTGGTTTTTACGTACTCACTTGATGCAGAAGCTCAGCACTCGCTTAGAAGCCTATAAACTTCTTTGGCTTATCATCTTTTTTGGATCGAGTTACGCCATTTTCATCGTCAACTTAATCGGGGAACTTCTCAGAGCAACCTAGTCACACCGCAAATTTTTTGCTTTAATGCGTCCCATACAAAGGATGGGACTATGTCAGATAAAGAAATAATTTTTAGTATGTATAAGGTGGGGAAAGTTTACCCTAACAAAAAGCAAGTACTCAGAGATATCTCCCTTTCATTTTTTTATGGCGCAAAGATTGGTGTTTTAGGTCTCAACGGCGCAGGTAAGTCATCGCTTCTAAAAATTATCGCAGGAGTAGATAAGGATTTTAACGGAGAATTAAACCGTTCAAAAAATATTACCTACGGAATGCTTGAACAGGACCCACAGCTGGATCCCAATAAAACGGTGAGAGAGATCGTGCAAGAAGGCCTTCAGTCAATCGTCGACATCGTGAATCGATACGAAGAAGTTAACATGAAGCTCGGTGAAGAGATGAGCGATGATGACATGAATAAGCTTTTGGATGAGCAAGCAAAATTGCAAGACCAGATGGATGCAGCTAACGCTTGGGATCTGGATGCGCGCTTGGAACTTGCGATGGAAGCTCTTCGCTGTCCACCCTCAGATCAAAAATGTGGCGTCCTCTCAGGTGGTGAAAAACGCCGAGTGGCCCTTTGTCGCCTGCTTTTGCAAGAGCCAGATGTTCTTCTCTTGGATGAGCCAACCAACCACTTAGATGCGGAATCCGTTTACTGGCTTGAGCGTCACTTACAGTCTTATAAAGGCACGATCATTGCCGTAACCCACGACCGCTACTTCCTTGATAACGTCGCTGGCTGGATCTTAGAACTCGATCGTGGTCATGGAATTCCCTATCAAGGAAACTATTCATCTTGGCTTGAGCAGAAAGGTGCTCGCTTGGCAAAAGAAGAGAAGTCAGAAGGCAAACGTGCAAAGGCTTTGGCAGAAGAGTTGGAGTGGATTCGCTCGAGCCCCAAAGCTCGTCACGCGAAGTCGAAAGCTCGTATTGCAAACTATGAAAAAATGCTGGCTGACTCGAAGAACGAAAAACGCAACGAGACCAACGACCTCTTCATCCCACCGGGCCCGCGTCTGGGTGATGTGGTGATTGAGGCAAATGGAATCTCCAAGTCCTTCGGTGATAAGGTGCTCTACGAGAACTTAAGCTTCAAGCTTCCTCCTGGTGGTATCGTTGGAATTATCGGTCCTAACGGGGCTGGTAAGAC
>DIVA01000039.1:3100-4887 GCA_002435705.1 Bacteriovoracaceae bacterium UBA6144
GACGGCCTTGAGCTCTTAAAGCTTGGTGGAAAAGAAGTGAATGCCCGTGCCTATATTGGAAAATTTAATTTCACTGGAGATGATCAATCCAAGCGGATTAAAGAACTCTCAGGCGGTGAGAAAAATCGTGTGCATTTAGCGAAAGTTCTGAAAGAAGAAGGCAACGTGCTGCTTTTGGATGAACCGACCAACGATCTTGATGTGAACACACTCCAGGCCCTCGAACGCGCGCTCATGGAGTTTCCTGGTTGTGCCGTGGTGATCTCGCACGATCGTTACTTCCTGGACCGTATTTGTACGCACATTCTTGCTTTCGAAGGTGATTCAGAAGTGGTGTGGTTTGATGGAAACTTCTCTGACTACCATGAAGACCTGAAGAAGAGAAAAGGGGCTAAAGCCGATGTGCCAAGCCGCGTGACCTATAAGAAGCTGACACGCGTTTAAAAAAGGTGCCNNTAAAGTTTACTTATTAATAATCAAATCTTTCTTATCAAAGCGTACTTTCTTCATCTGCGCATACTTATCATCCGCGCTTCTGTAACCAGCAGCACAGCACACGACAGATCTCCATCCTGTGCCTTCTAGGCCCAAGATTTTATCGTATTCACCAGGAACAAAGCCTTCAATCGGGCAAGTGTCGACACCCACCATCGCACATGAGGTCATGAAGTTTCCAAGGGCGATGTAGCACTGGCGTGCGGCCCACTCAAATGAAACTTGTGAGCGAGGGCCTGTGACCACGTCACCATTCATCATTTTCTCATAGCCTGCGAGTTGAGCGCGGTCTCCGCCCCGTACTTCAACCATGCGGTCGATGAACTTTGCCACATGAGCTGAGTCCATTTTTTCCTTAGCACAAATCACGAGGTAGTGAGAGGCGTCTTCTGTTTGGGATTGGTTCCACGTCTGTGGACGGATGGCTTTTTTGACTGCTGGGTCGGTGATCACGACAAACTTCCACGGCTGAAGGCCATAAGATGAGGGGGAGTCTATTAAAGACTGCTCGATTGCCGCCCAAGTTTGAGCCGGGATCTTTTTGCTGCTATCAAAAAGTTTAGTGGCATAACGGTAATGTTGAATTTGAGTAAGAGTTGTTTCGTTAATAAAGTTCATATTTCCTCCAAGGGATGAGGGAGAGCATACTCTCAAAAATCCCTTGGCGGTGAGTGTCACATTAAAAGTTAAGGCCCTGTTTAGGTCTAATTCTTTAGAAAGTGAAAGAGGTCTTTTGAGCGCGTCAGTTTATTTTTGAGGGAATTTGGAAAGAGACGAGCACGTTTTCTCTTTACACTCCCATCACAAAGACGTCCTTCCTGATCCAGTTGCATCAGAGTTTCGGCGAAAGCATTTAAGCTTAAAGTTGTTTCAGGATTTTGTTTTAAAAAGCGCTGAAAGAGATATTCCGTGACTGGCCCAATTTCATTTTGATGGAGCTCCATCAGAGACTTAAGGAGGCGATTGTGATCAATCAGTTCAGCGACACCCATTCCTCCATTGGCCAGAGCATAGACGCTGACGCCTGCGGCCCCAATGACTCCTCCTCCAATAATATAGCCCAACTGATCCCATCCACCATTGGTGCTGGTTAGAAGACCAAACCAACGATAGAGGACGGTATAAGTGACACTGCCTGCAAGCATCCCACCAAATGCTCCTGAGGCGAATGAAGCTGGGAGAATAAGCGGAGTCAGTGAAAGCTGAATAATCACCTGACGGCGTCGTTTTAAATATTGATCCATACAGGTATTTTGTGGATCAAGATTTAAGACATAGTTTTTAATTTCTTT
>DIVA01000082.1 GCA_002435705.1 Bacteriovoracaceae bacterium UBA6144
CAGTCATGTCCGGCCATCTCCAGCCCATAAGAGAGTCCCCCGCATCCACAAAAAAGATCGATGAAGGTCAAACTATTTTTTTTCTTAGACACGTCTTAAATCCCCGCAAAATTTTCTATAACACTAGTCTAAGTAAGCCCTCTCAAGGATGTCTACTTTAAAGACTTTCGTTAGGTATATCGAACATTTCTGACGAGGAAAATTTGTGTTGTTATAATTGCACCATCAAATAAATTAACTTCAATCCAACAAAGGAATGAAAATGAAACGTCGTGATTTTCTCAAAAAAACTCTTCTCGCTTCTGCCTTCGTCACAGTCGTCGGCCGCGTCGCTGGTCTGGCGAACACCGCTCTTGCAAACGTCACATGGGTGGCCGCTGGCAAGCTTGGTTATAAAGAAGCAGCTCCGGCCAATATGGTAGCTGCCAAAAAACAATGTACGACTTGCAAGTACTACACGGCTGACGGAAAAGCAGGCGCTGATGCTGGTAAGTGTACTCTTCCGGCCATGAAAGGCGGTTACGTGAAAGGTGCTGGCTACTGTAATATGTGGATGAAGAAAGCTTAATTCACTGCGCCTAAGATAATTAACATTGAAGCCTCTCTTCGGAGAGGCTTTTTTATTTAACTGACAGTTTTTGTCAGTACACATTCCTCTCCAGAATCCCTATAAATCTTCTCCTTGGCCCCAATGAGGAGAAAACGGTGATTAAATCTTTCCTTTCAATTGTTCTCTTGATGACTCTTGCTCAAGCTCAGGCAGGACTCAAAGTTATTTACGGACAAGATAATCGTCTCGACCTTTTCGAAGTGAGTAATCCCCTTCACTTGCGCCTCGCACAATCAACCGCTGCCATGGTGGGAAGATCTCAAATTCACCAAACAGGCCTAGAGGCTTTTCTTGATTTTAAACGCACGCTTGAAACAAGCCTAAGACTTTGCCCGAATGAAAGATTCGCTCAACAGCCTGCGGGCTCGACTTGTTCAGGCTTTCTGGTCGGTGAAGATACGATCGTCACAGCAGGGCACTGCTTGGTGCTCACGGCCCCCACTCCTGAGGCGGCTTGCAAGAAGTACAGCTGGGTCTTCAACTACGCCCTCACCACTGAGAAGCGTAATCCTAGTGAAGGCTTCAGCACTCAGGACGTGTATCACTGTAAATCAGTCGTGACTGCTAAACTCACAGACACTTTAGATATGGCCGTGATCAAGCTGGATAGAAAAGTCATCGGAAGAAAGCCCCTTGCCTACAGAACATCTGGCAAAATTTCTTCTAACGCCCAGTTGGTTGTCATCGGGCACCCCTCAGGTCTTCCGACTAAAGTCGCTGCCGGCTCAAAGGTGCTAGATAACTCTAACGCCACCACATTTGTGACTAATCTTGATACCTTTCAAGGCAACTCTGGCTCTGCCGTTTTTGATGCTACGACAGGCATGCTTGAAGGCATTTTAGTTCAGGGGAAAGTTGATTACCGCCCAAGCATTCCTCAAAATCCTTATTCATGCCAAGTGGTGAATCGTTGTGATGATGATGGTTTCAACTGCGAACTCTCTGATCCACAGGAACCAAAAGGCGAAGTTGTGACACGAATCACAGAAGCCCTCCCTTATCTTTAAGAAAATTTAAAACGATCCAGCCCAGAACTGTGGCCTTTAAAGTCCACGCCACAGTTCTAATCCAGTTGCTACTAACCAATTTATCAATCGCACTCAAGTCTTTGTGAGAAGCCAGCACTCCGTGTAGGGGCACTTGAATAAAAAAAGTGGAGGC
This sequence comes from Bacteriovoracaceae bacterium UBA6144, assembly GCA_002435705.1. GTDB lineage: Bacteria > Bdellovibrionota > Bacteriovoracia > Bacteriovoracales > Bacteriovoracaceae > UBA6144. The sequence continues at coordinate 1,772 of DIVA01000082.1, forward strand.
CCAAATGATCACTGTGAGCCCTACCGCACTCCACAGGAGAGAGCTTGGGATATCCTTCAGAAAAAACATTCGCAGAGTAAAAAATAATTCGGCCAGCATAAAGGGGGCCACCACATAGGTGATGCGATGGGTGTGAAAAACAGCGTAAGAGACGTAGTCACTTTGATCGATCCACTTGAAGCTTGGATAGTGAACCACTTGGATGACCCAAATGAGACCCGTCAGAAAAGATGTAACGAAAAAATGGTAAAGTGTTTCCATGCCAACATTATGAGACAGTCTTTTGGCTTCAGAGAGAACAAAAGCGCTCAGTTAAAGGAATGTTGAAGAAAATCCCAACCCGCCATAAACTATAACTAATGAAAATTTCAGAACTTGAACTTATTTTACGGCAGTCCTATGCCTTCTGCCTCTCAAGCCTTAAATCTCGATACCGTAAGACCTTTGCGGGCTTTGTGTGGGTGCTTTTGAACCCGGTATTGATGTTTGGTGTTCAGTCTGTGGTGTTTAGAAAAATCCTGCGCATCCAAGTCCCAGACTTTTATTTATTTCTGGTGGGTGGCTTAGTGCCTTGGATCTTCATGTCCCAAACCATCTCCATGTCGGCCTCTACTCTCACTTCCAATAGCGGCATTCTTAAAGCCTTTAGACTAAATCCTGCGGTACTGGTGAACTCCTCTTACTTTGATAACCTCTTTAATTTTTTAATCGCCACTCTCATCATCACGGGCCCCATAATTGTGTACTCAGAGATCGGTCCTCAGTGGGGCGTAATTCTGGCACCCTTTGCTCTCCTACCACTGATCGTAGGGTGTTATGCTATTTCAAGTTTTGTGGCGATCTTAAATGTGTTCTATCGTGACACAAGTTTTGTGCTGAATTTTTTCTTCTCGCTTTTCTTTTTTCTTACTCCGATTTTTTACCCCATCGATTTCGTTCCTTTGGAATATCGATGGTTCATTGAACTCAATCCTTTTTACCATCTCATCAATCCCTATCGATTTGCTCTCTACCAGCCTATCTCAATGGATCTTTTACCCCTTTGGTTAAAAGCTTTTGCCTGGGCCTTGGGATTAAGTGTTATCAGTGCACTCTACTGGAGAAAGAAGAAAAATGAATTATTCATCTCAATCTGAAGTCATCCTGAGTGCCAAGGATATTTATTTCGACTACCAACTCTCTCTGTATCAGCACTCAGGGCTGAGGGACTCTTTTATCAATATGCTCAGAAACCCTTGGGATTTTCTGTTAAAGAAACCGGATGCACTCCCAGTGCTCAGGGGCATCAGCTTTGATCTGCATAAGGGTGATCGCTTGGGACTCTTAGGCCTCAATGGTGCAGGCAAAACAACTCTCTGCCGTATTCTCTCAGGCATGATGACGCCTTCGACAGGAACAATCACCTGCCCTGGGAACGTGGAAGCTATCTTTGATGTGGCGACAGGAATTATGCCGGAACTCACGGGACGAGAGAACGCGTATCTTTTGGCCCGACTCTTTTATCAAACTCGCGATATCTCCACTGAGATTGTGGAGGAAGCACTCGAGTTCTCGGAACTCAGTCACTTCCTGGATGCCCCTTTCAAGACCTACTCCAAAGGAATGCAGGCGCGTTTGGTCCTCTCCCTCATCTCAAGTTCACCAAGCAATGTGTTGATCCTGGATGAGGTGTTTGATGGCGCTGATCTCTTTTTTAGAGAGAAGATCGCCAAACGCATGGTAAAAAAAATCCAAGACTCAAATGCGGTGATTTTTGTCTCTCATGGACCAGAACAAGTGCTGGAGCTGTGTAATAGAGTTTTAGTGCTTAAGAATGGTGTCATCGAATTTGATGGCCCCCCTCAAGAGGCCATCCAATTTTATATTCAATCAGGTGGAAGCCGCAGTTTTGGGAATCTCTAACTCATCCTCTCCAGCCTTGGTCTCTCGTGCCACAACAGAATAAAGGGCCGGCACCACCAAGAGAGTCAGAAAAGTTGAAACCGTATTCCCTCCGATAATCGCCCACGCCATCGGCCCCAAGGCTTCTGAACCTGGCCCCAAGGCCAGAGCAGGCGGCAGAGCACCAGCAGTGGTTGAAAAAGCCGTCATCAAAATAGGACGCAAACGTCTGGGACAGGCAAACTTTAGGGCCTCGTTAATGGACGATCCTTCAGCGCGTTTTTGTTTGGTGAAATCGACTAAGAGGATTGAGTTCTTTTTTACAATTCCCATCAAAAGGATCAATCCAATCATCGAGTAAATATTCAGTGAGAGTCCCAAGGCCCACAGAGCGAGGAAAGCCCCAGAGAAACCGAAGGGCATGGCCGTGAGAACCACCATGGGATCAAGGAAGCTATTAAACTGCGAACCAAGCACCATGTAAGCGATAAGAATTCCCAGCACCAGAGCGAGAATTAAACTTTGAAAAGATTCCTTGAAAGTCTCAGCACTGCCAGACTCCACTAAATAATAACCCTCAGGCAGATGTTTCTTCGCGATGACTTTTACCATCGCCAGTGCATCTGATTGAGATTTTCCTTTCGCCACACCTGCAAACACGTTCACGGCCCGTGAGCGATTGCGGCGCACGACTGAAGTCGCCCCCGGGCGCTCCTCTACCGTGACAACTTCTGTGAGTTTGATCAATTCTCCGCGAGTATTGCGCACGAGAATTTTATCAAGAGTTTCCCGCTCGTTGGCAGACACATCTAGCATCTTGACTCGGATATCATTGCGGTGACCATCTTTAGAAAACTTACCCACGACAGCGCCACCGACGAGGGCATTGATGGTGCGACCGATTTCATCCACACTCACTCCATACTTCTTGGCTGCCACTCGATTGGGCATGATGTGCACTTCTTTCACGGCCTCTTTATAATCTGTGTCGACATCAGTGTAGATGCCTGACTCTTTCATCTCATCCATGATGGCTTTCGTGGCCGGGATAAGGCCTGACCATTCAGGCCCGGTCAGTGTGAACTCCACCGGAAAGCCACGTCCCGAGGCGGAGAATCCCCCTTGCGAGGTATCTTGCACAAAAACAATTCCACCTTTGAGTTCTTTAAATTCTTTGCGGTAATCGGCCAGTAGATCCTGCATGTAGAATGGTTTTCCCGTGCGAGGATCAATGGGTCTTTGATTTTTCTCTTTCAAGGTGACAAAAAGATTAGCTGTGTTGGATTCACTGCCACCGAATCCACCGACGGCCACAAAATAGCGATGCACTTCAGCTTTACCGGCCAAAGTGGCTTCAATCTTTCGGACGAAGTTATCCGTGTACTCAAGGCTTGAACCCTCGGGGGTCTTCGCACGCATGAGAAAGATACCCGTATCTTGCGCCGGCACAAACTCTCTTGGTATCCGAGTCACGGTGGCAAAAGACGCGACAAAGAAGAGACCAGAGATAATCAGAGTGAGCGCTCGATGAGCGAGCACCCAGTGAAGAAGTTTTTCATAGAAGGTCATCATGCGGTCAAAAATTCTATCCATGAACAGGCCGATCTTTGAGCTTCGTCCCGGAGGTTCCATGAATTGCGAACACCGCATCGGAGTTAAGGTCAAGGCCTCAACTGTCGAAAGACAAACGGCAATCGAGATCGTCATTCCGAATTGATAAAAATACTTCCCGATGATTCCATCCATCAAGGCGACTGGAATAAAGATCGCCACAATGGCCACTGTGGTGGCAATTGCTGCGAAGGTAATCTGATTGGCACCATCGAGAGCTGCCTTCTTGCGAGTTTTTCCACCAGCATAGTGGTGATAGATGTTCTCGAGCACCATGATCGCGTCATCCACCACGATACCAATGGCGAGCGAAAGACCTAAAAGAGAGAAGGTGTTGAGCGTGAAGCCCAACCAATTCAAAAAGATAAAGGCTCCGAGGATAGAAGTCGGAATGGCCAACACAATATTGATCGTGGCTGCAAAGGAGCCCAGAAAAAGCCAGCACACCACTGCTGTCGCAAGCGCCGACATGCCAATAGTAAACACCAATTCATCGATGGATTCTTCGATGAATTTAGTCGAATCAAAATTAATACCAATCTCTGTGCCCTCGGGCATGATCTTTTGCAGTTCTAAAAGTTTTTTCTTCACTCCCTGGGCCACGGCCACAGTGTTGGAGCCACGCTGTTTTCTGACCCCAAGGCCCACAGCATTTTTACCATTGACCCGAGAGATCCGGCGCACATCGGCCAGGCCATCTTCTACGTCAGCCACTTCGCCTAAAAAGATGGGAGAGAAGTTTGCGGCCCCGCCACGTCGGATCAAAGGAATTTTTTTAAATTCATCTACCGATTGGGCCTCACCTAAAGTGCGCACATTACGTTCAGTTTTTGCATCCTCAAGAAACCCTGAAGGGGCTTCCTGGTGCTCGGACTGGATGGCAGAGATCACATCGGTGACCGTCAGTTGGGCCTGATCCAGTTTTTGTGACTTGACCCAGACACGCAGATTCGGATCGACATACCCACCCAAGAAAACATCCGCCACTCCGGGGACTGTTTGTACTTTATCTTTGAGTTGATCGCGCACATAGGCCATGAGCGTTTTGCGATCCATTTTTTCAGAGGACACTCCCAACCACATGATGGGACGATCATCCGGATTCACTTTCGTGACAATAGGACGCTCAATATCATCGGGCAGATTGCGAGTGGCCTGATTAATCTTGGCTTCAATTTCAGAAACCGCAATATCAATGTTTTTTTCCAGACCAAATTCCACTGAAATATTGGCTGAACCGAGTCTCGCGGTAGAGACGACCGACTTCACTCCCTCAACTCCCACCACCGCCGACTCGATCGGATCCACCACGTCCAGCTCCATCACTTCAGGTGCCGCTCCCTCATAAACCACGGCAATATTGACCACCGGAAAATCCACATCGGGAAGCTGCGAGACACCCATTTTACGAAACGCGATAAATCCAAAGATCATCAGACCCAGCATCAGCATCCAAGCGAAGACAGGTTTTCTGACTGAAATATCTGATAAGCTCATGGCATATCCCCTACAGCAAGGTTGAGTTGAAGTGTGGTGAGTTCACGGTCAATGATGGCATTTTCAAAACGGCGCTTGGTAGAGATGAATTCATTTAAGGCCAAGAGCACATCGAGACTGGTGACCAGACCATAACGGTAATCTTTTTTATTTTCTTCATAGGTCGCTCGTGCCCGTTCAGTGGCAGCTCTTAGGTCTTCAAGAATTTTTTCTACCATCTGTGCGTTCTGCCAAAGTATTTTTATGTCTCGCTGGGCTTCACGCTTCAGACGCTCAAGCATAAGAGTGGCTTCACGCTTTCTCTCAGTCGCTTCACGCGTTTGCGCCACCACGCTGCCCCCTTGAAAAATCGGCACCGAGAGGTTAACGCCCACATCCCAGCGAGAATCCTCCACAATACCAGTTCGAAGGAAATAAGCGTTGGCATTGAAGTCAAGGGTCGGCTGGTGACCGGCCTTGGCGACATCGACCATTTTGTCGGCCATGAGCACTTCTTGTGAGCGGGCCTTGATGTCCGGGCGATTGAGAATTTTCTGGAGATACTCTCCCAGAGGAGAGACGGTTTGTTTTGTAACCGGGAGTGCTCCAAATTGTGGATCGATCTTGGAGCCGGCCAGAAACTCTATTCTCTCTTCTGCCCCTTTCACATTATTTTCGGCTTGTGAGAGATCAGCTTCCACCGTCGCAAGTTGCGCTTGGGCCTGAAGGAGTTCACCTTTACGTGACCTTCCCACTCGCACCCGCTCTTTGAGTTCCCCTACTCGCTCTTCAGAGAAGCGGCGGAGCTGACGGATATTTTCGAGGTCTATCTTGGAGCGCCACAAATTATAATAACTGTCCCCAACATCCATCCAAAGGGAGAGACCTTGCTGCTCCTTGAGTCTTTTTTGCAGGTCAATATCCATGCGAGCGAAACTAAAAGCTGAGATGGCATCGCCGCGGTAGAGAGGCTGATTGAGATTGACTAGCACCGTGTACTGGTTGCGTCGTCTAAAGGGTGAGGGCTCACCCGGCAGTGGATCAATCTCAGTAAATGAATAGCGCCCGGTTAGTTGTGGGAAGAGAGTTCCACGCGCACGATCCTTTCTCTCTCGCGCCTGCTCCTCGCGAGACTGGGCGGCTTCCAATAGTTCAGATTGCCCTTGTGCGAGAGTATGCAGCTGTTTCAGTCCATCGGGGACTGCAGCACTGAGATAATGAGAAAAGAGTGCGAGAAGTAACATCATTTTTCACCTGTGACTGAAAAAACGGACTGAAGAAGCAGGAGTGCTCGTTCAATTTCTTTTTGTTGGTTCTGCGAAAGTGCATCCAGATGAATCTGCATGCGTTTTTCCACCTGAAGCCTCATCTGATGGACGATGCGTTTGCCTGCAGGAGTGATCACCAGATGAGTGTGCCGGCGATCTTGGGTGTTGGCTTTTCTGTCCAACATTTTTTTATCCACTAAGGCGTCAACCATCTTAGACATGGCGGCTGGAGTGACACCGAGGTACTTGGCCAGGAAGGCTTGGGAGCACTGGCCTGCGTGCACAAAATACAGCACTCGGTACTGATTGACCGAGAGCCCATCGGGCAGGCCCTCACTCATGACTTTACGCCATTCATTCATAACCGAAGGAAGTGTGTCTAACAGGTGTGTGGCCAACATAGTTAACCAAAATGATAGTTAA
>DIVA01000083.1 GCA_002435705.1 Bacteriovoracaceae bacterium UBA6144
TTGCGGTGAGGATCACTCCACTTCACAAAATGTCTGCCCCCTTCGAGGTCACCGAATTCAATTTTATTTCCGTTCGACAAGAGCTGAGGATAACTTTTTTTATCAGCGATCAGAGTGGTGGAGTACTTGGCCATCACATCCGGGCGATCGATGAAATAAGTAATCTTTCTAAAACCCTCAGGTTCACATTGCGTACAGAGGATATTGCCCGAAAGATAAAACCCCTCGAGAGCGGTATTGGTGAAGGGATTAATGGTGTTGTGAATCTCCACCTGCACCTCTGACTGAGTCATGTTGTGAAGAACAATCCGATCGTTAGAAAGACTAAATTCAGATGAAGTAAGCTCAACCCCAGCCACTAGAATTTTCTTGAGTGTCATCCCCTCGCCCATGAGTTCCAGATGAGTGGAGTCAGACTGACGAAGAATACGCATGACACTTTTCACCTCTGTGCGATCAGAGAAGATATCGAGTGTGAGATCAATTGAGTCCACGACAAATGGAGGAGCTTTATAATCACGTAGGTAGATTGTTTGTGGACCTTTCATAGAACCTCCCAGAGTACTTTATAAGATGAATGATTACGAATATTGATCACTCCCTGGGAGAAAAGAAGATACTGGCCTTTGATACCAATCAGCTTGTCTTCGATGACTGGAACTTTATCCAGCCCGAGGGATTTAATTTTTTCAGGATAAACTTTGACCGGATAGTGAAAGCGATACTCCTCCACTGTCATGACTTCAGTGATGTATCTTTTGATCTCCGGATCCACCAACTTTAACAGACGCTGAGCCTCTGCTTTAAGATCTATCAACTCAGGATCCCCTTTCAGCATCCGCTGCCAGTTGGTTTTATCGGCCACATGCTGGGAGAAAGCCTTCTCGACCAAACCCGAATCAAGGCGCGAAGACACTTTAAAAATTGGAAGTGCTTGTGTGGCCCCTTGATCCATCCAGCGTGTGGGGACTTGTTTTTCACGGGTGATCCCCACTTTCAGAGCCGAAGAGTTAGCCAGATAAACCACATGAGGCTTCAGGCAATGCTCCTCACCCCACTGAGGCTCACGGCAGGTGCCTTGAGCGTAGTGACACAACTCTGGTTTCACAATACAGATATCACATTCAGCAAGCTTGAGTGTGCACGGGTAGCAGTAGCCTTGGTTCCAAGATTTTTTTGTTTTTTTGCCACAGTTTGAGCAGGTAATAACATCTAAGTAACTCAGTCTAATGTTCGCACCAATCAAAGAATTGAGTTCAATCTCCGAGTCATCTAAGCGGAGATGATACTGGACTGTTTCAGCATGTGATACTTTCATTTTCGATAGATGGCCTTCTATCCGCACAATAACTCCAGAGTAAAATAATTTTTTTTGAAAAAAAAATTACCTCAGATTAATTTTCTCTCAACTCTAGGTCAGATTGCTCCGAAATTAAAGTACCAGTCATTTAACATTTAGTTATCAAGGAAGGTATTATGAAAACTGTTTCACGTTATACGCGTACGCTGCTGCTGGGTATCGTCGCTCTCATTGCTGTGAGTTGCGGCTCACAACCCAGCGTTCCAGAAATCCCAGGCATGAAAGGCCCATTTTTTAACGTTATGGACGGAAAAGTGCTCATCTCGATGACTTTCGATAACCTCGAAATCATCGGCGGCGGCAGATTCCCACTTTCAAAAATGCCTAATAGCTTCATTGAGCTCTCACCTGGTCAAACCGGTGGAACCTTTTTGCAAGTTTCACTCGATATTGCCGACATCGACAATAACGATTGGGGCCTAGTGGATCCGACAGCACTTCCAGGCGGTCGTCCTCTTCCAGGTGTGGTTGGCGGAAGACTTCCGGCCATCGCTGTGAATGTCCCAAGTTTGAAGGATACAACTTTCTACGTCTCTAAGCAGATCTTTGGTTTCTTCATTCCTTTCAAAATCGGCTCACCTGGTGCAGTTCTTACTTTCCGTATCTTCATGGAAGACAAGCACATTGGTAACGTCTCTCTTGTGGGTGAAGATCAGCGTGGTGAAAACAGCGGTATGTTGATGCTCATGAACCTCGATCGCAACTCGAAGGCTCGTCTGCAGAAGCTTATCGACTTCTCAAAACAGTCAAAAAACCGCGGCAAACTCTTCTAAGACTTGCCTTAAGTTACTTGAACTACGAGGGGCCTCTACGGGGGCCCCTTTCTTTTTTACACACTTTCCCTCCTGCCCCCAACTAAAGCCTTAGTATTAAGTCATGAAAACTATCTTGTGTTGCCTGCTCCTCATCATGGGTGCCTGTGGAAAGAAGATGACCACTCGCTCAGATGCGCGTTTAGAGAGTCTGACGCCCGAACAGGAGCGTCTGAGTGCTGAAGACTCACTCATCAGGGCCGTGGAAAGCAATGACCTTACGACTGCCACAGGTTTTGCTCGCCGCGGACTTAGTCTTGATCTGGTGATGAAACCCTCAGGCCATACCCTTCTCACTTATAGTCTTGAAGAAAATATGCTTCCCATGGCCGAGATGCTTTTGGAATTTGGGGCCCGGGGCAATCGCTTCGATGACCGTGGCATTCATCCTCTCTTTATTGCCATTGAAAGCGGTGATCTCAATATCGTGAGAGCACTCATGATGAACGGTGCGCAGATGAATATTCAAGACTCAAATTTTTCAACTCCTCTCATCCATGCGGTAAAACACAGAAGAAATGATATTGCTTATCACCTGCTTGATGCTGGCGCCGATATCACGGTGCTGGATTCCAATGGCAGGAATGCTTTTGACTATGCTCAGGAACTCAAACTCGACAGTCTTGCGCTCTCCCTCTACTTGCGCTCAAGTTTGGTTGAGGATCTGGATAACTTCGATCTGCTGATGAGCCTTTTGGATCAGGGCATGACTCGTAACATTTCAGATATCGTGACTAAAAACCCAGGAATACTTAACCGCTTCATTAACCCAGGGCCTGTAACTGTGGCCGCAAGAATTAAGAGTGAAGAGAAGTCTCTTGAGGTGATAAAACTTTTTGTGAGTCTGGGTGAAGACGTCAATGGTCGCTACAAAGAAAATGTGCCTCCCCTGGCGGTGGCGGCCAGTCTGGGTCGCATCAACACACTTGATTATCTTCTTAGTCAGGGTGCAGAAGTGATGAAGTTAGATCATAAGGGTGAGTCAGCACTGATTTATGCCATCAGAAGCCGTGAAGCCGGAGCCGTAAAATTTCTGCTCAAGAAACAAGCCGAGAAAAATTATAAATTTGAACTCAATGAAAATAATGGAAAGGTGAAGGCTTGTGACGTGGCCCGACAGGTCAGGGCCGCTTCTCTCACATCCAAAGATAGAGAGAGAAGCGAAAAAGTCATGTGGGAGCTTGGTTGCGGTCTGCGTTGGCTGCTTTCTTGGTAAGGATCGGGATCAGCATCATGCCCGGAGCGGCGATGAGAGTGCAGAAAATAAAAAAGTTACTCCACCCAAACCACTGAGAAAAATACCCAGAAGGTGCAGCCAAAAGTGTTCGCGGCAGGCTCATCACGGCGGTCAAAAGAGCGTATTGAGTGGCGGTGAATTTCTTATTGGTCATACTGGCCATGAAGGCACTATAAGCACTCGTTCCCATTCCGGCCGTGAGATTTTCAAAAGCAATCACCACCGTCAAAAGCATAATCGAGACTTCATTCATGGCGAGGATTGAAAAGCCCGCAGTAGAAATGGCCTGGAGAAATCCAAAGAGCCACAGCGACCTCAAGGTCCCCAGTCTGAAAGCGAGGATTCCCCCGATGATTCCGCCGAAGATTAAGCAAAATAAACCCACGCCTTTTACCACTGCTGCAATTTCAGTTTTGGTGTAGCCCTTCAAGAGCATGAAGGGTGTGGTCATGTTCGCGGCCATGGTATCGCCGACTTTATACAAAACAATAAATGATAAAACGAGCAGGGCCCCATCCCGCTTAAAAAACTCCATGAAAGGACCAACGACCGCCTCTTTGAGCGAGCGCGGCTTGGGCATTTGAGTGTCTTCTTTGGGAGCGATAAGTGTGATGACAATTCCTGCGGCCATGGCCCCTGCCATGAGACGGTAAACCAAAGCCCAATTCGCCGTGCCATCAGGCATTTTATAAATATCGGCCAGCCACAAAGCCATGGCCCCCGCCACTAATGTTCCTAAACGATAGCCGACCACATAGAGAGACGAGCCCAAAGCCAGCTCATCCTCACCTAAGATCTCTCGGCGGTAGGAATCGATCGCAATGTCTTGCGAGGCCGAAAAGAATGCAACCACAAAAGCGGTTAAAGCAATCGCTGTCAGTTGCATCGCCGGCTCAAAGGTAGAAAGGGCAAAGAGAGCAGCCACCAAGCTGACTTGAGTAAGGAGCATCCAACCCCTGCGGCGACCTGGCCAGAGTTGAAAACGATCCATCAAAGGGGCCCAGAGAAATTTTAAAGAGTAAGGCATTGAGACGAGAGAAAACATCCCGATGGTCGCCAGAGAGACACCCTCTTCGGTCATCCATGCTTGGAGAGTGGAGCCGATCAAAAGCAGAGGCACACCAGCCGCGTAGCCCATCAGAAGAGTAATGAGCATGCGAAGACTAAAGATTTTTTTTAACATGCAGCAAAGCCCTAGAGGAAAGTTGGTTTGGCGTAATCAAAAACATTATTGACTAAAATTTTTCTTTTTATTTTTTTTGAACGCAGTCCAAAGTTAATTTTTTTAATCGACTCACCCAAGGCCATGGCTAAAAGTGGCGGAACGGCATTCCCGATCTGCTTGAACTGCGCCGTCAAAGAGCCGGCGAAAACGAAGTCATTCGGGAAGCCTTGACAGGCAGCAGCTTCTCTTGGGGTAAGGTAGCGGGGCTCTTTAGGGTGGTAGTAGCTCGTCCGCGAAGTCAGAATCGTGGGAGCTGGCTTATTCCATGGGAGACGCTGCAAGCGTGTCTGACGGAAGCGTCCTTCTCTCAAAGACTCCCAGTCCACATCAAACCAAAGTTTTTTGGGAAGATATTTTTTTTCATCATCAGGATAACGAATGCCCGCTCCCGCAGGAATGAACTTTAACCGTTCGCGGTCTTCAATGTTTTTGAGTTCAGCTAGTTTCGGCTGATGGTTATGAGTCTGCCCCTGAGCATTTTTAAAGCTCTTGAATACTTCCCGCACTGTCACCAGTTGCTTCTTGCCCCGCACGCCATGGGTTGGCTTGGGAAAGAGACACTCTCCCCCTTTGACTCCCATGATGATCGTGCGGCGTCTCATTTCTGGCACCCCGTACTCTTCAGCACTCATCACACGGGCCTCCATGGTGTAACCCAGGCGCTCAAACTGATCAAAAATTTTGGCGAGGATGGGCGCATTTTTTTTCGCCACAAGCCCCGTCACATTCTCAAATAAAATCACTTTGGGATTGGTCACCTTGACCACTCTGACAAACTCACGAAAAAGTTGATTGCGCTCGTCCTCTACCACTCCTCGACCCACAGTTGAGAAGCCTTGGCAGGGCGGTCCTCCGACCACCATATCGACACTGCTTGTGCCGATCAAAGACTTGAGGGTCTTGGCATCCAGTTTTTTGATATCCCCATTCCAGCCTTGGGCCTTGGGGTGATTGAGCTTGAAAGAGGCAATCGCCGCCGGCTCCATGTCCACGCCCAGCAGGCAGTCATGTCCGGCCATCTCCAGCCCATAAGAGAGTCCCCCGCATCCACAAAAAAGATCGATGAAGGTCAAACTATTTTTTTTCTTAGACACGTCTTAAATCCCCGCAAAATTTTCTATAACACTAGTCTAAGTAAGCCCTCTCAAGGATGTCTACTTTAAAGACTTTCGTTAGGTATATCGAACATTTCTGACGAGGAAAATTTGTGTTGTTATAATTGCTCCATCAAATAAATTAACTTCAATCCAACAAAGGAATGAAAAATGAAACGTCGTGATTTTCTCAAAAAAACTCTTCTCGCTTCTGCCTTCGTCACAGTCGTCGGCCGCGTCGCTGGTCTAGCGAACACAGCTCTTGCTAACGTCACATGGGTGGCCGCTGGGAAGCTTGGTTATAAAGAAGTAGCTCCGGCCAATATGGTAGCTGCCAAAAAACAATGTACGACTTGCAAGTACTACACGGCTGACGGGAAAGCGGGAGCCGATGCTGGGAAGTGTACTCTTCCGGCCATGAAAGGCGGTTATGTGAAGGGTGCTGGCTATTGTAATATGTGGATGAAGAAAGCTTAATTCACTGCGACTAAGATAATTCGTATTGAAGCCTCTCTTCGGAGAGGCTTTTTTATTTAACTGACAGTTTTTGTCAGTACACATTTCTCTCCAGAATCCCTATAAATCATCTTCTTGGCCCTAATGAGGAGAAATCGGTGATTAAATCTTTCCTTTCAATTGTTCTCTTGATGACTCTTGCTCAAGCTCAGGCAGGACTCAAAGTTATTTACGGACAAGATAATCGTCTCGACCTTTTCGAAGTGAGTAATCCACTTCACTTGCGCCTTGCGCAATCAACCGCTGCCATGGTGGGAAGATCTCAAATTCACCAAACGGGTCTCGAGGCTTTTCTTGATTTTAGACGCACACTTGAAACAAGCCTTAGACTTTGCCCAAATGAAAGATTTGCTCAACAGCCTGCGGGCTCAACTTGTTCAGGCTTTCTGGTCGGCGAAGATACGATCGTTACAGCTGGGCACTGTCTGGTGCTCACGGCCCCCACTCCTGAAGCCGCTTGCAAGAAGTACAGCTGGGTCTTCAACTATGCCCTCACCACTGAAAAGCGTAATCCTAGTGAAGGCTTCAGCACTCAGGACGTCTATCACTGTCAATCAGTCGTGACTGCTAAACTCACTGACGATTTAGATATGGCCGTGATTAAATTAGATAGAAAAGTTGTAGGAAGAAAGCCCCTTGCCTACAGAACTTCTGGCAAAATTTCTTCCAACGCCCAGTTGGTTGTCATCGGGCACCCCTCAGGTCTTCCGACTAAAGTAGCTGCTGGCTCAAAGGTGCTAGATAACTCTCAGGCCACCACATTTGTGACTAATCTTGATACCTTTCAAGGCAATTCTGGCTCTGCCGTTTTTGATGCCACGACAGGCATGCTTGAAGGAATTTTAGTTCAGGGGAAAGTTGATTACCGCCCAAGCATTCCTCAGAATCCTTACTCATGCCAAGTGGTGAATCGTTGTGATGATGATGGTTTCAACTGCGAACTCTCTGATCCACAGGAACCAAAAGGCGAAGTTGTGACACGAATCACAGAGGCCCTCCCTTATCTCTAAGAGAATTTAAAACGATCCAGCCCAGAACTGTGGTCTTTAAAGTCCACGCCACAGTTCTAATCCAGTTGCTACTAACCAATTTATCAATCGCACTCAAGTCTTTATGAGAAGCCAGCACTCCATGTAGGGGCACTTGAATAAAAAAAGTGGAGGCCCAAATGATGACTGTGAGTCCTACCGCACTCCACATGAGAGAGCTTGGGATACCCTTCAAAAAAAACATACGCAGAGTTAAAAATAACTCGGCCAGCATAAAGGGGGCCACGACATAGGTGATGCGATGGGTGTGAAAAACAGCGTAAGAGACGTAGTCACTTTGATCGATCCACTTGAAGCTTGGATAGTGAACCACTTGGATGACCCAAATGAGACCCGTCAGAAAAGATGTAACGAAAAAATGGTAAAGTGTTTCCATGCCAACATTATGAGACAGTCTTTTGGCTTCAGAGAGAACAAAAGCGCTCAGTTAAAGGAATGTTGAAGAAAAT
>DIVA01000100.1:0-627 GCA_002435705.1 Bacteriovoracaceae bacterium UBA6144
GCCTCATAGGTCGCCATGGTGGAATTGCCTAGACTCGCCACCAGATCACCGATCCAGGAGATGGGAAGTTGAGAGGCATAGAGCTGGTTACAAAAAGTCGGGTGAAGTGTGTTACGTGAGTGATCCAGATACATCTGCAGATCACTTTTGAGCTCTTCAATCGAGCGCCCTTTTTCAGGCAAAGTAATATCCAGCTTCGCCCGCAGCTCCGAGGGTGATTCAAAAGCCACCAGACCACGGGTCGGAGTGGATTGAATATAGCTGTCGATCTGCTCGAAGAATGTTTTAAAATTAAATTCACTCCATTTCATAACAATCCTCTTACCACGGGTGGTGTCCACAAAACATGTCGCTCTGAGGCTTAGGTGGTATGATAAATAGACTATTTTCAATGCTCTAACTAGCCTATTTTCTTGATTTAGCGCTTTTTCCCACTCGCCTCGGGCTTTAGGTCTAGAATGGCTTCAAGACGAGTCGGGTCTTTGTTGCACGTCACTTCTTTGAGACCCACCCAAACCTTTGAGCGCCGTAAAAGGTCTTTCCAGGGAGGAGAGAATATGAAAGCGAATCAATGGAAAAAGTCGATGATCTATCTCTGTTACATCTTGCTCGCTAATCTTGCGTTTG
>DIVA01000100.1:662-3683 GCA_002435705.1 Bacteriovoracaceae bacterium UBA6144
GAGAGATTGAGTTACTTCCATCCATAGTCAGGGGGGAAGAAGCAGGGCGGCTTCTTCCCTTTTTTTATTCTTTAAAGGTGCTGATGTAAGCCGCCAGATCTTCGCGATCTTGGGAGCTATAAGGTGTTTTCCAACCGGGCATCTCTTTCTGCCACTGAGAGACAGAGAGATAGAACTGAAAGCGCGGCACTTCTTTAACTGTTTGAGCCAGATTGGCCACGGGATTTTTTTGTTGAGCGGCTTCAGGCCCATCCCCTTTGCCTTGGGGGCCGTGGCATTTGAGACAGTCTTTTTGATAGATCTGCTGGCCGCGCTGAATACTCTGCTGACTAAATTTTTGCAAAACTTCTTTAGACTGCACATCGGGCTGCTCTAGAGGAATAATCCCATGACGCATAATAGAGCGCTCATCAAAGGCATTGCGCTCTTTTTGGTTTATCTGCGTGGAACAACTCACAAGAGTTAAAAGCAAGAGAATCGCTTGCATAGAGATCAATCCTTTTCATAGATAATGCTCAGACACCTAAAGCTTGACACTTGATAGACAGATTGAAAATGACGAAAATCAATTAATGAAAAAACATCTCTGCTGGGTCCGTCGTGACCTCCGTCTCCACGACCATCACGCCCTCTCCAAAGCTCTCACCGCACCCTGTGAGATCGTTTTTTGTTTTGATCCCTTGATCCTCAATAAATTAACCGATAAAGAGGACCGCCGCCTCACCTTCATCATCGACTCTCTCAAAGTGATGGAGCACGAGCTGCAAGAAAAAGGTGCCAGCCTTCATATTCTCTACGGCGATCCCGTCGTGGAGATCCCTAAGCTCGCAAAGACTCTTCAAGTCAGCGCGGTTTTCACCAATCGCGACTACGAGCCTTACGCTAAAAAGCGTGATGAAAGTGTGGGCCACCAACTCGTCGAGCTGGGGATTAATTTCCACACTTTTAAAGACTCCGTTTTTTATGAGCAAAAAGAAATCCTCAATGGGTCAGGACAGATTTATAAAGTCTTCACACCCTACAAGAATAAATGGCTCGAAACTCTGCACGAGCAAGAAAATATCGTGCCTGATTTTAAAGTGAATTTAAAAAATCTCGTACCCTGGAAGAATCCTAAAAATATTTTAGCTTTTGATTGGCATAAAGAGCTGGGCTTCATCGAAACCTCCTCTCTCGTCAAAGCGGGATCCCTTGCTGCCCTCAAGCGCCTCAAAGATTTTGATAAAAAGATGAAAGACTACGGTGAGGCCCGCGACATCCCAAGTCTTGAGGGCACTTCTAATCTCTCCCCTTCTATTCGTCACGGCTGCCTGTCGGTGCGAGACATGGTGCGAGCGGGACTCAAAAACACCACAGAAGGTGGCCGCAAGTGGCTAAGTGAAGTCATCTGGCGCGATTTCTATCACATGCTGCTGGATGCTTTTCCTCATGTGGAAAAGAAGTGCTTTAAACCTGACTACGATCAAATTCAGTGGCAGGGAACAAAAGAGCATTTCAAGCTTTGGTGCGAGGGAAAAACCGGCTACCCGCTGGTGGATGCGGCCATGCGCTGCCTCAATCAAACAGGCCTGATGCATAATCGTCTCCGCATGGTGGTGGCGAGCTTTCTCTGTAAAACACTTTTGATTGACTGGCGTGAGGGTGAGAAATATTTTGCCCAAAAACTTCTCGACTTCGATCTGGCCGCCAACAATGGGGGCTGGCAGTGGTCCTCGAGCACCGGTTGTGACGCTCAACCCTATTTTAGAATTTTTAATCCCTACAACCAGAGTGAGAAATTCGACAAAGACGGAACATTCATCCGCCAGTGGGTGCCGGAGCTGGCTCACGTCGATAAGGGTGACATCCATTCACCCACACCCCTCTTAGCACCTGACTATCCAAGGCCAGTTGTTGTCTATGAAAAGTCTCGCCAAGAGGCCCTCAAAATGTACGCTGTTGTGAAAAAGTAAACTGTTTGAAGGTTCAAACAAAATTGCACTGCGACGAAATTGAGACGAGCTGGCTTTTAACCTGACAAGCGCTTGAAAATCAGCGAAAATATCTTGAACTTCAAATACGTCTTTCAGGGAGAATGTGCTCTATGAGTGGTGCTGTCACAACCTTTCTTCGATCATCCATTGGTCGCAAGCAGTTGATCGCGATGAGCGGTTTACTTCTTTGCGGCTTTTTAGTCGCTCACCTCGCAGGGAATGTTCTCCTGTTGGTGGGATCCGACGCCTTTAACATTTATGCCTACAAGCTGCACCAACTGGGCCCCTTGCTCTACGTCGCTGAAGCGGGACTGGTGGCTTTATTTGCAGGTCACTTGGGTCTTGCTATGAAGCTGACTTGGGAAAATAAAGTGGCGCGCGGTCAAAAGTATTACGTGAAAAATCGCACCGGTCGCGGTGAAACGATCATGAGTGCGACGATGCCTTACACCGGTCTTATTATTCTGGTGTTTCTCGTTTTGCACATTATTCATTTTAAGTATGGCCCTTACTACTCTACAGAAGTAGATGGAGTTGTGATGCGTGACTTGTACAAGACTGTGGTCGAGTACTTCGCTTCTCCGCTCAATACTGCTTGGTATGTGGTCGCGATGTTTGCAGCTGCCATTCATACCTCTCATGGCTTCGCTTCTTCGTTTCAGAGTTTTGGCTGGAACCACCCGAAGTGGATGCCTGGTGTGAAGTCGCTCGGTCTGATCTATGCGATCGCTGTGGGCGGTGGATTTGCGATGATTACAATCCTGTTACATGTGAAAGGAGCTTAAGATGTCCTCCTCAAATAAATTAGATCCTAAAATTCCTGATGGTCCTCTCTCACAAAAGTGGGACAAGCACCGCTTCGACTCAAAACTCGTCAACCCAGCCAACAAAAGAAAATACTCAGTGATCGTTGTGGGCACCGGTCTGGCTGGTGCTTCAGCTGCTGCCACACTGGCTGAACTTGGTTACAACGTTTCCACTTTCTGTATCCAAGATTCCTCCCGCCGCGCGCACTCGATTGCTGCTCAGGGTGGTATCAATGCCGCTA
>DIVA01000042.1 GCA_002435705.1 Bacteriovoracaceae bacterium UBA6144
CCCAAGTGGCGAAAGAGATAAAGGTTTGTCAGCATTCCATAATACGACTGATGGATTTCTCCATAATCGGCATGCGAGCCACCCTGATACCCCATGAGAAAACTGAGATGAGTGGACTGTGTCGAGGGACCCAGTAGGCGGTAATAAAGAGTCAGGTCATCGCGTTTAAAAATTAAACCGCTGCCCTCACTTTTTGTCTCATGCTGAGAAAACCCAAACCCCAGAGCACCATAGTGAAATTGAATCTGTGTCTCAAGACTTGCTGTCTTACTCTTTTCATCACGAACTTCGGCTTTGTAGAGCTGACCTTTTCCGACTTTAAAATCCACCAGCATCTCCAGCATGGGGCTTCTCCAGGGAGACCAGCGTTTTTTTCGACCGGAAGATCTTCGTTTTAGGTATAGGTCTTCTACCGACCAACGATCCCGGACTTTTTTGATATGTTTTTGCACGACGCGACTATAAACTTCACTTTGTGCGAAAGCAGGAGCGGTCGTGACCATCATGAGCACCAGCAGAAGTTTGATCATAATTTAATATAAATTCTTTTCACCCTTTTGTCTTATAATGAAGTCATGATGAATCTTGAACTTTTTGACAAAATCCCTTTTTTTGAATCTTTCTCTGAAGAGCAACTTCAGCGTCTCTATCCACTCACGGAAAGAAGAGTGTACCAAAAAGGGGAGTTGATCCGAAGTCAGGGGGACGTGAATTTCGAGCTCTGCTTTCTTCTGAACGGAGCTGTGGATGTGAAAGTCGACGATCAATTTGTCGTGACCATCAACGAGTACGGAGAAATTTTTGGTGAGATGTCTATTGCTCAACACACGACCTCAACGGCGACAGTGATCGCTCAAAGTGATTGCACCATGCTGGTACTCAATTTTCAAGAACTGCAACAAAGTCTGATTGGCCCTGAACGTGAGGCCGTTTTAAAAAATTTCTATAAAGCGTGCTCTGAGATCCTCGCTAAAAAACTCATTCGCACCAATCAGATCGCTAAAACCTTTAAAGGCCAGTGATGAAGAAGAAAGCAGTGGTTGTGCATTCTGGAGGAATGGATTCTAGTCTCTGCCTAGCGATGGCAGTGAAAGAATTTGGCGCCTCTCAGGTCCTCGCTCTATCCTTTGATTATGGTCAACGCCATCGCGTGGAACTCGCCCAGGCGCAAAAAATCGCCGCACACTTTCACGTGGATCACACCACATTGAAGCTTGAATGCTTAAATGAAATCACCGAAAACTCTCTCACGCGTCCCATGGCTATTTCTCACACCGCTGCCGCCCCCAATACACTTGTCGCTGGTCGCAACGGGCTTTTTGCTCGTCTCGCGGGTATTCATGCTTATGGGGTGGGAGCGAAAGTCATCTCTATGGGAATCATGGAACTGGAAGTCGCAAACTCTGGTTACCGGGATTGCTCGCGGGAATACATGGATCTAATTCAAGCGGCGCTAAGAATGGATTTTGCCCAAAATGATTTTGAAGTCCGCACGCCCTTGGTCTCCATGACGAAGCCACAAAGTATGGAGCTGGGAGCAAAGCTTGGGGTCTTGGAGTTTTTACTGGAAGAGACCATTACTTGTTACGAAGGAATAAAACATGAGGGCTGTGGAGTGTGTCCTGCGTGTCTACTTCGAAACGCAGGACTGAGAGATTTTTTAAAAACGAATCCGATTAATTTTTCTTGGCGCTCAAAACTCTAGAGTAGTTCACACAACTCGCCCCAGAGTTCGGCGAGTTCACGTTTATACTTTTGACCATCTTCGATCCATTTGTCTTGATCGAGACGATCTTCACCTTCTGCCACCCACTCATCGAGAAGAAGCAGATGATCTTCCATCTCATCTAAAAGATCTCCCGCCTCATCGTCTTGGTCATCAATCGAGGTTCCTGCCAGAGTCATTCCCATGAGAAAGAAATCCCCTAAACGACCAAGGGCGATGACTTCATCTTTCAGATTAGATCCGTCGATCACAAGAAGATTCTTTCTACGCTTAGGAAGACTCTTGGAAATATCATCCCACAACTGTTTCACGTCTTTTTCAATTTCCACCCGTGCCTCGGGTGTGTTGAATTGAACGGTCACTTTGGTTTCTTCGAGGAAAAGTTCTTTGATCGCGCGATCAAACTTCATGGGCTTTTCAGCGGAGAGACATCCCACGAGGAAAGCTTCCACTTCGCGGGGGTTCATTTCTAGGTCACATTTTTTTAGACTCTCGCTGAGCATTTAAACCTCTCTGATAAATTGCGAATCCGGAAAGCGCACACGCTGGCCATAGACCCCATTGTCCGCTCTCTTGCCGCAACTTATCACCATCACAACTTCATCGCACCCTTTAAGTTTAAGTAATTTTTTCACTCTTTTTGAGTCAAATCCTTCCATGGGACAGGTATCAAACCCGTGGGCGGTCATGCCGAGCATGAAGTTTTCACAAGCAAGGGCCACGCTCTTAGCGCCCCACAAACGCATTTGAGAATAGTTAGTCGGCTCGCGTGTGATAACTCGAAAGAGGCCGATGAAAAAGAAGGTAATTTTTTTTAAAAATCCAATAGAACTCAAAAACCCTTGGGTATAAACCATAGGGGCCAGCTTCGAGTAATAAGCTTTAGCCGAAGCTGGAATTTTATGACCTTGGGCCTCACCTTCTTTAAAAACGTCCAGCATCTGTCGTGCGTGTTTTTTCCAGTGCCACGGTCTGGCTACCGCCACCACCAATTCTTGCGAGGTGCGAGCGGCGGGCTGGTTAAAACAGTAGTAAGCGAGGCTTTTTTTCTTTTCAGGACTTCTTACCCAGTAAAACTCCCAGCACTGCAGATTTGATGAGTTAGGTGCTAAGAGCGTCCATTCCAAAACTTCTCGCATCACGCTTTCAGGAATAGGGGTCGAGTCATAAACCCGTACACTTCGGCGCGCGCGGATAATGGCATCAAAAGCCTTGGGGTCTGTAGGTGGTCTCTGCTCGCTATAGCCTAAATCCGGTATCTTAGCGAAGACTTCAGCTGCATCACTCATAAAAACTCCTAGAAAAAATACAAGGTTTTGCGGTATTTTCACTCTTTTATAGGTGTTAAGTCTAGGATGCTCGTTATGAAGAATCTTACTTCCTTCTTCTCTTTGATATATTGGGTCTGCAAGATCACGGTGATCGTGCTTTTGTATCAGCTCTGGATCGAGCGGGCCTATGCTTTTAATGCGACAGATTCTATGCGTGAAGTGCAGGAAGATGAGTATTTTAAGTTCATGACTGATACTCAAAAAGAGGCCTTAGGCATTTTAGGGGATCGTGAGTTTAAATTTAAAAGACATATTACCTGTTCACGACTTTTTACTTTGAACGGTGATGTCAGCCACTACGAATGTCCGGATAAAACCTTTAGTTTCATCCAGCCTGAGTCCACAGGGCCTGGCGGCTGGAACGGGTATTGCGGGCAAGTTGCCATTTCAAATGCGACTCGTATGATCTGTAAGCGCGCGGTTGATCCTTTAGATACTGGGGCCCGTGACATCACACCTGGCACCAGACCTGACACCAATCGTAACGCTCTCAATGATCTCTTCGCTCGCATCAACTCGTGCCCCTCTGGCAAATGGGTGACTCGAGGGGCTCTTTCTGCCAACTCCTATATCAATCGTTTGCGATCGGCCCTTTATGGGGGAGCATCGAATTTCACGCGAGTGAGAACGGATGGCAAGAAGGTTTCAATCACACCTGTTCCTGTCTTGATTGCCTCGAGCATTCAAGGCTTTCATTGGGTTACTCTGGTTGATTTTCTTCCGAACTTATCCGACAAGTATAACTGCGACGCCGTGATGAATACATGGGGTGATCAGAAGATCATGACTTGTGAAAACCTCGTGAAGTACGGCCGTAATCCACTTTTTGGCTTTAGTTTCTTGTCGTTTGTTGATTAAATCAACACATGCAGAAAGCCCTTCTCATTATTCAAACCGCTTTTATCGGTGACACCATTCTTGCCAGCAGTTTTGCGCAAGAAGTAGCGCGGGAGTACCCTGACCATGAGATTCACTTCTTGTGTCGCCATGGTAATCAGTCGGTGCTCGACGGTCTTCCTTTCATTCATAAACTCTGGGTTTGGGATAAGCGCGGGTCAAAGTATAAATCTTTGTGGCGCATGATTAAAGAGCTGCGTGGATTCAAGTTTGACGTGGTCTTTAATCTGCACCGTCACTTCAACTCAGGTCTAGTCAGTCTGTGTATGAAGGCAAAACATAAAATCGGTTTTAAGCAAAATCCTCTCTCTTTTTTTTATTCTAAGAGTATAAACCATCGTATCCCACACACTGTGCAGAATAAGTCGTGGCACGAAGTGCAGCGCAATCTTCAGCTCCTACAAGCCATTAAACGCAATTATCCCATGGCGATTAATCCTAAGGGGGTGAGACCCCAGCTTCCGATCACAGAGACTCATCGGCAGAAGGTGCAGGATCTTGGATTGAAAACTCCCTACGTGGTGGTGGCCCCAGCTTCAGTTTGGTTCACCAAGCAGTGGGAAGAGGCGAGTTATAAAAATCTTGTGAGTCGTCTCTCTGAACGCTTTCAGGTCTATCTCATCGGAGGACCCGATGATTTTGCATTGTGTGAGCGAGTAAAAGCAGAAAGTGGTGCTGTGAATTTGTGTGGAAAACTCAATCTTTTAGAAAGCGCAGCGCTGATGGAAACTGCGACTCGTGTGTTTGTGAATGACTCCGGTCCCCTGCATCTGGCGAGCAGTGTGAACGCTCCGAGTACTTCTTTTTTTTGTGCCACGATTAAAGAGTTTGGCTACGGGCCCTTGAGTGATGATTCCATCGTGCTCGAGAGTCCTGAAAAACTCAATTGTCGTCCCTGCGGTTTGCATGGTCATACCAGTTGCCCGCAAGATCATTTTAAGTGTGCTAAAAACATCACGGTAGAGATGGCGCTTAAGACAGTCTAGGCATGCTTAAATCAAATGCTTAAAAGGAAACTGTGGAAGTTTCTTTAGTATGTTCACTAAGCTTCTAAGAGTTGGATTTGCGAAGCGAGAACTCTCGAGTTTTTGATATGAATAAAGCGTCTGGAAGCCCAATTGTTCTCGCATCTGATGCTGGGTAAGTCCAAGTTTTAAACGTGTTCTTCTCATCAAAAAAGAAAATGCTATTTCTGGCTTTACGTCGACGGCGATGATCTTTGGTCTAAGCTTAACCGATGGTTTAGGAAGGGGCAGGATAAGTTTTGAATCCTCTGGTTCATCGAGGTAGAGATTGAGGGCTTCCTCGCATTGGTTTTGAAGATCACTCAAGTCTTCACCCTGTGCCCTACAACCTGGAAGTTCAATGCACTCTGCCCAGTAACCTGTTTTTTCTTTATGTCTATGGAAGTGGTATTTCATTTCTTTGCTCCCAGTCTCTTCAGTAGTGCCTTCTCTAATCCCTTCTTTAGTTCACGATGAAGGGGAATCGTTTCGGGCCTCTCTCCCTCTTTTTGGATAATAACGTGAGAGCCTTTTTGTCGCACTTTTTGCCAACCATGCTTTTCGAATAGCTTGAGCATCTCGTCTCCGCTCATCGGCATAATTCATCCTTATTTTACCACTTTAAGGTGGTATTGTAAAAAATGAAGACAAGGTATTGTTTTCATTCGACAAGACGATTAGCTTTTAAGGAGCGTCTATGGAAAGAATAAGTATTTAAATAAGGAGGAATACTTCCGTTTTGAAACAGCTAAGGCCTTAGCTGAGTAGCATCGTGAAATCATCTTTCGTGAGTTTCCCACTAAAGTACTGATCGTCATCTTCGGCCATGAGTTCTTTGAAGAGCTCTTGCTTGGCTTTCTGTAAGAGAAGAACTTTTTCTTCCACGGAATTTTTCATCAAAGGTCTATAGACGGTCAGTTTATTCTCTTGTCCGATACGGTGAGCACGATCGACGGCCTGGCGCTCTACAGCTGGGTTCCACCACGGGTCCATGAGGAAGATGTAAGACGCTGCCGTCAGGTTAAGTCCAAAACCACCGGCCTTGAGAGAAATAAGAAAGATCTGAGAGGGTCCATTTTGGAAAAGCTCGACTTGTTCTTCACGTTTTTTGATGGCCTGTGATCCGTCAATGCGTGAGTACTTCCAGCCCATGGTGCGGATTTTGTCTTGGATGAGATCGAGGTAAGTGGTGAACTGTGAGAACACGAGCACTTTATGATTTTCGACCATTAGCTGCTCTAAATTCTCCATCAAGAAATCAATTTTCGTCGATTGCAGACCGCCACCTTGCTTCTGCCACAGACACATCTGACGCAACTCCAAGAGTGACTTCAGCACTTCGCCGTAGCGCTTGGCAAAGATCGGATTAGACATATTCGAGCGCACAGTATCGAGGCGTTTTTGATAGAACTCTCTCTCGCCTTCAGAGAAATCGAGGAAAACGTGATTTTCAATCTTCTCTGGAAGCTCTTTTAAAACCTGCTCTTTGGTACGTCTGAGAATAAAGGGCTTCACGGTCCGTCGAGCGAGTAATCTATTTTTTGCCTTAGAGCTCGAGCGCACCAGTGACATATCTCCCCACACTCCGGGCACACACAGATCCATGATGTTGTAGAACTCGGAGAGATCATTCTCCACCGGCGTACCCGTGAGACAAATGCGAAATTTTCCACGCAGGTTACGGGCTGAATTGGCCCCCAGGCTTCGGATATTTTTAAGGTGCTGAACTTCATCAAAAATAATCACATCGAACTCTTCAGCTCCGAAAGCCCCGAGCGATTCTTTCTTCATGAGCCCATAGCTCGTGAGAAGAATCTGGGCATCAGCGGGGATCTCACGCTCTTCTCCATAAAAGATGCCCCATTTGAGGTCTGAGAATTTTTCAATCTCATTTTTCCAGTTATAGAGAATCGAGACGGGGCAGATGATGATCGCCCGTTTAATTTTTTTCTCATCCATCAGACTCTGCAAGAGCATAATCGTCTGAAGCGTTTTACCTAAACCCATATCGTCAGCCAGGCACGCCCCAAATCCGTGATCCCATAAAAAGCGCAGCCAGTTATAGCCGGTCAGCTGATAAGGGCGGGCAATCTCTTTGTAGCGCTCAGGCACGGGAGTCTGAGGCATCTCGTCGAGGTTCATGATGTTTTCGCAAAACTTTTCTTCCTCAGCCGTGAGCGCCCCATCAATTCCAAGACGCTTGAGCTCAAAGAGCTCGAACACTCGTGCGCGGTGAAGCTTTAGCCCAAAGCGCTTGAGGCCTGGGCCTGTGGATTTTTTTTCACCCTCGAGTTTCGTATAGCGCTTCATGAAACGCAGTAGATCTTTCTCTTTATCTGTCAGCAGCACCAGCCCCTGATCGGTGAGGATATAATTGTCACCGACTTCGGCGTTGCGGATGATCTCAAGATCCTCATCCGACACCAAAAGATCCAGTTCGAACCAATCGAGCTTGGCTTGGTTGCGCTCAAAGCGGATGGCACTCTTCCAGTTACGAATCGCCACATCGTTATATAGCAGTGGAATGCCGAGCACGTTCAGACGCAAATAAAGTTGGCCCACGGCTTCGAGGAGAGCATTCTTCGGGAGCTGGAAAATAAGTTTGCGCTCTTCTGTGGGTGCAAAGATGGTGCGAAAAGCATTCTCCGTCAGCGAGTCCAGAAGGGCGAGCATGACTTTTTTCAAAGTAGTGCAGTTGAGCGTATAGAAAACCTTAAGTTCCGAATCATAGAGGGGAAGCTCGAGTTCGGTCATCAGGAGATCGATCCATTCTTGTATTTTGACTTTCTGGCTTGCGCCGTGGAGATACTTGCGGTGGAGAAAAGTCTCACGCTCAAAATCTTCCACTAAGTTTTTATAAAAGAGGCAGGCATCTGTCTTCGAGCGAAAACTTCCACCCCAGCCGCCTTCGGTAACAAAAACTTTTAAGGGTTCGCTGATCTCGATCAGGCGATTGTCCTCAAGGCTTAATTCGAGCTGCAGATTGAGAAAGCTTTTTCGCTGGCTGGGGACAATCCCAAAACGCCAGTTGAGATCCAAGGGCACAATCTCTCGCCATGCCTGTCCATCCACAATGAGTTCAATGTCTTCTCTGTGATAGATACTTTTTAGCACTCGCATCCACTCATTCACTGTGAGCCAGGGATCCATCTGCTTTATTTTTTTAAAAGTCTCCATCACTTCATGAGGGAAGTTGAGGGCCCGGCCTTCGCGCCAGTTAAAGAGTGTAAAGAAATCAAAGAGGCTGACTTCTTTTACAAGCTCACCCGCCGTGTTTTTCCATGAGTAGCGCGCTAAAAATTTCCCATGAGTGGTTATAAGATCTCTGGTTTCTTCATCCGTCTCGGTCGCAATGAGTTCGATCACCAGCGTGCCATAGAAGTTTTCTGATTCTGGATAGTTCACGACCTTGCGATTCGTGAGCTGATAGGAGAGAGCCCCGAAAGTGCTACTCGCCTTAGCTCCTTGCAGGTAGGAGGCCTGCTTGAGTTGCGTGCCAAAACGCACGGGAGAAACCCCTTCGCCAAAAAAATGTGGAGCGGATTTCGTGGAGATTTTCTGTTCCTCACCCGCTTGCGAGAACTGCTGCCACTTCAACCACAGGGCCGCACCATGCACACAGTAGTTTTGTTGTGAAAAAAGAGGGCAAGAGCAGCGGTTTTGGAAGAGCTGATCGGCGCGCTTCCAAGTGAACTTCGTCTCATAGGTGGTGTTGTTTTCAGCGACGATGCCGGAGACGACCAGATGGTTATCTAGATTCCCCTTGAGAAAGGAGAGGGTCACACGCCCGAGCTCAAAGAGTTTTTGCGCTTGAAACATCACACTCTGTGAATAGGTAGAGTTGATGTGGACCATGATATCGTCGTGACCGGTGGTTTCCAATAGATCTGCCTTGCGCTGCGTTCAAAAAGAAATATTATACAGGAAAATGAAACATGATAAAAGGTTGAACATGGTGTTTGATTACAAAAAACAAATCTGGTGCATTTTTATTCTGGGAACACTCTGTTCTCTCTTCTATTTAACTCATCAAAAGATCGTGATTGATAGTCTCCAGCTCCTTGAACGTGGATTTTGGTTCACAGAAGGTCAGCTTTTCCCTTTTGGGCCTCGCTCGACTAATACCAATTATGTCTTTGGCCCATTCATCTCTGTCTTCGTGGGGCTATTCTTGAAGCTCTACCAGCATCCCATCGCCCCTTTGTTGGGAATCCTAAGTCTCCACATCTTGAGTTTTTGGGTGCTCTTAAAAATTAATCTATTCAAGCCTACTCAAAATTTTAGCCTCATGTATCTGGCGCTTTTTTGGGCTTCTCCGTGGAGGGCAAGCGAAGTCTTTCTGTGGAACCCAGCTTTTATTTTTCCCTTCATCATTTTTTTCCTCTACGGGGTAGAGAGAAATTTCGAAGAGAAAGACTTCTGGGGCACCATACTTTATGGTTTGATGATCGGTCTTTCGGCACAGATTCATAATTCATTTTTGATGATGATTGTGTTTGTGATGATGATGTACTTTAAAAAGCAGATGAAGGTCCACTGGCCAGCGCTGGTGCTTTCAGCTTTGGTTGGTCTGTGTTTTTTTATTCCCACCATTATTGTTGTCATGAAACATCCAGATATCCTCGTTTACAATCAGGGCCCGGCTCGACTTTTTAGCAATCTTTTAACCGGTGGCGAGATGATCAAAGGCTGGAGCTATTGGCTGCGCTATGCCTCGCTGTATTTCGGTTCCACCACTTTTCAGCTCCCTGAGATAAAATTCTCCGAAGCCTCTGTGTTTGAGATCCTGTGGTTTGCAGTCAAGTGGTTCATGGCCCTGTTAAGTTTCGTGGTGGTGATCGTGGCAAACTGGAAGTTTTTTACAACTCAAAAAAACACGAAGCTCTATCATGTTGCAGTCTCAGCATTTTTTTGTTTGGCTTTCTTTTCAGCTCTCTCTCCTGTCCCCTTTAACTTCTGGCACCTCTACTTAATGTTCCCTTTCACTCTGATCCCAGTCAGCTTTTACCTACAAGACAAAACGAAATATCTTCCATGGCTTGGTCTCTATTTTGTCATTTATACGCTGGTGAGTGGCAGCTTCAGCTACAAGCATGACTCAGCTTTGTCGCAAAAAGAGAGTTATCAGCAGGTGTTAAATAATCGTGAGGGGATTCGCGCTCAGTTTGAAAAATACTCGCTTCAGTTCTGAAGGGCGCAAGTGAGTCCTGAAACATACACACGTCCTCGGCGATTGATAAACTCGCGTTCAATCGTGAGGGTTCGTTTCTGGCGCACAATTAAGCGCGTTTTAGCAGTTCCTGAATCTGAATTGGCGGGGATTGTCGCCACAAACAAGTCATGGCTGGCAGAATAGTCGGTGGTGGGGGAGAGGTGAAACTGCAACTCCGAGGTGGCAAGGAGATCGATTCTAATAGCGCCATTGATCGCGCCGAAAATTTCAATGCGACATTTCTCTCCCAACTGATCGCTGCTTTCATAGTCCCAATCAGGTACGTGACGTCTGAATTCTATAACAGCATTAGCAAAAGAATATGATGAAAAAGAGATGAGAAGGGCGCCTAAGATTAATCTCATAGGCGCCTTCATGTTAGTTATCGAGGTAAGACTTGAGGAGCTTCGCACGGCTTGGGTGGCGAAGCTTACGAAGAGCTTTGGCTTCAATCTGACGGATACGTTCGCGAGTCACAAAGAAATCTTGTCCCACTTCTTCCAAAGTGTGGTCTGACTTCTCGCCGATACCAAAACGCATACGAAGGACTTTCTCTTCTCTCGGAGTGAGCGTTGAAAGGACTGATCGAGTCTGCTCAGAAAGCGTGATCGACATGACAGCGTCAGCAGGAGAGATGATCTTTTTGTCTTCGATGAAATCTCCCAGAGATGAATCTTCTTCCTCACCGATAGGTGTTTCAAGAGAGATAGGCTCTTTAGAGATTTTGAAAACTTTTTTCACCTTATCCACGGAGAGTTCCATGCGGTCAGCGATCTCTTCAGGGGTCGGCTCACGGCCAAGCTCCTGCACGAGCTGACGTGAAGTACGAGCGAGTTTGTTGATCGTCTCGATCATGTGAACCGGAATACGGATCGTGCGGCCTTGGTCAGCAATCGCACGAGTGATCGCCTGACGGATCCACCAAGTGGCGTAAGTTGAGAACTTATAGCCACGACGGTATTCGAACTTATCGACCGCTTTCATCAAACCGATGTTTCCTTCCTGGATGAGATCCAAGAACTGGAGACCGCGGTTGGTGTATTTTTTCGAGATTGAAACCACGAGACGTAGGTTGGCTTCCACGAGTTGAGCCTTGGCTTTATCGGCTTTGCCTTCCCCTTTCACAATGATGTTGTAAACCGCTTCGATATCTTCGAAGGCCATACCAGCATCGATCACAAGTCGACGAAGTTTACGGAGGATGTCTTCCTGCGTACGGATCATCTGCTCGATCTTGGCATCTGTCGTATAGAGTTTACGGGCCATGTCACGCTTATAGACGTCATCTTCGAGAAGACGCTCGTACATGATTTTGTATTCATCGTCAGTATTCACTTCGAGGAATTTGTAGATACGTTCCTGCTGCTCGTAGAGGTCGCGAAACTGGAGATAGTAACTTTTTACGGGCTCGGTAAAACTGTTAATGATCTTACGGTTGAAGGTCAGGTCCACGAGTTCGTCGGCGACTTTCTCCATCATCTTGAGTTCATCACCCTGAAGCTTCTTCAGTGTGCCGTCTTCGTTCACGATCTGCGTGAGAAGCTGTTCGACGTTTTCTACGACTTTATAAATACGTTCACGAGTTTCAATGATTTCTTTTTCAGGAGATTCGTCATCAAGGCCACGCACGAGATCTTTGGTAAATTCATTTTGCTCTTCAGCCTGGAGAATCTTGCCCTTGAGTTTAATGATCTCTTCGAGAGCGTGCTTAGACTTCAAGCATGAAGTCACAATTTCTTTCTCACCCTCTTCAATCTCTTTGGCAATCTTCACTTCGCCTTCGCGAGTCAGAAGTGCAACAGAGCCCATCTTTTTGAGATAAAGTTTTACGGGATCTGAAGACGAGGTACGAAGCTCTTCTTCTTCGGCAGCAGCGAGTGGATCTTCCACCGCTTCCGCGGCAGCTTTCTCGACTTCCTCTTCATCTGTCTCCGGAGCACGCACTTGAATGCGCGCTTCTTCGATTTTCTCCATGATCATGTTGATAGACTGAACATCAACAATACTGGCAGCGATGGCGTCGTTAATTTCTTCAGGCGTTAGAAACGTCTGATCTTTTCCCTTCATGAGTAGACGGGAAAATTCTTTCGAGTTCAAAAAGGCAACAACTACCGACATGCGGACTCCTCGCTCAAGCTTTTATACGGGATTCTTTTTTAATTCCTGCAGTTCACGGTCAATCTTTGTAATTTCTTGCATCGTAAAAATGACCTCGTCCTGCGTATCACATTGCTTCTGACGTTCTGTGAGTTCTTTTCTTCGTTGCCGCTTTTGTTCTACCATCAGCCGCACTTTCAAATCTTGCAGTAAACGTGAAATGACTTTTTCATTTAAAGGTTCTGGTTGATAGTCATCCAAAGCCTCAGCCACTAAACTCTGCAACTCACGACCATATCTTTCTGAGAATACTTCACCGGAAAGAATGGGTACATACTCTTGCTCATCAATCTCTTGATAAATTTTGATCAGCCAGACAAGCAATTCTTTTACCTCAGGATGACTGGTAAAAGCAAGAATTTCATGGAGTTGCGAACTGACTAAGGTCTCGGGGTGAGTGATCAAAGTTTTGAGAGCATTGCGCTCCATCGGAAGCATCGGCGGAATATCAATCAGTACAATTGGCTCGTCTTTTGCATCAGTCAAGCTGGCGCTCTCAGTGACAAAATCTTCTTCATTGTTTTCAGTCATTTGCACTGGAACTTGTGGGGCTGCAGCGCGCACAGGTTTTTCATTTCTTGAAAGACTGGCCTTGTACTGTTCGATCAAACTGGTTTCATCAGAGCGGAGTTTTAAAAGTTTTGCGCTGCTAATGACGCGCTCAGTAGCTTCTAGAGAATCTTTCAATGGGGCCAGAAGTTCGAAAATTTGGTTCAAGACCTGAAGTTTTTTGTCCGTCACTTCTGGAATGGGGACTGGAATTTTTTGTTCAATCATCCAATCGATAAAGCGCGGGGCTTTTTCTAGCCGCTCCAATAGGGCCATCCGTCCTTGAGTTTGAAGGAACTCATCAGGGTCTTTCGCGGGATGAAAAGAGAGGTAGCGGGGAAGTATGCCTTGCTCCATGAAACCGGCATTAATGGGGACCATCGCTTTTATTCCAGCGGCATCACTGTCCATGGCAAGGATCACATTCTTTGTCATATTGGCGAGCAGGCGCAGAGATGGTTCACTCAAGCCAATGCCCATGGTGCCGACGGTTTGAGTGAAGCCATGTTGGTGCATCATCACCACATCCATATTTCCTTCGACGAGAAAAACTTGATCGCTCTGACGGATGGAGCTTTTAGCCAGATGCATGCCGTAGAGAATGCTGGATTTATGAAACACAAATGAATCAGCACTATTGAGAAATTTAGGTTGCTGGTTTGGAAGCACCGAGCGGCATTGAAAACCTCTGACCTGTCCTGAATGATCGAGGATAGGAAACACCACGCGCTCTCTAAAATAATCATAGGAGTGCCCCTGATTTTCATTCACACGGATGAGATTAAGTTCTAGGGCCATCTTACGAGCTTCCTCGCGTTTGTCCTCTGGGATCTTTTCAAGCTGGCTGGCAATAATATTATTCCCTGGGGCATAGCAAATTTGAAAATTCTGGATGGACTCCGCGTTCAGCCCTCGGGCCTCGACGAATTTTTGAAAGTGCATCGGCTGCTGATCGGCGACGTGCTTAAACACCTTGTTAGTGAAGTTCAGGACTCGGAACGCGAGTTCGAGTTTGGGATTTTTTTTGCGCTCGCGGTTTAGCTCTTCAGTTGAGAGTCCTAATATATCGGCACATAATTTCATGGCAGAAATAAAATCAACTTTCTTAAAGTCCTTCACAAAACTCAGGGCATCGCCACCGGTGTTGCAGGCCCAACAGCGGAAGAGTCCTCGTTGGTCATTCACCGTCATCGAGGGTTTGGTATCATTGTGGAAAGGACACAGGCCTACCAGTCCGCGCCCGGAGCGCTTTAGGGGAATGAAATGACCAATAATTTGGGAGATGGGTGCCTCTTTAATGAGTTCACGCAACTGACCGGACATAGCTTCCTTTAAATTTTGACTAATTCCAGGGCTTTGATTTTTGTCCCCTGGCTGAGGAATATCTTCTCAAATTTTGTCGTAAACTGGGAGAGAAAATGCTCTGGAAACTCATGACGCAAATCGCGAGTCTGAAGTTTGACGGCAAATCTTGTTTCATCTTTCAGTTCATTCAGCATCCACTCGAAATAACCATCGTGATCGGTTTTAACCCAGAGTGTTCCTCCGGTTTGAAGCACCTTGTGAGCAGCATTGAGAAAAGGTTTTTGAAATAGGCGTTTCTTGTTGTGACGATTTTTAGGCCAGGGATCAGGGAAGAAATAAAAAATGTTCTTCACTTCACTTTCGCCGAATGTGAACTCGAGTCTTTCACCTTTGCCACGTAAGTAACGAAAGTTTTTATTGGTGATCTTCGAGAGTTTTTTCGCTAAGTGAAAACTGCGCTTAAAACGGTGATCAAGGCCCACAAAATTATCATGAGGATTTTTCTCACACCACTCAAGCATGAATTCTCCATAACCGGTCCCAATCTCGACACTCAAAGGCTGGGTGTTACCAAAAACTTCACTCCATTTACCCTTATGCGCTTCTGCTTCTTCATCACGCAGAACAAAGCCATCAAAGTCTTTCAACTTATCGTGGTAGGGGTTGTCGTGATCGTAGGACTTAAAGTCTTCGCGATAAATATAGTTATCGGCCATGGTCGATTTATTGGGGTCTTTCATAGGGGGGATTTAGTAGCAAATCTTTATGCGGATGGCCACAGTTCATCATGGCCATAAAAAGAAAGGGCCCCCTTGCGGAGGCCCTAGCTTTGTTTTTATACGAATTAACCAATCAAGCGCAGAGCGTTCTGACCACTAGCATTAGCCTGAGCAAGAACAGAGGTCCCAGCGGCAGAGAGAATCGAGTTCTTCGCCTGTTTCGCTGTCTCTTCTGCATAGTCCGTATCGCGGATACGAGAGTTAGCAGCTGAGAGGTTTTCACCTGTTGTCTGCAAGTTGTTACTTGTCGACACAAGTCTGTTCTGTAGAGCACCAAGGAAAGCACGTTGACCTGACACTTTTTCAATCGCCGCATCCACTTTAGCAAGACTTGATTGTGCGCCATCTTTCGATTTTACACTTAATCCGTCTACACTGAGAGATCCGATCGATGCGTCTACCTGACCTGCCTCATAAGAGATAACTGAGTTCTTATCCCCTTTGGTGCCGATCTGGAAATCTAGTTTCCCACCTTGGCCGTCCAAGAGCTTGATGCCGTTGAACTCAGTCACTTTAGAGATACGGTCCATTTCCTGCACGAGGTTTTGGTATTCCAAATCTGTAAAGCCACGCTCAACATCACTCACCGTATCTGAAGAAGATTGGATGGCCAATTCTCTCAGACGTGTCAGGATGTTTTGAGTTTCGTTCAAACCACCTTCCGCTACCTGAACCATACTAATACCGTCGTTTGCATTTCGGTCCGCTTGTTTAATCGAGCGAACTTCCGCTTTAAGTTTTTCAGAGATCGCCATACCAGCAGCATCATCTGCAGATTTGGTGATTCGTGAACCAGAGCTGAGTTTTGCAAACGTATTCTCTGTTTCTGATGTGACTTTCTTTAAGCTTGTTTGAGCTGCAAGAGAAGCCGTGTTCGTATTAATTCTTAAACCCATATTCCTATCCTCCGGTTAAAATCATCCAAACCTCCTTGCTGGTCGCGATTGTTCAGGTCGCGTGGGCTCCATGCCCTTTTTTGTTTTTTAGGCCCGCATCACCATGATGAAAGCCGTTGTTGACCAAGCATTTCGGTGCGGTTTCAGATAAACATGAGGAAAATTTTTCCGTTCAAACACAGAATAATTCAGAGTGAAATTGTCGGCTATTTGTAAGTTATGGAAGGGAGAGACTTTTTTGCTCTCCCTTTGAAGAATACTTAACGAAAAAAAATTTTAAGCTTGGTAGGCGTTTACTTTCTCAATCACATAATCAATCTCTGCCTGTGTCTGATACGCAAAGCAAGGAAGATTGATGACAGACTTCGCGACCCAGTCTGCATGACCATGAGAAATTTTTCCACCGATGAATTCTTTCGCACCTGATTGTTCACTCATGGCGCCTGGATAGACGGTGCCGTAACCAATGTCGTTCTTTTTCAGATACTCGATGAACGCTGGACGAGTGCTCGGCTCCATGGTGGCAACAGAAAGATAACCATTCTCCCATACGTCACTGTGTGGAGCGATGAATTTCAAGAGTGGATTTTTGATTTTTGCACGGTACTCACGACACACATGACGACGTGATTCGAGTCTTGCATCAAGATGTTTGAGAGCCTCTACCATGAAGCTTGCTTCATAGGCACCGAGGCGAGAGTTCCATCCGACAAGACCATGCTCATAGTGATCAGTGCGGCCATGATTAATCAAGATGCGAGACGTTTTGGCGAGGCTTTCGGAATTCGTAAAAATGCCACCCGCATCTCCACTCGCACCTAAAACCTTGGCCGGATAAAAACTGGTGGTGGCGATGTGAGCGTCTTTTAAAAGTGAGACTCCCTTAATCTTTACACCAATGGCTTGAGCGCAGTCTTCTACAACGACAACCCCATGCTCTTTGCAGAGTTTTCTGATCTCGAGAGTATCAGGACAAGCCCAGCCATAGAGATGAACCATCAAGAGGGCTTTGGGTTTAAATTTTTCTATTCCTTCTTTTACTGACTGAGTGGTGAGGTGAAGCGTTTCGCGAGACACATCAAGCGTACAGGGAGTCGCTCCAACGTTCACGACAGCTTCAAAGGTGGCCCAGAAAGTCATATCAGGAATAATCACTTTATCGTTTTTATTCACGCCTGCTGCACGAAGAGCGACTTGAATGGCATCTGTGCCATTGGCACAACCGATAGCAAATTGAGTCTGTGTATAGTTTTTTAAACTCTCTTCGAATTCACCCACGCTGGGTCCACCGACGAATTGACCTTTTTTCAAAAGCTCGCAGGCCTTTGAAGATACCGTTTCATAAAAATTAGGCTCGTAGCGAAGGATGTCAATAAAGGGGACTTTCATAGGGGGCCTCACAGGTGTGGTTCAGGTGAGGAAGATCTTAACAGAGTGAACGGGGAGTGAAAAAAAAATTCTTAGACTATTTTTTAGACTTATTGAGCCAAAGCTCGAGGATTTGAGCGGCTTTCTTCTGCATTTGAGGATCCTGTTCAAGAAGGTGTTGAATCTTTGATCTTAAAGATTCAACGGCCTTCTTTTCAGGAGTTGCTTCTGCGTAAAGACCTTGAAATCTCTGCACAGGCTTTTTAAGAGCTGACACGGTTTACACGGCCTCAGCAGCTCTGCGTGATTGATGATTGGCCACGCGCTGCATGTGCTCTTCGATGATTTGGTAGAGTTCAAGTTTTGTTGTTTTTGGGTCCATGCCTTCTGGCATGACTGAATAAACCATTTCACCGTTATTTTCAGTGAACACAAACCATGTATTGCCGATGCGCTGGAAAAGCACGTCTTTGTGAGTATCTTTGGCCGGTGAATTTTTTGTGGTGTTTGTTGTTGTCGTTTTCATAAGCTCTCCTCCTGAGATTAAAGTGAACATCCTGTTCAGCTTGTAACTGTCTTATCGAAGAGCCTTGTAGAAACTTTAGACATTTTTTTTAGGAGGTGAAAAAAATAATAACGAAGCGTTTTAGTAGGATGATTGCAGCCCAATAAAAGCTGCCAGTGTGAATGAAAATCCAGCATTAAATTGATTGCCGCTCCACCATTCTGGACGATTGCTAGGGGTCGTGGAGTTAAAATTCAAGGGGGATTCTAGTTCGGACCAAGCCCCCAGGGTAAAATCGAGAGTTTCTGTGATTTTAAGCCACTGCCACTCGGCCCCCAGTCTAGAAGAAAAATTCCACGCCATAAAATTTCTGATCTCTGTGACTCCCGTGGCATCGGTTTGAGAGATCGATACTTGATGAAAGGGGTTGGCTATTGCCGCCCAGCTTAAAGTGATACGGTGGAGATCAGTGCGATAGGGGTCATAACTCAAAACACCACCAAGACCCATTTTATTCCAGCGCTCCCGCGAGCGACGAGTTTCTAAGGTCAGATCAGAGTTCACAGTTCTGAGACTAAAAATTCCTCCCGCATACAGGCGGTTAGAAGGCTCTTTTCTCACTCTACGAGTCATGCTGGCGTTAAATTCAAGTTGATACCCATAAGAGTCAGCCTGAATTTTTTCACGATAGGGGTAGTTTTGAGTCAGTGGAGTCCCGAGTGAGAAGCGCATATTGGCCCTGAGAGTTTCACTGCGATTAAAAGGGTAGAAGGTGGGCAGAGGCTCAAGTAAACGATAATCAGTCGGATCAGGGTTAGGAATCTTCTGCGTGAACTCGCGGGCATCTTCATACCAGATGTAAACGTGTTCACGGATCATCCAAGCATCGCGTCCTTGATTGTCTTTAGTCAGAATGAAGGGGTAAGCGTCGTGATAATTTTCTACCTCAGGCTTCACTTTTAAAAAAAGATCCTCCCGCTTCTTTTGTCTCTCAATAGCTTTCTTCGTGGGGCGAATATCGTAGGCTTCACGATCAGTGACAACCACCGGATGAATGTAAATTCTTTGGCCTTTTTTGGCGTACTGAATCACAGGTGAGTTAAGATCTGGCAGGCGAAACATGGGAGCTTCCACCACAACCACCACGCCATCCGCTGCGAAAAGAAATGAGGAGGAGAGTAATAGAATGAAAGCAAAGAGCAACTTCACCAGTCTACTCCTTGAGTAAATTGCAAAATCAGCGAGTCGTTTGTTTCATTTGTGTTTTGAGAGAAAAACTGTTTTTGATCTACTAGTTTAGGAAAGTCTCGTTGCAGATTTATTCCCCAACTCCAGGGGCCAATGAAATTTGCTTCTAGCTTCTCCCACCCAAGATTGATGGAGGTGGTGCGGAAGCGAGTTCTGCTTTGTGCACCTCCAGACGTTTGGCTCAACTGACCAAAAACTGAATAACGAAACTCTGCACTCAAGCGCCATAAAAAGTTATTAGTCTCAATCGGTTTCGTTTTGCCGATTAAGCCTAAGCTGATGTTTTGCATTGTGATGGCATTACGAGCTGAGCTGTGACGAGCATTTTCAAGATTCAAACTTGCTCCTAAGCGGAATCGCTCTCCCATGTCTGCAAGGCTTTGGGCTTTGACCACAAATCCGGCGCCATTTTGCACGCCTGTATCATCGGCCAGGTCTCCCAACCAGCGGGCGTTGCCAAGACTCAGTCCACCGGCCAGCTCATGCAGCCAAAAGAGATCCTTGTCATAAGGAGAGACATTCTTTCTCACCTTCACTTCGGTGTACTGACGAGGAGGTTCATCTAGTTCGGTGGTGAGTTTTAAGTCCTCCACGTACTTAGCATGGACGCGGTAGCTCACTTTGTTTTTATTATCTAAGATATAGAAAAAATCTAGTTCATCCGTTTTTTCAAAAACTCTCACAATCATCGTATCAGTGATTCCAAAAAGTTTTTGATCCTTCATCCTTTGCACGCTTCCTAGTCGTTTGAGCGCTTTCTGGACAATCTTTGACTTGATGATTTCTTCTCGATCAATGACACCGAGGTATTGATAGCGAGGGATAGATTCACCCACGTCTTTTTTCAGATTAATCGAGGGAGCAAAACGCGATTCGATTTGTTTGATGAAGTTATCTGAGCTCTCCACTTGTGCCAGGGCCTGAGAGAGGAGGACCCACAGGAGAATCATAATCCCATCCTCAAAACCATCTTGCGGGCTTTTTCAAATGAGATGAAATTAGATTCATACTTAAAGGTATCAATGCTCACATCAGAGAGCTTGACCCATTTCCAATTCTCATGCTCGGATGCGTCGATGGTGGGTTTCCAGATTTCTTC
The DNA here is from genome assembly GCA_002435705.1 of Bacteriovoracaceae bacterium UBA6144. Lineage (GTDB taxonomy): Bacteria > Bdellovibrionota > Bacteriovoracia > Bacteriovoracales > Bacteriovoracaceae > UBA6144. Next base: position 20,077 of record DIVA01000042.1, read on the forward strand.
GGCAACAATCAAGAAACATTCCTCGTGCACCTGTTTCTTCCATCGATCTTTAAATTCAAAAGGAATCTCAAGACTCACAAAGTCGACGATATTTTCTATTTCAAGACCAGTTTCTTCCTGGGCTTCACGAAGGGCTGCCGCCTCAAAAGATTCCCCTTCGTCCACTGAGCCTGTGACGTTTTGCCAAAACTGGCCGCGTTCTTTATTGGTTTTTAAAATAAGAGCACTCCACGACCCCTCTGGGTCGCGCGCTGTGATGATAACTTGAACTTTTTTGTGACTTCCTTCCATGGATACTTCTATGATGGCATGAGCCACTGCGATAATCCAAGAACTTATTGCGTCAATAGGGGCGTTTTGATAGGGTCAATCCCAATGAATATTCAAGAAATTATTTTCAATATTGCTCAGGCCCTTCCGGGATTTCTCTTGGCCGTTGTTGTGCATGAAGCAGCCCACGCGTGGATGGCCCGCCGTTTTGGTGATCGCACAGCTGAGATGGCTGGAAGACTCTCGCTTAACCCAGCTGTTCACTATGATTTGTGGGGCACTGTCCTTTTCCCGCTTTTTGCAGCGGTTTCAGGTTTTGCGATTATTGGCTGGGCGAAACCGGTGCCCGTCGATATCAGAAACTTTCGCGAAATTAAGCGCGGGATTTTTTGGGTTTCTTTTGCGGGACCCCTGTCGAATTTTATCATCGGAACCATTTCCGCTTTCCTCGTCGCTTTTATTGCGACCCAGGTGCCGACTGATTTTACTTATTACACCATTCTGATTGCGATGTTGAAGTACTCGGTGTTCATCAATTTTATTCTTGGTGGATTTAATCTCATCCCACTTCCACCACTGGATGGTTCAAAGATGCTCTCGGTCTTTTTGAAAGGTGAGGCCCTGAGAAAGTATGAAGCTGTTGCAGCTTATACGCCGATGATTTTTCTCGGCGCTTTTGCGCTCTCTTTTGCAGGCATTCATACCATCGGCTATCTCTTGGCTCCGGTGCAGTACCTTGCTCAGTGGTTAATTTATGTCTTCTATTCTCTCATGAGTGGACTCTAACATGGATACAATTCTTACAGGTATGCGCCCCACCGGCGCCCTTCACGTGGGTCACTACGTGGGTGTTATTCGCAATATGATCGAGCTGCAAAAATCCGGAGCCGAATGTTTTTTCTTTCTGGCTGATTGGCATGCTTTCAATGCGTTGATTGATAATGTGGACGTGATTAATAAATCACGCTTTGAGTACGTGAAAGGCTGGGTTGCCGCGGGCCTTGATCCTAAGATCTCTCCCATCTATCGCCAGTCTGACATCCCAGAAGTGCTCATGCTGAATCAAATTTTCCAATGCCTCACCCCTCCGGGCTGGGCGGATCGCTCTCCCTCGTGGAAAGATTTTGTGAATAATCCTAATGCTGACCGCAAGCTTGATAACGTGGGCTTTTTTGCTTATCCCATTTTACAGGCGGCTGATATCGCCATTGTGAAAGGTAAACATGTGCCAGTAGGTGCGGATCAAGTGGCGCATATTGAACTGGCGCGCGAGATTGTGCGCAAGTTTAATCGTCAGTACAAGGCCAATCTCCCAGAGCCCGAGGCTAAACTCACCACTTTCCCCAAACTTCCGGGAACTGATGGCGGAGCGAAGATGAGTTCTTCCATTGGCAATGTCATTTCGCTTAATGAAACTGAAAAATCACTCCAGAAAAAAGTAAATAAAATTAAGTCAGATGATCAGCGTGGTGGAGTGGAGCAGCCCGGCAATCCAGATAACTGCACTGTCTTTGATTTCCACAAAGCTTTTAGCCCATCCAATGAAGTAAGTTTGATAAATGAATCTTGTCGGGCCGCAGGTCTAAGCTGTGGAGAATGCAAAATGAAGCTAGGCGGCAATATGAAAGAAACTCTCATGCCAATAGCTGAAAGATTTAATCAGATTTCAGATAGTGATGTTAATGACATACTCAGCGACGGTGCCAGGAAGGCCAAAGTACGCACACACGCAACTTGGGAAGAGATTAAGTCTCTGACGAAGTTTTAGTTTTTGAGAGGCATTTATAATGAGTGAAACCGAAATTCTTGTTCGGCTCGATCAATTTGATGGTCCATTGGCCCTTTTGCTCCACCTCATTCAGCGTGAAGAAGTTGCTATCCGCGAACTCGATATCACCACCATCACCACTCAGTATCTCGATTATCTGCAAAAAATGCAGGACCTCAATTTTGACGTCGCTGGCGAATACCTTTTTATGGCCTCAAGTCTTCTGTGGCTTAAGAGTCAGTCAGCTGTTGATGAGTCTGAGCAGAGTAAAATTAAAATGGCGACAGATGGGGCCATTGAAATCACCACTAAGTCAGATTTGATCCGTCGTCTTGAAGAGCTCGAGCGCTTTCAACGTATGGGCCAGAAGCTGTGGGCACTTCCCAAGCGTGGCAGTGAAATCTTTGTGAAGCCAAAAGTTGATCGCAAGGCGATTGAGAATTCCATTCTCACTCCCATTGATCTCGAAACTCTCACACAAACCATGATGGATCTGATCCGTCGTGAGAAACGCAAGTACACGGTCGTTAAGCGTGACCGCGTGTCGATTAAAGAAAAGCTGATCCATCTTAAAGAGCAGCTTAAGGCGGGAGAGACGGTTGAGTTTGATCGCCTCTTGAGTCCGACGGAAACCAGCGTGATTGATAAGGTCATTACCTTCATCTCGCTCTTGGAGCTGGCGCGCTTGAAGCAGTTACAGATTTATCAAAATGAAGCCATGGGCACGATCTACGTAGAAGTCAAAGAGGATCTCTCAAACTTCGATGTGAACACAGCTGATGGTTTTGATCCTGAAGAAGAACAGAAAAAAGCAGATGTAAAAGCCGCTGAGACCGCGATGCCACCAGTGAGTGTCGATGAGTCAACAGTTACTTTACAGTAAGTTTGGAGGATAGACGTGGAAGAGATTAACTATTCTTGGAGCCTAGACATCGACTCTCAAAAAGAAGAGGCGCTCATGGCAGCCGCTCACTTGAGCGTGGAGTCTGAAGATCTTCCCATGGATGCAGCTCATTTTTCTTTAGATCTCGATCACTTTGATGAGAAAGAGCAAGAAGATAAATTGTGGCAAGCTCGCACGGGCCTTAATCCGGACACTCTCTGTGGTGCTATTGAGACTTTGATCTTCATGAGTGATCGCCCCATTTCAATTCAAAAAATCAAAGCTCAAATTGATGAAGAGCTTCCTCTGCGTGTTGTTCACGAGTCTTTGACTCGTTTGCAAGCCGACTATGAAACCAAACATCACGGCATCCGTTTGGCAGAAGTGGCTGAGGGGTATCAATTTCGTACCAAAGCGACGTATTCAAAGTTTGTACAGAACCTATTCAAAGTTCAAAGCCTTGTTCTCACGCCCACGGCCCTTGAAGTCTTGGCCATCGTTGCTTACAAGCAGCCGGTTTCAAAAACAGATATTGAAAAAATCCGCGGCGTGGATAGCTCCCACATCGTGCGTGCTCTGATGGATAAGCGCCTCGTGAAAATTGTGGGCCGCTCGGAAGAGATGGGTAGACCAAGTCTTTTTGGAACGACAGAAGAATTCCTTGAAGTCTTTAACCTCGCCAATATCGAACAGCTTCCCCCTGAAAATGAACTGGCAGAACTGGCGATGAAGCCCGAAGTGGCAGCGATCGCTGATATTAAGTCTGTCGTCTTCGGCGGTGACCGCACGAAGTTTGAGTTTGATGAGTTCGAAGAACTCGATCAGCTTTCTGAATCAATAAAAGAGATTGCTGCTGAGACAGATTTCACTATGCTCTTGAAGCAAGAAGAAAAACGTCGCATCGACGGTGACTCAGGCGTGAAGCGCTCAGCCTTTGATATCCTCGAAGAGTTTGTGCTTCGTGAAGAATCCATTAAGCAAAACCGCGCAGCGGTCGCGAGTGAACCACTTATGACTGCCCTAGAGCCAAAGTCTGCTGACGTGGCTTTTGAGGGAGTATTGAACGCTCCAGAAGTCGATAGGGAGTGGGAAGAGCATAATCGCGAGCTTGTGATTGATGAAGAAGAGAATGCCCCGCATTTAAACCTCTCCCTCTCTGAGGATGAAGAAGAGTTCACTTTAGAAGATGAAGCCTTTGAACTTGAGATGGCCCTCAATCGTGCTTTTGAAAACCTCACAGGCGAGAAGCTCTCGGATGAAGAGCTTTCAGAGAATCTTGATGGATCTATTCAAGGTCTTGATTTTACTGTTGATTCTGCCGTCAAAGAGGCCATGAGCATGGATTTGGACCTGAGCTTTTTAAAAGAAGCACTGCCAAGTGATGACAATGGGGATCAAGTAGAGTAGAACCCGTCTCAACATTCAAAATATTACCGCCGTGAGGTGGAAAGGAGTCTCCCATGTCTGAATCTCAGAATATCGAAGTTCGTTTGCAAAAAGTCGTCGCCGACTGTGGTGTCTGTTCACGCCGTAAAGCCGAAGTGCTTATCACTGATGGCCGTGTGGGTGTGAATGGATTGATCGTCACCGAACTCGGTACACGCGTGAACCCTTATAAAGACATTATCACCGTGGACGATAAAGTGATCGATCTCATGGCGATCGAAAAATTCTACATTCTCCTGAATAAGCCTCGTGCTTACATGACCACTGTTTCTGATCCTGAAGGCCGTCCAACGGTGATGGACCTGGTGTGGGGAGTGCCTACGCGTCTCTATCCAGTAGGAAGACTAGATTATCTCTCAGAAGGTCTGCTTGTGATGACTAATGACGGGGATATGGCCAACAAGATCATGCACCCACGCTTTGAAGTCACGAAAGTTTACGAAGTAAAAGTTTTTGGTCACGTGACGGAAGCGATCCTCGAGCGCATCAGAAAGGGTGTGATGACTGAAGATGGTCTGATGAAACCGAAAAGTGTGCGCATGATCGAGCAGCTTCCCAATAAAACATGGCTTGAGTTCCGTCTGGCTGAAGGGAAGAACCGTGAAATCAGAAAGATCTGTGAAGCCATGGACCTTACTGTCGATAAACTTCGCCGTGTGGCCATTGAAGCCCTGACGATTCAAGGATTGCCAGTAGGGCAGTTTACCTTTATCTCTAAAAAAGAACTCTTGAAGGCCCTTGGGATGAATGAAGACGGAACTCGCGCCAGAGTCACCACTCCATTCGTATCAGCCAAGAAAACTGTTAACACACGTAAAGCGACGAAGATGGTGGGCAAAACAGCTCGTCCGGCTGACGACAAGCGCTACCAGAACTTTAGAAAAGAGAATTACTACGAAACCGTTAAGAGTATTAAAGAAGTGGCCCTTCTGAACGCTGCACCGGTTTCTGTGAAACCCACATCTTCAGTTGTGGCACCTGAGTAAAGTATGACTGAGGCGAAAATTCTTCGTGGTAAAATTTTAGTTTATCGCTTCTTTGAGGTCGGCAGTGAGATCGACCTCAATAAAGTGACTCTGCTCATGCAGCAGAAACAAAACACGACGCGCTTTCGCCTCGATCGACCTAATAAAACCAGTCTTGTTATTGCTGATGCCCCACTGATCATTCACCTCGGCATAACAGAAATGAATCTTCAGGGAGTGAAGACTCCGGTGGAGTTAGACATCAGCCTATGGCACTTCGGTGGAATGTCTCTCTGTTTTCATATTCCGATCACCAGTGGCACGAAATGGAGCGAACTGGTGCAAACGGCCAGCTGGCTTGATCGCGACGAGGAAATTGAAATCCTAGCGCGCTCAAAGGCCCGTGAGCTGCAAAATGAAATCAAAGAAACTATTCCTGTGCTTAATGACTGGTCCAGTTTTGAAGACTACGTGGTGTACTTCATTCAAGAGGTAGATGGTCTGAAAAATTCAGCCATGGATCTTTTTGAGTGTGCGGATATTCCTGCGCTCCTTCTAGCAGAACCCAAAGAAATGCTGTCTGAGCAAGTTAAAAAATCTATTCGTGATTATGCCACTCAATACTCTAAAGACGATCTATCTGTGATCGACTGGAACTCTGCGCTTGTGGTTGAACCTTCGGGATCGATGGATCTACCGATGGTCTTAGAATTTGCGAACTCACAACTCTTAGAGATGCGCTACTACGATGATCTTTTGGATGAGAAGCTGGATCAGCTCTACCGTTCTGTTGCAGGGAGAAAGCCAGGAGTTCTTACAGACATCTATTCTCATCATGCTCAAGAAGCGGGTCAGATTTATCTTGAGATCGCAGAAGTTGTTGAGAACGTGCAGAACTCACTTAAGGTTGTAGGGGATTTTTATCTTGCCACTGTGTTCAGGACTGCGACGACACGTTTTCGTTTTAATGACTGGCAGAAATCGATCGATGAAAAGTTAAGTAATCTCGCGGAAGTTTCTAATCTACTTCATTCAAGAGTTGCAGAGCGAAGATCACATTTGCTGGAGATCATCATCATCGTCTTGATTGCGATTGAAGTGATTCCCTTTGTGGCGGGACTTTTTCGATAATTAGTTGTCGTGATTAAAGAGACCTGAATCCATCGCTTCATTTAAATTATCTACCGAGTATTCAACCGCCTGATCACCGTAGGCGATCTTGCCTTTATTCATTTCTGCAAAGTTGGCGTGCTTCACAACCTGCGCTGCTTGCTTGAGGAGTTGTGAGGAGGCTTCGAAGTATTCTTCTTCTGTGTCCGCGGCCAGTACGTGAATAAGGAGAGTGTGGGCGTGCTTGAGTAAGCGCACTTGCATGGGTGAGAGATCATGGGTTTCAACTTTCAGAATAAGTTCTTGAGAAGATGATGTGAGCTTGTTCATGCAGGTTTCCTTTTTAGGTTCACTCAAGAAAACTTATCGGAGGATTGTTAGGGCTTTTTAATACTTTTCACTTGAGCATGTTAGTTTTTCCAAATACTTGAGTGATTTTAGAGTCTCCCTCAAACTCTGCTAGACAGGACCCAGGTATTTGTGTTAGATTTCAAGCACTTCTGACGCGGGATGGAGCAGTCTGGTAGCTCGTCGGGCTCATAACCCGAAGGCCGTAGGTTCAAATCCTACTCCCGCAACCACATATTTTTCCAAGGGTTACGTTCACACGTAACCCTTTTTTTTGTCTTTTTATGCAAGAATATATTATGGCTAACCTTTCACTAAATCCCCTCAAGAAAGCTCTCGCAAGTTTAGAGAAAGCAATATCTCAACCTGAAAATGAATTCACACGTGACTCAGTTATTCAGCGCTTTGAGTTCACTTTTGAACTTTCATGGAAAGCTCTTAAGCGTTTTTTAGAAGCGGATCGTCCCATGGCCGATGATAGTGTTCGTGGGATACTGCGTGAGGCTCACCAGAGAAAATTGATTTCTCATTTAGAACAATGGTTTGCTTTTCATAAAGCTAGAAACCTTAGTTCTCATACTTATAATGAAGAGACAGCGGTGGAAGTTTATACTGAAGCTTTAAAAATGCCTGATCTTTGCCATGAGTTAATTAAAAACTTAGAGAGCAAGTGATGAGCCAAGGTTGGACGGCGATCGATGCAAATCTTATTAAGAGTATTATCACCAAGCATTTCCCACACGCCAGAGTTTTAGTTTTTGGATCTCGATTGAAAGGAAATTTCAAAGAGACTTCTGATCTAGATCTCTGTCTTAAAGCTGACAAACCACTCGATTTAGCTGCTTGGACTTTATTAGAAGAAGAGCTCTCACAAACGGACATACCTTTTAAGGTCGACCTGTGTGATTGGTTTCGGATCGCAGAGGAGTTTCGTGAGCATGTTCAGCAAAGTTCGATTGAACTTTAGAGAATTAAAACGGAACTCTCGTTTAAGAAGATAGAGCTTTGGGAATCGAGTTCATTTTTATCAACAGGCTTTGTATTATCAGGAAACAATATTTATTCAATATTACTAATTATAAACTCTGCACAGTGGATCGTTTGTAATTTTGCAAACAGTAAGGCTCGTTCCGTTATTGATATATGATCCACCAGCGCCGGACTGAAATACAGTCCCACCAAAAGCCGTTGACTGACAACCTGTGCCTGCTTGGCAGCCTTGAGTTGCGACGCAGTTACTTGCGGTATAGCTTCCAGAACCTTCTGATCCGGCTAGATTTGCACTGGAACATACAACTTCATTATTTCTTTGCCTTTTGAGAGCTAGCGAATCACATAATTCATGATCAGCTTCATGATCTCACTTTGAATCTTTTCTTTCTCTGTTTCCCGTAGGGCGCCATCCATAAATCCCACTGTGACACTTAAGAATGTGTGAACAATAACTTGAGAGGCGAGAAAGCGGTCGTCTTCGGTTGGGAACTTGTCCTTAGGAATAAAGGGGACGAGACTTTGAGCAAATAAACGCCGGCGACGATGAAGCTTGTCACTCCCAATAATGCTTCCAAGATTAACAAGAATATTTTTACGAAGAACTTTATTTCGACTCATGAGCTGATTCATGTGAACAAGAATTTGTTTTAAGGCCTCTTCTGATTTTAAGTTTGCAGATTTTTCGAGACTTAGAGCAAAAAAGTCTTCATCACCTTTCATCAGCCTATTGGTGACCTCAAGAATAGCAGCGTCTTTGTTGAAGAAGTATTGATAGAAAGAGTTGATATTAACCCCTGCCTTTTCTGCAATCTCATTGGTCGTGAAATGATTAAGCCCTCGCGCCTCAATTAAATAAGTAGTCGCCTTGACGATCGCTTCAAAGGTTTGTTGAGAGCGTTCCTGAGTAGGCGAAATAATTGGATTTTTTTTGGTTGCTTTGGGCATCGGAACGCTCGCTTGAATGTAAGTTTATTATATAAGCAATTACTTATATAATAGCACAGAGGTGTAAAATGAAAAACATTTCAAGCGAAGGTTTTAGCGTAGTCACTGAAGACGGTGTAACACTCAAAGGTGAGCTGCTTTATCCACAAGGCAATCCCCGAGGAGTGGTGCAGATTAATGCGGCCACTGGAGCGACGAGAAGATATTATGTCCCATTTGCTCAGTATCTCACAGAGCATGGGTTTATCGTTTGTTTGTGGGATTATCGAGGAATGGGAGAGTCAGCTTCAAAGGCGCTTAGTGAGTTAGATTATTCTTTTAGTGAAATTGGACTTAAAGATATGCCAGCGATTTTAGATTTTTTGAAATCTAAATTTTCGACTATTCCTATCCTTGGTATCGGACATAGTGTTGGCGGTCAGCAATTGGGATTGATTAAAAATAATCAAATTCTTAAAGGATTTGTTGCTGTTGCCACTTCTGCTGGTTTTCCAGCATTCATGCCTCTTGGTTACCGCTTGAAGACTCTTTATTTCTTTTATGTATTCTCTCCTATAAGTATTAAGCTCAAAGGATATGTAGCTGCGAAGAAATTTGGAATCATGGAGGATCTCCCTAAAAATGTATTACTAGAATGGAGAGATTGGTGCTCAAAGCCCGATTACCTCTTTGCCAAAGAATTCTATGGAAAAACAATCCCCAAGGGAAATTACAAGAATTTAAGTTTCCCCATTCAGGTGCTTGCAGCGACTGATGATCCGATTGCCAATCCGACTTCGGTCAAAAGGTTTTGGTCTCATATCGCCAGTGATCGAGGGGTGAGCATCCGTACCTACACGCCAGCTGAGCTCGGAGTTGCAAAGATTGACCATTTTGGATTCTTTCGAAAGTCATTCAAGCAATCTATTTGGAAAGACATTATCTCCTCCCTTGAGAACTTTCTTTAACACGTTGAGTTATTAAGATGTTTCGCGTGTCTGCTATTGTCATCATTTTAAAAAACTTAGATGATTTCTAGGTGAAAATCCTTTTGAGTGTGGTTTTTATTCTCTCTCTTATTTCTACTGCCCTTGCGGGTGTTCGGATTGAAGCGCACAACGATCACTCTCACGAAGTTACAAGCTCTCATCAGCATCATGGTCACTCACACACGCACACTCATAAAACTCCAACGAAGAAAACTGACTCCAAACATGACTGCTCTCATGTGCACATCCATCTTAATGCCATCTGCTTTGGTCTCCTCATCAGCTCAAATGATTTTTTGATTGCTCCTAGCTCATCAGAGAAATTATTAAGCTATGGTGAACAACAGATGATCTCGCAAGAATTTGTAAAATCACTCTACCGACCTCCCATAGTTTAGCTTTAGTTCCGCTTCATCAAGATTTCAATTCATAGGATTACGTATGTTGAATGCAATTATTAAATTGGCATTACGCCAGCGTCTCGTTGTGCTTGGTGGCAGTGTTCTCTTGTTGGTGCTTGGAACATGGCAGGCGCTAAATCTGCCGGTGGATGTTTTCCCTGATCTCAATCGCCCCGTCGTAACAGTCATGACCGAAGCGACTGGTCTTGCACCTGAAGAAGTAGAAGTGCAAGTGACAATTCCCATTGAGAGTGTGTTGAATGGGCTGCCTGGACTCGTCCGTCTTCGCTCGTCAAATAGTGCGGGGATTTCTATCGTCTACGCGGAGTTTGACTGGGGAACTGATATCTATAAAAATCGCCAAATCGTGGCGGAGAGATTGGAGCTTGCCAAAGAAAAACTTCCTCAAGGCAGCTCACCGGTCATGACTCCAAGCTCGTCAGTGATGGGGGAGATCATGTTCATAGCTCTTACCTCACCTGATGAATCTATTGACCCCATGGAACTTCGGACGGTGGCTGACTGGACCATCAGGCCTCGTTTGCTTTCAATTCCAGGTGTCAGTCAGGTGGTAACTATCGGTGGAGATCTCAAGCAATACCAAATTCTTGTATCATCAGAGAAAATGCAGCGAGTGGGTCTTACGGTTGAAGATCTTAAGCATTCATTAGCGGAAATCGGTCTCAACACTTCGGGCGGGTTCATCGACATCGGCACAAAAGAATACCTCATCCGAACCCTTGGGCGAGTTGAGACCATTGATCATATCAAAGAAGCCTACGTGGGTACTCATTTGGGTAATCCCGTTTCAGTCAAAGATATTGCCGAGGTAAAAATAGGGGCTTTCTTTAAACGCGGCAACGGCTCCGTTAATGCCAAGAGAGCCGTGGTGATGTCGATACAAAAGCAGCCTACTAGTGAAACAACTTCCCTGACGGAAAGGATTGAACACGAACTTTCGCTTTTAAGACTGACGCTTCCGAAAG
>DIVA01000044.1 GCA_002435705.1 Bacteriovoracaceae bacterium UBA6144
GTCTATAAATTTACGAAGGTTGAGGTTAAAGGTAAAGCGCCTAAATCACAGGCACAAATCCAAGCGGAAGACGAAGAACCCAGTGAGGCACCTAAAAAGAGATCTAATTCAGGTCTCTTAATTGTTATTATTGCTGCTGCTATCCTTATCATGGTTTTTGATTCGGGAGAAAAAGTAGAGGCACCCCAAAAGAAAAAAGAAAACGTCGCTGCGGCTAAAGATGTGACTGATGAATATTTGCAATTAATTCGTCAAAAAGAAGCACAAGCAGATAAAGCACTTAAGCAAAAAATGAACACCATCTTCCAGCGTGGCCTGCGAGAGTTTCGAGAAAAGAACTACTTTCGTGCTATCAATGAATTCAATCTCGCTCTTATTCTTAACCCAAATGATCCCTTGGCTGACTTCTACCTAAGAAAAGCGAAGGAAGAGCTCGACAAAGTTATTGCAGAGGAATTTATTAAGGGCAAAAGAGATGAGGAGGGATTGCGCTATCAAAATGCAATCGTTTCATACTGCGGGATCATAAGGCTTTTGCATCAGTATCAAGATGACCCAAGATATAAAAGTGCCGAAGAGAATATTAAAAACTTGGAAGGAAAACTAGGATTAGAACTAGGTGAAACTAACTGTCTTAAAAAACAATAGTTCCCTCTTTTCTCAGACATGGTCTGATGAAGAGATTGAGGAAGGCTTTGAGCTCTTTGTCGGACGCTCTGAGGATTGCCACGTTTATTTGGACGATCCCTTAATTTCTCGTCACCATTTTGTTATTAAGTTTATCAATGGCAAGTGGGTCGTTGAGAAATTAAGTGAACTAGGAATTATAAGTGTCAGTGGAAGAGTCCTGGAAGATACAATTGAGTTAAATGGCTTCGATTCAATCGTATTCCCACCATACACAGTTATGCTTGAAGGTGTGACTCCCCAAGCAAGTACCCAACAGGTCTCTCAAACAGTCGCTCAGACGAGCTATTCATCAGGTCAGGGATCAAGCTCACTTGATTCGTTGGACCTCCCCACTCAAAGTGGAATGAACGATGACCTGCCGGCCATTGAAGAATTAGAAGCGACTGAAGTTTTAACAAATAATTTTGATCCTGATCTTAATATGACACCTGCGTCTCAACCAAAGGTGTCTGATCATACACAGGAGTTAGCGGAGGGGCTTTACGAAGAGACTTCTAGTGAAGAGTCCTTTGATGCCAATGAAGAATCATTTAGCGACATGGACTCACCCATAGGTGAAGAGGGCCATAATGATCATTCCAATCCAGAGCCCAGCGAGGAAAACGTTGATTCTAGTGGAAGTTTTAACTCAGAGGAAGAGGCACCAGTAGATCCAGGATTTGATTCATTTTCAGCGGAATCGACTCAGGCCGATCTTGTTCCCAGTGAAAACGAGGGAGAGGATGGGGCTACACGTGTATTTAAATCCTTTGCAAAGTATGAGTTACTTCTCTTTGGTGAATACGCACCCTACGATCGATACGCCATTGATAAATCTGAAATTTACATTGGGCGTGATACGAAGAAATGCCAAATTATTTTGAATGATCCGGAAGTTTCTTCGGTCCATGCAGTCTTGAAGAAATCATTAGTGAACATTACGCTTGAGGATTTAAATTCTTCGAACGGAACCATTCTTAATGGTGAGCGTATCAATAAGAATGAACTCAATAATGGTGATGAGTTTATTATTGGTTCCACCACATTTACTGTACAGGTTGTCTCCGATCTTCTTATCGCAGAGAGCGACCGCTTGATGCCGGTTGAAGAAGGTCAGAGTATTGAAACGATCGAAGAGATTGAGGAAGAGGTTCCACTCGATGGTCTCGAAGGTGGAGATGGCATTGATTTTAATTCTGTAGGAAATGAGCCTCAGGAGAAAAGTCTTATTAAGCGGATCATGAAGGATCCGAAGACGAGAAAGAAAGCTATTTTTGCAGTGGTGGGTCTCCTTCTGCTTTCTCTTCTCATGGAAGATGACGGTAAAAAAGTAGAAGCCCCCAAGCCTGATGAAAAGAAAGTGGCTGAAGCTCCTAAGCCTGAAGAAAAGGTGGATGCAAATAAGCGAGTCTTTAGCCCGGATGAGATCCGAGCCTTAGAGGCTAAATATAAAATTGCAGAGGCCTACGTCAAAGATAAAAAACTTGATGAAGCCCTTGCAGAGCTAGAACAGATTCTTGCTGTTGATCCAGAATTTGCCAACGCCAAGGTATTATATAATTACGTTGAAAATGAGAATAAAAAACTAAAAGAAGAACAAGAGCGCCTCAAGCTTGAAGCCGCCAAGGCGATCATTCGTGAAGAAGTGAAAGCATTGGTTGTTGAAGCAAAAGAGGCAGCCGCGAGTAGAAATATTCCTCGCGCCGAACAGCTTTTTGCAAAAATCCTTGAAAAAGATCCTGAGAATATGGACGTAGCACCATTAAAGGAAGAGCTTGATCGCTGGCAGGCAGAAGAGAGAATGAAGGCCGATGAGAAATCCCGAAAGATCGCAGAAAGAAAAAGAATGGTCGATGCACTTTCTCCTGGGAAAAAAGCCTATCTGGCTCGTGAGTGGCATAAGGCAGGCATGAAGCTGCGTGAATTCACTGGGCTTAAGGGCATGGATGAGGATTTACTGAAAGAGGCGGGCACAATGATCGCTGATGCCGATGCACAACTTTCATCGGAGGTTGCTCCGCTTCTAGGAAAAGCGCGCTCACTCAAAGAAGGTCAAGATCTTAAGGGAGCCTATGAAACCTATCTCGAAGTTCTTAATATTGATCCCACAAATAAAGAAGGTCTTGATGAGGTCGATGCGATTAGAGATCTACTAGAGATTCGTTCTAAAAAAGTTTATCGTGAAGCCATTATTTCTGAAAGTCTTTCACTCTTTGGTGATGCCAAAGAAAAGTTTCAAGAAGTTCAGCAAATTTCACCAACCGACAGTGATTACTACAAGAAAGCATCAGATAAGCTTAAAAATTATTTGGAATAGAACATGAAATTAAAATCCTATTGTGCGCTTACTCACCAAGGCCCTTTTTTAGAGATAAATGAAGACGCCTATGATTTTGATCTTGATCATCAACTTTTTTTCATCATTGACGCCTTTGGGGGAGCTGGGATTGGAGATAAAGCCTCTGTAAAAATAAAAGAGGATCTTAAAACTTATATCAATCAGCTGACTGATGATCCTGATGCCACGATGCCCTTATATTGGAGTGCCCGCTGGCCAATGGAGGGGAATGCATTAGCTAATGCCATGATTAAATCTCATCAAGCACTCCATAAGGCTAATTCGCAAGTTGGCTTAAATAAACGTGCTGGTGCAAGTTTGGCCTGTGCTGTTAAAACAGGTGATCTGCTAATCCTTAGCCAAGTTGGAAATACCAGCGTTTATCTTTCTCGACATGGAAAGACGAGCTCACTTTTTCTCCCTGACACCCATCAATACTATTCGGCAGACCCGCAAGGCCCATCTGCGCTCCACTATCCAGTAGGGGCATTTGGTTTTTTTCCAGAACTTACATGGAGCATGCGAGAAGTTAAAATCCGTGAAGGGGACAAGTTTCTCTTTCTCACAGAAGGAGTCGCTCCCAGAGTAGAACTCCAAGAAATTTCTCATATCCTTAGTCGTAACGATGCTGACGGACAGTACAAGCTTAATGACCTACTAAAATTGTCGAATGAAAGAGGGAATTATTCCAATCAAACGGCCATGATCTTGGAATTTTAAAGGTTTTCCTTTTCGCTCTGTTGTTGGACTGCCTATAATATCGATTATGAGCGTTAAGATTCTTTTGGCAGATGATAGCCCTACAGTTCATAAAGTGATTAAGATCATTCTCAAGGATGAATCCTATGAGATTGTCGAATGTGCTCATGAAGATAAACTTTCAGCACAACTTAAATCTCTAAGTCCTCAAATTGTTTTTCTGGATTTCAATTTTTCTGAGAAACATTCAGGCTATGAACTTGCTCAACAGATAAAAAAGCAATTGCCCCATGCCAAGATTCTTATCATGTATGGAACATTTGATACCGTGGATGAAAGTCTTTTGAAGTCATCTGGTGTTGATCAATTTGTTGTAAAGCCCTTTGATACTGCGAAATTTAAGGTACAGGTCCGAGGACTTGCCGATGGAAACACCCAAGATTTTAAATCAGAAAATTTAATTGATGATTCATGGACGATCAAAGAGGAAAAAACCATTTTCTCGAGCACTAATGAGACTCGCTCTCTTGAGGATGATCTGGGTGATTGGGGGATGGCCATTCCTGGTGTTATTGGTCTTGGAGCAGGCTCTATAGAACTCCCTCCTGTTATCGATTCAACACCACATCCAGCTTCAGCGGTTAAGCATGGTCCTGCGCTTGAAGCTAAGCCTGTGCAGAAGTCCGTGGCTCTCCCTCAGGAAAGTGATCTTGAGTATCCGGACATGTCCCTATCAAGCCTTGAACTTGAGCCTATGGCTGCCCCCAAAACCTCTTCCAAACTTATCTCACTAGATGATTTGGCGCTAGACGAGGCAGAACCACTGGATACGGGTGCTCTACTTGAGTTATCACAAATGGATGACACTGATGTTATTCAAAAACTCGAAGAACAGATCAGAGATGAAGTAGAAGCAGATCTGTGGAGTGTCGATTCAGTCGAGGAGTCTACGCCAAGGTTGAGTGTGGTTAAAGAAGTCGAGGAAGATAAAATCGATTTCTCTTCATTCAATACTCCTGTTGAGACAATGGATGGTGGTCAGGCTTTTGATGAGAATATTTTTAGTAGGATTGATGAGAATGAGTCACTTACATCATATAATCCAACAACAAAAACTGAATCACGTGCGACAAGTTCTCCCGCTTTTCAAGCAGCTGCGAAACCGATTGATCTTGAGGACCTTCGACCGATGATTAAAGAATTAATTAATCAAGCTGTGGCAGATTATTGTCGCCAGCATATTGATAAGGTTGCTTGGGAAGTGATTCCAGATCTGGCGGAAAATCTTATCAAGCAAGAGTTGAAAAAGATCAGCGATAAGGTGTCTAGAGATCTTTGATTCTTAAGCTTCCGTTAAAATAACTTTTTCCATCGATAATTGCTTCTCCGTGAGTGCCGAGTCCTTGGAAGAAGCCAGAATACTCTTCTCTTCCTTCAACCAGCGTGACAATTTTTTTCAAATGCGCACAATGGGTCAGCCAAGACTGTTTAATTTTCTCCTGTGTCACAGGGGAGTGTAAGAGATAAAAATCAAAGAATTCACGAGGAATCTCGTGGCTCATAGAATCTTTCCAAAGCTCTACGGAAGATAAAATTCCACTCCATTGAGAATGAGACAGGAGGTTTAAGCCAATGCCAATATTCATTTTTCCATCATGGTGGTGCAGAAGAATTCCTCCACACTTGCGCTGGTTTATGTAGAGATCATTTGGCCATTTAAGCTGTAAATTAACTTTGAATTTTTGGGAGATAAAATCTTGTAAAAGCACAGCGACCTCTAGAGATTGCCATGAGAGCTGAGGGTGTGGTGCGCAACTAAAAGAAAAAGCCAAAGAACCTTTTGCATGCTCCCATTGATGATCTCCTCTCCCTCTGCCCTTTAATTGGGTTTCAGTAGTGATCAGGACATTATCTTCTGGGTGTGCTTTCAGCTCATCTTGGGTAGAATCACAGAGATTTAATTTTATATGTTTCACCATGCTCAAAAGGTTAGCACATGTCACTCATCAAACGCGATACGCCACGCCCGATTAAATTCACTGCTCACGTAAATCCCTACGCACATGGGAGTGTTTTGGCTGAATTTGGAAATACCAAAGTACAGGTGACTGTGTGTGTGCAAGAATCGGTGCCCTCATTTTTAAAAGGTAAGGGACAGGGATGGCTGACTGCGGAGTACGCCATGTTGCCTTCATCAACGCATACCCGAGGGGATCGAGAGCGCAAAGGCGCGTCTGGAAGAACTCAAGAGATTCAGCGCCTGATTGGGCGTTCACTCAGGGC
>DIVA01000115.1 GCA_002435705.1 Bacteriovoracaceae bacterium UBA6144
GTGACCAGTGTCACCCAGAAGCGTGAAAACTTCGGACTAAAGGCCCACACAGGAATAATGATGGGCTTTTTACCAAGACTCGTGGCAGCCGTTTTCATCATATCTAAATACGTCATCTCTCTAGGGCCACCCACATCCCAGACTTCTCCTTGCACCGACTCGTCAGTCAGAGTAGAGAGAAAAACTTTCAACAGATCTTCTAGATCAATGGGGTGAGAGCGAGTGGAGGTCCAGCGGGGACAGAGCATCACAGGTAGTCGCTCTACCAGTCGGCGCATAATCGTAAACGATGAGCCTTCGCGACCCAAAACCATCCCGGCCCTGAGAATGGTCACCTTGGGAGCACAGCCTTGCAGACACTGCTCCACTTCCAAGCGGCTTTTGAGATGCCAAGAGAGATTGTGTTGCTCAAGAGGAAGGAGACCTCCTAAATACACGACATGTTTAATACCCCGGGCCTTGGCCGCACGGGCAAAGTTATCGGCTAGAATCAGGTCCATGTCGTAGAAAGTGCCTTGCACTAGAGAAGCCGAAGGCAGCATAGAGTGAACCAGATAGATGGCCTGATCACAACCTTCCATTGCCTCAGAAATGTCTTTGAGAGAAAACAGATCAGCTTTCTTCCAAGTGAGGCGTGGCTGGGAGCTTTGTTTTTCCTCACGAGAAAGCGCCACCACTTCCAGGTTTGTCTCCTGTTGCAAGGATTTAATGAGCGCCCTTCCGATAAATCCTGAGGCCCCAGCAATTAAAATTTTCTGCATCTACTTTCCTTGTTGCGCTAGACCTAGGATAATAAGTCATGAACTTAATGTCATGGCTCCCTCGTGCACTCAAGGAACTTATCACACATGTTCCAACTCTGCTCTTTGAAGTTGTCTCCTGGAAGGAGCTCTCTCAGGATATAAGTTCACTCTCTCACCGCCTCCTCATGGGAAGCGGAGCAGCTGAGTTGAGGGAAAAGCTGAATAAAAGTCTGCCAAAAACACTCAAGTTCGCTTCTCAATCTTCTTCACTGATAAACTCACCTGCCTTAGGCGAAATGATTCTTGAATTATATTTTCGTCAACTGCAAAACCCAGAGGGAATGTTTCTTGATCTACGCCTCAAACATTTCTCAGGCGACACTCCTGCCTACCAGTGGAACCCAAACACGATGTGGGCGAGTTTTTCAGCTCACTTTCGTGAGGCCTTGAGAAAACTCTATGATGGCTTTTACTTGAGTGATGATGATATTTTTCACCAAGGCCTGCTTGAAACGGGTCTCATCTCTCAAGACTGGAGCCAAGAAGATCAGCTCGAAATGAAGCGCCTGTTTAAAGCTCATTTTGGTTCTGCCATTGATCAACCCATGGAATTTCGCCTTTCGACCTTTCAAGACTCGTTTCAAAATGTTTTTAGTTTTCTCATGAAAAAGAAAGTCAAACTCTCGACTGACTTTCTCATCCTCGGTGTGATGCTCGTCACACTCTACCTGAGCCTCGAAGAGCTGGGTGGCTCCTATCCGGTGGCTGAAATTTATAAGAGATCAAAACAAGACCATGATTAGAATCCTCCTTCTTCTCTTAGTCGTTTCTTGTGCTTCTCAACCCCACGGTGAGGTCGAGTACTACTCTGGCACCTCTCTGATTCGCTCAACCCATAACAACAAAGTCCTCGCCAAGATTCCAGTCTTGATGCGAAGGACGGTAGATCCTTTTGCCAAAAAAATTCTAGAGGAAATCATCCAACTTCAATCGCGCAATAAGCATAATGAAACGCTGATTAGTTATGAAATTATTCAGGGTAATCATTTTGCGATTCAAGATGAGGCCCGCCTGATCCGAGGCCACGCTTACTTCCATGGACCTGACTGGAAGTGGACCCACTGGACTGTGCATTTCTCCCAAATTGATGGCTCAGTTATTCAGGGCAAAGTTGAAAGAACGAAAGAAGGCCTCATCGCCACCAAAAGCATGACGAAATCCAATGGAGGCACACTTTCCATTGAAGAAAACTTTACTGAAATTGATCTCACGACCTTCAAAGAAATGAAGAAGAAAAAGATCAAGTAGCACAGTCCCCCTTATCACTGGCCTGATATTGAGGAGTTACCCTCGAAGGAAGTCTTAAAAAAGGCTGTGAAATATTCATAGGAGTACATATTCCTTGTCAGGGCCCAACCCTTCATCTTAGGATTTCGCTTTCACTCAAGGGGACTTTCCATGCGTATGTTAACACTTCTTTTCTCACTTTTTTCACTCAGCGCCATGGCCTGTCCTAATCTTTCTGGAGTCTACCCCACTTGCCGCTCTCAAAGTGGAAGCGTTGATATCGACTACGATGTGCAAATCACTCAAGCAGTCGTCAACGGCGCCACAGAATTCACTGTGACTTCGACTGATGCTGAAACAAATGAGCGCTCAACATACGCCACAAGGGCCGATGGTATCACCCGTTCAGAGACTGTTGAGATTCCTGAATTGGGCATCACCGTTGAGGTGTCCGCCACCGCGAGCTGCCAGGCCAACACATTACTTGTCTCAACGACAAGCAGCCTCGAAGGCAATGCCATGGGCTCAACCCAAAGCAAAATCTGGAAGGTCGGAAGCGAGCTTCACCAAGAGACAACCGGTGAGATGATGGGGCAAACCATCAATGAATTGGTGATCTGTAATTAGCCATTAAAAGTTAATCCTCCATGGCCAACTTCTCCCTGTATAAGTTTCAAATCGAGCTCTCCGACATTCCGCGCTCCCGCTATGAAACTCTTGAGTTCCGGGCCGCACTTCACCCCTCGGAGTCTCTTCCCTATTTTCTGACCCGTATCCTGGCCTATGCCTTAAACTTTGAGGATGATTTAACTTTTGCCCCCACGGGCCTGCATGACCCTGATGCCGCAGCCATGCACATTCTTGAAGCACACGGTAGTTATAAAACGCTCATCGAAATTGGCAGTCCTACAGCACGCAAACTTCACAAAGCCACTAAGCTGGCGAAGAGTGTTAAGGTCTACACCTACAAGAATCCACAAGCTCTCATGGAAGAGATTATTAAAGAAAAAGTTCACAGAGCGAGTGAAATTGAAATCTATTCTTTAGCGGCAAGCTTTCTCAGTGAGCTCGAGCCACACCTCAAGCTCAATAACCGCTGGGGTCTGTTGTATAATGATGGAACCATCAGTGTGCAAATTGGCGAGAGCACCATCAGCGGTGAACTCACTTCCCACCTGCTTCCTTAGAATCTCAAGCCTACTGAGCCGTTAAAACCTAAGCTTGCATTGGAGTGACGATTCAGAAGTCCCTCCTGCTCTTTCATCCTAAAAAGAAGACCTGTGACTCCAAGGCCAAACACCCAACGATCAAAAGCCATATTGGCGCTGATGTCTGCTTTGGTGAAAAGTTTAAGCTGAGAATCAAAGGATCGACCGGCCAGGAGGTCGAGCTTGATGAAGACATCAGGCATGATAGTAAAGTTGAGAGTTGGACCGGCAAGCCAAAAGCTTCCGTACTGACTAAATTTCGACTGATCGCTGTCGGTGATCCGTAANNTTCATCAAAAACGTATAACGAGAACTGGTAAAATATCCTCCTGAGGTCTGGCCATCAGCATTTCCCACCTGACCCATCCCCACAGCATAAACACCAAGCATGTGTTGTGTGCTCACCTCTTTTGGATGAGTCGCCATTTTATAACCCAAGTAAGCAAGATAGGGCAGCCACACAACGATCATCACTGTGCCAACGATGGCAAAAACGATGATCGTTGCATCCTTGGATTCTACTGAAACATTGGCATGGCTGACTGAGACTGCTTGAATCTTTTGATCCTCACACTTCTTTTTCTCCAAAGGATCAGTCAAAACGACACAGTCTGAAAGATCTGTTTTTACTAGTTTATGGAATTTAAGTTCGGGTGATCTTTTTAATAATTGCTCGATCTCATCTGAGGAGACTTTTCTCCATGGCGCAGACTGACTGTGTTGTGCCTGAGTAGGAAGGGAGTGAGCGAAAAGCAAAAAAACAATCAATAAGTTAAAAATAATATTCATTTCACTCTCGTTATTTATTTAGAACCAAATGGCGTGGGAAGGCTTTTCCTAACACTCCCCTAACACCACTGACTGAAGACATTTCGTCAGGGCTTGAGCCTGTGCAAAACCAAATGTTTTTAAAACCATTTTTAATAAGATCTTGAGCAAATTGTTGTCCTAAGTTTTCACCATTAAAATACTGATCCACAAAGAAATAGGTCTCTTTATCCTCACTCAACAGATTCTCTGACGGGAAATCCTGAATCACGAGATTTACACCCATCTGGCGGGCCTCAAGTTTCCACATGGTCTGCACCAGCTTATCATCTTCCACAAGTATCCATCGCTTCGAAGGGCCACTCATAACATCTACCTGAAGCGTATGAAGAAGAAATTTGGGAAAGAGTTTGAGTTTCGACTTGGATACAATCTCCTGAATATCTGTTCTGTCGTGATGACTGGTGAGAACCACAAAACCAGTCCACCCTAATTCAAGGGCACGAGCTAATCCATTATAAGAACAATTCGCCAATTCATAATCACAGATCAAGAAGGCTTCAGGATCGTGAGTGACGCCTTCAAAATTTGGATACGTCTCAACCTGAATGCCTTGTAGCTTCAGTCGATGATTCCAGAACGAGCGAAGCCCCTCATCGTCATCCACCACAATCACTTTTTTAGTTGGTATCCGCAGGACCTGTCCCAAAAACCAATCCGGACTTGCAGCCATGGGGAGAATAAATCCTACGCTTGACCCGACATTCTCTAAGCTATCAAAGATGAACTCACCCTTGGCTGACTTCACAAAATCCTTCACCGTCTTTAAGCCAAGACCCAGACCATGGGCCTTATGAAAACTTCCACCTGACACTTCTAGAAGCTCTCGCTCCTTAAGAGAAAGTCCACGCCCACTGTCTCGCACGAGTAATTGCAAACGCCCCTGCGGCAGACTTAATTCAATCGAGACATTCGACTGTGGAGTACTGGCTTCTACCGCATTATCGA
>DIVA01000015.1:0-2604 GCA_002435705.1 Bacteriovoracaceae bacterium UBA6144
AGAACAAGCGTAGATAGCATCAGTAATAAGAGTTTCATAAGGCCCTTCATGAGAATTTTTAAATGATTCATATCTTCGGGGGAGCCTAGAAAAAGGCTTAGAGAAATCTGAGACATTCCAGATAAATAAAGATTCCGATAGGAATAATTAAATGTTTAGGTCATTTTTCGCAATCGAATGCAAGGCCCTAGAGATTGATCAAATTTGTTTATCTGCAGGTTTTGTTGCCACTCAAGAAATCTTGATTCAAGTGGTCCTATAGATAAATGAATACAATTGCCATCAACGGGACTTAAAAAAACAAATCACGGGCAGATAATTCCAACCTTCCAGCAATTCTTATATCTATTTGGATAATCTAAAAGGTAAAGATCGATGCCATGAGTTTTAACAAGTTTTGATTCTTTTAAAATAACTTGTGCTCTACTCGTTGAATTAGCTCTCAAAATAATTGCTTCGTGTCTGTTTGTTTTACCAGGTTTAAAGTAAAGCCAAGTTCCGTCTATTAGTTCCATTTTATCTTTAATTTTACGCTTGAAGAGCAATTCAAAGAACTCTTGCCCTTTTGGATTAACTCTAAAAAGATTTCCTTGAAACTCATTGATCCCATTAGGATGATTCACGCCTTTTGGAATTTTTCTTCTTCCCTTCTCATATTCGGTAAACCAAGGATAGAAAGTACGAATTCCTAATTTTTTAAAACTGAGAAAGTTCCATCCTGGGAGATAATCACTATTATTTTCTTTCCAATTATAATTACGATGAGAGTATGCTGGTCCTAGATGCTCAAAACGGGATAACCGTGAAAACTTCTTTAGAGATGAATCCACTCCAAATGATAATCCGCTAAGATACCACCATTTCTTCATAGGCTCCGAGTAACTAACAAACTCAATATATTTACCATTTTTAAAATAGATAAAGCGTGACTTTGATGAAGGATGATCAGAAATCTTATCTGAGAGATAGAAACCAAACTCTTTCATTCTTTTAAATAAAAGAAAATTATCATCAATTGTATATGTGTGATCAAAGAAGATTTTTGTCATATTAACTAGGATAAGGCCTATTAAGCCTTATCCCAAAATTTATTCACTTTTGATTTTGAAAAATGAATATCTCTTTCAATCTTTAGTCCAAAAGGAAGTCTAATTGACTCAAGCTCCTTGAGTGAGAAATAGCCCAGCTCCTGATCATGGAGATCAACGAGACCAAAGAAAATGAAGTCTCCATCTTCTTCTTGTCCTTCGATCACATACCAAGTTCCTGCACCGCAAGGATTGAAGAATTTGCAGATAATCTCTTTATCATTTAGAGGAATGGATTCAGTAGCGTAGATAGCTGGTATTTGCTTTTTAAGGGTTTCTGTAAGTAATTTCATGTAACTCTCCTTGCTGATTGGTGGTCATTTGTTGACCAAAAGTCGCAACGTTGAAGAGCTGCAATCAAGAAGAATCTCGGAGGGCATTCCTTTGGGAGACCGATGATTGTTCTTGATTGCAAAGCGAGCGAAGTGGAGACTAGGAAACAAAATAATGACTCACAATCAGCAAACTAGGGCGTGAAATACCCAGCAACCTTAATCCCCATCCAAATGGAGAGCAAAGGCCAACTAAACGCCCAAACCTTCCATAAAATGAATTCTGCTGCTTCAATTATTGTTTCAATTAAAAGCCAAAATAAAAATCTCATCAAAAACATATCTCGTCCCTGTTAAAAAGATAAAATTAGGTTGCTGACAATCTTGAGCTTCTCTTCAGGCAAATTCATGAGTTTCTGAATAGACCTCTCTAAGATTTCATCTCTCAGAATTTCTTCACTCATAAGCCTTTTAAACTCGCTCATCTCAAATCCATAATTAATTACGATGTGCTGAATCCGATCAAGACTCAGCTCAATTCTTCCATTCTCTATATGCCCAATTGAGGGCCGCGAGTAACCGCAAACTGCCGAAGCTTGATCCTGAGTTATATTCTTCATCTGCCTTAAAACCTTTAAGACTCTTACCTCTTTAGTTATGTGCTTCTGATAGCTCCTTCTGTGCTCATTAGAGATAACTGATTTCTTTTTTCGATTGCGAGTAATACCCTTTCCTCTTTTAATTTTCTGGAAATCAGTTTGAGATAAATCAAGTGCTGAGAGATACTTCTCTATCTTCTCCTCATCAATTAAGGCCCTACCTGATTCGTATTTCTCAATCGCCTGAGGACTTAATTTAAGTCTCTGAGCAATTTCATTTCTAGTCACCTTCATCGCTTCACGACATCTTCTGAGCGCCTTTGCATTTGAAAGATTGAAACGATTATTTTGAGTCGATGCTGTCATAAAAAAACCTCCTTAAAACGTGTTTCTGCCAGCGCTCGCTCTCCGAACAATCTCGTATGGTTAAGGTGTGAAAAGTGGGGTTTGGGATGAAAAATTTTGCTACGGCAAAAAGGCCGCTACGGTCATAGCCAAAAATATAGCCAGATATAGCAAACCAGAGAGATCCCCAGAGATCTTTTCACGGGGCTACAGAAGAAGCATTTACGGAACTTATTGATACTATTAAGTTTTAAATTTTGAGTAGTTAACTATATAGGCATAAAAAAAGCCGCAACTGGT
>DIVA01000015.1:2734-4920 GCA_002435705.1 Bacteriovoracaceae bacterium UBA6144
GCACCGTTTTCTAAAAGGAGGGCCACCAACTCCACCGAGCGCAGAGACACAGCTTTCATCAAAGGAGTCTCACCCAACTCATCTTGTACGTTCACGTCTGCTTTCTTAGAAACAATCAACTTCGCGAGTTCAACACCTGACTCAGAGATATCTTTTCTGCTCACGAGGTGAAGAAGGGCCGTCATGCCTTTAAGATCTTTTGAGTTCACATCAATCGACTCAGACTGCGTGATGATTTTTGCGACATCCAGCGCCTCAGCTTGTGCCGCTTTGATGAGGATTGACTCACGAGCGTTGTCGTACATGTTAACCCAACCCTTCTGGGCCACATACTTCCCAACAACTTCGACATCGTTTTTCAGTGCAGCTTCGAGGACCACATCACGCTTTGCGAGCTCAATGATTGAAGTGATTCGACTCACGTCCTCACCGCGACACTCGTCTTCAGCACAAGTGAAGATCTCACGGCACATTTTATCCGAGTTATACTTATAATCAGTCTCTCCTCTCACGAGAATTCCTTCGATCGTGAGTGTGTTGGTGTTGAAAACCGCAGAGCCAGAGTTCCCTCCGAAGGTATCGAGAGTCGCTACGAAGTAGTGAGGGTGGGTGTTGGTGCGAATGTTCGCACCATCGGCCACTTTCGTCGGTAGCCCCATGGGGTGACCAATCACCACCAGAGGATCCCCTACTTCCGCCGCGCCTTCCGAGCGGAAGTTTAGTGGCAGACGGTTTTTCACTACGCGATCCAACTGAATCAAGGCGTGATCCGTTCCCTTAAAGGACATCAACTCTTGGTTCACCAAGAGCTTACAGCTATAGACATCGTCGGCCGGAATATTAAACCCAGCTTTCTTCGTCGCCTCATCCACCGCAAAGCCAAACACCCACTTCATCGACTCACAGGCAGACTGTGAGCGGATACAGTGACCGGCCGTCATCAAGAGATCTGGACCTACCAGAAAGCCTGAGCAGTTGGCCGGTGTGGGCTGGTTAGCATAAGGGTCATCCTCACAAATGCCATTGGCCTTGAGAGGATCTTGAGTCGTATTAAATGTGCCATCTTCATTTCTGATTAATTCGCGAGGAGAGATCATGGCTGCCGTCGAGGAGGCCAAAACCTTCATGCTGGCCGCAGCTTCAAAAACTTCCAAACGGTTATCCACGCCATAGACGACTTTATCATTCACAGGTGCCGTAGCTGCCGCTTGGAGCGAGAGAACCGACATAGTGAAAGAAATAGATGATTGCAACAAACGCGACATAGGCTCTCCTTATAAAAAGTCGTAAGCGGGAGTGTTATAGGACAGAAGGCCTTAAAACTGGGAGAAAACTAACGCAACGTGTAAAAATAACCCTTTTAGACTAAAAAATCATTAAAATGCATTAATAAGTTATTATAATAATTGAATTTTGCCTGATCCAAATCATGTATAAGACAGGATGTCCTGATAGAGTATGTCAAAGGACTACTTATGATGATTGTGGGGATCGGAGCATCGGCAGGAGGGCTACAGGCGATCGTGGGAGCGCTTGAAACTTTTAAAACCCTTCCACTTGATATCTGTTTTATTGTGATCCAGCATCTGGCACCTGATAAAAAATCCTACATGCTCGATATCCTCACCAATAAACTCTCTCTTCCCATTAAGCTGGTCGAAGCAGAAACTCCTCTTGAAGCGGGTACAGTTTATCTGGCCCCTCCGGGGAAACTGATCACGCTTGTGTCCCATAAACTGATCCCCAGTGATATCCCCGCTCACTCAGGCCCGCAAAAAAATATTGATTACTTCTTTAAATCCCTCGCTCTCAATAACCTCAATCAATGTGTCGGAGTCATTCTTTCTGGCACGGGCACAGATGGACTCAAAGGCTGTCAAGATTTGTACGAAGCCGGCGCTGAGGTCTTCATCCAAGACCCCACAGAGGCTGAGTTCGATGGGATGCCGGTGGCCGTGCTTGAGAGTGGGTTCTACACAAAAAAAATTAAGGTCCATGAATTAGAAGAGACCATCTCTCACTTCCTTAATAGTCGAGAGGGACTGATTGATCACCGAGAAATTTTTGTCAAAATCCAAGAGAAGCTTGGATTCATCAGTGATTTTTTAAAACAAGATTTCGGCATCGATCTATCTCACTACAAGCCCGGCACTCTCTTAAGACGGATCTCCAAAAGAATGGAGATG
>DIVA01000053.1 GCA_002435705.1 Bacteriovoracaceae bacterium UBA6144
AGGTCGATGATCATATTGGCGAGATCTACCATGGAGTCGACAAAAAAAGCTTTGGCACAACTGAGTATTTTGCGACCAATGTTTCCGCTGGCCAAAAGTTTATTGGAGTCTTGTGTGCTGGAGCAATTGATGAGTTTTGAAGGTTCAATGTTCTTGCAAGCAGGATCGCACTGAACGGCGGCACGGCAGAGGTTTTGAAAATTCGCTCGGGCGGCCGGCTCCATGATGCGACGGATGGGATAGCACTCCGCTATCACATTTTGTGTGAACACCATGAAAGCCAATAGGATGACAAAAAGTCTTACGACCATGGTCCACTTATCGGATTAAGAACTTGATTTAATGAGAAAAAAGACCCTTCTGAAGGTGGTCCTTCAGAAGGGTGAGAAAGCTCTTAGCGGAGATTGAGTTTCTTCTGTAAATTCGCGTTGATAGCTTCGAGGAAACCTTCAGTCGTAAGGTAGTGCTCGGGACCCACTTTATCCCCGTGGATACAAACGGCCAGATCCTTGGTCATTTTACCTGACTCAACAGTTTCCACACACACTTGCTCTAGCGCCTGACAGAAGTGAATGAGCTCTTTATTGTTATCAAGTTTTCCACGGTGCTCAAGACCCCGCGTCCAAGCGAAGATTGAAGCAATTGGGTTCGTTGAAGTGGGCTTACCTTGTTGGTGCATACGGTAGTGACGAGTCACGGTTCCGTGAGCCGCTTCTGCTTCCATGGTCTTGCCATCGGGAGTGACGAGCACAGAAGTCATCAGTCCCAAAGAACCAAAGCCCTGGGCCACAGTGTCTGACTGCACATCGCCATCATAGTTTTTACAGGCCCAGACAAAATTTCCGTTCCACTTCAAAGCTGAAGCCACCATATCATCGATCAGGCGGTGCTCGTACACGATGCCTTTGGCTTCAAATTTCTTTTTATAGTCCGCTTGATAGATCTCTTCAAAGATATCCTTGAAGCGACCGTCGTATTTTTTAAGAATAGTATTTTTCGTTGAGAGATAAAGAGGCCAGCCTTTCATCAGTGCCATGTTAAAGCACGAGTGAGCAAAGCCTTTGATCGACTCGTCGGTGTTGTACATGGAGAGGGCCACACCGTCGCCTTTGAAGTTGTAGACTTCCCACTCTTGAGCAGGGCCGCCGCCTTCAGGGGTGAAGCTCATCTTCAAAACGCCTTTGCCTTTGATCACCGTATCAGTGGCGCGGTATTGATCACCGAAAGCGTGGCGACCGATCATGATCGGTGCGGTCCAGTTCGGAACCAAACGTGGGACGTTTTTACAGATGATCGGCTCACGGAAAACTGTGCCATCAAGAATGTTGCGGATGGTGCCGTTAGGAGACTTCCACATCTGTTTGAGTTTGAATTCTTCTACGCGCTTTTCATCTGGTGTGATGGTCGCGCACTTGATGCCGACGTTGTATTTCTTGATCGCTTCTGCGGCTTCGACGGTGATTTTATCATCGGTCTTATCACGCATCTCCATGCCGAGGTCATAGTACTTGATATCAAGATCAAGGTAAGGAGTGATGAGTTTTTCTTTGATGAAGGACCAGATGATTCGAGTCATCTCATCGCCATCAAGTTCGACGACGGGATTTTGAACTTTAATTTTTTGCATAATCACTCCTAAGAAGTCTGAGATTCAGGTGTGATTATTTTTATGGAAATCAGAGCATCTGTCACTTAAAAGGCTCTTAAAAAGGAAGATGAAAACCAATTTGTCCCTTATTAAAACCAGGCCTGTGACCTTGTAGAGCAAGCCACTCAACAAAGGGCAGGGCGGGCAATTGCCGCGCCTGGGCCTGATGGCGCTGCTCGACATAACGACTCACAAGCTGCAAGAAGTCCTCCTGCTGACCCTGCTGCATGTGAAAAAGTCTCAGCACGTCATCATCGGCCAAGTAGAGTTTAACTTTTTTTCCATTCACACTCACCGGGGCAATCGCGAAACTCATGTCCACGGCCATCTCATCGTTGGGGTCATGCCTAGGTGCATTCTTCTGATTGAAAAATGGATGAAGCTGCAGATCTTCTGACTCCCAGGCCACACCCAGTTCATGGCGCATGAGCCAGCGTAGAAAAGCCCGGCCTTCACCCAGCTCACGCTCTTCCTTGGCCCCTGAGGCCCTGAAGCCTCGATAGGCCCTGAGGTAACTGACTTGTTTGACCATTTTGCGCTTCAAGAGTTGCAGCGCTGCTTTATCTCTGATGCGTGGTGCCCAATAGCGGCCTTCGGCATAGACTTCTTTGAATTTTACCACCGGTGTCGGAGTGATCAGAGGTGAAGAATCCTCTAGAGTGAGCGTCGCCTTTCCATAGCGTAATAGTTGTCCCATATAACCCTCGCTGCCGAGCCTTACGACATTTCTTAGGCAAAATTTTAGCTTGCTTGCATTTACGGAAAAGATACGTAAAATGAGCCAAGGAGTTGACCCATGAAAGTTGCCGGTTTTCCATCCCCCGCTGATGAATATGGACAGGTTCATCTTTCCATTACGGAGCTTTTAGCTCCCAGGCCCCACGCCACCTATTTTGTCCGTGTCAGTGAGCCCATTGCCGGAAAATTACGGGAGGGGGACATTTTGGTGATTGATCGCTCACTCAAGCCACGGCCTCAGCAGTGGGTGCTGGCCGTCGTGCGTGGGAAATTTTCTGTACGCCGGATCGAGCAATCTAGCGAGGGGGCATGGTTTCTCGTGAGCCTCACGTCGAATCATCGCATTCAAATGCTCGAAGATGACCAGCTTTGGGGAGTGATTAGTTATGTCATCCACAAGCAATCCTGAGCGCTGGGCGATCCTCGACTGTAATTCGTTTTACTGTTCTTGTGAAAGACTGTTCCATCCACACTTACGTGACAAGCCCATTGTGGTTCTTTCAAATAACGATGGCTGCATCATCAGTCTCTCCAAAGAAGCGAAAGCCGTGGGACTTAAAATGGGGGAGCCTATTTTCGAAGTGCGCTCACTGATTAGGCGCCACCGGGTTCAGGTCTTCTCCTCCCACTACCTTCTCTACGGCAATCTTTCACGGCGTGTGATGGGACTCTTGGATCAGCTTAACCCAGAAGTCATTCAGTATTCCATCGACGAAGCCTTCATCAACTTCAGCCATCTCCCTCTTGGAGCGGAAGAGATGTGGGCCCTGGACTTGAGAGAGCGTGTCACGCGCGAAACAGGGATTCCTGTCTCACTGGGAGTGGGACACTCCAAAACACTGGCGAAGATTGCCAATAAAGAAGCCAAGAAATTAGGTCTTAAGTCTCTCTCGATCACTGAGCCTCAGGTGCGTGAAGATGTTTTGAAACGCACACCACTGGAAGAGGTGTGGGGGATTGGTGCGGGCCTGTCGGTGCGTCTCAGGGCCCTGGGTCTTCAGAGTGCGTGGGATTTTTCTCAGTTTGAAAATGTCTCACTCATTCGTAAGCACCTCGGGATCGTGGGAGAAAGAATGCAAGCCGAACTCCAAGGCCGCAGCTGCATCGAGCTGGGGGAGATCGAGACGCGCAAGATGATCTCCAGCACACGCTCGTTTGGAAAGAAAGTGATGAGCCTTCGGGAGCTGCAAGAAGCAGTTGCCACTTATGTGGGGTTTGCGGCAGAAAAACTTCGCAAGCAAGGCAGTCTCACGCGCGGAGTGAGTGTGATGTTGAGATCAAATCCTTTTGATGATGGACCTTATCACAGACGTGAGGATCAGCGCATCTTGCCCTTTTATACTGACGATACATTTGTTCTGACGCGTGCCGTGACTGAAATGGTAGCGCAGCTTTTCAAAGAGGGGATCGGCTATAAAAAAGCCGGAGTTTTTTTGTTCGACCTCGCTGATAAAAATGCCTACCAATTGGACTTATTTCATCAAGCTTCTACGGAGCAAAAACTGATGGGTGTTTTAGATAAAATTAATGACCGATGGGGAAGGGGAACAATTAAAACAGCCTCCTGTGGAACAATACAAGACTGGCGCATGCTGTGTGAGAAAAAATCCAGTAAAACGCAAACATCCTGGAGTGATCTGGTCGAAGTAGGCGCTGATTAAAAATAGATATATTAAGAACAAATTAATCTATTCTAGATTAAAATTTCAGTTATCGTATTAAAAAGAAGAAAAACTGAAATTATGCAAAAAGCCCCGATTCCTACCAATGAAAAAGAGCGTCTTCAGGAACTTTATCAATACGAAGTTCTCGATACGCCCTGTGAAAAAATCTTCGATGATCTCACAGAGTTGGCCAAAACAATCTGCCAGACAAAAATTGCCCTCATCAGTTTGGTCGATAAGGAGCGGCAGTGGTTTAAATCCAAGCAAGGCTTAGACGCCATGGAGACTCCCCGCGAGATTTCCTTTTGCGGGCATGCCATTGTTCAAGACGATATTTTTGAGATTGAAAACGCACTGATGGATGATCGTTTTAAAGATAACCCTTTGTGCTTGAATGCCCCGAATGTGATTTTTTATGCAGGGGCTCCGCTCGTCACGGCAGCTGGTTATAAGCTGGGTACTCTTTGTGTCATCGACGATAAGCCCGGAAAACTGAGCGCCACTCAACGCCAACTCTTACATCAGCTCTCAAAGCAAGTGATCAACTATCTCGAGCTGAAGCGAAAGGAGATGGAACTCCAGCTCTCTCAGATAAAACTCGATCGCATCGTCAACCACATCCCAGTCATGCTCTCGATGTACAATGAGAAGGGAGAGTTTATTTGGTGTAACAAAAGTTGGGAGCGAGAGCTGGGATGGTCAGAGAAAGAGATGCATGGACAGGATACTCTTGCAGAATTCTACCCTGATCCGAAACTGCGCCAAGAAGTCTTAGACTTCATGATGAAGCCAGGTCAGGGCTGGAGAGAGTTTCGAACACGGACAAAAAAAAATCAGTACATCTACACCTCTTGGGCCAATGTGAGTTTGCCTAACGGCTGGACAGTGGGGATTGGAAAAAATATTGATGAGCGAAAAAAATCGCAAGAGGCCACGGAACTTCTTTATCAACGCAACCGGATGATTTTGAAGGGCGCCGGGCTTGGCTCTTGGGACTGGTGGTTAGAGACCAATCAAGTGGCTTTCGATGAACTCTGGTGCGAAATGCTAGGGCTCGATTTTAATACATTAGAAATGAACCTTGCCACTTGGCAAGAGCGAGTCCATCCCGATGATTTAGAGCAATGCTCTAGAGACATCAAGAGGCATCTAGAGGGAGAGACAGAGTATTACGAGAATACTCATCGAATGAAACACGCCAACGGACAGTGGGTGTATATTCTTGACCGTGGACGAATCTCTGAGCGCGATGCAAATGGAAAACCCATCCGTTTTACGGGCACACATTTTGATGTCACGAATCAAAAAAGAATCGAGCAGTCTTTACTCGATTACAAAAGAAAAACTGAATCTATTTTTGAATCCTCTCATGATGCGATTCTTTTATGGAATGATGGCATGCTCCTAGACTCAAACCGAAGAGGAGTCGAGATCTTTGGTTTTGATACTTTAGATGAGATGCGCCACGTCCACCCAGCGACTCTTTCTCCCCCGACTCAGCCCAATGGAGGTGATTCGAAAGAGCTTGCCGAAGAGATCCTCAGTTACCTGCGAACCCATAATGCCCATCGCTTTGAGTGGATTCACCGCAAGAATAATGGTGAGGATTTTGAGGCAGATATTGTGGCTTCAACTTTTTATCTCGAAGATAAGCGAATCACTCAAACCACCATTCGGGACATCTCTCAAGAAAAAAGAGAGCAGAGAAAAAACCTTGCTTTTTATAATGCACTCTTAGAGATGGGGAACCTTGATAGCAAGTTAAACTACCTTGAAAATCTTCAGTTTATTTTAAAGAAAGTCGCTCTCACGATCAATTGCCAACA
>DIVA01000011.1 GCA_002435705.1 Bacteriovoracaceae bacterium UBA6144
CGTTTAAATCTTTTTTAGCGGATATGGATCGCTACTATGATGAAAATCTCACCGATTTCTCGATCCTCGTCTCTGAGGACGGAACACGCGCTTCTGCCGAGTTTATTTGTTCCGGAACTTACAAAGTAACTTGCGCTGGTCTTCCTCCTGCTCGAGGGCAGAAGTATCGTCTACCGGTGGGGTGTTTCTTTGATATCCGCGACGGCAAGATTGCACGGATCACGAACTACTATAATCTCCCAGATTGGGTGGCGCAGGTTCAATAATTATTCCGCCATCACTGGGACAAGTTGCACATCAGGGGTTTCACGATTAAGGCTTCTGGTGGCAAGAGAGTAGCCGGCAAAACCCGCTGCTTGATCAACCAGAACCACCGCCCATCCGAGAAGTTTAAGCCGTGGGTTACCGGATGCGGCGGCTTTTTGTTCAAAGTGTTTGAGGGCGGCCAGATCAATCTGCACCTGAGTATTCCCGATGATGGCTTCCCAGCCTGAGTCGAGGGCCACTCGTTGATAGTCGTTTTCACCTTTAATCACGAAATTTGTGAAGGATGAATTTCCTAGGGCGATGAAACCGCAAGCGGCGAACCTCACGCCTCGAGGCCTGATACCGTGAGAGGCGGCGGTCATGAAAAAGGCGTTGGTAGTCATGAATCCAACGTTCTGAATAATATCAGGATGCGTGAGCACATTCTTGGCAAAAGTTGTCGGATTTGGTGAGTAGACTTCGCTGCGATTAGCGAAGGCTTCGGTGCTGATTTGCAGTGACCCCATGAAGGCAATGTATTTCCAGTCATAGAGGGCCTTCTTGACAGCGATTCCTGAGCGCACGACAAAAGGAACGAGTTTTTTCATCAGAGTATTCTTCGCCATCAAGCCTCGCATCTGACGAGGAAACTGTGTGCGCACAGTTTGGGCAGCGATCACCGAAACCGGTGCACCCTTAGCGCGACGAAAGTAGGAGAGTTTCGCTCTTGTGCCTTGAGATATTTTGCGGGCCATGTGGATGATCGAAGCTTTTGCATTTCGAACCATCGCCGTTTCCATTAATGGACGCCCGAGGTAGGAGAGTCCTTTGCCGACGTATTTAACAATCACTCCACCTGTGGCCCAAAGAGCGACGTCAGCTGCACCAAGTGCTGCGTAGTCTCTTCCTGTGGCTTTTTCGAAGCGATTAAGCGCATCTTCGTAACCGGCCATGACAAGGTCCACGCCGTCTTCCCATTGCTCCTTGGTGAGCTGCCCTGATTTCTTTGAATTCTCAAGTCTAAGGGCAAATTCTTCGAGGTCCATGCGCTCGCGCCAAAAATCGATCTCGGAGTTGTAGGCATGTGAGACCGACATCAGGACAAAGCCAAACACCGCTCCATAGAGAGCGGAGAAATGGGATTTAACCGAACTGTCATAGGTTTTAAAAAGCTGATTTTTGATGACATCTGTGGCCCAAGGCTGGCGGTTAGGGATGGTGGAAATTTTTAGTCCTTCATCCTCGTCGATCATAAACCATGTATCAATGATCTCATCGTCATCAGTGTCTCGTCCGTAACCGTAAATGGGATTGACTCGACCGATGCGGGGAAGTGCCGCTGACTCCAGACGTATTTCTTTACGTCCCCAGTGATTCGTATAGCGAAAAATATTAATACGTTTAGAGCCATCGGAGGTGAGGGCCTTAATAAAAAGCTTCTCCTCAGCAGCAAAGGCCGAAAGAGTCGAAGTCATCAGGAGGATGAATACAAATAAAGCTTTCATACCCCTTTATAAGCAAGCCTGATGCCATTCTAAGGGCGATATAACGCATTTAAAGGGTTTAGGCCGTCAAAACAAAGAAGGTACTGTTTATAAAGACGACAGGTCTAATTTAACCTCAATGGATTTCCCGATTCGCTCAAGCTTGTAAGGAGCAGGACTTTTTTGGGCCAAAGACTCAATCCATCTAAACATTGTATCTGGATCAATGAACTCGAGGTATTTGCCCTGATTCTCTACACCCCATGCCCGCGCCTTATCTGATAAAATGATATCAAGCACACTCAAAGGTTTTCCTCCGCCATCCGGTGGGTGAGTCGGCTCATCAGCTCTCGTGTAGCGTTTAGTGTTATAGGGTCCAATGAGCTCTTCTGGCACCCAGACACTTCCGGACCAAGCCTTGAGGTGTTCTGGATCCACAAGGCCCGCGATCTGTAGGAAGGAGATGCCAAAAGCTGAGCACCCTCCCCCCTCACCGGCCAAGGTATTCAAGGGGAAGCCGTAGTTAAATTCACCTTTCTGTTTGATATGGTTCTCATAGTGCTGCCACATCCGCTCACAGTGTTCAGGCTTAAGGGTATAGTGGATAGAGTGGACTTCCGCTGAGGCTTGTTTGCGTTTAATTTCTTCACGTAAATTTTCTGTTTTTTCGAGAGCACCTGGGAAAACATGAAAGAGCACACCGTAGCCTGAACCTTCAGTTAAAACCATGCGACGATTTTCTCCACGGGCCGCTCTCATACCAGTGATGACTTCTTTGTTACCACACTTGAGACCCACGGCCACATGACCCAAGAGACGATCGTTGCCATTGAAATATTTATAGATCTCATTTTTTACGACTGAGATCGCGAGATTCTTGGGGTTACTCCAGTCCACACCCACCGAGGACTTAAACACATAGAGAGTGAACTCAGAGGAGGCTTTGAGGGTGGTTGAAAAAAACAAGAGAAAGATAAATAGTTTCATGGCTTTAGTATCCACTATGGTGTCATTTTGGTCACGAATTTTAGTGCATTTCTTATATTCTTTTACAAGTCAGGGTAAGTTCTACTTATGACATGGGCTTGATTTGACACGGTTTAAATCCGACTGATAAGAATGACTAATAACTCATTCGTGGAGCCCTCATGGCGCAGCGTTTTTTAGCCAGTTTCTTCGCTCTCATCACCCTGTTATTTTGTATTGCTCTGGATGCTAACGCCGCCAAAAAAAATGTGGTTTTCTGGTTGAGTATTGATGGGTTTCGAGGCGATTATCTCACTCGCACTCATACGCCGAATTTTGATAAGCTCCTCGCCAAATCCTTCTACACCACAAAACTCACACCTATTTTTCCTTCGATCACCTTCCCAAGCCACGCCTCTCAAGCCACGGGCGTTCAGGTCGCAGAGCATGGGATTACGTCGAATGCTTTTTACGATTCTCAGATCGGGACCATTTTCTCCTACCCAGGTGACTCAAAGCTCCTGCAGGCCGAGCCGATTTGGCAGACAGTGAAGCGAGGTGGACTCAAGAGCGCAGTGCTAGACTGGCCTCTCTCTTACCAGCAAACGGGTCCCTATAAGTCTGATTATTTCCATGAGGAATATAACTCTGCGCTCTCCGATGAAGAGCGCGTGAAGCTCGCTTTGGATGAGTTCGAGAAAGGTCCCAGCACCAAGGAGAGTTATGATCTCGTGATGGCGTATATCGTAGGCACTGATTCAGTTGGCCACTCTTTTGGGCCCAACGATGCGCGAGTGCTGCAAGTGGTGGAGAAGATCGATCTTCTGATGGAAACCATTCAAAGTAGGCTCAAAGAAATCGCCAAGAAAAAATACAATGATGAAGCCAATATTTATCTCCTCGTGACGACTGATCACGGGATGATTGATGTGACCCATGCGGTGAACATCCGCCTCTTCACACTCTTATCTCAACAGTCTCCGATCCGCACTGTGACAGGTGGCAATATCGGTCATATGTTTCTGGATAAGGTGCCAGCCTCCGAGCACGCAAGCATCCTTGCCAAAACGAAGGCTGATCTCAAGCAGTATCCTTTCGTGAAGGTATTTGCAAAAAACGAGCTCCCCAAGCGCTGGGATTTCGCCCATACCACACGTGTGGGAGACATCGTTTTAATCCTTGATTCGGGCTATATTTTTTCTGCGGGGGCCAAACGTCCCGTCGTGCCTATTGCGGAGATTGGAAATCCTCTCGGGATGCATGGGTATGATCCTAAAAACGAAAAAGACATGCAGGGATTCATGATGCTCTACCGCTGGCCTGAGTTTCCCCGTGGCAGTCAGATTCGCAAAGAGCCGCATGCACTTCAGCTGCATCCCACAGTGGCCAAACTTTTAAAAGTGGCGCCCTCAGAGAAGGCAAAAGCCCCAGCGATTCAAGTCTTCAAGCACCTCTACTAAGTTGCACCTGATAGTATCATGTGATACTATCAGATAATGAGTTTTCCACCCTTTACGATCACCCCGCAGATCCTTTTACATCTCCTTGCGATCCAAGAAGTCCTTGGGGAACTTAAAGCCGTCAGTCTCCTCAAGCCATCTCTCAAGCTGCGGCGAGAGACGAAGATCAAAACTATCCGGCATAGCCTTGCCATCGAAGGCAATGACCTCGATCCTTCGGTGATCACGGCGATCATCGACAATAAACGCGTTCTGGGGCCGACCCAGCAAATCCAAGAAATTAAAAATGCGGTGACCGTGTATCACGATCTAGCTAAGATCAATCCTCTCAAATCTAAAGAACTGCTCCGGGTCCACGGTCTCCTTATGGCAGGCCTTGTTTCATCTGCCGGGAAATGGCGAGAGAAAAATGTGGGAATCCTCAAAGGAAAAAAGATTAGCCACGTGGCGCCGCAGGCCCGGCGAGTGCCAGAGCTCATGGCAAATCTCTTTGAGTTTTTAAATAAAGACAAAGAAACGCCTCTCTTGGTTCGAGCCTGTGTGTTCCACTATGAACTGGAGTTCATCCATCCCTTCGAGGACGGCAACGGTCGCATCGGGAGGCTGTGGCAGCAACTCATTCTCATGCGCCACTCGCCGGTCTTCGAGTTCTTATCCGTAGAATCACTCATCCACGAAGAACAAAAACGATACTATGAGGCCCTTGAAAAAAGTGATCGGGCCGGTGATTCCACGGCTTTCATTGATTTTTCTCTCCGGCTCATCCTTCAGTCTCTTGAAGAATTCCGTGATACCTTTAGACCGAAACCCCTGAGTGCCAATGACCGGTTGGAGCTCGCACAAGGGCATTTCTTGGAGCAAGACTTCTCTCGCAGGGACTACCTCAGCCTCCACAAGCAGATCTCCACGGCGACCGCCAGCCGCGATCTCGCTCACGGGGTGGAACTTGGGCGCTTACATATGAAGGGAGAAAAAGCTCTCACTCTCTATCGATTCAAAGCTTCGAAGTAACTCTCAGAGATCGCCGAGTGCGCGAGTAGTGAGAGCCCTTGACGATCAATGGCCTGATCCCAGCTGATCACGGGCAGTTCGACCACCTCTGCCTTCACACCTTTTTGCTGACACAATTTAAGAAGATGATCCGGAAAAGTCATGTCGCCATACCAGCACACATAATCGGCATTGCTGCTGGCGAATTTCTCGCCGCTGATATGCGTGTAGCGCAGGCACAAAGGTTGAATGGGCTTTTGGCAATCAATGGCCGTTTGAAAAAAGACACTTTTAAATGTCAGCACATTCATGCCATTGGAGCTTGTGCCCTCAGGGAAAAAACAAATATTAAAGCCCTTTGAGAGCTGGGAGCCGATGTCTTTTATTTCTTGCGCAACGGTGCCGGGAGATCTCTTGGCCTTGCGGCGCTCAATAAAAAAACATCCTGCTAAATAACAGATGCGACCCAAAAGAAATGTTTCACGGATCTCTTTTGAGGTGACAAAAAGAGAGGGGTAGTAGGCAAAGAGAATGAGCGCATCGGTGTAGGAGACGTGATTGGACACCAATAGTTTGCCTTTGATCTCTTGCTGACCTCGAGGAAAAGAGACATCGATGTCCAGCACCCAAAGTGCCATTTTGGTGTATCGCGAGATGCTGCGTAAATAAAACTTCAAGCGTTTCTCTTCATCCCAGATAAAGAGTTTGGCGATCTCATGATGAATCAGAAATGAGAAGATAATCCCCATCATCCCCAGAAATTTTAAGTAGCCTTTCATTTAAAAGAAAATCTCCGTGAGAACGAGGCTGGAATTTGGGTGAGATCCACCACTGTTAAGACATCCAGGCAGTCCATCTCTGGGTCATAGGCAAACTCGCGAGAGAGTTTGGCGCCGGCCATCATGTACATGTGAATCAATGAACCGACAGGTTTGCGCTCGAGCTTTTCTTTATGAGTAGAGAAGCGATGATGCACCTGCGGGTGATTTTCAATCTTGTACTTCTTGCGAATCCCCACATGGTAGTCGTCGATGAATGATTTCTGCTCTTCCATGTAATCGCGAATCTGGTTTAGAACGGGAAAGTCACTGGCGTTGATGCTCGAGCAACCGAAAAGATATTTGATTTGCGCTTTCTTGGAGTACTCCAAAAGTCCTGCCCACAAAAGTCCGATCACCGTGCCCGAGCGGTAGTCTTGATGAACGCAGGCGCGTCCGAGTTCTAGTTTTCTACCCTCAAGTTTAAGAAAGTCATCGATCACAAATTCTGTTTCCGTGTAGTACTGCTTTAGAAAAGTGCGCTGAGTGGGTGTGACCAGACGATAGCAGGCCACAATCTTTTGTGCTTTTTTATCGATCACAATTAAGTGGTCACAGATGAAATCGAGTTTATCGACGTCATAGGGAACAAAGGAGAGTTTCATGCTTTGAGTGGAAAACTCCTTAAAGAAAACCTGAAATCGCAGGCGCAGTATTTCTCCCAGTTCATCCGCCGTATCAGCGGTTTTGACCGTGTAGTTTTCATTTTCAAAGAAGAGGGAAACGTTGGGAGTGAGGCTTTCTTCAAGCTTTTTGAGTTTGATAAATGAAGGCAGACGCTTAAGAGCGAACTTGGTGCCATACCAAAGGGCTTTTGCGGGCATTGGATCTCCTAAAAAGTTCCCTCAAGGTTAAATTTTTGTTCGTCTGATGTCTAATTATAGATGGATTCTTCACTCTAAGACTTTCAAACCTGTGTGAAGTTTGGGCATAATACTCGTCTATGAGAAATTTTATTGATGTGTCGATCAATGGTGTGCGTCAGAAGATCCAAGGGATCGACGCGTTCCGAACTCTTTCCGACTTTTTGCGTTACGAGCAAGGGGCCACCGGCACCAAGGTGGTGTGCGCAGAAGGGGATTGTGGGGCCTGCACGGTGCTGACCAAAAGTGGCACGGAAGAAAATTTTAAATCCATCAATTCTTGTATCGCTTTCATGTGGCAGCTCGATGGCCAGGAAGTTGTGACGGTTGAGGGTCTTAAAAAAAATGATGAACTTCACCCTGCACAACTTGCCATGATCCAGTGCCAAGGCACTCAGTGCGGCTACTGCACGCCCGGATTCATTTGCTCCATGGCGCAATTGGCACAAGATTCTAAAAACGAAAATGTTGTGATCGATTCGAAACGTGCCAAGAATTACCTCACGGGTAATCTCTGTCGCTGCACGGGCTATGACTCCATTATCGAGGCCTCGACCAAGATGGATCTGACCTCACTTCCGGATTTAAATAGTGCAATTGTTTTTGATTCCGCGAGTGTGGAATTAGAATTCGATCGCCAGAAGATCTATCTTCCTCAAACTCTTTCTGAGGCCCGCACTTATCTGAGAGAAGTGCCCAAGATTGTCTCAGGTGCTACGGATCTGGGCGTGCTTCACAACAAGGGCCGCTGGAGCCCGCAGGTGATGATGTCCCTCAAAAATATCCCTGAGCTCGCACACATCACCCGCTCTGCGACTCACATCACGATCGGCGCCACAGCGACGCTCGAGCAGTGTTCACGAGAACTTGAGAGTGACTTTCCGGAATTCTCACGTCTCTTACGCATTTTTGCCTCTCCGCAGATTAAAAACTCGGCGACACTTGTGGGCAATATGATGAACGCCTCTCCCATTGCGGACTCAATTCCCTTTTTAAAAAGTGCCGACGCCCGCATCCATCTCCTCTCGCCCACCGGGGAGCGCGTGGTGGACATCAATGAGTTCTTCCTCGAGGGCTATAAGAAAATGGACCTTAAGCCTCAGGAGATTGTCACGCACATATCTCTGCCTTTAAATGGTTTGAGCTTCAAGCTGTACAAAGTTTCAAAACGCAAAGACCTCGACATCTCAGCGGTGACTCTTGCCATCGGATTTGAGAAGAAAGGTGATCAGCTCCTGCGCTTTCAATTGAGCCTTGGTGGTGTGGCGGCCAGTGTTCTGCGGCTTAAGACTTTAGAAAGCCAGATGCTCAATCGCGCACTAGCGGAAAAAGATTTCATTCATCTCTTCAATGAGATTGATCCTCTTATTACACCTCAATCTGATGTGCGGGGATCAAGCGACTACCGCCGACTTTTGGTGAGAAATCTGCTGCTCAAATTCTTTCATGAAGTTGAGGGGGCCCTATGATTCACCAATCCGCTCCCCATGATTCAAGCCTGGGTCACGTGACGGGAGAGAGTATTTTCGTGGATGATCGTCCTGAGATGCGTGGCGAAGTGCATGTGGGCATCGTGGGCACGCCTTGTGCTGCCGGAGTGCTCATCCGTGTGGACGCGGAAAAAGCTCTCGCGCACCCAGACTGCTTAGCGGTTTATACCCAAGAGGATTTTCACGGTAAACACTGGGGCACGATTGTCCACGATCAGCCCTTTCTCGTGATTGATCGTATCGGCTATAAAGATGAGGCCTGTGCTCTGATTGTGTCAAAAAGCAGAGAGAGTGTAGAAGAGATTAAAAAACTCGTGAGTGTGGTAGTGGAAAAGGCCAAGCCCATCACCACTATTTCTGAGGCCAAAGCTGCGCGCTCGATTATTTTTCACGCCCCAACACCCTTCGCGCAAGGAGATGCCGAAGGGGAGCTGGCTCGGGCCCCACACCGACTGACAGGGGTCTTTCAAGTGCAAGGTCAAGAGCACTTTTATATGGAGAGCCAAGCAGCGATCGCGTACCCGCAGGATCATGGCTTGATTGAAGTCCATTCCTCTAGCCAGCACCCCAGTGAAACGCAACGGGTGATCGCAGAGGCGTTAGGCATCCCACTCAACCAAGTCGTTTGTGTCGTCAAGCGCATGGGTGGCGGCTTTGGTGGCAAAGAGTCTCAAGCCGCTCCGATAGCTGGCTACGCGGCGCTGGTTGCCCATAAACTTAAACGTCCGGCGCGCTTGGTGCTCACCAAAGATCAAGACATGCAGCTCACCGGCAAGCGGCATCCATTCGAGAATCACTGGGAAGTGGGCTTCGATCACGAAGGGCGCATTCTTGCTCTCAAGGCCACACTGCAAAGTGATGGAGGTGCGTACGCGGATCTCTCTGCTTCGATTCT
This sequence comes from Bacteriovoracaceae bacterium UBA6144, assembly GCA_002435705.1. Classification (GTDB taxonomy): domain Bacteria; phylum Bdellovibrionota; class Bacteriovoracia; order Bacteriovoracales; family Bacteriovoracaceae; genus UBA6144. The sequence goes on from DIVA01000011.1 coordinate 9,213, forward strand.
TGAGCGTGCGATGTTTCACCTCGACTCTGCTTACTATCTGCCGAATGTATGGATCGATGGGATCTGCTTTCGGACCAATCATCACCCGCACACGGCCTTTAGAGGTTTCGGTGGTCCCCAAGGCAGCATGACCATCGAGTGCATCTTGGAAGACATTGCACGCACCCTCAAGCTTGACCCGCTTAAAGTTCGTATGATCAATCTCTATCAAGCGGATCGCCTGAAAACTCCTTATGGTCAGATGCTTGAGAATAATCTTCTGCCTGAAATTTTTAAAAAACTATCCCAGTCTAGTGACTATCAAGCTCGTCGCCAAAAGATTGATGAATTTAACCGGACATCAAAATCAAAACTGCGGGGCATGTCTTTGGCCGCTACGAAGTTTGGCATTGCATTCACCGCGCGCTTTTTAAACCAAGGCAATGCGCTCGTGAATCTGCATCTGGATGCGACGGTTCAAGCCTCAACGGGTGCCACCGAGATGGGCCAGGGAGTGAACACTAAAATCGCTCAGGTCATCGCGCATGCTCTGGGACTCTCGATGGAGAGTGTGAAAGTCATGGCGACCTCGACGGAGAAAAATCATAATACTTCACCCACCGCCGCCTCCAGTGGGGCTGACATCAACTGTGCCGCCGCCCTGAGAGCGACCAATCTCATCAAGGCGCGTTTGACGAGTCTCTTTAAACGCAAACTGGCCGGAGAAATAAAGGCCAATCTTGAAGAATACGAGATCACTGAAGGGGAGCTTGATGAGAGTGTCCTGTTTAAAAATGGTGAGGTGATTTATGGGGACAAGAGAATTCCCTTGAAAGACCTTATAGGTCTTGCCTACATGAACCGGATCTCTTTAGGGGCCTATGCGCATTTTAAAACGGAGAACCTAGGTTTCTGTAAACAAACCATTCAAGGTCGCGCGTTTAATTACTACACTCAAGGGCTTGCGATCAGTGAAGTGGAAATTGATCGCTACACCGGTGACATGAAGTTGCTACGCACGGATATGTTGATGGATCTAGGGCGGCCTTTGAACCCGGCCATTGATCGCGGACAGGTGATGGGGGCTTTTGTGCAGGGGATGGGGTGGGTGACAACGGAATCACTTTTCTACAACGATGAGAGAGCTCTTGTGAGCCACAGTCCTACCACTTATAAGATCCCTAACATTCAAGATATCCCCCGCGAGATTAAGCTCGAGTTTATTGAAAACCATGACAACTCTGTCAACGTTCACCGCTCAAAAGCCGTGGGTGAGCCACCATTTCTCTTGGGTATCAGTGCCTGGACGGCGGTGAAGAATGCTCTCGCCTACGAGAATCTTGGGAGTGGTTTGAAGAGTCCGGCGACGGGAGAAGAGATCCTGCGGGAACTCACGGGAGAGTTTTAAATGGAGCAGCAGCTCGATCAGTTTTGTACGCGCTTCATGCAACTTTTCAGTGAACACAAGCCCATGGTGGTTGTGACGATGACTGATTGCAGAGGCTCTGCTCCGCAGAACGTGGGCGCTCGTATGATCGTGGGGGCAGATGAAATTTATTTTGGCACCGTCGGTGGAGGCAAGATCGAAGCCCACTGCCTTAAACTTGCCCGCGAATATCTGCAAAAACCCAAAGACTTTCAACCCAAGAGTTTCACATGGAATCTTCAGCGAGATATCGGTATGAGCTGCGGTGGGGAAGTTACGATGTTCTTTGAACTCTACACTCCTCAAAGCACTTGGAAGCTTGCTGTCTTCGGAGCGGGCCACGTGAGCCAAGAACTCACGCGGATTCTGCTCAAGCTTGATTGCGATCTCACTGTCATCGATTCGAGATCTGAGTGGCTCTCCCAGTTGCCGGCAGAGACTGCTCGCTTTAAAAAAATCCAAACCGACTCCATGGCAAGTCTGGTTGATACGCTTTCACCTGAAACCTTTGTGTGTCTCATGACCATGGGACACGCCTTTGATCTTCCGATTCTTAAACGCGCTCTCGAACTCAACCATTTTCCTTTCCTCGGTGTGATCGGGAGCGCGGCGAAGCGCAACCGCTTAGAAAAAGAATTACGAGAGCAGGGCTACTCAGGGGAAATGAATTTTTACTGCCCGCTGGGTGAGGACTTCGGCTCCAACGCACCAGTGGAGATCGCCCTGAGCATGACAGCTCAACTTTTAAGAGAGCGTGATAAAAAGGCATCGCATGCGTGACTACATTAAAAAGCTTCCTAAAGCTGAACTTCATCTCCACATCGAAGGCACTTTTGAGCCGGAGTTGATGTTTGAGATCGCCAAAAGAAATAATCTTAAGATCCGCTTCAACTCGGTGGAAGAGATTCGCCGTGCCTACGACTTTCATAATCTGCAATCTTTCCTCGATATCTACTACGAAGGCGCGGGAGTACTTATTCACGAGAGAGATTTTTTTGATCTCACTTGGGCTTATCTCTTGAAGTGTAAAGAAGACAACGTGGTTCATACGGAAATCTTTTTTGATCCTCAGACTCACACCGAGCGGGGAGTGAAGTTTGAGACGGTTTATAAGGGCATCAGCGAGGCACTCAAGAAAGCAGAAACGGAGCTCGGTATTTCAAGCTTTCTGATCATGTGCTTTTTGCGCCACCTCTCCGAAGAAGAGGCGATCAAAACATTAAAGGAGTCTCTACCTTTCAAATCTGGCATCAAGGCCGTGGGACTGGATAGCTCGGAGCTTGGGCATCCGCCTTCGAAATTTAAAAAAGTTTTTGAGATGGCAAAGGCAGAAGGTTTTCTCACCGTCGCTCATGCCGGAGAAGAGGGCCCACCGGAGTACATCTGGGAAGCGCTGGATCTTTTAAAAATTGAGCGCATCGATCACGGTGTGCGCTCGATTGAAGACGAAGCCTTGATGGAGAGGATCATCCAAGAGCAGATGACTTTGACTGTGTGTCCGCTCTCAAACGTGAAACTCAAAGTCTTCCAGAAACTCTCAGACCACAATCTTAAAAAACTTCTCGAGCGCGGCGTACGTGTGACCATCAACTCCGATGACCCGGCTTACTTCGGTGGGTATGTAGGAGAGAACTTCATTCAGGTGCAGCGTGATCTCAATCTCTCCAAGGATGAGCTTAAGACCTTGGCCCAGAATTCATTCAAGGGATCATTTTTGAGTGATGAGAAGAAGAAGTATTGGGTTCAGCGAATTTTACAGATTGGGTAAAAATTCAAAGTCTTTCAAATCCTAGGCTCGAAAGGGTAGTTGATTCATTAATAAAAAAGATCAAAGCCCAGTACCTAATAATCTTGTTGAAAGTCTGATTTGAAAACATAATCAGGTCACTTTCTGGCAATTTTGCTTCTTCGACAAATCTAAGTATTTAAAATTAAGTGTTATGCCATATTTGGCAGACGGCAGTGCTGGATTCTGTCTGCCAAATATGGCATAATAAAGGAGGTCCCTATGGGCCAAGAAAGGGTGTATAGGAGTAAGAAGTTTAAAACTTGGTACAAGACCTTGAGTGAAAAAGAGCAAGGGATAGTTGATACCCGGATTGATACCTATATCGAGAAGGGATTGCTTTTAAAGTCGAAGTCACTTGATCCTGGCCTGGGCCTTTATGAATTTAAGTGGGGCAGTGGTCTTCGAGTCTACTATGCCTTCCTTGAAGACAGTGAGGGACGACTCATGCTGCTTTTGTTGGGAGGTAATAAAAACTCTCAGAAAAGTGACATCACAGAATCAAAGAATATTATTAAGAAAGCGGTCATTCAAATTAGTGTTAAGAAGAAGACAAAAGTTTTGAGTACGAGGAGAAAACCATGAGTGGCCATAAAACGATGAAGGCTTCGGAGATTAAACCTTTGAAGATTAAGGCCGTGAAACGGGATTCATTTGATGAGTATAAAAGCTCGCTTGATTTAAGTGATCGCAAAAAAGTAGTAAAGCTTCTAGTAGAGATGTTTAAAGATGGAGATCATGATGCTTTTATGGAGCTGATTGAGCTTTACATAGATCATATCGGGAAAAGAAAGATGTCAAAGTTGGCAGATATCCCAGAAAAGACGATTTATAACTTCAAAGATAAAAAACATAAAACTTCTTCAGAGAATATTTTTAAACTCATGAAGGCGATGACCCAGTAGTATTTTATGCTAGGGCCTAACCTGCGCACTCTCCACCTCATAGCCCTCCTGCTGAATAATCTTTTTTAATTTCTCAAGCTCCGTGAGGGTTTCAATCTGGATGATCTGGCCTTCGAGGCTGATCTCGAGTTTCGCTTTGGGGTCCATCCTCTGCAGCACCCCACCGAGGTGACGCACGCAGCGATTGGAGACCATGCCTTTAAGTTTCAAGCGATACATCTTAAATTCCTGTCGGTAATTTTTTTGCCATGGCAATCTTTTGCGTGTCTCCCACGATCCACAGGAGGTCTCCGTTTTGCAGCACCATCGATGCATCGGGACTCAAGATGCGCCGACCTTCGCGCTCAATCCCAACAATCAGTGCATTCAACTCATTTCGAATTCCACACTCACGAATGCTCTTGTTCACGAAAGGGGAATGATCCAGGATCATCAGTGAGTTGAGTCCGTAGACTTCACTATTTTGTGAGGTCAGCTTGTCTTTGGTTTCGATCAGCGCCTGGGCGCCAGCGAGCTGCTCTTCATCACCGATCAAAAAGAGTTTATCAAAGGGAAGGATAAGCTCTTCTCTGCGGGGAGCAAGTATCTGGCGCTCGCCTCGCTGGATCATGGCGATGGTGAGACCGAAGCGCTCTTTAAGTTGTGATTCACTTAAAGCCTTCGCCACCAGTGGGGATTCAGGAGAGACCACAAACTCTGTCATGGTGGCTTGCCAGGGAGAGAGCTCGGGGCGCACACTGGTTTTCACGAGGTCATCGATGGCCGAGTCGTTAAGGTTATTTACAAATCTTTTCTCAATGGTGCGGTAGAGAGGTTCAGCGTACTTGTTAAAAAAGACAATTCCCAATGCGAGCACCGTGAGGATAATTCCGGAGGTCGTTTCAAGGGGAGCATACTGGCCCACGATAAAACTCACAAGCATGAAGCCCATGATCACACGCACGAGAAAAAGACCGATCTGCAGCCGCTTGAGCTGATTGATGACATCACTGTCGTAGTCGGTGATGTGGGCGGGGGCGCCGGTCATCACGGCCCAAAGAAAGGGGCCTGCGGCGATGAAGTTGAAAATCGCCCCAAGAAAAATCACAAAACCATAGTTCATGAAAGAGAGTTTCGTGATCACCATGGGGAGTACCATGCGAGTCATGGCAAGAGTGACGGCAATGGTCATCACCGTGTTCAAAATAATTTTCATGCCATACTCATCCCACGCCAGCTTCAAGAGCCCTCGTCCCGAACTGCGGGAGATGGTGTTCTGATAGCGATTGAGACGCTGAATAACCGGCTGACCCAAGCGCGATTCCAGCCAGCGCGCAAAGGCTTGAGAGTAGCGGATCTGATAGGGCGTGGTGAAACTCGTGATGGCCGAGACCGCCACAGCGATGGGGTAGAGAAAATCACTGGTCACTTTAAGAGTGAGGCCAAGAGTGGCAATAATAAAGCTGAACTCTCCAATCTGCGCCAGAGAAAAGCCGGCCTGTACGGAGGTCCTAAGACTTTGGCCTGAGACCAGTGCTCCGAGACTGACAGAAATAATTTTTCCAAAGAGGACAGCGAGAGTGATGAGTACGATGGTCCCACTATACTCAAGCAAGAGTGGTGGATTAATCAGCATACCGACGGAAACGAAAAACACCGCAGCGAAAAGATCTCGCACGGGGTGCAGCACTTTTTCAATACGCTGACCCTCGCTTGTTTCGGCCAAAAGTGACCCCATGACGAAGGCACCGAGGGCCGGAGAGAAGCCGACTTTGGTGGCGATCATCACCATCATGAGACACAGACCGATGGAGATGATGAGAATGGTCTCGTTATTGAGCATGCCTTTAATCTTTTTGAGAATCACTGGCAAAAGATAGATCCCTACCAGAAACCAGAGCGAGAGGAAAAATCCGAGTTTAAAAACCGAGAGGACCACCTCTTCGCCAGAAAAGGTGGCGGTGGCCGCGAGAGTCGAGAGCACCATCAAAAGGAGCACAGCCAGAAGATCCTCAACCACCAGTACTCCGAAGACGAGGGGGACGAAACTTTTTGTCTTTAGACTCAATTCATCCAAGGCACGCACGATGATTGAGGTAGAGGAGATGGAGAGAATGCCTCCCAAGAAAAGGCAATCCATGGTTGACCAGCCCAGAATGCGACCGGTAAAAAAACCAATCATGAGCATGCAGCTGATTTCAAAGAGTGCGGTGATGCCGGAACTTCCGCCAACTTTGGAGAGCTTTTTAAAACTAAACTCTAAACCGAGTGAGAAAAGTAAAAAGATCACCCCGATCTCCGCCCACACCTGCACACCTTTTATATCGGTAACAGTGTGGATAAAGGGGACATGGGGGCCGACTAAAAAACCCGCGATCAAGTATCCGAGCACGACGGGCTGCTTGAGCCAGCGGCATAAGAGAGTGACCACTGTGGCTGTGATGAGAATGAAGCCCAAGTCTTGGATGAGTGCTGGTAGATGCATCATGGTTCAAACACAATTTTATAGGGGTTATAGATATTTTCAGTAAAAGGCCAAAAACTATTCTCTTCAATCTGGCGCTTTTCCCGTCTCCAAAAATACTGACTTGCAGCGGGATAGATATAGCCAAACTGATAACCAGTAGGATTGGCGAGTTCATCCCACATCCCGATGTCGGCGTAGTTTAATGGGTTTTCTTTTGATTTGGACAGGAGTAGCTGGGCTTGAGCGAGATTAAAGTTCAAAGCGTCTCTGATCATGGGATCAAGCCTTTCTTCCACCGACTCTCTGAGAGCGAGGGCAAAGTCCAAGCGCACAAGAGTCAGAAGAAGAAGATTTTGCAATTCAGTGTTTTTTATATTTTTCAGTTCCGGCCAATCAACTTTCGCCGCTCTGAGGAGTTGGATCTCCCGCTGGCGCTCTATTTTTTGTGAAGCCATCTGTTTCATGGTCAAGCGATCATGAATCCGGTGAGTTTTTGAGAGCTCATCTTGCAGGTTCGCAGCTGAGAGCATGCGTATCACCTGGAGCTCCTTGAAGTGACGTTTTTGGTACTCAAAAATTTTCTGCCAAGTGGTTTTGTCCTCACCCAGGAGCTCAAGTCCTTGGTACGGATTAAACTGATAGTCACTATCTGTGAGGAGTGCTTGCGTCCAATCGAAAAGCCATCCTCCCATTGCATGACCGGTGGAAAAAATAAGTTGGCCTGAGATGTTGTGCTGATGGAGCCACTGCAGATCTTCAGCACGCGTGCGTAGGTAGTCGGTGAGAAAAAGGGGCACGTCTACATCCATGCCGACCCAGTAGCCCGTTTCAGGATAATACCAGGTGGGTCTTTTTTTGGACTCCGACTGCATGAAGTCTCGGATAGAATGAAAGTTTTTGTTGCCATACATCGGCGCACTTTCATCCAAGAGTCCATAGAACATCACCGTGTGAGGAAGAATCCCGACACTCGGGTCAGCAAACTGTGGCAGAAAATTAAAGTTTCCGAATTCCTCAGATCTTTGGTTCGAGGACACGTGCACTTTGGTGAGCACCACGCGGCCTTGGGCGCGAGCGAGGGCACTTGCGATATTAAGCCAGTCAATCGTGTCCTGTGCTTTCGTGGCCGTGAACTCACTGGTGCCAGCCTCCAGGACAATGAAGCTGGTGTCGAACATCTCGAGAACTTTTTGGAAGTTCTCTTTCACTCTCTCTTTAGCTCCCCAGCCCGTGAGGGCCTCAAAAATAGAGAGAAGTTTGTAGCTTTTTTGTTGGTGAAGGGCGACGCCGAGCGAGACGCCTGTATGGACCCCTAAGCTTTTGGCCAGTTGAAAGGGGGCTTGGAATTTAGACTTGAGTTCATCTGCCGGTATACGCAGGAGACTCACATCTAAAAGATTATAGCCATTGCGGGCACTCCAGCGCACGATTTCGAGCGCGAGGTCACCGCGATCCATGAAAAATCCTCGCACCCATTCGTTAGGATGAAGCGTGTGCAGATGCAGACCACGATACTCGAGAGTCGGAGTCCAGCGGATCATTTTTTTTTGGCGGCAATTCTTTTGCAACATACTCAGACTCGGCGAGACTTGCCAGCGGGGATGAGGAAAAAGAAATCCCAGTTCCCGCAGGCCCTTGTAAAAGGTCGCACTGACTTCTGTGGGTTGCGCTTTCACTCGCAGGTGAAGAGTATCTTTTGTGCAGCTGACTTCAATCTGGTTGGTCTGTGAGCCCTCAATCTCTAAGCTCGCTTTGAGTGGAAGTTTAGCCTCGAGAAAAATAAGTTCGAGGTCAGCCAGAAGAGCATTTTCATTCACAGTCAGTGGGCGCAGCTCGCCGAGAGCGAAGCTTATAGGGGAGAGGAGTGTGAGAAAGAGGAAGACAAGAAACATTTCAGGGCCTCAGAGTTTTCTAGTCAGTTAACATCTCATAGACGTGAGAGCTTGAAGTTTTTATTATAGAGCAAATCCATTCATAGGACGCCATTTATGCTACTGAGATTCATCGCACTTGGGTATTTATTTCTCCTCTCAACGGCGTATGCCACTCCGTGTGAACTCTATCGAGATGCTATGCGCATTCCTCACTTAAAAATAAGCGATGAAAAAAACTTCTCTTATTGTTTTGGCTATATGCATGGGCGTGACCGCGCTTGGATGATGGATTATTTCCGTCGCTCAGCTCTTGGGACCAATGCTGAAGTTTATGGCTTCTCACATCTTAAGGGCGACATGATGATGCGCCTTCTGGATGTGCCTCGGATGGCCGAAAAATTGTGGAGTAATTTACTCCCGCAAGAAAAAGAATTGCTCGAAATTTATGCCCAAGGAGTGAACCAAGGTTTTCGTTTTGCCCAACAGACTCCGACTCGTGAGTTTCAAGACAACTACCCCCATCCCGAGGATTGGAAGCCGCAACATTCTTTGATGGTACTTTTACTTCAGTCATTTGATCAGACTCGAAAGTCCTTTTACACTGAATGGCTTGAATCCCAGACTCAAAAAAAATGGGGTGAGAAAGCAGTCCGGTTAGTTGATTCAGATGAATCTCCCTGGGAGACGACCATCCTGAAGAAGGGAGAGTATCAAGTGGGCATGAAGACCACACAAACCTCTCATCCATATTTTCGTTCTCATCCACTGCCCGAATTTTTTGCGCACTTTCCTTCTTTGTTTGGAGAGCAGTCTGGCTCGAACAACTGGGTAGTGGATTCGAGTCGTTCTAAAAATAAAGTCAGTCTGCTGGCCAACGATCCACATTTAGATTTAAAGACGCCCATGTTCTGGTACTGGATTCACCTCGAGGGACCAAACGTGGACGTGGTGGGCGCGAGCCTGCCCGGTGTGCCGCTCATTGTGAGTGGGACCAACCGCAAAATTTCTTGGGGCCTTACCAATTCTTATCTCAACAGTGCAGATGCTGTTTTCATCAATAAAGAAGAAGAAAAAAAACTTGAGCGCTTCTGGCCTGTGGTGTGGGTGAAGTGGGGAATTTTAAAGCTTCCCATTTTCTTTAAATCATTTCAGCGCACGCAAGAAGGCTTCCCTGTTCTCCCTCTAGAAACCGATGACTCACGTCCCATGCTTTTAAAATGGTCTGGCTATCATATCCAAGGCGAAGACATTGCGGCACTCAGAGACATCATGAAAGTGCGTAGCGTCTCAGAGATGGATCGTGTGATTGCAAAGGTTGGTATTCCTTCGTGGAACTTTGTTTTTGCCGACACCACTGGTGAAATTGGTTACCGCACCAATGGTCGCGCTTTTCGGACTCCACAAAAGCATCAGGTTGGACTTCGTGAGGGAAATATCGAGGAGATCTCTAACCCCGAATTCCTCCCCACTGAAGAGATGCCGCATGTGCTTAAGCCCAAGCGGGGCTGGGTGGTCACGGCGAATAATCGCCACTGGCCTGTGGATGCCAATCTCTACGGTGGCAGGGCCTATTCTCTCTCTTCCCGTGCCCAGCTGATTGAAAAAATAATTCAAGAAACAAAACTGCATGATGTGGAGAGTTTTCGTCGTATCCAGTGCGACGATCAGGCCAGCGAAGCGCCCTATTTTAGAGACTCACTTGTAAAAGTCCTGTCGGAAGCTACCCTGAGTGCCCCACAAAAAATCTGGTTAGAAGATCTGAAAGCGTGGGATTTCAAAACACTCACCGACTGCAAGGCCTGCGGAGTCTATCGCCGCCTGATGGATCTTTTGATGGAATCTTTTCAGGTCGCAGAGAGCGGTCTGTGGAAACTCTTTCGCGAAAATTCACCGGAATTGAGAGCTGAAGTTTCGAAACAGCTCACTGTCGCAATGGATGAGGTTGGAGCGAGGTCGTGGGGCGAAATTCATCTCAATCCTTTTGCTCACTTGAGTGGAAAGAAAGAGTGGTACTTCTCTCCTGAGATACCCACTCGAGGAGACAAGCACTCAATCAACCCAGGTTCTAGTCGATGGAATTCAGAGCGCAAAGTGTATGAGCATTACTCGGGAGCTTCTCAGCGCCTAATCGTGGAGATGAAGTCCGTGCCGGAAGTATGGCTTGCTCTGCCCGGTCTGAATAATCAGTACGGTCAGTTCGAATCCAGTGAGCCATGGAAAAAATGGGAGCGCTGTGATATCGAGCGAGTGGAGTGGCCCGTGGATTGGAGTTCGAAGGCGACAGAAAAGATTACAAATAGTCTTTAGACTGCTCGCTTAAAAGTCAGTTCAAACGTGGTGGGAATCAGACTCGTAAGTTTTAGGTCCCCACCATTCTGTTGCATGAGTCCAATTGAAATGGAAAGCCCAAGACCAGTTCCCTTGTTAACTTCTTTTGTTGAAAAGAAGGGCTCGAAGATTTTTTCTTTTAATTTCTCAGGGATTGGGGTCCCAGAATTTTCCATTTTTAGAATGACTGATTCCTGCTGAATCCGTGCACTCATTCGAATCCAGCGCTCGGGCATCGAGAGAGCGGCTTCATGTGCGTTATTGAGTAGATTGATAACAACTTGAATGATCTGAACTTCTCGGCACAGGATATACACTTCTTCTTCGCCCAGCTCCGTCTCAATCAGGACACCATTGTTTTTCAATCGTTCTCTGTGCATATCAATCGACTGTTCGATGATTTGAGAAAGTGAAGTTGGCTTGATTGGGTCGTTTTCAGCATCCCGTGAGAAATAGCGAAGACCTTTAATAATCTTGGCCATGCGATGAGACATCTTCACAATTTTTCCAGTGAAATTTTCAAAAAGTTCTGGATCAATGTCTCTGTTTCTTGCTCTGAGGTTCAATTCTTCTGCGGAAAACAAAACGACCGAGAGGGGATTATTAATTTCATGGGCCACTCCTTTTGCCATCTCACCCAGACTCGCCAGTCTGGCGGTTGCGTCTGCTTTAGCTCTCTCATGGGCAAGATCCCTTCTGGCTTCGATGAGATCATCAATGAAAATAGTCGCAATCACCATCCAACCTTCAGGATGAGTCAGGCGTGTGAGATTGATCAGGCTCCAGTTCTTTCCATTGGGAGTGGTGAGTTCGATTTCGATACTTTGACTCATCTTATCTGATTGATGGAAATCTTTTACGATCTGACCAAAGTCATTATCATTATTCATAAAGCCCACAGGGCGATCAATGATGTTGATATTTTTAAACAGGCGATGGCCGGAGGCATTCATCATTCGATAAGTCAGCTTATCATCCACCAAAGTGACGATCCCTGGAAAAGAGTTCATCAGGCCCGCTACTTTGTCTCGCTCATCGATCAATTGGTACTCGTTAGTGAGTGAGTCGTTAAAGCGCTTACGGATGACGGGAGCAGTAAAAATGAGAAAAGTGTTATAGATGATAACCATAAGGAAGAGTGAAAACTCTTCGAAGCTTTTCATGATAAATAGAGCGCTCACGGTAGGAATGATTGAGGCGGGAGCGATGTAGAAGTAGAGTAGGGTGGAGTGAATATGAAAAAGCACAAAAGTGCCCGCATGAACCCCGCATATCATGATTGTTGTAAGAAGCGTCGTTTTAGAAAGCATGCCTTCAGCGAAGTAGGTGGCCGAAAGGGTGCCTCCCCAGCCAATGCCGATCAGAGTAATGCCTATAAATAAAAATTTTTCTTTATACTTGCGAACGAAATTGGTCTGCTCAAAAAAAAGCGGAACTGATAAAAGAAGTGTGCCAATGGAAGTGGCAGCGACGGCCAGTTGAAAAAGAATATTATTTTCAAAAAGCCATGGGGCAAAGAGAAAAAAGAGTAAGACCAGGGGAAGCTGAGGCAGAATAAAAGACCATGAACGAGATAAAATCTCGGATAAAATTCTTTGTTTAACCTTTGATGCTAGCTCACTCATTGGTTTTGCAATACCTTTGAGCCATGATAAAAAAAATTTTCATCTTCCCACTTCCAAGCTCCATGACTCTGAGCCATCTCCCCTTACCTTATCATATCTTCGAGAGCCGCTATAGAAAAATGCTCGAAGCCTCTTTGACTCATCACACTCCTATTGCTGTTCTTCCCCCTGGTCTTCACCCTTTTACGGGATTAAATATTTTCGCTGGAATACCTAAGCTTATTCATCAGCATGAGGATGGGCGCAGTGATATCGTGATCTCGGGGGATTTCCGATTGAAGATACTGAAAGTCTATGAGGAGGAAGAGTACCTTGTCGCCGATGTAGGTGAGGCCGAGATGCTAAAGTCATTTACTCAAGCATCGCTCTCTCAGCGAGAACTTATTCGCGAGGCCCTGAGTTTTTGGGTAGAGGGACAGAAAATTGATAAGGATCATAAGAAGGTGTTTCTCAAAATGATTCAAGACGAGCACCTCTTATTGAGTTACGGAGTAAGTCTTTTAATCAAAGCAGAAATGGATAAAACGATATTTTTAAAGTGCGAGAGCTGGGATGAGTGGGCGAAACTTTTGGTCAAAAAAATAGGGCCAACAGAGGTAAGTCTTGGGCCCTATTTAACGAAATTAAAATTTTGATTACTTTCTTTTGGCTTTGCCGGCTTCAATCTTCTTTTTGATTTTAGTCTTCAATGCAGTTTGAGCTTTGCGTCTACTCATTTTTAGTGTCGATTTCTTACGGCCTTGACCCATGGAGTCCTCCAAAAAGTAATTAAAAGTGTGTCGAATATGTTTAGTTCAATTGTCGATAATTATCAAGTTAGATGATGTTATCTGGCCTGATATTGATGTAAATTAGCCTCAAACAAGGAGAGTTTGTATGAAATTGATGAGTTTATTGGTTCTTTTTTGGAGTGCTGCAGCTTTTTCTCAGAATTACGGATCTCCCGAACTGACATTTACTGGTTATAAGTTCACTGAAAAAGAAGCTGTCAGTGGGACATTTAAAAAGATTAATTGGAAGTTTTCAAATTCCGGCTCCGCTCAAGATGTCATCACCAGTGCTTCAGCAGTGATTGACTCTTACTCCATTGAAGCGGGTAAACCAGCACGTAATACGAATATTACCAATGGCCTTTTTAAGAAATGGGGTGGGCAAAACATTAAAGTTAAAGTGCTCAGTTTCGATGAGGCGGCACAGCTGGCGAAGGTGCAAATCAGCATCGGCAAACTCACCAGAGTTGTCCCTTTTAAAGTAACACAAGCGGAGTCCAATCTACTTTTCACGGGGAGCATTGATCTGATTGAGTTCGGCTTGGGTAAAGCCTTTCAATCTCTTTCAAAACTCTGCGCTGTTCATCACAAGGGCAAAGATGGCGTCGTGAAGACATGGTCAGTGGTTGATCTCGAAGTCAAACTGCCTAAGCTCGCTGCTAACTAATTAAGCTGCCTTTCTGATTTAGGTACTGCTCAAATAAAACACCCATCGCTAGCACCGCCACAAATAAATGTGGCGGTTGCATTTGAGCTGGAAAACCAAAATAGTTCAGACCTATGCCACTTGCGACATTGACGAGGATAAGCACTAAAAAAAGTAAGTTGCGCTGGAAAGCACCACCCGTTTCATCAAAGCGGTAAAGGCGCATAAGATTCCAGACACAGTAGACCACAAGAATCACAGAGAAAGAGCGATGGACGTAAAACATCCAACCGAGCTGATCCACCACAGTGTCAGCCGTAGCCGTTTTCAAATCACGCATAAGAGAATCAACCTGCTCTCGCACTTGTGTGCCCATAACAACCTGTAGGGAAGTGAGAAGAATGAGAATTTTGGTGTGAAAAAGATTCTTTTTGTCCGCGACAAAGTTCAGGCCAAAGTTCATCAGGTCAAAACAGTATTTTCTGAGATAGTGGAGAGTAAACATTAATAAGAGAGCAAGCATCATGTGCAGAGTGATGATGAATGGTTTTAAGTGACTCGAGACGACGACCGCACCCAAGCCCCCCTGAATGAGTACCAAAAAGAGGATGATCCCACAGAACCAAGGAAGATTGGGCTCTTGCTCGGAGTGTTTGAAACTTTTAAAAAACATAATGAAAATTAAAAAGCCCAAAAAAGCACCGATCAAGCGGTTCAGATATTCAGTCCAAGTTTTAAAGGCATCAAAGTCGGCAATCTCTTTTCCTGCAATGGTGTAAACTTCTTTGTAGTTCGCTGGCAGCTCTGAGACATCAATGGGCGGTATCCACTGTCCAAAACAGCGAGGCCAATCAGGACAACCAAGACCAGAGCCTGTCCCTCTTACAACTGCACCAGCGAGGATCACAAGATAGGTAATAAAGAGAGTGAACCCAACGAGACGTCTAAAATCTTGCATTTCTATTCCTTAATGAAGCCGATGGGTTTATTTTAGTGGAAGATCAACGGAGTTCCAAGCATGCTTTCAATTGATAATTTTTTATTGGCCCTGGGATTAAATGTGGATAGCGCTGTCTTAGGCATGAGCTTAGCGCTGGTGGCCCAGCGATCTGATAAAAGCTTTGCGCTCAAGTGGTCTCTCTATTTTGGCGGCTTCCAAGGTCTGATGTTTTTTTTGGGCTATTTTGGCTTTTCACTGCTTAGTTTTTTGCACCCTTATTCACATTTTTTGGCCGGTTCAGTCTTTTTAGTCTTAGGCCTTAAGCTTTTAGTGCCGGCCTATTATGGAAAAGAAGAGTCCGTAAGTTTACCTCAATCCTCCCTAAGCAGCGTGATGCTGAGCTTAAGCATCAGTGTGGATGCTTTTTTCTCCTCTGTCGCGGGACTTAAACATGATCTTACGAGTGTCATCAATCTTGCTATTCTGATTGCGCTGGTCGGATTTGTCTTAACCTTTATCAGTATCAATTTTGCTGGGCGCATTAGAAGTTCTGAGCGTCGGGGCTCTTTGGTGGTGGGAGGATTCCTATTGATTTTCCTCGGCGTCAAATCTTTCCTTTGATAGCATTTATGTTATGAAAATTTCTTGGAAACAATTCACTGAAGCCCGCGAGCTTCTTTCTACAGTCATCGCCCCCACACCTCTGATCTATAATGAGTGGCTCTCCACTCAGTATGATTGTGAAGTGTATCTCAAGCTTGAAAATATGTTGCCCATCGGCTCCTTTAAGATGCGTGGGGCAACTAACAAAATAGCTAGGCTGACAGCCCAAGAGCGCAAGCAAGGTGTGCTGGCGGTGAGCGCGGGCAATCACGCCCAAGGCGTCGCTTGGGCCGCAAGAAAATTTAAAGTCAACGCAACAATCATTATGCCCGAGGGCTCTCCACTTACCAAAATACGCAACACCGAAAAGTTAGGAGCAAAAGTCATTCTCCATGGAGCAAGCATCGAAGATGGCTTCAAATACGCTGAAGAGTTGATGAAGAAAAAGCCTATGGTTTTTGTGCATCCGTATAAAGATCCTCTGGTGATTGCAGGACAAGGGAGCGTGGGGTTTGAGCTGGCCCAGCAGTTGCCCGATATGGATTTTGTCTTCAGCTCCATTGGTGGCGGAGGTCTAGTGGGTGGCATGGGAACTGTGCTCAAGAAGCTTTGTCCTAAGACGACCTTAATCGCAGGTCAAGCGGCTGGCTGCCGTGCCATGGTGGATTCTCTGAAAGCAGGGAAGGTCATTAAGGCAAAAGAGGCCACGACTTTTGCGGATGGGATTCGAGTCAAAGTGGCTCATCCTGACATGCTCGCGATGCTGTCTAAAGTGGTGGATGAATCCTATGCCGTGGAAGATGAAAAAACAGCCTTCGCGGTTTTGCGACTGCTTGAGCGCGCGCGTGTGCTCGCCGAAGGTGCAGGTGCGTTGCCACTGGCACTCTTAAATGAACTCTTTGAAAAAAATCCGAAACGCTTTAAGGGAAAAAAAATTGTGATCGTCGTTTGCGGTGGGAATATTGACGTGAACCTCTTAGAGCGCATCATTGATCGCGGCTTAGTGGAAGGACATCGCAAGGTGCGTATCTCTGTGCCGATTGCAGACCGGCCTGGAACCCTCAATGCTTTGACAGGAATTATCAAAGAGACAGGAGCCAACATTCTTCAAGTGGTGCACGATCGTGACTCTCAGGGCACGGGACTCACGGGCGCCAACGTGCTCTTCACCCTCGAGACGAAAGGGACCAAAGAGCTCAATGAACTTGTCTCTCGTCTTAAAAAAGATTTTCCTTTGGCGCAAATTTTAAGATAAGTTTGGAGAGTGATAAAACTACTCTTGACACTCTTAACATTTGTTACTTTTTCTGCCTGCGCTGAAGAGTTGACTCTGACTTTCATCAGATCTCCTTTAGGCATTGATTGGAAAACTCCCTACACCATGGCGATCTCCACGGTAGCGAATTCTACTGTCCCCATGAAGCAGAGAGCTTTTTCTATCAGTCATCTTTTCGTCAATCTCAAGTGTGAGTCTCAAAACTATGAGCGCCTGACTGGCATGACTTCCACCACGAATGAAGATCGTGATCTTCTTTTTAAAGAAGGTTTTGGCTATGGAATTATTTTTCACACCTATCCAGGCAAGCTTGAGCGTGATGTGGATGTGGCCCGTGACCTCGAGGACTACAAAGGCTCTCGTCGAGTGGCACGCATGCGACTTAAAATCAGTGAATCCACTTGTGCTCGTTTAAAAAATTATTTGAATGAATATGAAGCCAGAGGTTTTGGCGCTCTCTACTCAGGTCTGCAGGCCCGTCCGCGCAAAGGGGAAGGGGCCGGATGTTCAGCTTTTGGCATGAGCTTTCTAGAGCTCGCAGGTCTGATGCGTCCAGACTGGAAAAAAGAATGGATGAACCACATCCATGTACCGAAGCGATTTGTGGGTGGACCTCTCACGGGAAAATTTGTTCGCATCCGAGAGATTCTCGCCAGCCCTTTTGCCCTATGGAACCCAAAACGTGAGCATATTTATCTTGAGGCCTGGAATCCTGAAAAAATGTGGAAGTGGACCCGACAGGTTTGGGCAGACGTGAGATTTGGGAGAAGAAATAAGGGCGAGATCGATTGGGAGATTTCAAACGTTGGCAAAACGCGAGAAATCTATGCCGACGTGTCTGATGTGCCGACACCAACCGATCCCATTTGGCAGTACTAAGACTTTTTCTTAGCGCAAGACTCGCTTGAGCATTTGCCGGTTTGTTTATCACAGCAAGCAGTCTTTTCTTTCTTGTCGCAAGACTCGGCACTGCAGCACTTGCCTTTCATGGATGCACAGCTGACAGAAAGAAGGGCAGTAACAAATAACATTGAGACTAGTTTCATAATATCTCCTTATGGTATGAACTCTTTGTAAGTTTAATCGGAGATTGAAAAGAAACCTAGAGATGAAATTTTTCTTGTGGCTAAAAGTTTTGCTCCGTCCTGCTCCCAAAAGTGTTTATCAACTCTTAGGTGGCGAGAAGATGGTGCGCTCTCTCGTGGCTGACTTCTATCATGTGATGAAGACAGACCCTAAAGCATCCGAGTGTCTCGCTTTACATGCAAACGATTTGCAAGAAGCAGATGATAAACTTTTTCTTTTTCTTTCAGGCTGGCTCGGTGGTCCTCCACTTTACGAGCAGAAATATGGTCATCCCCGTCTGCGCATGCGCCATTTGAAATTTCCTATCACCACTCTTGAGCGAGACCAATGGCTCTACTGTATGGAGCAGGCGCTTGAGAAAAATAAAATCGATCCTTCACTCAAGGCGCAGATGATGGAGGCGCTCACAGGTCTTGCCGAACGAGTTCGCAACTCGTAGGCTTTGAGCATGTGGATTTTAATTTTCTCCCTTTTCTTTACGGCTCATGCCAAACGCGAACTCTGGGCCCGTGTTTCTGATCGTGATGGCTTTAAGATTGAAGCCAATTGTTTCTTCTCTGGTCATCTTCCACAGCTCTATCAATCAGGCCTCCTCTTAAGAGTTAATTGTTACGGAGAGAGCGATCTCTATAGTCAGCTGCTTTTTATTCAAAAAAATGCTCCCACTCAAACTCTCATCCGCTCACGCCTAGGGAACTTACTCAGTGAGCCCGTGACCGATCATCAGAATATTTTTGTCAGTGAGTATAATGAAGCAGGAACCTCTGCTCTTTATCAGGTGACTCTTTCAACGATCCAAAACATCCCATTGCCAAAGAATCTTCGCATGCTTCAGGGTCTCTCCGTCAGTCAGGGAAAAGTCTTGGCCCGCTTTCAAGACCATGACGGTTTGTCACAGCAAAGCTTGTGGCTACAATCCTCTTGGATGCCTAGTTCCCAGCGCGAGGTGAGTTTTTATTTTCAACCTCAGGCCAGTCAATCGCTGGTGCTACAAAAAATTCGTCGAGGCAAGGGTGAGTTAGATGAAAGCCGACCGGATGAGATAGTGATTTCTCTAGATGGGGGAGAGAGTTTCGAGGTGATCCTGCAAGATCGTGATGCTGACCCCAGTTCTGCGTACTTGAGTTTTTGGAATTTCTCTGTCGTCCATTTTGATCGTTGGGTGATCATCGCAAGAACTCTGCAAGGTGAGGTGGCGATCACGGGCCGTGGGAAGAAAATTATTCAAACCATTTCACTTTCAAGTGAGTTTGAAAGTCTGGATTTTTGGCCTTCTGCTATTGATCAGCATGGGCAGGTTTATCTGCGTGGAAAACGCCAGGGCCTGCACGGTTTGTGGCGAGTGGGAGCATCCGTCGATTTGATCCTTCGTAGTGGTGATACTTTTCAAGGTGATCAAGATCTTCAGCGCGTGCGCAATGAGACGCCTTTCTATACCGCCCCGATGATTGATCGAAACCGTCTTTTTATTGGTGTGGGAGTGGAGGATTTTAATTCATCTACGTTTCTCGGTCAGGCACTGATCGAAGTCTTAATACCTTAGCATCAATCATTCTAACATTTACTCACTGCAGAATACAAAAAGCTGGTCTCTCTTTCAGAGTGGTTTATGATTAAATTAACTCCAGGAAGGAGAGAGATGAAATTCCCAGGATGGATCGTCATATTTTTAATACTGTGGGCTTCAGCCTTTTTTCAGGCTGAAGCATCCTCACAGAAGTGTGTCCCCAAAAATAATCGTAAATTGGTTATTGGTCACTCGTATGATCTGAATTGGTGGATGCGCAATCGACTGCACACCTCAGCTTTAGTTTTGGGATATGAGATCGAGTTTTTTGATCTGCGCACTCAAGCCTCTGTCGCCGATGCCCTTTTAAAAGTTGATGCTGTCGTGGTTCCAGGGGGAGCAGACATTCATCCTAAACTCTACTCCTCAGAGGCACAGTTCTATGTCTCCACTCCAGAGGGGCCCGGACGGGACGAGTTTGAGCTAAAAACTTTTCAGACCTATCTCTCTGATGCGCGCTTTTCCTCACTTCCGCTTTTAGGTATTTGTCGAGGGATGCAGATGATGGCGGTAGCCCAAGGTGTGCCCTTGGTGCAGGATTTGAAAGAAGAGTTAGGAATTAAAAATCGCTACTACCGCTTTGATCAAGTGGATGTTCCTAAAGCTTCGAGTGTGATGAGTGAGCTCTTCCCTGAAGGCAAGGCCCTTGGGTTTAAGATTCATCATCAAAACCCAAAACGATCTGTGCTCGACACACTAAAAGATAAAGTAAAAGTCACCGCCACTTCCATGGATCAGCAAATCGTTGAGGCCATCGAGCTGATTGAACGCCCGGCCATCGGAGTGCAGTTTCATCCTGAACAATCTTTTCCAACCGTTAAACATTCCATCTTTCGCTGGCTCCTCGATGGGGCCTGCGCTAAAACTCATAGGGAGTCGCTATGAAGCCATTTTTGATTTTAATTTTTATGATCTTTGCTGCCCAGTCTTGGGCGAATCTGCATCTGGCGCCACCAGACTTCAACATCCCCGAAGGCCGAGCGGTGTTTGTGGATTTCACTGATTCTCATCACCACATCGTTTTCGATGGCAAAAAAAGAAAAGCCATCGCCACCAGTACGATAACATTTTTTAACACGAAACCGGGGATGCCGATCTTCGATCTGCTCGAGACGCCAAGTCTGGTAGAGATTGATGGGGAAGCGGTTGGACAAAAACTGATTAATCTTCCGGGCGGTGAATCTGAGGTTCGCGTTGTTCTCAAGCACCTTGCACCAGGCGTGCACACACTGAAAGTGGTCAATGAGATTAAAAAGAATGTCCGCTTTACTCTTTTTAGAAACGTCAAAGCGGGCTTCTGGATTAGAGACCTGAAGTCGCGCATGTTCTGGGAGCAGTATCTTCCAGTAAATCTTGAATATGATCAGCATGCTCGCACGATGGATATCGAATTCAAAGGCAGAAAGATTCACAACCAAGCAGTCCACGCGAATGGCAAAGTCGAGCGCACTTCCGTCAACACTTGGCGCATCGAGTATCCTGCGTGGTACACCGTCTCTGCACCTTACTTTCATACTCTGAAAGTAGGATCGAAGCCGACTGTGAATTTCAACGTCAAATCGATTGATGGCCGCAATGTTCCTTTCACAATCTATACGAGCTTTCCATGGAGAGTTTCAACTTTCACTAAAGAAGCCATAAAAGTTTTCCATGAACTTGAGTCTGACTACGGGCCTTATCCGCATGACTCTTTGATCGCTTATGGCTCAGGCTTCGGAGGAATGGAGCACGCGGGAGCGACTCAAACTTCTCTCGGCGCTCTTGATCACGAGATGTTGCATTTCTACTTCGCTAAAGGAGTGCTCCCGGCCAACGGTAACGCTGGCTGGATTGATGAAGCGATCGCGCGTTGGAGAGATGATGGCTACCCAACTCGATACGCCCCTGGTGTGCCCGCTAATCTCGCAGGTCGCTCAATCTACGCCCGTAATACCAACTCACAGGCCTACGCCCATGGTTCACACTTCCTCTCGTACCTCGATTCCATGATGCAAAACGTGGGTGGGATGAAGGCCTTTTTGCGTGGCTACTTTCAGGCCTACAAATACACCTTGGTCACCACTGATCACTTCATTAACAATCTTGAATTCTTCACGGGCATGAGTCTGCGCCAGATGTTCATCGAAAACGTCTTCACGCCGACCCCAGAAAAAACCCTCGAGATGCATGGAGATCATGCCCATCCTGAGATGACTGAAGAAATGCTCGAGGCTCTCCTTTAGAATCACCTTATGGGGCCCTCAGGGGCCCCTTTTTTCAAGCACTTAGTCTTGTGAATTAATTACTCACCTCCCACCACTCCCGCCACTCTCAGGCTACACTCTGTCTCGATGAAGTTTTTGAGTTTCTTGCTGCTATTTTTCTCGCTTAATCTCAGCGCTCAGGTGCTGACGTCTGAAACGCCCTATGATCTCACCGCCACACTCGCCAAACCCTTCAGTCTTCCTCTGCAGTTTGATCTTAAAGGTCGCCTCTCTCTGAGTCTAGGAAGTGGGGCTTCCACTGTCTTTCCGATTTATGGGCATGGTGGTTGGAATTGGCACAACTATGAGTTTATTCCTTTCGTTCACGGCCTGACTGATGACTGGGTAGAGGCCGGTCCTGAAGTGCGTAAGATGAAAGTAAAACAGCACCGTGTGGAAATAGGCGTGGGAATCGGTGCTGCTCAGAAACTTCTCTTCGGACATTTGGTGTTTAACGCCGCTCTTGTGCCCTATAAAGGGGCCAGTTTTGAAACACGAGTATTTAAGAAGCCAAGTCGCGGTTGGTGGGCACTGCCTCTAAGTCATGAGGAGTGGGCTGAATGGGAAGTGGGTGAGGGGCGTGACTATGAAATGTATGGTGGCATGACCTTTCTGGCAGGTGTGTCTCTGAGTGTCCTTATGGATGCACAAGTTTATCGCACCTCTCAGGAACGCTGGAGCCTCTCCCTTGAAAAACTATCAGACCGCTATTTGCGCATTAAAGTCAGACAAGATACTTGGAAAAAGCGCGGTCGAGTCTTTGGACCTGCTGTGGCGACCTTTGATAAAGCCGCAGTGGAGTACTTTGATATGGAGCGCTCGTATCTTTTAGATATGCTTCATCCTCAAGGTCCTGAGATTTTAAAATCAATTTGGAAGGGCCGTCTGATTGAATTGCAAGCTTCTGAAGCGAGTCGAGAAGACGAGGGCTCTAACCGGTGGTTAGGAGAGTTTAGCTCTCGCTACTTAGGCATTCCATTTATCTACGGTCGTACCCATTCACGAGTCGAGCTGGAATCGTGGGACGTGGATCGTGAAAACCGCTTGATTCATGTGCTTAATTTGCAGCAAGAGAATAATGGTGTGGTTCGTAACCGTGACCCTCAAGTCTGGACCGTCGTGCATGATCCGCGCAGTGATAAACTGATTTTTCTCGCACTCTCTCAATCGATTGATCGCGGAATGCAGGGTGTGAAGCGCAACCTTGGAACGTGGCTCGATCGCATGGGGTTTAAGCTCGCCTGGCCTGAGCGGGGCCTCGAGGATTTTATGGATGCTCGTTTAGTGTTTTCTTTTAAACTCGAAAGTCTTTTAAAACTTCTCGAGCACTCTCCTGAACTAAGTGAGTATCAACAAAATTGTGTCACCTATAAGCTCTCGTGTAAGCGCCTCGGAAAAGCCCGTAGGACTCTGAAGCACTGGGAGAGTCTGCGCGATCAAGGTGATGAGTTTAAACCGGTTCAAGTGGCAGAGTATCTGATTAAGCATCCTCTACTGTGGGGGATGCTCTTGCATAAAATTCAAGGCACTCTTCGGGCTGAGTTCATTGCCCACAGTCAGCGCTATATGCCTATGCAAAAAAATCTTTGGTCGCCAGGAGTGAGCGCTCCAGCATTTCTTGAGTAAGCGGAATTTTCACCTGCACAAAATCATACTCGAGATGTTCTGGCTTAAAAGCGCCGAATTTTTTTATTAAGCGGTAGATGCCATGGTTGTCGGGTAGATAAGTAAAGCGAAGCACGGTGATCTTGCGCTCGAACGCCGCCACCACACACACGTGCAAGAGCAGAGTCCCCAGGCCTAATTTCTGGTAAGAGTCGATGATCGAGATCGCCACTTCCGCTTCATGAGGAGAGTGTTCATCACGTACCATTCGTACGATCGCCACGCCTTTTTCCTGAGGCAAATTTTCTACAATACCGTAGGCGAAATGATCAGTGCCATCAATCTCAGTGAGGTGTTTGAGCTCTTTTTCCGTGAAACCATTCTTATGCCCAAAAAAGCGGTGGCGGATCGAATCACGAGACATATCTTTTAAGGAGGCTGCGATCAGAGACTTCGATTCTGGCAGGACACTTCCAAGCTTAAGTGCTTTGCCACGCCACTCGAAAGTTTTAATAAAATCTTTGGTAAATCTCATCCCTTCACTTTAGAGGGTTTAAGCAGCCGTGGCAAAGTAAGAGCCAGGGCCTTGAGGCCATGCCTGACTCCGCAGATCACATCCGCTCTTTCAATGTCGAGGCGATCCTCTAATTCAGTCAGTCCCCAACGACGCACAGCTGTGTAGGGGGTGAGTTCGCAGGTCTCAAGCATTTCACGCTGCAACTTATTCAGGACCTGTGAAAGTTCCTGAGGTGTGTCTTTTTGCGGCAATTGCGGAAGGGAGTTTTCAATATAAACCAGCGCGCCACTAATGCCCTGCTTTAATCCCCGATTAAAAAGCCATTTGTTGGATTGGCTTCTCATTCTCAGACAAGAGTTCACATCGTGTTCAAGGTGAAGCGAAGCCTGCTGGTAGATTTTATGAAAAAGGGCCTGGCGATCTAAGGATCGAAATTGGCTAAAAGGACCGAATCGTTGCATGAAGGAATTTTAAATGCATTCGACATCAGATGCACTAAAAAAATCCATACTGGCCAAGTTGCAAGCTTCTGTTTAACTTCACCTCCTCAAGAGGTGAACCATGACTGTACAAGATCTGCCCTTGCTCAACGCTTGTCTTAATACTGTTTCAGCCCTGTTGCTGCTCTCTGGTTACGTGGCGATCAAAAAAAATCAAAAAATTCTCCACCGCAACCTCATGGTGAGCGCTTTGGTGGTGTCCGCCGCATTTCTCACCAGCTACCTGATCTATCACTACCACGTGGGGTCACGTCCTTTTCCTGAACTGGGCTACATCAAAACCATTTATTTAATCATTCTCTTTCCCCATATTGTTTTAGCCGCAGTCATGGTTCCGATGATTTTAAAAACCTTTTGGCATGCCTTTAGAGGAGAGTTTGAAAGCCACATGAAGATTGCCCGTTGGACTTTTCCTATCTGGATGTATGTCTCCGTGACGGGTGTTTTGATTTATCTGATGCTTTATGTATGGTTTTCGCCTGCCGCGTAAAAAAATGTCTAATATCGCAAAGCGCAAGGCTTACGAAATTAATTCCAATTAGGTGAAATTTCTCATAATCTTTTATTCATCAAAGGATTATGAATTATGGCACACGCTTCAACAGGCGCGCTAGCGCCACACCCTGAGCGCAACGACGCTCAATTTGGTAAGGCTTCTATCGGAAAACTTGCGATGTGGATTTTCTTGATCACCGACGCCATGTCGTTTTCAGGATTTCTTCTTGCTTATGCTGTTCTTCGCTCGACGATGGACTGGCCTCATCCGGCAGATCACTTAGGCATTAACCTCTCTGGTTTTGCCACCTTTATTCTCGTTTGTTCCTCCGTTTCAATGGTGCTCGTGATTGATGCTTGTAAGCACAAGAATCGCCAAAGCATGTTGAATTGGTTTCTGGTCACGATTGCTGGGGGAGTGATCTTCCTCGGGATCCAGGTTTATGAGTACCAACATCTCGTTCACCTTGGAATGACCTTTTCTCAATTTGCTCATGGGAATAATCTCTTCAGCTCGACCTTCTACATGATTACCGGCTTCCACGGTCTGCACGTATTGACGGGTGTGATCTACTTGATCTGTGAGTACATCGCAGCTCGCCGCGGTCGCTACGACAACGGCAACTACGATCGCCTGGAAATCCTCGGACTCTTCTGGCACTTCGTGGATCTGGTTTGGATTCTCGTGTTTACTTTTATTTATTTGGTATAAATGCGTTTTATCACACTACTTTCTCTATTTTTGACGTCGACAGTTTGGGCTTGCCCGAACTGTCACTCTTTTGGTGACACCACTAAGCCTCCGTATACGATTATCATTTTAGGGATATTCATACTGATTACTTATATCCCGTTTTATTTTCTCTTCTCGGCCGCAAGGAAGTACGACCCGAAGAATAGTGTCGAAGACAGCAAAGGGCCCCTATGACGACCTTATTTGCCCCATCCATTGATCTTCCAGCACAGAGTTACTCTGTGCTGCGTGATGTGCTTTCTCTCACCAAGGCGCGCCTCTCATTCCTCGTGATTTTCACCTGTGCTTTGGGCATTTTCTTGGCCCCTGCAACCGTGTCTGTGACTGTTGCTCTCGTTTCCATGATCGCCACCTCAGGACTTGTGGCCGGTGCTTGCATCATTAATTGTGTGATGGAAAAAGACATCGACGCTCAGATGGAGCGCACGAAGTATCGTCCACTGCCAGCCGGGCGGATTAAGCCTCAAACGGCGACTCTTTTAGGAATCAGCCTTATCACAACCTGTCTGGCTGCTCTCTTTTTTATCGTCAACCCTCTCACCGCGGTGCTGGGGTTCATTGCCACTTTGACTTACGTTTTTCTCTACACACCGATGAAACAAAAAACGGCCTGGGCTCTTTTTGCGGGAGCAGTGCCAGGAGCGATTCCACCTCTCATGGGTTGGACGACTGTCACCAATGAGATGAGTGTGTTTGGCTGGGTCCTTTTTGGTATTCTTTTCGTGTGGCAGCTGCCGCACTTTTTATCCATCTCCATTTATCACGCCGATGATTATAAGAGAGCGGGTCTTAAAATTTTCCCAGATTCTCTGACTCTTAAAACAGTCATTCATAAGATTGTGATCTACACCTTCTTATTAATGGGAGTGACCGCTCTTCCTTATTTCCTCGGCTACAATGGGCTTGAGTACCTTGTGTTCACACTGGTGATCGGAGCTCTTTTTAGTGTGCTCGCTCTCTGGGGCTATAGTTTTGAAACAAATAAGCCAGAGCTTTTGAAGTGGTCTCGTCGCTACTTCTACTCAACGCTTTTGTATTTACCGTGCATTTTTACAGCAATGTTGCTTTTAAAATAGACTGTTATTGATCTTGAGGTAAACCTATGAACTTTTTGAACTACGGCCTGTCTACAAGTTGGTTCGAACTCTCGAAGCCACCTTTGGATATTTCCACTAACGGGCACCTAATCGATAGTCTTTGGGAGTACACCACTGTACTTGCCATTTTTTACTTCGTATTGGTGTGTATCGGTCTTTTCGGCTTCTCTTATCTCTACTCTCATAAGAGAAACAAGACTCCTTATTACACTTACGGGAACAAGAAATCACACTTGATGGTCACGGCCCTTATTGGTGCGGCTGTTTTCCTTTCAGTGGATTTGAACATTGCTCGCGTGGCTAACAACGACATGCTCAATGTTTTCTGGAACTATCCGGATCCTAAAAAAGAAGAAGTCCTGCGCGTCCAGGTCATGGGCCAACAGTGGATGTGGTCTTTCCGTTACGCAGGTCCGGATGATCAATTCGGCACGGCTGACGATATTGTCACCATCAACGACCTCCGTGTGCCGGCAAAAACTAAAGTTCTTTTCCATCTGACTTCTAAAGATGTGATTCACTCATTCTTCGTGCCTAACGTGCGTTTGAAAGTAGACACCATTCCTGGACGAATCACTCGCGTCTGGTGGGATGCCAATGTCCCAGGCACTTATGACATCGCCTGTGCTGAAATGTGTGGGACTCACCACTACATGATGAAAGCGCAGCTCACTGTTTATGAAAAAGACGATTTTAATCACTGGCTAGCAACTTCAGCACACATCGCGAAAACAACCAACGACCCTGAAGACAAGAATCTTCAATGGGGTTGGAAGTGGGAGAATTAATATGAGCGGCGGATTTAACGAAATTCACGAAGCACCAACGACCTTTTGGTCGAAGTACATCGTCTCCTACGATCACAAAGTGATCGCTAAGCAATTCCTTTGGTACGCTATCTTCTTCCTCGGTGTGGGCGGCATGATGGCCCTCATGATCCGCTGGACTCTGGCTTATCCTGGCCAACCTTTTCCTATCATCGGAAAGCTGCTCCTGCCTTCAACGGGCGGTGTGATTCCTCCAGATACCTATGCCATGCTTTTCACTTTGCATGGAACCATCATGATTTTTTACGCTATCACTCCGCTTCTGATCGGAGCGTTTGGTAACTACTGTATCCCGCTCATGATCGGTGCCCGCGATATGGCCTTCCCGCTCTTGAATATGCTCTCGTTCTGGTTTGCAGCCCTTTCAGGTCTGATCCTTTTGGCTTCTCTGTTTTTACCACTTGGTGGTGCAGCCGGTGGGTGGACCTCTTATCCGACACTCTCAACCTTGATCGGCTCGCCCGGTGATGGTCAGACGCTTTGGTGTTTGGCGATTTTCGTCCTTGGTATATCTTCTACCATGGGTGCTGTGAACTACATCACCACTGTGATCACCCTACGTGCTCCGGGCATGGGCTACTTTGATATGCCTTTGACAGTTTGGGGCCTGTGGCTGACAGCTATTTTGAACGCGATTTTCGTTCCGGTCCTTGGTGCTGGTGTTATGCTCCTTCTGATGGATCGTATGTTTGGAACCACTTTCTTTCTCGCAGGTGCATCGGCTACGGCGGGCTCAGGGGATCCGGTTCTCTTCCAGCACGTGTTCTGGATTTTCGGTCACCCAGAAGTTTATATTTTGATTCTTCCGGCATGGGGAATCGTATCTGACCTCCTTTCATTCTTCTCTCGAAAGCCCGCTTTCGGCGCGAAAGCCACGGCCATGTCGATGACGGCAGTGACGATTCTCTCAACTCTTGTGTACGGTCACCACATGTTCACGACTCAGATGAGCCCACTGCTCACTCAGTCTTTCATGACTCTGACCATGACCATCTCGATTCCTTCGGCGATCTTCTTTGCTAACTGGCTGGGGACGATCTGGAAGGGCTCGATCCGTTTTGATTCACCTATGCTTTTTTCTCTCGGTGTGGTTTTCGTGTTCGGTCTCGGTGGCTTGACTGGTCTTCACCTTGGTACGGTCACGACAGATTTGTACCTCCACGACACTTACTTCGTGGTGGGTCACTTCCATTACACTATGGCCGCTTCAGTTCTTCTTGGTGGTTACGCTGGGATCTACTTCTGGTTCCCGAAGATGTTCGGGCGCATGATGAATGAAATGATGGCCAAGATTCACTTCTGGGGAACGATGATTCCTTTGAACGGAATTTTCTTTGGTATGTTGATGGTAGGCTACGGTGGAATGCACCGTCGTATCTACAATCCTTTCGTTTACGACTCTCTCAAGCGCTTGATCCCGATCAATGAAATGATCACAATCTCTGCGATTTTGATGGGTCTTTTCCAAATTGTATTTGTGGCCAACTTCCTTTACTCACTGTGGAAAGGAGCGAAAGCTCCGAGCAATCCTTGGAACGTGGGAACACTTGAGTGGACTCTTCCGTCTCCTCCGGTTCACCACAATTACGATGAAATTCCAGTTGTGAAGTGTGGACCCCATGAGCTTGGGAACCCGAATTTGAAAAATGGCCGTGACTTCCAATATCAAACGGAAGAATTGGTTAAAGGATAATGACTGTGAGAAGAGCAGAACTCCAAGGAAATCTTGCGATGACCGTGACACTTGTGTCGGGGGCGATGCTCTTTATCACTCTTTTCATGGGCTACGCGGTTTACCGCACCAACGCTCCTTTCTGGCCGCCCTTGAATATTGATAAGGTCCCTCTCACTTGGCCTTGGATCTCGAGCATGATTATTGCTCTGAGTTCTTGGACTTGTTTTCAGGCCCGAACTCTGGCGCAGAGAGGTGAGTGGAAGTCCGCTCAGCTTTTTAGTCTCTTCACTATTTTCTGTGGCCTCTCTTTTGTCGGCACCCAGACGCTTTTGTGGAGAGATTTGAAAATGAGCGGCATCTTGGTGGATTCGGGAGTGTTTGCTTCGATCCTTTACGGTTTTACTTGGATCCATGCTTTGCACATGGTGCTGGGTCTTGGAGGCCTGGTGTTTTTGCATCTGACTCTGTTGCAAGTAGACGAGAAGAATTTGTACAAGGTCATGAACGTTGAGCGTTTTTGGCATTTTTTAGGAATTGTCTGGGCATTTATGTTCGCAGGCCTTTTCTTATTTTAGGAATTTATGGAAGCGGTTAAAGCACATATCAGACGGAAAACTGTCATTGAGAAGCTAGTGCTCAATCCTGTGTTTTGGATTGTCGCTTGTGGCTTTTTCTTTGCCTATCCGGTGCTCAAGAGCATGAAGCGTGAACTGCCGGCCACGCTTCCGGTCATTCAGGCCGTGCCTGCTTTTGAGTTTGTGAATGAAGAAGGAAAACTCTTCGGTTCTAAAGATCTTTTCGGCAAAGTTTATATTTTAAACCTCACCTGTACTGGCTGCGATGAGACTCAGGGAGCATTCTTTAAAAAGTTGCAAACACTTCAGCACCGCATCCGTGGGGTGATTGATCGTGCTGCGATTGTCAGTATCTCTGTTGATCCCGCTACAGATACCTCTGCTGTTCTCTATAACAAGGCCCGCGAGATGAATTCCAACCCCGTGGTGTGGAAGCTCTTGTCGGCACCTCGCGCTCAGACGGAGAGTTTTGTTCGCTCTCTCAACATGCCCGTTGAGGTCGAGACTGATCTGATTGGAATGATGAAGCGTGAAATGTTTGTATTGGTGGATCAAGACGGAAATATCAGAGGCTTTTATGACTCTGATAACGAAGGCGTTAATCGCATGATGATTGATACAGGCTTATTAATTAATAGAAAGAAGAATAGTTAATCAAGGAGATTTGTGTGAGTGAAGTTAGTCACAAAAGTCATAAGGCTGGATACTTTAAGGTGTTTGGAGTTCTCACAGCTTTGACCATTATTGAGCTAGTGATCCCAGACATGAATATCAGTAAATTTTCTAAATTCACCTCACTCTCAGGTCTTGCGCTTGGCAAAGCCGCGATCGTGGGCTGGTTTTACATGCACCTGAACGAGGAGAGCAAATGGCTTCGCTTCATTGCCCTCATCCCCATTTCCGCTTTCATTTACGCGCTCGTTGTGGTGCTTGAATCGATGTATCGCTAAGAGGAGTTGCTATGAGCACAGAAGTTAAAACGACGAAGACAGTTTATAAATCAGATTCCTCTATCATGAGCCACCCGTATCAGATGCCTAAGAAGGCTGATGAGATGTTTAAGCTGCCAACGTGGTCAGTGATTGTGGTGTTATTCATCGCTTTCTTTCTTTTGAAAGCTTTGATCTACATCAAAGATGAAGCTCGTCACGGGAAATAATTTTTAAGCCTAGAAAGGATCAATATGCGTATTCTCTTACTCTCAGCTCTTCTTGTCTTGGTGGCTTGTGAAAAGACACCTTTTAAAGAATCAAAAACCTTTGCCGGCAATAAAGTTGTCGACGCAGCTACTTTGAATCTTGGTTACACCACTTACCAAGAATACTGTGTTCAGTGCCACGGCAAAGATGGAAACGGCCAAGGCCCCAGCTACATGGCTGCCTATCCACAACCAAGAAACTTCAAACAAGGTCTTTATAAGTTCGCCAACGTTCCTTACGGCGAACTTCCTCACGATGAAGACTTTTACCGCATCATTAAAAAAGGCTTGAACGGCAACGCTATGTTGCCTTGGGATATCGACCAGAATCGACTTGATGCAGTCACTCAGTACATCAAGACCTTCGCTCCTGACACTTGGGAAGGGGGAGAC
Organism: Bacteriovoracaceae bacterium UBA6144; assembly: GCA_002435705.1. GTDB lineage: Bacteria > Bdellovibrionota > Bacteriovoracia > Bacteriovoracales > Bacteriovoracaceae > UBA6144. The sequence continues at coordinate 40,349 of DIVA01000011.1, forward strand.
AAGACTTTAGGAACTAAAGTTGAGGCCACTCCCGACCCTTACGGCCCGGAGAATAAAGCGAAAGCGATTGTCGATGGAGCTAAGGTTTATCACGTTGTGGCCCAGTGTACGACCTGTCACCGTGCCTACGAGACGAAAGCTCAGGTCAATGCTTGGAGCAAAGAGCTGACTGGTAAAGAGATGAGCTTTGATGACAATTACTATGAGCTCAAGCTGCAAGAGTCAGAGTACGGCTATAAAGTTGTTCCACCGGACTTCACTTATCATCCTCTGCGTTCAATCCATGGTACGGATGACATCTATCAGCGTATGGTTTACGGCGTGACTGGATCAGGCATGCCTGGCTGGAAAGATGTTGTGACCGATGATGAACTCTGGGCTTTGACCTATTACGTAGAGAGCCTGAGAGGTCTTCGCACTGATATTAAAGCGCGCACTGAATTCATGCGTCGCTTTGAAAACCAGTGATTAATTCTTTTAAATTAAATTTAAAGGCCACATCTTTGTGGCCTTTACTTTTTGTGCTCATCTCTTGTGTTGAAAAAAAGCCAGTTGAGCCCATTGAATCTCTTCCCGTTATCAGCACACTGCCTGATTTTTCTTTTACCAGTCAGAGAGGAGAAGACTTCGGTCCCACTCAGCTCAAAGGGCGAGTGTTTCTGGCTAATTTCATCTTTACTCGCTGTCCCTCAGTCTGTCCGGTCATGCTGGAGAAGACGGCGAAGTTTCTGGAAGAGATTAAGTCCTATGGTATTTCCGTTGTCTTTGTGACTTTCACGGTAGATCCAGACCACGATACGGTGATGGTGTTAAGGAAAAAAGCAGAAGAGCTAAAAGCTGATCCCGAGAGATGGGTCTTTCTCACTCACACAGACAAAACGGTGATGATGAACCTTTTTAAAGAGGGCTTTAAGGTTGGCGTGTCTGAGCCTCTAATTGCTCAGGACTTGTTTGATATTGCTCATAGTGAGAAGATTGTCCTGGTCGATAAAAAAGCCAGAGTCAGAGGATACTACAGTTACGATGAGGCAGGTCTTGAGCAGCTTAAAAAAGATCTCGCTCTCATTTACCAAGAGACTTATTGATGGATTTTAGTCTTGAAAGAAAACAGGTCCATGAGATTTCAAATCACCTTACGATTATTCATGGGGCCGTCAAAAAAGTACTCAAAGAACTTGAAAAAGCTAATCTCCTTGAAGCTGAGCAAGAGCGTTTAAAAAAAGCTGACGAGTACCTCAAGCTTACGAATCAAGCCATGCAGCTTCTGCGTAGTGAGCTTCATGAAAAAATAAAACTTTCTGGTGGTGCGATTTGAATCACCACGATCCAGATGAAATTCTTAAGAGCGCTTCCCTTAAAGTGACAGAGCAAAGAAGAGTGATTCTGCGCTTTCTCCTGAATAATCATGGGCCCTTTACCGTGGAAGAGATGAAGGAGCTGATGAGTGAGGGGAGTTTTGATCTGGCGACCCTTTATCGAAGCATGGCGACCTTTGAAGAGGCGGGTCTAGTCGAGAAACGCTTGTTTGGAGATGGTTTAGTGAGGTGGGAGTATCACGCTCATTCTTTGTGTGGGCACAATCATCACACCCACCATCATCATTTGATGTGCCAGAGTTGCAAAACGATCACGACCTTAGATATTTGCCTGCCTCCAGAATTTTTTAAAATGATTGAAGCCTATAATTACACTCAACTCAAACACCATTTAGAGTTCTCAGGCATTTGCCCTGAGTGCCAAAAGAAGGAAGTTCCATGAAGGCCCTATTACTCATCGCTTTGACTATTGTTCTCAGCGGCTGTGCTCATAAAAAACACCACGATCACCACGCTGAAAAAAAAGACCACGACTGCAACTGCTCCAAGGCAGCTGAAGCCCCGAAAGCCGTGGTGATGGAGTTTGATGGGGCCTGTCCCATGGGACTGTGTCGCCGGAATAAAAAAGTCGCCTGTGACCCAGAGATCACTCTGGCCCATCAAGGCAAAAACTACTGCTTTTCCAGCCTAGAGGCCCGAGAGACCTTCATGAAAGATATCAATGGGAATCTGAAAACTGCCAATAAACGCTGGAAGGTGATGCAAGCGGCAGGTTCTCGATAGGATTACTCAGGCATCTTTTGCCATTTTTGGTCCTCTTACCAAATTGCTCTATACTTAAAAGGACTCCATAAGGGGTCCTTTTAACTTTTTGGGGAGACGATTTATGTGGATCATCCTGTATCTTCTGTTTCAGTCTTACGCCCAAGAAGAATGTCCAAACTGTACGACCACTCTCCCCGAATTTACTCCATTCACTCAAACCATGCGTCGCCAGAACAACTGCGCAAAAGAATTAGCAGTGGGTGAGGGAAGGGTTGTGAATCAGCGTGCCGGGCGCTCAATCCCAGTCAACCGTCAGTACACACTTTACCGCCGTGACGATCGTTCATACGAAGCGGTCTTTAATATGAATTTCCGCTCAGGAAATCCTGCTCCTTCTTCGCCCGCTGCGGTGGCACAGATGGAGGAGAGAGCGCGCCGATGCGTGGCCATGATCCCTCCGATCAACGGCCCTGAAGGCAAGCGCTTACGCCTGAGAGTCATCAATGAATCGGATGTGCAGTTTGGGAATACTAAGCCTCCTCGCATTGACATCAACGTTATCCGTGCTCCTTTACCCACTGATACTTTTCGCGGCAGTGCCGCTGATTTTCAAGAGAGCTTTCAGTGTGGCACCATCGTGCACGAGCTGCTTCACTACGCAGGTCTGTGTGATGAATACAAAGAAGCTGTCTACACCGGCGACCATGACCAGTCCACCGCTTGCAGGCCTTGGGGGCCTGCTGATTCCATCATGAGTGATGGCATGCTCATGGCCTATGATGTGGCCGTCGGTGCTCCTCAAAGTTGTGATCTTTCTCAAGACCCAAAACTTGCGCAGTTTTTTAGCTCCTCCTCACCTCTGCAAGATGTGGTCCTTCGTCGCGGCTACTTCGATCTGCAAGGAGTTATGTGGCGCAGCCTTGGTATGGACATGAATACGCCTCTGCAAAGTCCGACACTCGTTTGTTGTAAGCAGCTGCCAGGCACTTCAGCGGATATCACGCCCACCGCAGATACGAGACGCTTAAGTGTGGTGAATGCGAACGTGGATCTTTTAGAGTTTGATGACATCGGATACAACCTGAATGACCCGGCTCGTCCGCGCTTCTTCAAGCGACGCTATAAGTGTGACCCAAATTCAGTTCCTCAGCAGATGCGCCAGGCCTGCCAGCGTTTTAACCAACACATCAAGCCCCAACTCCTTTCGGCAGCCGATCCGAGGCTTGAGATGATGAGCTGTCCTTACGGCTCGACTAAGCTTGCGCCCTCGCGCTTTGATATCTCGCCCGGTGAGCGAGTGAAAAGTGGCAAGGTCATTCACTTTAGAAGCCGCGGTAATGCGCGACCACTTTTGCATGCGGGACATTTCAGTCGCATTCTTGCAGGGTCTTGTGCAGCTCCTCAGCCAGATGCGATCGCAGCTAATCAGTATGATCAGTGTGCCCAGTATAGTTATAAGCACACTCAACCCAACTGCGCTAACCAACCAGCGGCTTGCAAAGAGACAGACTGGGTTGGCAGCTTGGTCAGAGGTTTTTAAATGATCGCAGTGGTTTTTTTCTCCCTCTCACTTTGGGCCGCAAAAGACTGCATCGACTGTTCGCTGCCCTCAATGCCTGCAGCTGCAGCTCCCTTGCCTATAACGTACACAGAAAATAAAAACTGCCGACCGATTGAAATCGGCCAAGGTCGATTAAGTCATCAGCTTGCGCGCATGGAAACCACCTCAATTCCAGCGAATCGTGAGTACCTGCTCTACCGGAAAAGCGAGAAAAAATTCGAAGTCATCTACCAACTCGATTTTAGGCCCGTCGTCGGTGCTGATGCCCCAGCTGTGATGAGCGGGGCTGACATGGCCGAGCGAGTGCGCCAGTGCCTGGCCCTCCTGCCTCCTGCCAAGCTTCCTGATGGGCGAGAGATGACCTTTCGTTTCATCACTCCCGAGGAAAAAAATCTTATTATCGGAAAGGCTCCACCGAAGATCACCATCAACGTGGTCAAGGCCAGTCGCGGGAACGCGGAAAACTTCGCGGAAGATTTTCGTTGTGGCCAGGTGATTCACGAACTCCTGCATAAGGCGGGTCTGTGTGATGAGTACCATGAGACCGGAGGAGCATCGAATGTAGGGAAGTGTCGCCCTCAAGCACAGGGAAGCTCCGTCATGGGTAATGGGATGAACCAGGCTTTTGATGATGCTGCCGGTGAGCCCTTTACTTGTGATCTCTCTACGCAGCCAGATACGCTCAGTTATTTAAACGATCCCACGAGCACTCATAAAGAGCTGCTCATGAAGCGTCAGTTCCGTCACATCGGTAACAGGCCTTGGGGTTCATTTGGGCATCTGAATCCACCTACCCAGTCTCCCAAGAGTGTATGCTGTAAGCTCAGCTCTCAAGTGATGATGCCGACATTACCTTCTAACACTAGTCCGCGCCTGAGCCTGCTTGAAAATTCTCCAGAGACCGTCCGGTTTAAAAACACCGAAGCTTTCCTCATGCACAATTATGTGACGAAGAAGCACAATCTATCTCTTGAGGAACAAAACTATGAATGTAAGCTGGCAGACGTCCCAGCTGAACATCGGCCGGCCTGCCGGGAGTATCTGGAACTGATCCGACCCGAGCTTGAGTCAGCTGCCGATCCCAATCGCAGCATGTACGCTTGCCCCTCTGGCTTACCTGGAGCCCCGGTCAATTTCCAACTGAATCCCGGGGAGATGGAGTTGTCCGGAGCAACTCTTCATCTAAGAAACAAAGGCAATGCCCGCTCGATTCTACACTCAGGTCACTTCGAGCGCATCTTGGCCGGTGAGTGCTCCAGTCCCGCTACTCAAATCTACGACCGCTGCTCACGCTTTGCTTATGAGCATAACTATACGAACGCACAAAAAGCTCTGAGTTGTGAGGAGTTATTGCCGGATGAATGCAAGCGAGTGGATTGGATCGGGACTCTCTCTCAGTAAAAGTCATTATGATTCAAATAAAAAAAATAAAAAATGGCAGTCAACTCAAGGCATTTAAGAAAGCACTGGTGATCTCAGTGCTGCTTTATATTCTGGTGGTGGTGAGCTACCAGTTGGTGATTTTTTATCTCTCCTCTCAACCCACGCTCTTAAGACTCACTCTGTTTTTAGGAGGAGATTTTCTTGGTGGGGGATACATTCAGTTTATCACGTATCTTGTTTATCTCTTTGCTTACTACTTGATTAAAGATCGCTCAGCCGGGCTGACTCAACAGGAAGTCTACATTCAAAAAATTAATTTACCCAAGAGCTCGAAGGAGATCTTGCTGGAAAATGATGTGAATCGCATCCGGGTCGAGGCTGAAGAGAGAGGGGCCAAGGATTCAATCATCAATACAATTGTCATTCGGGCCTGCCGTAAGTTTCGCTCATCCCAGTCGGTTCCTGAAACCATGGAGATGGTGAGTGAGCAGATCTCGTTTTACAATGACCACGAGTACGTTGGACAAACGACCATCCGTTATTTGAATTGGTGTATTCCTTCACTGGGTTTCATCGGCACGATTATTGGGATTGCAGGGGCCATGCAGTATGCTGGCTCGGGCAATGTACAGCTCGTGACGGCTTCTCTCGGTGTCGCTTTTGATACAACTCTTTTAGCTCTCGTTCTCTCGATCATCATTAACTGGCGCCAAGGGGAGCTCGAGAAGTTCAGCGCGAGTGTGTTTTTACAAATTAAAGAAGCGATCACGGATCGACTCATCAACTGCATCGAGGTTATCCCGCGCCATGATGAAAAGAAATGAGTCCTTCACACCCAACTATCTCTCGATGCTGGATCTCTTAAGCAGTGCGCTTGCTGCTGTTATTTTGTTATTCGTTATGACTCCGCAATCCAACGATAAGTCTCAGACTCTCGATCCTAAGCTCTCAAAGTCACCTCAGCGTGGAGAAAAGTTTATCCTGAAAAATATAAATTTTTACTCTGGATCTTCCATCCTTTTGCCGGACTCTGAGTCCTACGTGATTGAGCAGCTTGTGCCTTATCTAAAAAAACAGAGGAATCGGAAATTTCGGCTGATCGGTCACGCCAATGGTGTAGGTATGCCTCGGACTCCAGAGATCATTAAGGAGCATGAGGATGTATCGTATTTTCGTGCTCGCGCTGTGGCCCGGCTACTGAGTAAAAACGGGATCGACGAATCGAAGATATCCTATGAGGGACGAGGGGCCAGAGAGATGATTGATACGGTGATTTTACCAGGAATGGATTCTAACGTTGCGGGCGGGAAGAATCGACGAGTGGAATTACTCTTCGAGTAATCTCAAATAAGAAGGGCTCCCGAAGGAGCCCTTAAATTCTTACTTAACTTTCCAGTAGTATTCGGTCACGAGACGCTTCTCAAACGCGAATGGGATATCGTCTGGAAGTGGCTTCGCTACCAATTTTGCTTTTTCTTTCTCGCCTGATTTCTCAACGAGGATACAAGCAGGAACGGTAGAGATTCTTGGACGAGCCTTGGCCTGGAGGTAGTTTCCAGACTTAGCACCCTTGTCTGTGATCTCGATGACGTCGCCCACTTCAACGTGAACTGCAGGAAGGTTTACTTTCTTGCCGTTAACGAGGATGTGGCCGTGGCTTACCATCTGACGAGCAGCCATCAATGATGGTGCCCAGTTTGAACGGAAAACAACGTTATCAAGACGGCTTTCGAGGTTGATGATCAACACGTCAACCCAAGCTTGGCCTTTCACACGCTTCGCTTTCTTCACAGCGTTCACGAGCTGACGCTCACGAAGACCGTAGTTGAAAACTACTTTTTGTTTCTCCATCAGACGAACAGTAAAGTCTGATAGTTTTTTGCGAGCAGCACCGTGCTGACCGGGTCCGTAAGGACGACGCTCAAGAGCACCAGCTTTACCTAGTCCAGGAAGCTCAACTCCTAGACGTCTTTGGATTTTGAAGCGTGAACGCCCCATCGTTGCCTTTGCCATAAAATACTCCTTAAATGGCTGCCGCTGAGAATGAAAAACATTGGAAGATATTTCTCAGAAGAGAAATATTAGGATCCGTTGAATTTCAAGCTCGTGGCTTGATTTGTGACAAGAAACGTTTAAAAAATTACTCTTGAGGAGCTTGTCTCCTCGCTCAAAAGCTTGAAATTTATAACCTAAGCTTAGGTGTGTGTCTACTAGCGAGTGGCTTTTATGGCCCGCATTGTATTCGCCATCTCGATCGCCGCCAGTGCTGCGTCGCAGCCTTTGTTGCCCGCTTTCGTCCCGGCGCGCTCAATCGCCTGCTCGATGTTTTCGGTGGTGATCACGCCAAAGATGACCGGTACCCCGGTTTTGAGTGAGGCTGAGGCAATGCCGCTAGCGGCTTGTGAGCAGACATAGTCATAGTGAGTGGTAGCGCCTCTGATCACAGCGCCCAGGCAAATCACAGCATCGAACTTTTGTGTCTCAGCGAGAGTCTGGGCGGTAAGGGGGAGCTCAAAAGCACCGGGAACCCAAACTTCGGTCACGGCGTCCATGGAGACATCGTGACGCTTAAGAGTAGAAAGAGCGCCTTCTAAAAGCTTGGAAGTGATAAAGTCGTTGAAGCGAGCGGTGACGATCGCGATTTTAAGTTTTGATCCGTTTAAAGTGGCATCAATTTTTGTCGTCATAAGAATTCCTTTTACTGCTCGATCAAACCAGAGCCGAGCCAGTGACCCAGTTTAGTTTTCTTGGTCATGAGATATTGCATATTGGTTTTATGGGGAGAGGTTTCATGGCTCTCACGCATAAGATTTTTAGCACCCAGATCAATCAGCGCCTTAAATTTTTGTGGGTTATTGGTCATCAGGCGCGCTGACTGGATCTTGAAGTATTTCAAGATCTGGCTCGCCATAGTGTAGTCACGCATATCAGCCGGAAAGCCAAGTTTAACATTCGCTTCAACAGTGTCGAGACCCTGGTCCTGGAGTTTATAGGCGCGCACTTTATTCATGAGCCCAATACCTCGACCTTCTTGCTTGAGATAAATCACGATGCCACTGCCCTCTGCTTCTATGCGCGTGAGCGCTAGCTGGAGTTGGTCGCCGCAATCACAACGAAGGGAGTGAAGGATATCTCCAGTGAAGCACTCAGAGTGAACACGCAAGAGAGGGGAGTCGGAAGAGAGTTTTTCTTTATCACCTTTCACGATCGCCATGGCCGTGGTCTTAAGCACATCAGATTCAAAAACAAAAAGGTGGAACTCACCAAACTTAGTGGGCATTGGAACATGTTCAATCTGCGTGAGAAGGTTGTCTTGAGATTTTCTGAATTTAACGAGATCTTCAATCGAGATCATTTTAAGATCAAACTTTTCTGCCATGATCTCAAGATCAGGGAGACGGGCCATGGATCCATCTTCATTCATGATCTCGCAGATCACACCTACCGGATTCATGCCACAAAGAACCGCGAGATCCACACTGGCTTCGGTGTGGCCTTCGCGCACCAAGACGCCACCTTTTTTTGCGATCAAAGGAAAGATATGGCCAGGCTTTGAAAACTGAGGGGCACGAGAGGCAGGGTCAGCAAGGAGCTTAAGGGTGATAGCGCGATCCTTGGCTGAAATCCCTGTGGAGACGCCTTCAATCGCATCAACTGTTACTGTGAATGCTGTGCCCAGGGGAGCGTTATTGAGATTGGCCTGCAGGGGAAGCTCGAGACGATCGGCAATCTCCTGAGTGATGGGAGCACAGATCATGCCACGACCAAAGGTGGCCATGAAGTTCACGGCCTCGGGTGTGATCATGTCGGCGCACATAACAAAGTCGCCTTCGTTTTCACGATTCTCATCATCGACCACAATGATCATGCGACCAAGCTTCAGGTCATGAAGGGCTTCTTCGATGGTATTGAGTTTTGTCATAGTGGCTCTCAAAAGTTTTTTGACCAATCAGCTTTAAGGCTGGGGTCGCGGGTCAAAAAGGATTCGATGTATTTCGCCACCATATCTACCTCAAGATTAACGGTGTCACCAAGGATTTTGTCGCCTAGTGTCGTCTTTTCTAAGGTGTGTGGAATAATGCAAACCGTGAGTTTTGAATCATAAAGCCGGGCAATCGTGAGGCTGATCCCATCGATCGCAATGGAGCCTTCTAAAATCATATATTTACGAAGACTGGCCTCGAAGCCGATATCAAACTCCCAGGTTTTTCCAAAATCACGGATGTCTAAGACTTGTCCCGTGCCCGAGACATGGCCTTGGACCATATGACCGCCCAAACGATCTTCAGCACGCAAAGAAAGTTCTAGGTTCACCCGAGAGCCCTCAGAGAGTTTACCCAGATTGGTTTTCTCGAGAGTGACGGGGATGGCCTGACAGCGAAAAGTTTTTCCGTCGACCTGAGTAGCGGTGAGACACACGCCATTGGTAGCGACCGAATCGTCGATTTTGATCTGCGAAGCGAGGTTTGTTTCAATCACAAACTCACGGCCCTCACGATTGTCAGTGACGCTTTTAATTTTGCCAGTGTCTTGAATGAGTCCGGTAAACATGGGTCACACTATAAGAGTGATAAGAGCGTATGTCTAGGTAATCAGGTGGTGTCAAAGTGGCTTTGTCTAGGCCTTAGCGGTGCCAGCCTCCGCGGTGCCAGCCTCTTTTTAGGAGCTGGCATTCAATGATGAAATTTGCCCGTGACTTTTATATCGCTGCCTATTGTTGTGACTTCCGTGTTCTGAAATTCAATCAGGCTTGCAATGTCCGGTAGCTTAAAATCAAAAATATTGATTCCTTGGCCCATGATTTTTGGAGCTAGATAGATCTGTACTTTGCTGACTTGTTTGTGAGCGAGAAAAAGCGTGTGTAAATTCGAGCCGCCTTCAAGCCATAGTGAATGAATCCCCAGTTGAGAGAGTTTTTGGTAGAGCTCTTCAAAAGGAAAGGGTCTCAGGGTGGAGAGACGAATAACTTGTTGGGGTGGCAGAAAATCAATCCGTGTTTCTTCATGAGTGATAACAAAAGTGCGGTGGCGGTGTTCATCGGTAAACACCTGCACGTCTTTAGGGATTTTTCCTGAAGCTGTGAGAATGAGCCGGTAAGGTTGGCGCTCCAGGGTTTTGTGAGGCAGACGTACGGTCAGTGCCGGATTATCGCGCCTCAAAGTCTCTGCACCAATCATCACCGCATCATGCAGGAGGCGCCCGTAATGGGCATCAAGTCGTGATTCCTGCGAGGTGATCCATTTGGATTCACCGTTGTTGAGAGCAATTTTACCGTCTAGGGTAGAGGCCGCTTTTAAAGTGATAAAGGGCAGTCCCGTGCGCATGCGGTGGAAGAAAATCTCGTTGAGCTTTTCTCCTTCGTCACTCAAAACACCGGTGATGACCTGAATGCCTGCAGCTTCAAGCATTTTTATCCCATTGCCCGCGACTTGAGGATTCGGGTCGATGTTGGAGATGATCACGCGACTCACACGGCGAGCGATGATCTCCGGAGCACAAGGAGGCGTGAGTTTTTTGGTGTGCGAGCAGGGCTCGAGATTGATGTAGAGATCACACCCACTCAAATCAGTGTCAGGATAGTTGTGAAAGAGAGCAGCTTCTGCATGAGGGCCGCCGTGTTTAGCGTGAAAGCCTTCGGCGAGAATTTTTCCTTCACGCACGAGCACGGCTCCCACCATGGGATTAGGTGAGACCATTCCAGCGCCTTGCAGGGCGAGTTCAAAACAGCGGCGCATGAAAACTTCATGCATAAGGAATATCCAGATAGATGGGTTTTTGTTTGTTAAAAACCTCGTTATACAAGGCCATGTCGTAGTCAGGCGCCACACCCAACCACTCCTTGATCTGAGACGCGGGAGTTAAAAGATTCATCCATCTAAATACACAGGCCTGGCGAAGATTTCTAGCGGTGATGTCTGTTTTTGTTTTTTCACGGATCGACTCAAACACCAACTCGATCCCTCGAGGAGAAAGAGTGCCCGAGAGAATTTTAAAGGGGTTAGCATTGAAGAAGAGATGATTAGGTTTTTGCGCCAGATTCCAATTCTCCATCAGCTGAACTTTATAATTTTTAAACATCTCACCAAAGCCTGGACTGAGTGGGATAGAGTAAGGTTCACGCTTATCTGGTCGCACCAAAACCCGAGGGCCTTTTTTATCCATCAAAATGTCACTCATTTCTAAACGTGACAGATCACTCACCTTAAGACCTGATTCATAAATGAGACCAAAGATGAGGAGATTTCTTTGCACCATTAACAGAGAAAGTCCGCTCTCAGAGAGGGAGAGTTTAATTAAGCTGTCTTTGACTTTTATGAGATCTTTGAAGCTCGGCGGATTAGGTTTTTCTAGGAGCTTGGGCGCCACGGCCATCTGTTTAATAGGGTTCAGGGGAAAGCTGTGACGAACCACCAGAAAATCAAAGTAGAGCCTTAAGGCCTGCACGCGACGGCGAATGGAGTTGGGAGAGCCGTAAGTGTTTTCTAAGAACTGCGCATACTCCTGCGCTTCTTTAGCTGTAAAAGTCTTCAGCGAGAGGGGGCGGTTATGCTGGGTCAAAAATTTATTGAAAGCTTCCAGATCGGCCCGGTAATTTTTAAGGGTGTTAAAACTCTTCCCTTGAGTTTTAAGCTGTTTAAGAAATTCCTGTTGGGTCACGATGAGATCGATCATAGTACAATGATTTTGCCCTCTTAGAGTTAAGAGGACAAGCAGCAAAACTCTTGTCGCAATGCAACTGCTCTGTTATAAGCACCTGATTCATTTAAACATGTCCTCCCACTCAGAGGACCAGACGACCTTGGACGACCTTATGTTGATTGATGAGAAAATCAACGGCCTTCTCACAGACTGGGGGATCGAGCAGATCCATTTCCCTAAGTTTCTTGAAGCCCTGACACATAAATCATTTATTCATGAAAACCCTGATTTTCAGGGGGCATCTTATCAGCGTCTGGAATTCTTAGGCGACTCCGTTTTGGGTCTCTTCGTCACCACCGAGCTCTACCTCCGTCACCCCTCGCTCCCAGAGGGAGAACTTTCAAAACTAAAAAGTTTCATCGTCCGCGAAGAAACTCTGGCGCAGATGGCCCGCGCCATTGGGCTGGATCAGCTGATGAAGGTCGGGCGAGGGGAGAAAAATGATCTCGTCGATAACGATTCGATCATGGCCGATGGGCTCGAGGCGCTTTTGGGGGCGGTCTACGTGAGTCAAGGTGTAGAGCGGGCGCGCGCAGTGTGGGAGAGTTGGATCAAAAAACTCGAGGGCGATTTGTTTAGCCTAGAAAATCTTGTGGAGTTTGATGCCAAATCCAAGCTTCAAGAGTTTTGCCTCAAGACCTGGAAGAGCCTGCCCATTTATGAGGCCCAGGAATTCAAGAATAAATTTCGCGTTACCCTGATTATCCAAGACAAAGCCCTTCTCTCACGAGAAGACGTATCAAAAAAGAAAGCCGCTCTGGTGCTGGCACAGAGTTGTTTAAAATACCAGTTACACTTAACCGTTTAAAGGGATACCCATGCTTTTAGAAACTCAACACCCTCACAACAAACACATTATGGTGGCCGTGCTTGGTAAGCCCAATGCTGGAAAATCCACCCTGATCAATCAACTCATGGGTTTTGATCTCTCTATCGTCTCCGATCGTCCTCAAACGACGCGAAACCAGTTCCAGTGCATTTTCACCATCGATCGCACGGAGATCGTGCTAGTGGACACTCCGGGAGTGCATAAGGCGCCTCAGGAGCTTAACAAGCGCATGAATAACCAAGCCCAAATGGCGGCAGAGGGCGTGGACCTGAATCTCTTGCTGGTGGATCTGGCTGACTATCCGATGCAAAACTACAAAGAGTTTCTTGAGACAATTGAGTGGGAGCTGGGTCGTACTTGGATCGTTTTCACTAAAGCAGACGTCGCAAAAAACGCAGATCCCGTAGGTCTTTATGCAGAGATGGTGAAGCTCAATGCCAATATTGAGAAGATGTTTGTCATCTCCGCCAAAGACGGAACGAATATCCATCTCCTCACGGGGGCCCTGGTCGATGCGGCTCAGCCGGGACCTCATCTTTTCCCAGATGGTTCGGCTTCTAATAAGAACGAAAGATTTTTTGTGACGGAATATATCCGTGAACAAGCCTTCCGGATTTTAAAAGAAGAGCTCCCATATGAGCTCGCGGTGGTGATCGATGAGTACAAAGACTCCAAAGAAGAGAAGGCCACTGTAGCCGCGCACATCTCGGCATCGATTCTCGTCAACCGTCCCTCTCAGAGAGCGATTGTGGTGGGTCGTCAGGGCAGTGTGATCAAGCAGATTGGAACTGAGGCACGTAAAAAAATTGAAGCGATGCTGGATGGACAAGTGCACTTGAACTTGCACGTGAAAGTTTCGCCAAAGTGGTTTTCTAATAATTGGGTTTTAGATGAACTTGGTCTTCCTCGCTCACAAACCGCAGCTCGAGTTTGGAGGTCTAAGTGAGACGTTCTGCAGTCGTATCAATCATCGGTCGCCCGAATGTGGGCAAATCGACCATCTTTAATCGCCTCATGCGCCAAGCGCGTCTGGCGATGACTCACGATCAACCCGGAGTCACCCGCGATCGCCACTACGGCATCCTTGATATTGAAGAGGGTGATCGTCATCAGGAGTTGATCCTGGTGGATACCGGAGGTTTCTATCCCGAGAAAGTCGAGATCGATGAAAAGAAAAAAAATAACGTCGATAGTTTCTTCAACATCATGGCCGATCACGCCAAACTGGCTATCCGCGAGAGTGACCTCGTGCTCTTCGTGGTAGATGCGCGCGAGGGCCTCAATCCTTTCGATCAAGGTATCCGCGAGTTCATTCGTACCGAGAATAAGCCTCTATGGGTGTTGGTGAATAAGTTTGATACCGAAAAACAAAACGGCGACGAAGTTGATTTTTACCGCCTCGACATCGACGGCGACGATCTCATCAAAGTCTCCGCTGAACATAACCGTGGCATCGGAGAGGTGCGTGACCGTCTCTTGAAGTTTGCGGAAAATTTTAAAACCGACGAAGAAATTGCTGAAACGATTCAAAAAGGCGTGAAGCCTCACCACGACGTGGTGGCTTCGGTTGCCATCGTCGGTGCTCCGAACGCTGGTAAATCAACACTGCTTAATGCTCTGGTGGGTGCTCAGAGAGCGCTGGTGAGCGAGAT